>NZ_JBYSYL010000001.1:0-1060178 GCF_058783235.1 Achromobacter sp. FW305-C-28 | reverse complement strand
TTGTGCTTGTGACCGAAGTCACTCTGCACTCGCATCAAGCGCCCACACTTATCGGTTGTTTAATTGTTAAAGAGCGGTACTGCTAAATTCTGTACTGCGTTTACTTCTTACTGCCATCTGCCCTCAACTTCGGCTAACTTCGCTTTCGCGTCGTCGCTGTCGTTGCAGCAGAGAAACGAGATTATGAAGAAGTTTTTATCGTTTGTCAAGTCAGCTTCGTTTTCGTTTCGAACTTTCGTTTTTCAACTCAAACTCACTGCCTTGCCACTCGACCTCTTCAGGCCTCGCCCTAGCAGCTATCGAAACATCAGGGTTAACCCTAACTTTTCGGCAACTGCCAAGCCTGAAACTATAACACAACTTTTGCAGATTATGCAACCGGCTTTTGCCTAATTTGCATCCCATCTTGCAACCCCGCTATCCGGTGAATCTCTTCACTTTCCAGCAGCCCCAGGAAACCCCAGAGGTTGGTTACCGCTCAGTCAGCTAGCAACTTGATTCAGACCACCCTACCGGGTAAACCCTGATTCGCTGTCACCAGCCAAGCCCAAGACTATAGCACAATTTTTGCAGATTGTGCAACTGGCTTCTGCCTGATTTGCACCCTCTTTTGCAAAACCCGCTGACTGCTGGTTCGAGAATCAGGTCACAAACTGCTGACCCACTCATCGCCTTGGAGCCCTGCGGCAAATCCGTCTTGCCGAGGCATCCAGATCCGTTGCACTTGCTTGGCTTCGCGGTTCAGAAAACTGCTTGAACTGCGAAGGAGCGAAACTATAGCACAGAATTTTGCGTTGTCACACGCACGACGCAAAAAGCTTGATGAATTCCGCTTCGGACGCCGCAGCAACCGCCCCGCCAGTCCACCGGCCAGTCCGCCAGCATACGCCGCGGGCCCTTCCTCGCCAGCTTGCGCCGCACTACCCCGTCCGTCACACCTGCCGGCCCTGACTCGCGGACGGCCAGGGTTACCGCCCAGGACAGCCATCTACGCACAGGACAGTCCCTATATATAGAGAGGCGCACTTGCGCTCATCTGGCTCTCTATATATAGATAGCTGAACTTGTCTATATATAGATAGAGTTGAACCATCGACTTGCCTGGCCCATAGGTACGTTTACTATTCGCCTTGGCGCCCTGCCCGCGCCCCACACCTCCGGAGAAGATGCCCCCATGCCCCCAACCATCGCGCTGAGCGAAGATATCCTGATCAACATCACACCCTTCGAGACGCGCGTCGCGCTGGTCGAGCAGGGATCGGTGCAGGAGCTGCACGTGGAACGCAGCATCCAGCGCGGGCACGTCGGCAATATCTATCTGGGGCGGGTGGTACGGGTGCTGCCGGGCATGCAGAGCGCGTTCATCGATATCGGCCTGGAGCGCGCGGCGTTCATCCACATTGCGGACCTGCGCGAGAACCGCGGCGAGCGCAGCCAGGGCTTGACGCCGACCCCGATAGAAAAGCTGCTTTTCGAGGGACAGACCATCATGGTCCAGGTGGTCAAGGACCCCCTGGGCACCAAGGGCGCCCGGCTGTCGACGCAGATCAGCATGGCCGGCCGCATGCTGGTGTACCTGCCGCATGATCCGCACATCGGCATCTCGCAGAAGATCGATTCGGAATCCGAACGCATCCAGTTGCGCGAGCGCTTGCAGGCGCTGATGCCCGCCGAGGAAAAAGGCGGCTTCATCGTGCGTACGCAGGCGGAAGGCGCCAATGACGAAGAACTGACGGCCGACCTGGAGTACCTGCGCAAGCTGTGGGCCAGCGTGCAGGCCGCCGCCCGCACACGCCCGGCGCCGACGCTGCTGCACCAGGACCTGACGCTGGCGCAGCGCGTGCTGCGCGATATGGTGGGGCCGTCGACCGGGTCGATCCTGGTGGACTCGCGCACCACCACCGCGGCCATGCTGGAGTGGGCTCGCGTCTATACGCCGTCGGTGGTGGACCGCATCCAGCATTACAGCGGCGAGCGCCCCCTGTTCGACACGGCCAATGTGGACGACGAGATCGCCAGGGCGCTGTCGCGGCGAGTGGACCTGAAGTCGGGGGGCTATCTGATCATCGACCAGACCGAGGCGTTGACGACGGTGGATGTGAACACGGGCGGCTTCGTGGGCGGCCGCAATTTCGACGACACCATCTTCAAGACCAACCTGGAAGCGGCGCAGGCGATTGCCCGCCAGCTGCGACTGCGCAATCTGGGCGGCATCGTGATCCTGGACTTCATCGACATGGAAGAGCAGGAGCACCGCGAAACCGTGCTGGCCGAATTGAAGAAGGCGCTGTCGCGTGACCGTACCCGCATGACGGTCAACGGCTTCACGCAGCTGGGCCTGGTGGAGATGACGCGCAAGCGCACCCGCGATTCGCTGGCCCATCAGTTGTGCGAGCCCTGCCCCATGTGCGAATCGCGTGGCAATGTGCGTACGCCGCGCACGGTCTGCTACGAGATCCTGCGTGAAATCCTGCGCGAGGCGCGGCAGTTCAATCCGAAGGAGTTCCGCATCCTGGCGTCGCAGGATGTGGTGGATCTGTTCCTGGAGGAAGAAAGCCAGCACCTGGCGATGCTGGGAGACTTCGTGGGCAAGCGGGTCTCGCTGGAAGTGGAGAGCACGTACACGCAGGAGAAGTACGACATCATCCTGGTTTGATGATCTGGACGGCGGTGGCGCGCAAGGTAGTTTCAACCTTGGGGGAGCAGACCTGTCCGCCCCGACAGCGCAGAGCCCGGTTAAGGTATATTACCCCCCTTCAAAAATCACAACTTTGGGCCATGTCTGTAACGTCGGTAAGTCAAAGCGCGGGAGGTGTTAGTTCACGCTGGAAAATCGAGGCACTATTCATCGTGGTCGTGGCAGCAGCCGCTCTCTGGAGCTGCTACTGGCTGCTCGACCCGCGCAACTTCTTCAGAGCGGATGATTGGGCTTGGCTTGGATTTTCGG
The DNA here is from genome assembly GCF_058783235.1 of Achromobacter sp. FW305-C-28. Lineage (NCBI taxonomy): Bacteria > Pseudomonadati > Pseudomonadota > Betaproteobacteria > Burkholderiales > Alcaligenaceae > Achromobacter > Achromobacter sp. FW305-C-28. The sequence continues at coordinate 1,057,231 of NZ_JBYSYL010000001.1, read as the reverse complement.
CGTTTCGCGATCTTGGGGATTTCCTGAATATCTTTCCCAAGATCATATACAACGACCGGCCGGTCGGCGCCCTGTTCATTCGTGGCATGCATCACCTGGTGGGCTTGAACTATCCGGCGTTCCAGGCAGCCTTGGTGTTCCTGCATGTCATCAACAGTGTGATGCTGTACCTGATTGCTCGCCGATACATGCCCCGTACGGGTGCTTTGGTTGCGGCGATCCTTTCCGCAACATGGTTTGTGGCACTCAACTCGGTGGGCTGGGTAGCCGCCATCTTCGACCTGCTGGGGGCCACACTTTGCCTTCTGGCCGTGCTGTTGCGTCAGCAGGCGCTGCGCCGAGATGGCAACTGGTGGTGGAATATTGCTGGTGCCCTGGCTTATCTGCTGGCATTGAGAACCAAGGAATATGCCATAGGACTGGTGGCGGTGTTGTTCCTGATGGACCTGTTGTGTGAGCGTCGGCGCATTCGCCAAATCCTGGTCGGCCTGTCGCCCTATCTCGCCATTTTCATCGCCTACATGGCAAGCTATCTACTGATATATGCCCAGACGCCCATCCCGGCCGACAACCCCTACAAGCCGCATTTCTCGATAATTGACGTAGTGACCAATCTCTGGCATTACGTGCTGAACATGTTCTATCCGGACATCATAGGCCGTCGCGCCATCGTGGTGGCCGTCGCAGGCCTGGTGCCCCTTATGGTACTCACGATATGGCGCCGCAATGGGCTGGTGGTATGGGGGTTTGTCAGCTTTGCGATCCTGCTTGGACCGACGCTGCTGCTGTCCAGGCACTTGGATAACCTTTACCTGTATGCCCCCCATTTTTTCATGGCGCTTGTGATCGGTGCGGGTTTTACAGCGGGTTGGATTGGCCGACTGATTGCACTGGCACTGACAATTTTCCTGGTTGTGGCGCCTGCGGTGTCGGGACTGCGCGACGGAGTCATCAACTTCACGCTGAACAAGACGGAGGTGATTCAATCGCAGTACCAGTTTGCCATGAAGCATCTGGCAGATGCCGAGGACAACACCACCGTGGTGGTTTCCGGCGTAGAGCCGTACTTCAATCTCTTTTCCTATGGTCCGGGTGACGCACTGAATATTGCGGTTTGGCGCAAGAAATTCAAAGTTATTGTCGAGAGGCCGATAGAAGAGCTGGACCAAGCCTTTTGCCAAGCGACTGGTGCCAAACGGTTCTTCCATTTCGATGGAATGACGGGTACGGACGTAACTGATGAGAAAGTCGAAAAATGCGCAGCAATTCCGAAATAGCCACTACGCAGCCACGGGTTTCCGATCCGCTCGTGTCGATTGTCGTTCCGTTCTATAACGAAACGGAGACGATCAGCTTTTTCTACGAAACCATTACCCAGGTACTGGCGGAAATGGGAATTCGTCGCTATGAGCTGGTCTGCGTCAACGATGGCAGCAAGGATGACACCTTGCTCAAGTTGGTGGCGCTGTCCAAGACGGATGATCAGGTACGCGTGGTTGATCTTTCCCGAAATTTCGGCAAAGAGGCCGCACTGACGGCTGGCGTCGATGAGTCCGTGGGCGATGTGGTGGTGCCGATTGATTGCGATCTGCAAGATCCGCCTCAATTGATCGGCGTCATGCTGGACCGTTGGCGGCAAGGGTTCGACGTGGTCCTGGCCAAGCGCTCGGATCGCTCATCCGACAGCTACCTGAAGCGGGTAACGGCCGGCGCCTTTTATCGCGTGCACAATAAGTTATCGGACACCAACATTCCCGATAACGTAGGCGACTTTCGGCTGATGGACCGGCGCGTGGTGGATGCTCTCAAGCTGCTGCCCGAGCGACGCCGATTCATGAAAGGCCTGTTTGCGTGGGTGGGCTTCAAGTCGACGGTGGTCGAGTATGCGCGCGAGCAGCGCGTCGCGGGCACCACCAAATTCAGCGGATTCAAACTGGTCAACTTCGCCATTGAAGGCATTACCAGTTTCAGCACGGCCCCCTTGCGTCTGACGACCTATATGGGGCTGGTGATATCTGCCGCTGCGTTCCTGTATGCCATGTACATCATCCTGCGCACCATGTTTCATGGCGTGGATTGGCCTGGCTACAGTTCGATGCTGACCGTGATTCTGTTCCTTGGCGGGATACAGCTGATCAGCGTGGGGATCGTGGGAGAGTACGTTGGCCGAATCTACATGGAATCGAAGCAACGTCCGATCTACATCATCCAAGGCAGGTATCAGAAGGACGATACTTGACCTATGGGGCCAAACGCGGACTCAATGCCGAACAGCTTGACCCGCGTGGCCACATTGAAACCGATCTGCCGCGCATGATCGCACACCGCCTTCGGGCGGTTTTCTTTTGGCGGCGACGCAGAAGACGCGTCGTCCTGCTACGGGCCACGTGGCAAGGCGTTCTATCAGTTAACACGCAAACTTTCACATCAATGTGTGTGAAATTTGTATCGCCGCACTTCGATTGAAATGAAGTTTGAAACCCGTGGCATGGCGAGCGATGACCCGATAAGCTCGCCGGCGGCTGGGCTGGCCTGACTCTTTTCGAGGCCTGCCCTTTCCTATGCTTTCGGAGAATCACCCCATGAAATCCCTATTCCGTCCGTTGGTTGCGCTGGCACTCGCCTTGCCGCTGATGCTGGCCGCCTGCGGCAGCAAAGAACCCGAACAGCGCGCCGCGTTCATGCAGTTCCTGCAGACCCGCATCGTCGACAAGCCGGGCGTGCGCGTGCCCAAGCTGACGGATGAAGAGAAGAAGTCGTTCGGCGACTACGCCTCGCAATATGCGGTGATCACAGACTTCAATTCGGGCATGGACGCGTCGGTCAAGCCGATGGGCAACCTGATGCAGAAAGGCGCGGTGCGCTCGTTGAACGACGTGGTCGCCCGCCGCGATGACCTGAAGACGGTGCAGGCCGGCCTGAAGGACATGGGCGAAGCGCTGACCAAGGAACAGGCCAAGGCGGATGCCGCCCGCGCCCAGCTCAAGCAGCCGGACGACCTCAAGGCGGTCTATGACAAGGCCTACGACAAGACGGTGACCCTGCCGGCCAACACCTTCCGCGAAGTGCTGCCGCAGATCACCGGCACGCTGGATAGCAGCCTGGCGATCGCCGACTATGTGGATGCGCACAAGTCGCAGATCGACCTGTCGGGCCCGGTGGCGCGCGTGCAGGACCCGACCGTGCAGGCCGAGCTGAACAAGCTGCTGCAGGAACTGACCGCCCAGGCACAGAAGGTGCAGCAGGCGCAGACCCGACTGCAAGCGGTGATGATGGGCAAGTAAGCTCACCCGCTGCCCCGACCGAAAGCCGCCTTGCGCGGCTTTCTTTTTTCCATGCCCGTCTGATGGCGATGCGCCGGGCATACCGGCCATGGCCGGCCCGGGATCTTCAGTGTTCCCCTTGCCGGCGGGATCGACATGCCCCGCGGGATCAAGCCGCGGCGACCGTTACGCGATTGCGGCCGGTTTCCTTGGCGCGGTACACCGCCGCGTCAGCCGTTTCGACCAGTATGGAAGCGTCGTCGGCTGGCTTGGGAATGCAGGTCGCCACGCCGATGCTGACCGTGACGATGCCCCCTTCATTGTCTTCATGCGGGGCGTGCAGACCGACCACGGCCTGGCGGATACGTTCCGCGATTTCCACGGCGCGGTCCTGCGCGGTATCAGGCAGCAACGCCACGAATTCCTCGCCGCCGTAGCGCGCCACCAGGTCGCGCGGGCGACGCGCCTTGCCGCGCACGGTCAGCGCCAGGATCTTGAGCAATTCGTCGCCTTCCTGGTGGCCATAGCGATCGTTGTAGAGCTTGAAGTGGTCGGCATCCAGGAACAGCAGCGACAGCGGCTGGCCTTCGCGGATGGCGCTCTGCCATTCGCGCTGCAGCGTTTCGTCGAAGGTGCGCCGGTTGGCAATGCCGGTCAGGCCGTCGGTCTGGGCTTGTCTTTCGAGCTGGCTTTCGACTTCCTGGCGCAGCCGGGTTTCGCGACGATAGAGGACGATCTGGGCCATGACGGATGCGAACAGCGCGAGGGTGATGGGGATGATCAGCATCGCGCGCCGCTCCCAGCGCTGGAGCACCTGGTCCACCGCCAGCGCCACGTCGACGATCAACGGCGCGCCGGGCACTGTATCGAAGGTATAGAGCCGTTCGACCCCGTCGGGCGCCAGCGCGCCCACGAAGGCGCCGTCGCGCCGGATCAGGAATTGCTGGAAAGCCTTGGCCTGGCCAATGTCGGCGCCCAGGTCAGTGGACGAATAGGGCGAACGCGCGATGACGGCGCCGTCGTTGCGCAGGATGGTGATCGAGTCCTGCGGGCCGAGGGACAGCCGCGCGAACCGTTCGCGGAAAAAGGCCAGCCGCAAGGATCCCGTGACGACCCCGGCGAAACTGCCGTCGGCGTTGGACAGGCGCCGGCTGATGCCGATGCTCTCGTCGCCGTCGCGCAAGCGGCTGCGATAGGGCTGGCTGACGTACATGCCGGCATCGGCGCTGTCGCGATGGACCTGGAAGAAATCGCGGTCGGCGAAATTCGCCTTGGCCGGTTCGATGGATTGCGAGTCATAGACAACATTACCCTCGCTATCCAGAATGAGGATGGTGCCCAGAAATTCGGCGCTGGCCGAGCGGTCGAACAGGAAACGGTGCAGCGTGGCGCGTGGCAGATCGCGAATGCCCGGTTCCTGCAGGCGTTCGATGACGCCCTGCAATGACAGGTCGTAGACGTGGATGGTGCGCCCGATATCGGCTGCCAGCACTTCGGTCAGGTTGCTGGCGGACACGTAGGCCTGGGTCCAGGAGGCGCGCCGATCCAGCCAGAGCAGCGCGACCGCGGCCGCACAGATGCCGACGGCAATCAGCCCCGCCAGGGCATACAGACTGCGATGTAGTAACCCATGGGACTTCAATACGGCGCTCCTTCGCGATCGCGGGGGATGTCGTGCTTTTTTAGGGTCATAATGCCGCAAGCATGAGCTGACAGGCAAGATAGCGGCTTGCGGCCGCCCTGCCCTTATTGAACGAATCTATGAATACCCCGGACAGGATTTACAGCTTGCCTAACCTGCGGTTCACCCAATGGCTGGTGGATCCCGGGCGCAATGTGCCGCCTGATATCCGGGTGGCGCTGGTGGGCGGGTTGTTCGGCTCGCTGCCGATTTTCTTCGGCGGCATCATCAATACACTGCTGGTGGCGGCGCTGATCACGCTGCGCCGCCCCGAGCCCCTGTTTTTCCTTTGGCTGGGACTGGAAGCACTGGTGTGCGCATCGCGCATCGTGGTGCTGGTGTCGGCACGTCGCCTGGCGCTGACGGGCCGGCCCACGCCGACCGACCTGTACGTGGTGCTGGCGCTGGGCTGGGCGGGGAGCGTGGGCTATGGCACGTTCATCAGCCTGACCAGCGGCGACTGGATCGCGGCCACCCTGGCTTGCCTGTCGGCCGCGTCCATGGTGGGCGGCATCTGCGTGCGCAATTTCGGTGCGCCGCGCCTGTCGGCGGTGATGGTGGCCTTGAGCGTGGGGCCGTGCGCCCTGGCCGCCTTATTCACCCAGGAACCCATTTTCTGGCTGGTGCTGGTGCAGGTGCCGCTGTACATGACGTCGATGTCGATGGCGTCGTACCGGCTGAACCGCATGCTGGTGTCGACCATGCTGGCCGAGCGCGAAAACGAGCGCCAGGCACGGCAGGATTCGCTGACCGGGCTGCTGAACCGCTATGGCCTGTTTCGCGCGCTGGACCTGGCGGTGGGACGCGCCAGTCAGGGCACGGCGGAATTCGCCGTGCTGTACCTGGATCTGGACGGCTTCAAGGCGGTCAATGACACGTATGGCCACGGGACCGGTGACGCGCTGCTCAAGCAGGTGTCCGAACGGCTGCTGGCGTTAAAGCCCCCAGGCGCGGAAGCCGGCCGTATCGGTGGCGACGAATTCGTGCTGTTGATGCGGCTGGACGGCGACGAAGACATCCGGCGCTTTTCCGACCGCATCATCGACAGTGTCCGCCAACCCTATGATTTGCAACAAGGTCTGCCGGTGTTCATCGGCGGCAGCATCGGTATTGCGTTGATTCCGCGCCACGGCGCCGATACGGCCGCCGTGCTGCATGCGGCCGACCGCGCGCTGTACCTGGCGAAGTCGGCCGGGAAAAGCCGGGCGGCGATGGCCCAGCTCTAGGGTCTTGCCGTCAGGATGCGACGGCGGCGGCGATCCGGAACGGAAAGGCCTTGGCCCCACGCGCCTTGTCGGTTTCGCGGTGGGCGCTGATCGCCCAGGCCGGCCCGGCCGATACAACCAGCTGGCGCATGGCGCCGGCAGAAAACCCACATTGCAGGGTGGTGGCTTGACGCCTTGCAAGCTCCATCCCGACAGCGTGTGGGGTCGTGGAAATACGATCCGATTGCAGCATGGCAGCCCCCTGGCAAACGCGCTTCAAAGCGAAGCGCCGTGGAAACCAATCTACCTCAGCCGATCGGGCTTGCGCGTGAAATGATGCGTAAAGTAATGCAAAGAGTCCGTAATAAGCCTGTCATGGCTCAATCGGATGCGACCCTGGGCTACGCCCGGGTAACCATCACAGGCGGCGTGGTGCCGACAGCGGCGCCCTGTGTATCAGGCAGGCGCGCCCGGCTCTGAGTGGGAAGCATGCCCCGTGGTTTCCCGGTCGGGCTGATCGTTCTTGCCATCGGCCGGCCCCGTCATGTTGCCGTATAGCAGCGACCGGCCGGCGAACAGGCCGCCCGCGACTTCGAGTTCGAAGCGGTCGGTATCGCGTTTGCGCACGTCGGCTACGACTTCGGCGGCCTCGTCGGCCGGCACGCCGATGACGCGCAGCGCGGCTTCGCCGAAGGCCAGGGCCGATTCGAGGGTTTCGCGGACCTGATAATCCACCCCCTCTTTGGCCAGCGCCAGCGAGTGGATCCGGTCGTAGGCGCGCACCACCAACTGCACCAGGGGGAATTCGGCCTTGATCAGCTTGACCATGTGGTTGATCGACTGGGGGTTGTCGATACAGATCAGGATGGCCTTGGCGTTTTCGGCGCCCGCCGTGCGCAACATGTCGATGCGGGTACCGTCCCCGTAATACACCTTGACGCCCCATTTGGCGGCGGCGCGGATGGCGTCGGTGTCGGTATCCAGGATGGATACCTTCATGCCGCGGGCGAGCATGGCCTGGGTGACGATCTGGCCGAAGCGGCCGAAGCCGACGATGAGCGCGCAGCCGTCCAGGTCCTGGGCGACGTCGACGCCTTCCATCGATGGGGCGGGTTTGGGCAGCAGCCAGCGCAGGGCCAGCACGCACAACGGCGTCAGCGCCATCGAAATGATGACCACGGCGATCAGCACCGCCGCCAAGTGGGCGTCGAAGATGCCGGCGGCCGCGGCCGCACCGTACAGCACGAAGGCGAATTCGCCGCCCTGGGCCAGGAGGGCCGCGCGGGTCAGGGCTTCAGCGTGGCTGGCGCGCAGCAGCCGGGCGACCACATAGACGCCCACCGACTTGACCCCCATGAACACGACGACCGCAGCCAGGATCAACTGCCATTCGCGGGCCACGGCGGACAGGTCCAGCGACATGCCGACGCCCAGGAAGAACAGGCCCAGCAAAATGCCGCGGAAGGGCTCGACGTCGGCTTCGAGTTGATGCCGGAAGGTGGATTCGGACAGCAGCACGCCGGCCAGGAAGGCGCCCATGGCCATGGACAGGCCACCCAGTTCCATGACCAGCGCCGCCCCCAGCACCACCAGCAAGGCGGCGGCGGTCATGACTTCACGGGCCTGCGCCGCGGCCAGCAGCCGGAACAAAGGGTTGAGCAGCCAGCGCCCTGCCGCCAGCAAGGCCAGGATGCAGCCGACGGCGATGGCCGATTGCAGCCAGGGATCGCCGTGTTCGCCGCCGCCCGATGGCGCCAGCAAGGCCACCAGCGCCAAGAGCGGCACGATGGCCAGGTCTTCGAGCAGCAGGATGGAGACGATGCGCTGGCCCTGGGCGCTGGCGGTTTCATCGCGCTCGGCCAGGATCTGCATGACGATGGCGGTGGACGACAGCACGAAGCCCATGGCCGCCATGAAGGCCGCGGCGCCCGACAGGCCGGCGGCCAGGCCGACCAGGGTCAGCAGCGCGCCGCAGGCCAGCACCTGGGCAACACCCAGGCCGAAGATCTCGCCGCGCAGCTTCCACAGCCGCGACGGCTGCATTTCAAGGCCGATGATGAAGAGAAACATCACGACGCCCAGTTCGGCGACGTGCAGGATGGACTTGGGATCGGAGAACCAGCCGATGCCGAACGGGCCGATCACCAGGCCGGCGGCCAGGTAACCCAGGACGGAGCCCAGGCCCAGGCGCTTGAACAGGGGAACGGCCACCACCGCCGCCCCCAGCAAGACCACGACATTGACGAGCTGGTTGCCATCGGCGGGCACGGACATGGGCGGCTCCAGGTGGCGCGGCGCGGGGCGCCGCGCGCGGGGGGTCAGTCTTCTCGGAACTGCATCTTGTAGAGCGAGGCGTACAGGCCGTTGGCGGCCAGCAGCTGGGCGTGGGGGCCCTGCTCGACGATCTTGCCGGCATCCAGCACGATGATGCGGTCGGCGTTTTGCACGGTGGACAGGCGGTGCGCGATGACCAGCGTGGTACGGCCCTTCATCAGGCGTTCGAGCGAGGCCTGGACCTGGCGTTCGGATTCGTTGTCGAGCGCCGAGGTGGCTTCGTCGAGAATCAGGATGGGTGCGTTCTTGATGAGGGCGCGGGCAATGGCCAGGCGCTGGCGCTGGCCACCGGACAGGCGGGCCGCGTTTTCGCCCACCGGCGTGTTGATGCCCTGCGGCAACCCTTCGACGAATTCGAGCAGGTTGGCGGCGGCCAGTGCATCGCGCACCTGCTGCTCGCTGGCCTGGCCCAGGGCGCCATAGCCGACGTTGGCAGCGATGGTGTCGTCGAACAGCACGACGTCCTGGCTGACCAGCGACAGGTGCGAACGCAAGCTGCGCAGCTTCAGGTCGTTGATGGGCACGTCGTCCACGAAGATGGCGCCGGTATCGGCCAGGACGAAGCGCGGCAGCATGTTGACCAAGGTGGTCTTGCCGCTGCCGGAGCGGCCCACCAGGGCCACGGTCTGGCCGGGTTCGACCACGAACGACACGTCGTTGACGGTATCGCGATCCGCGTCGGAGAAGCGGTGCGTGACGTTGCGGAATTCAACCTTGCCGCGCACGGGCTCGGGCAGGTCGCGGGTGCCGGTGTCGCCTTCGGGCACCTGGTCGATCAGCGTGAACACGCTTTCGGCGGACACCAGCATCTTTTGCATGCGGGCGGCCAGGTTGGTCAGGCGCTTGATGGGGTCGAAGATCTGGGCGAGCGCGGCCATGAAGGACGCGAAGCTGCCCACCGTGAGGGCGCCGCTGTTGGCCTGGCTGAGAGCCACGGCGATGACCGCGCCCACGGAAATCGAGATGCAGACCTGGGTCAGGGGCGTCAGGGCCGCGTCGGCGGTGGCGGTGCGCATGGCGAAACGGCGCAGGCGGGTGCTGACGAAATCGAAGCGGCCGCGTTCGACTTCGTAGCCGTCGAACAGCTTGATGACGCGCTGGCCGTCGATGCCTTCGCTGACCACCCGGGTCAGCTCGGCGTTCATGTTGACCATTTCGCGGTTGATGCGGCGCAGGCGCTTGATGAAGACCCGGGCGATCAGCACCGAGACCGGCAGCATGATCAGGATGATCAGGGTCAGCACCCACGACATGTACAGCAGCACGCAGATCAGGGCGATGACGACGAGGGTTTCGCGCACCAGCACCGTGATGACGTCGGTGGCGTAGCCGGTGACGTTGCCTGCGTCGATGGTGAAGCGGTTGAGCAGGCGGCCGGTGTCGCCGCGCTTGAAGTCAGCGTCGGGCAGGCCCAGCAGGCGCTCGAACATATCGCGCCGCATGCCCAGCAGCACGTTGTTGGCGACCCACGCCAACAGGTAATCGCTGAAGAAGTTGCAGACGCCGCGCACGAAGATCAGTCCGACCACCGCCAGCGGCAGGGCCCAGACGTAGTAGGGTTTGGTGCCCGCGAAGCCATCGTCCAGCAGGGGCTTCATAATGACGGCCAGCGTGGGCTGCGTGGCGGCGGCGCCGGCCATCAGCAGGGTCGCCAGCACCAGCCCCTTCCAGTAGGAACCCACCCGGGTGTAGATGCGGCTCCAGAGTTCAGCTTTGACGGGCTGGGAGCCCGCGGGCGCGTTGCGTGCGGCAGAATTCAAGGAATCACTCGCTTTAATACAATTGTGCCCGGGATTGTACCGGCTACGCGCTGCGGCGCGGCGCCCCCGTCCCCCCTTCAGCCCTAATTGCGCACCGCGCCTGTCCATGTCCGAAATCAGTTGCCTTTACGTCCGCCTGCCCAATTGGGTGGGCGATGTCTGCATGAGCCTGCCCAGCCTGCGCATCCTTCAGGCCACCGGCGTGCCCCTGGTGATCTGCGCCCGCCCCTGGGCCCGTGATCTGCTGGATGGCGTGGCAAAGCGGGATTTCATTCCCATGCTGGGAAAAGTGGGGCCGGATCGCGCCCAGGTCAATAACCACCGCCGCGGCCTGGGTGCTGAAGGCCGCCGCGCGCGTGGCCTGCTGCTGCCGGATTCCCTGTCCAGCGCCTTGGTATTCCGGCTGGCGGGCCTGCCGTCGGCCGGCTACCGGGACGACGGCCGCAGCTTCCTGTTGCGCTGGCCGGTGGCCAAGCCGGATGCGCCCCTGCATGCGGTGCAGTCCTGGTACCACCTGACCCGCGAGGCGCTGACGCGCTGGAGCCTGCCCGCCGGCCCCGCCGAACCGGGCCCGACGCTGGATCTTCCCCTGACGCCCGCCCACGAAAGCGCCGCGTCGCTGGCGCTGGAAGCGGCCGGGCTGGCCGGCCAGCGCTTCGTGCTGATTGCCCCCACGGCCACCGGCCTGCACAAGGGCAAGATCAAGGTGTGGCCGGGATTCGATACACTTACGCGCGCGCTGCAGGCACGGGGTCATACCGTGGTAATGTGCCCTCCTCCAGCGGAAACCGACGAAGCCCGACGCAATGCGCCGACGGCGCAGTTGCTGCCTCCCCTGTCGCTGGGCGCCTTTGCCGCCCTGACGGCCCGGGCGGCGCTGGTGATATGTAACGATTCCGGCGTGTCGCACGTCGCCGCGGCCGCAGCCGCCCGGGAACTGACGCTGTTCGGCGTCACCCGCCCGGGCCGCACCGGACCGTGGTCGCCCAAGGCCGTGTGCGTCGGGTCGGAATCGGCATGGCCGTCCATTGAACAAGTGGAACAGCAGGCGAACCTGCTGCTGGACGGCGCGCAGTAAACGGATTGTTTTGACATGACTCTTTCCAGCTATCTCGCCAATCTGATCATTCCCTACAATTTGTGCGTGACCCTGGTCGTTGTCGGCCTGGTCCTTGGTTTGTTCCGCCTGCGCAAGACGGGCGGCGCCATCATCCTGGCCGGCCTGCTGTGGGCGCTGGCCTGGTCGCTGCCGGCCACGTCGCTGTGGCTGGGCGGGGCGCTGGAAAGCCGCTACCCGCACCTGCCACCCACCGAGTCCCCCACCGCCGACGCCATCGTGGTGCTGGGCGGCAACACCGCCAATGGCCGCGCCAACTGGTTCCTGCCCTACGACAAGGACACCGCGGTCGTGCGTATCGACACCGCGGCACAGCTGTACCTGGCAGGCCGTGCGCCCAAGATCGTTCTGTCCGGCGGCGCCCTGGAAGGCGACGTCAGTGAAGCCCGCGGCATGGCCCATGCCATCCGCCAGCAAGGGGTGCCGGAATCGGCCCTGATCCTGGAAAACGCCAGCCGCACCACCTACGAAAACGCGGCGCTGACCGAAGACCAGTTGAAAACCCGCGGCATCGGCAAGGTGCTGCTGGTGACGTCGGCGCTGCACATGCCGCGCGCCATGGCGGCCTTCTCCAAGCAGGGCGTGACCGCCATTGCCGCCCCCGCCCCGCCGCAGATCGTGCGCCCGGCCGACGGATCGCTGAACCCGTGGCTGCCCGACCAGCGCACCTTCGACGCCAGCCGTTCCATCATCAAGGAATACGCAGGGCTGTTCGTGTATTGGCTGCGCGGGTGGGTCTGAGCATGGGCACGGCGCTGGCCTGCCGGCCGGGCTGCGGCGCGTGTTGCATCGCGCCGTCGATCACCAGCGCGATTCCGGGGATGCCGGACGGCAAGCCCGCCGGGGTGCCCTGTATCCAGCTGCTGCCCGACATGCGCTGCGCGATCTTCGGCCAGCCTTCGCGGCCGGATTTCTGCGGCGGGCTGCAAGCCCAGCACGATATGTGCGGCCCGGACCGCGAGTACGCGATCCGCTGGCTGGGCGACTTGGAACAGGCCACGGCGCCGCGGCATTGAAAAACGGGACCTTTCGGGTCCCGTTTTCATTTGGGGGTCCAACCGGAGCGGGCAGAAAGATCAGCCGCGTTCGTCCAGCACCGCCTGATACAGCGCTTCGTAGCGCGCCGCCACGGTTTCCCAGCTTTGGTCGCGGGCGATGGCCAGGCCGCGTTCGGACAGGGCTGCGCGCAGGTCGGGTTCGTCGCCCAGGCGTTGCAGGGCCTGGGCCAGTTGGGCGCCGTCGCGCGGGTCTTGCAGGATCAGCGCGTCCTTGCCAGCCGAGAGGTACTGGGCAAAGCCGCAGTAGGCGGGCGAGCTGACCACGACTGGCAAGCCATGGGACATGGCTTCCAGGGGCGCCATGGCGTAGCTGTCGTTCAGGGTCGGGTGGGCGTAGATGTCGGCCGCGGCGAAATACTGGGCGACGTCGGGCGTGGGGTCGACCAGGGTGACGCGTTGGGCGACCGCCCCGGCCGCGCGCACGCGCTCGCGGGTGGCGTCGTCGGCGCCCACCACCAGCAGGCGGTACGGCGCGGGCAAGAGGGCCAGGGCATCGAGCAGCGCGGGCAAGCCTTTGCGCAGCGGGTTGCGGGCGACCAGCAGGCAGCCGATGGTGCTGGCATCCCAGCCCAGGCGCGCACGGGTGGCATCGCGGCCGGCGGCGGCTTCGGGGGCGGGCAGCTTGACGCCGGGCGCGATGATGTCGACCGGCAACTGCGGGCCATAGCTGCGGTGCAGCTGGTCCATGATGAGCCCCGACACGGCCACCACCCGGCGCGCGGGCGCCTGGCGCACGCGGAATTTCTCGAGCAACAGGTAGGTCGCCAGGCGCGGGCTGAGCCAGGCCAGTACGCGCTTGGCCGGCTTGACGCGGGTCAGCCGGTTGTAACGCACGGGGGTGACGTGCATGACCTGGATTTCACCAGCCCAGCCATTCATGTGCGAATGCACGATGTCGTACTGGCCGCGGGTCAGGCGATCGGCCTTCCAGGCGAAGTACAGCACCCGCATCCAGCTGGGCAGCCAGCCGGGAAAGCGCACGGGCAGGAAAGGGAAAGGCAGGTCGCTGTCGAAGTCGCGAGCGACGATGGAGACGTCGTGGCGCTGGCCGAGCACGCGCATGAGTTCGACACCGTAGGCCTCGGCGCCGCCGAAGCGGTTGCCGAAGCGGTCGACCAGCAATGCGATGCGCAGCCGCCGCTCAGCCGCGCCCGCGGGAGTCTTCATAGCGGGTCAGGCATTTCTGCAGGAAACGGAAGATGCCGGTCGAACGCGACACCGTTACCCGCGGCAGGCCGAAGGGATCGTCGCTGGCGTTGGCCAGGCCGCGCTTGGTGAGCGTGGCGTTGTCGTAGCCGGCTTCGCGCGCCATGGCCAGGTGTTCGGGGCCGTGGTCGCCGTAGGGATAGCAGAAGGCCGTGACCGGGGCGCCCAGCGCCTGTTCGAGCACGTCTTTGGACTCGACCATCTGGCGGCGGGCTTCGTCGGGCGTCATTTCGGGCAGGTGGACGTGGTCCAGCGTGTGCGAACCGACTTCGTGGCCCGATGCCGCCCACTGGCGCATTTCTTCGACCGTCATGAGCGGCGAGTGCGGAATGCCGATCTTGGCGTCCCAGACGTTGCCGCCGTCGAACTGGTTGGCCACCAGGTAGTTGGTAGCGGTGAAACCCAGCTTGTCCAGCACCGGCATAGCGTTCTGGACGACGTTGCGATAGCCGTCGTCGAACGTGATGCCGAACACCTTGCCGCGGCGCTCGCCCCGCACGTAGGGCATGACGTCGCGCATCGACAGGCCGCGGTAACCCAGGAAACGCATCCAGCGCATCTGCCGGGCGAAGTCGTCGGGGTGCACCGTCAGGCCACGAAACGGCGTGCCCTTGGGGTTGGGCTCGCCGATCTGGTGGTACATGAGAATGGGGATAGACATAGCGCGGATTATAAAGGCTCAGTGTCCGGCCAATGTCCGCTGGTAGACGTCGGCTGTGGCTTGGGCGAAACGCGTCAGGTTGAAGTCGCGCAGGCTGGTGGCGCGGGCATTGGCGCCCATGGCCCGGACCTGCTCGGGGTGGGCCAGCATGTCTCGCAGGCGCGCGGTCATGGCGGCCACGTCGCGCACCGGCACGATCCAGCCGTCGACCCCGTCGGTGACGTTTTCGGGCAGGCCGCCGGCGTTGGTGACCAGGGCGGGCAGGCCCAGGCCCATGATTTCGCGGCAGGCGAACGACAGCGCTTCGCGGTAGGACAGCACGAAACCCGCGTGGCAGGACGCCAGCGCGGCGCGCACGTCGTCGAGCAAGCCGGGAAAGCGCACCTGGTCGATCATGCCCAGCTCACGCACGCGGGCCAGCTTGGCCTCGTTGGGCGGATCACCCGCCACCAGCAGCAGTACGCGTTCTTTGTCGCCCGGCGGCAGGGCCGCGACGGCGGCGACCAGGTCGAGCCAGCCCTTGTCGTAGTCGGTGCCGCCCGCACTGCCCAGCAGCAGCTTGCCGCGCCAGTCGGGGCCGAAGAAGATCTCGCGCAGCTTGTCCAGGCTGTCAGCCGGCGGCGGCGCGAAGAACTGCGTGTCGATGCCGTGGCGGATGGTGGTGATGGGTCGCCGCTGGTAGGGCGAATCGGCCAGCAGGCGATGGATGTAGTCGCTGACGGCGATGCTGTGGTCAGTGGCCAGGGCCACCCGCAGCTTGTGGCCGAAACTGGCGACGGGGTGGTCGTTGTGCTTGGTGAAGACGATGCGCGGCCGGCGTGCCATGGCCAGCGTGGCCAGCATGACCTGCTTGTGGTCGGCCGAGCCGTTGGCGTGGATGATGTCGAAGCGGCCATCCTTGATCAGGCGGCGCAGCCGGGCGCGGTCGCCGAACCACGACGACGGGCGCGTGGTGTAGCGCATGTCCACGACCGTCACGCCGGGAATCGCCTTGGCGTAGCGGTACAACCGGCTGCTGGCGGGCGCGGCCACGGTGATCTGGTGCTGGGCCGCCAGGGCGCGCGCCAGATTGATGATGTAGGTGACGTGGCCGCCGCCGTTGTTGGCGTGGAAGTTGGTGTAGAGAATCCTCACTTCTTCTTCTCGGCCAGGAACATCAGCTTCGAATAACGGAAGAAGCTGCCCGCGGCGGCGGTGACGGCCAGCACCAGGCCGTGGCGGCCATCCAGGAAGCCGCGCCGGATCAGGTAGATGCGGACAAAGGTCCAGAAGCTGTGGCCCAGCGCGCCGAAGACGGACGTGCGCCGCCCCTTGGCGTACATCATGGCGGCGGCATCGGACGAATAGCGGTTGACCTTGGTGATCAGCGCATCCAGGTTGTCGTAGGGATAGTGATTGAAGTAGCCCTTGAGCTGCAGCGGCTGGCCATTGACCGGCACCACCCGCTCGTGCACCGCGGCGTCGTTGAAACGCGCGGTGCCGCGCTTGAACAGGCGCAGCACGTAGTCGGGCCACCAGCCGCTGTGGCGAATGTCGCGGCCGCAGAAATTCGACAGGCGCGCGATCTCGTAGGTATCGGCGCGCGGGGCGCTGATCGTTTCCTGGATTTCGCGGGCCAGTTCGGGGGTGACGCGTTCATCGGCGTCGATGGACAGCACCCAGTCGCCGGTGGCCAGGTCCAGCGCACGGTTTTTCTGCGGGCCGAAACCGGGCCAGTCGGCGGTGACTTCGACGCGCGCGCCCAGCGCCCGCGCCAGCTCGACCGTGCCGTCGGTGCTGCCGGAGTCCACCACGATGAATTCGTCGGCAAAGGCGACGGACTTCAGGCAATCGGCAATGTTGGCCGCTTCGTTCTTGGTGATGACTATGACTGATAACTTCATCCGCGATTCCTAAGACGCTTTTTCCAGGCTTTCCAGGCGTGATAGCGCGGCCCCCAGAAGGGATCGCGCGACAGCCAGATGCGCCGGTTCAGCCAGGTGCCGCCCTGGTTGCGCACCGCGAAACGGTAGATGTGTTCGGGGTCGGCGGCAGGCGTGTTCTGGCCGAAAGGGTCGGTAGTGTACAAGTGGCGAAAGCCCGCCTGCCGGGCGGCCGCGACGTAGTCGGCGTCGAAATAACCCTGCGGCCAGCAGAGGTGGTCGCTGACCTGGCCCAGGCGGCGCGTCAGCGTTTCGCGCGAATCGGACAATTCCTGGGCGATGTGGGCCCGCTTGGCGTCGACATCGGCACCGCAGACCTTGTCCCAGCGCGTGTGGGTGTGGGTATGCGAATGGAATTCGAAGGTACCGGCGGCCTGCATGGCCTCGATTTCGCTCCAGCGCAGCATGGCCTCGTCGCTGCGGCCCGCGGCCACCCACTGCTTGCAGGTGTCGTGGTCGGGCGTGGCCGGCAGCGGCAGGCCCTGCCCCGCGTGCGGCCGTACCGGGCCGTCGCCGATCCAGCCGGTGATGGTGAACAGCACGGCGCGCATGCCATGGCGCGCCAGGATCGGGTGGGCGTGGACCCAGTTGTTCAGGTAGCCGTCGTCGAAGGTGATCAGCACCGAGCGTTCGGGCGCTGGGGCGCCGGCCAGGTAGGCGGCGAACTGGTCGGTGGACAGCGACTGGTAGCCCGCCCGCGCCAGCCGCGATATCTGGGCCTCGAACACCTCGGGCACGGCGTTGATCATGCCGCCGGCCGGCGTGACGTGGTGGTACATCAGCACCGGGACGTTGGGCGCATTCATGCGCGGCGCTCCGCCAGCCACTTGGTATAGACGGCTTCGGTGGTCTCGGCCAGGCGGGCGGGCGAGAACACGCCTTCGTCCCAGACCATCTTGCGGCCGGCCTCGCCCATGCGGCGGCGCAGGTCGGTGTCGTCGATCAGCTTTTCCAGCGCGGCGGTCAGTGCGGCCGGGTCCTTGGGCGGCACCAGGATGCCGGTTTCGCCGTTGCGGAACATCTCGGACACGCCGCCCACGTCGGTGCCGATGACCGGCAGGCCGCTGGCCTGGGCTTCGACGTAGACGGTGCCGGATGCTTCCTGCTGCGTCGCCAGCGCGAACAGGTCGCAGCCGGCCAGCAGGTTGGGCACATCGCGGCGCGTGCCCATCAGGTGGATGCGGTCTTGGAGGCCGCGCTCGGCCACGTAGGCTTCGGTCTGCTCGAACACGGGCGAACCGCCCCCCACGAACACCAGGTGCAGCTTGGGGCGGCTGGCCATCAGCGGCGCGATGGCGTCGATCAGGTCTTTGTGGCCCTTGGTGGCGCGCATGACGGCCACGCAGCCCACGACCAGGTCGTCCGGCGCCAGGCCGAGTTCTTCGCGCAGGGTGGAATGTTCAACCGGCGGCGGCAACACGATAGGCGAATACACGGTGGCGACCCGTTCGGCCGGCACGCCGCGTTCGATCAGGTGTTCGCGCACGTGGTCGCTGACCGTGGTGACGCGATGCGGCAGACGAGTGTAGGACCAGAGCGAGCCGACCTTGTTGGACAGGTGACGGGTGCGCACGATGAGCGGCGTGCCCGCCAGCCGGCCGGCGGCGGCGGCAATGACGGTATCGCGGCGGCTGTGTGTATTGAGCACGTCGAAACGGCCTTCGCGCAGGATGCGGCGGATGGTGGCCACGCCCTTCAGGTAGTTGAGCGGGCCGTCCATTTCCAGCGTGTGCACGGTGAAGCCGGCTTCCGAAAGGCGTTGGGCCAGCAGCGCGTGCGGCTGGCAGATGGCTTCAAGGTGATGCCCGCGCGCGCGCATGGCATTCATTTCCTTGAAGATACGCCCTTCCTGGCCGCCGAAACTGGTGGCGGCTTCAGAGTGAACGATACGCATCAGTACGTGACCTCCACGCCGTTCGGCTTGGTCCAGGCGCTCAGGTTGGCCAGCAGCGTGTCGGCCATGCGAACCCGCCATTCTTCGCCCAGCCGCACGGTGCACAGGAAATTGTTCTTGGTGTAGACGATGTCGACCGGCACGCCGGGGATGCCGTTTTCGGGTTCGGCGCGGAAAGGGTTCAGCATCTGGCGCAGGCGCGCGGCGTCGGCCGCGCCGTTGAGCTTGACGCGCAACGACTTGGCGCGCGCCTCGCGCGCCAGCTGCAGGTCATAGAGCTGGTCGGCCACGATGCGCATGCCGCCGGAATAGTCGTCGTTGCTGACCTTGCCCTGCACGATGACCAGTTGGTCTTCGCGCAACCGGTTGCGGTGCTTTTCGTACAGCTCGTTGAACACCGAGATTTCGACCTGCGCGGTGCCATCGTCGAGCACGGCGAAGACCATCTTGCCGCGGCGGGTCATCATGACGCGCACGCTGGCCAGCACCCCGCACATCCATTGCAGGTCGCGCTGCGGCTCGACCCGCGCCAGCTGCATCGGCACGATCTGGCGCACTTCGTCGCGCCAGGCGTCGAACAGGTGGCCGCTGTAGTAGTAGCCCAGCGCGGACTTTTCTTCGGTGAGCTTCTTGTGCAGGTCCCAGGGCGCGACCTTGGCCAATTCGCCGGCCACCACGTCGCTGCTGTCGTCGCCAAACAGGGACGACTGGTTGGCGCTGCGTGCGGCCTGCTCGGCCGCTTCCATGGCGGTGGGCACCGACGCCAGCATGGCGGCGCGGTTGGGTTCGATGGTGTCGAACGCACCCGCCTTGATCAGGGCTTCGATGGTGCGGCGGTTGACGGCGTGCTTGCTGACGCGGCGGCAGAAGTCGAACAGGTTCTGGAACGGGCCGCCTTCCTTGCGCGCGCGCAGAATGTCTTCGACCGCGCCCTGCCCCGTGCCCTTCACGGCGCCCAGGCCGTAGCGCATGGTGCGCGGCGGCTTGCCCTTTTCGGTGTACTTGTCGGCCACCGGCTCGAAGCGGTAGCCCGAGAAGTTGACGTCGGGCGGCAGCACTTCCACGCCGTTGTCCTGCGCGTCGCGGCAGAAGATCTGGACCTTGTCCGTGTCGTCCATATCGGACGACATGGTGGCGGCCAGGAATTCGGTGGGGTGATAGGCCTTGAGCCAGGCGGTCTGGTACGAGATGAGCGCGTAGGCGGCCGAGTGCGACTTGTTGAAGCCGTAGCCCGCGAACTTTTCCATCAGGTCGAACAGCTTGACCGCCAGGTCGGGATCGTGGCCCTTTTCCTTGGCGCCCTGTTCGAACAGCTCGCGGTGCTTGGCCATTTCCTCGGGCTTTTTCTTGCCCATGGCGCGGCGCAGCAGGTCGGCGCCACCCAGCGAGTAGCCGCCGATGATCTGCGAGATCAGCATCACCTGTTCCTGGTAGACGATGACCCCGTAGGTGCTCTTGAGCGTACTCTCCAGATCGTTGTGGAAATAGTCCACCGCGGCACGGCCGTGCTTGCGGTTGACGAAGTCGTCCACCATGCCCGATTCCAGCGGCCCCGGTCGGTACAGGGCCAGCATGGCGATGATGTCTTCGAAGGTGTTGGGGCGCAGCTTCTTGAGCAGTTCCTTCATGCCGCGCGATTCCAGCTGGAACACCGCGGTGGTGTTCGCGTCGCACAGAATCTTGTAGGCGGCCGGGTCGTCCAGGCTGAGCGCCATGACGTCGAAGTCGCGCTTGTCTTCGTTGAACTGGCGCACGTAGCGCACGGCCCAGTCCAGGATGGTCAGGTTGCGCAGGCCCAGGAAGTCGAACTTGACCAGGCCGGCGGCTTCGACGTCGTCTTTGTCGAACTGCGAGACCGCGCTGTTTTCCTGGCCCGCCTGGCAGTACAGCGGGCAGAAGTCGGTGAGCTTGCCGGGCGCGATGAGCACGCCGCCGGCGTGCATGCCGATGTTGCGGGTCAGGCCTTCGAGCGGCTTGGCCAGGTCGACCAGGGCGCGCACTTCTTCTTCCTGTTCGTAGCGGTCCTTGAAGGCGGGTTCGTCCTTCAGGGTGCGCTCGAGCGACCAGGGGTCCATCGGGTTGAACGGGATCAGCTTGGACAGGCCGTCGCAGAACATGTAGGGCATGTCCAGCACGCGGCCGGCATCGCGCACCACGGCCTTGGCACCCAAGGTACCGAAGGTGGCGATCTGGCTCACGGCGGCGCGGCCGTATTTTTCCTTGACGTAGTCGATGACGCGTTCGCGGTTGTCCTGGCAGAAGTCGATATCGAAGTCGGGCATGGAGACCCGCTCGGGATTCAGGAAGCGCTCGAACAGCAAGTCGTAGCGGATCGGGTCCAGGTCGGTAATGCCCAGCGCGTACGCCACCAGCGAGCCGGCGCCGGAACCCCGGCCGGGGCCCACGGGCACGCCGTTGTTCTTGCCCCAGTTGATGAAGTCCTGCACGATCAGGAAGTAGCCGGGAAAGCCCATCTGGATGATGGTCTTGCATTCCCAGCGCAGGCGTTCGTAGTACTGCTCGCGCTTGGATTCGCGCTCAGCGACGTTCGGGAACAGGAACTCCATGCGCTTTTCCAGGCCTTCCTCGGACAGCTGGACGAGATAGTCGTCCAGCGTCACGCCGTCGGGCGTGGGGAAGTTGGGCAGGCGCGGCTTGCCCAGCACCAGGCTCAGGTTGCAGCGCTTGGCGATTTCCACCGTGTTGGCCAGCGCCGAAGGCACGTCGGCGAAGCGGCGGGCCATTTCCTCGGAACTGAGCAGGTACTGCTCTTTGGTGAAGCGGCGCACACGGCGCGGATTGGCCAGGATTTCGCCTTCGGCGATGCAGACCCGGGCCTCGTGCGCCTGGAATTCGTATTCGTCCAGGAACTGCACCGGATGCGTGGCCACCACCGGCAGGCCGGCTTCGGCCGCCAGGCGCATGGCGGCCTGGGTGTAGGCTTCGTCGCCGTCCATGCCGGCGCGTTGCAGTTCGATGTAGTAGCTGCCCGGGAACATCAACGCCCATTGGCGCGCCAGCGCCAGCGCCGACACGGCGTTGCCGGCGTCCAGCGCCTGGCCGACGTCGCCCCCGCGCCCGCCCGAGAGCACGATCAGGCCTTCCTGGCCTTGCAGCCATTCGCGGCGGATTTCGGCGCGGCCCTTGCCCTGGTTGGTCAGGAACGAGCGCGACAGCAGTTCGCACAGGTTCAGGTAGCCCTGATGGTTGCGCACCAGCAGCAGCACCCGGAAGGGCTTGGCGGGGTCTTCGTCGTTGGTCAGCCAGACATCGGCGCCGGCGATGGGCTTGACGCCCGCGCCGCGCGCGCCCTTGTAGAACTTGATCAGGCCGAACAGGTTCGACAGATCGGTCAGGGCCACCGCGGGCTGGCCCAGCTTGGCCACGCGCTTGATGAGGTCGGGGATGCGCACGATGCCATCCACCACCGAGAACTCGGAGTGGACGCGCAGGTGGACAAATGGGGACGGAGTTGTTACGGCTTCGGACATAGCGGAATTGTACCTAGTCGAACGGCCCAAAAACGCACCATCGGCGATTCCGCCGCCGCCTGCCGGGCGCCCCTGTGTAACAATAGACGATTGGACCTGACTCACCCGCCGCAGGACGAGATTTACGTATGAAATGGCTGATACCCGGGATCTGGCTCGCCGCCATCCTGTTCGCGCACTTCCGTGGCCGCGTCAAGCTGCCGCTGGGCCGGCAATTGCTGGATCACTCGGTGCTGCTCGCGCCCGTCAATGCCTTCATGGTGCTGGCGTCGCGCGTGCCGTCCACGCCCTACCTGACCACCAGCGAGATCGCCGAACTCAAGGTCCTGGACGACAACTGGGAAACCATTCGCGACGAAGCCGTGCAGATGGCCGAGCTGCGCCGCATCAAGGCGGCCGACAGCCACAACGACATCGGCTTCAATTCGTTCTTCAAGTACGGCTGGAAGCGCTTCTACCTGAAGTGGTATGACGCGCGCCACCCGTCGGCCGAAGAACTGTGCCCCAAGACGGTGGCGATCCTGAAGACGCTGCCCAAGGTCAAGGCGGCCATGTTCGCCGAGCTGCCGCCCGGCGGCCAGTTGAACCCGCACCGCGACCCCTTCGCCGGTTCGCTGCGCTACCACCTGGGCCTGGTCACGCCCAACGACGACGGCTGCCACATCATCGTCGACGGCGAACAGTACAGCTGGCGCGACGGCGAAAGCGTGGTTTTCGACGAAACCTACGTCCACGAAGCCTACAACCGCACCGACCAGAACCGCATCATCCTGTTCTGCGACGTCGAGCGGCCGCTGAAATGGGGCTGGGCCGAGGCGTTCAACCGCTGGTTCGGCCGGGTGGTGATGTCGGCCGCCAGCTCGCCCAACGACGGCGGCGACCAGACCGGCGCC
Organism: Achromobacter sp. FW305-C-28; assembly: GCF_058783235.1. Classification (NCBI taxonomy): domain Bacteria; kingdom Pseudomonadati; phylum Pseudomonadota; class Betaproteobacteria; order Burkholderiales; family Alcaligenaceae; genus Achromobacter; species Achromobacter sp. FW305-C-28. The sequence continues at coordinate 1,034,746 of NZ_JBYSYL010000001.1, read as the reverse complement.
ATCAACAAGCTGACCCACGCGCACTGGGTCATCGACCAGAAGCGCAAGGCCTTCAAGGCCTGGAACCGCACGGTATACAAGGCCACCAAGTATGGCCTGATCGCGCTGGTGATCGTGGGCTTCATCGCGCTGTAGCGCGCCCGCGCCTGATGTGAGACGGCGGGCCATTCGGCCCGCCGCGCCTTCCCTGCCTACCCCGCATCGCGATCCGGCAGCGTCAGCAAGCCGGTGTGGTAGTCGTAGCCGTAGATTTCGCCATAGCGGCCCCATTCCACCGCGATCTTCAGCACGCGCTCGGCTTCGTCGGGCTTGAGGAATTCTTCCAGCGAATCCAGGAAGTTCTTTTCCGGCAGCGCGCCGGCCGGCTCCTGTTCCAGGCTGTGGCGGATGTGCGCGGCCAGCGGCACGTGCGCCAGCAACTGGCGTCCGAAGATGGCCTGCTTCTGCCCCTGGTCGGCATGCACGTAGCGCTGGCCCAGCGGCGTCAGGAAGATATCGCCCTTGTCGATCTGGGCCAGCCCGAACAGCCCCAGCGCTTCGCAGGCCGGCAGCAGGTCGTCGTCGGAAATCTCGGCTTCCTCGGCCAGCTTGGGCAGGTCGGCGCGGCCGTTGAACGGGTCTTCGGCCAGCACGTCCAGCACGCCTTCCATGCGCTCGACCTCGGTCTGCGGGAAGCGGTAGCCCAGGCCTTGCTGGCGCGGGGTGGGCACGTCGTGGGCCGGGCGCTGGGTCATCAGTGCGTAGACCTCGTCGATCAGCGCACGGACCTGCGGCGAATCGGCGTTGCGGGGCCGCGGCAGGCCGATCTGGACCTGACTGCGGATGCGGCCGGGATCGCTGGAGAAGATGATGATGCGGTCGGCCATCATGACCGCTTCTTCGATGTTGTGCGAGACGATGAGGATGCCCTTGGTGGAGATGCGGCTTTCGTCCCACAGCTCGAGCATGTCGTCGCGCAGGGTTTCGCCGGTCAGCACGTCCAGCGCCGAAAACGCTTCGTCCATCAGCAGCACGTCGGGGTTCATGACCAGGGCGCGGGCGATGCCCACCCGCTGGCGCATGCCGCCGGACAGTTCGCGCGGCAAGGCGCCGCCGAAACCGCCCAGGCCCATCAGGTCCAGCACGGCATCGGCGCGCTTGGCGCGTTCGGCGGGCGCCACGCCCTGGGCTTCCAGGCCCAGTTCAACGTTCTGCTGGGCGGTCAGCCAGGGAAACAGCGCGAACGACTGGAACACCATGGCGATGCCTGCTGCCGGGCCATATACGGGTTGGCCGCGGTAGGTGACGGTGCCCTGGTCTGCATTGACCAGCCCCGCCATGATGCGCAGCAACGTCGATTTGCCCGAGCCGGATTTGCCCAGCAGGGCCACGATTTCGCCTTCGCGCAGGGTGAAGTCCACGTGTTCGAGCACGTTGCGGGCGGTGCCGTCCGCGGCGCGGAACGACTTGCCGACATCGTGCAGTTCGATCAGGAGATTGGGATTCATTAGGACTCCTATCGGCCGCGATCTTCGGCCAGCAAATACAGTTTTCGCCAGAAAAACCGGTTCAACAGCATGACGAAGATGCTCATGACCCCGATGCCGAGCGCGATGCGGTGGAAGTCCCCCTGCTCGGTCATCTGCTTGATGTAGCTGCCCAGGCCGTCGGCCACCAGCGAGGTATTGCCCCAGGACACGTATTCGGCCACGATGCTGGCGTTCCAGGACCCGCCGCTGGCCGTGATGGCGCCGGTGATGAAGCTGGGGAACACCGCCGGCAGGTACACCCGGCGCCACAGCAGCCAGCCTTTCAGGCCCAGGTTGCTGGCCGCCAGGCGCAACTCATTGGGAATGGTCGACGCCCCCGCCACCACGTTGAACAGGATGTACCACTGAGTGCCGAAAATGATGAGCGGGCTGAGCCAGATGTTGGGGTTCAGTTTCAACGCCACCATCACGAACACCACGGCCGGAAACAACAGGTTGACCGGGAATGCCGCAAGGAACTGCGCCACGGCCTGTACCCGCTGCGAATACTTGGGCCGCAGGCCGATCCAGACGGCAATGGGCACCCAGATGGCCGAGGCCAGGCCGATCAGCACCATCACCCGCACCAGCGTGATGCCGCCCAGGCCGACCACGTGCAGCACTTCGGCCCAGCCCACTTCCGCATGCACGAAGACCACCAGCTTGTAGGTGGCCAGCAGCGCGCCGGCAGCCAGCAGGGAATCCCAGATGCGGGTCCAGCGCGGGTCCGGCGCCTTGGCGCGGGCGCGGATCGAGGTGCCATCGTACGACACGCTGAACCAGCCCAGCGCGCGGCGCATGCGCGCCCAGAACAGGTTGGACAGGGCCTGCATCCAGCGGCTGCGACGGGTCCAGTCCAGCAGCCAGGACTGCTGGGCGACGTCGGCCTGCGACTCCTCGAAGCGGAACTTGTCGGCCCAGGCCAGCAGCGGGCGGAAGAACAGCTGGTCGTAGAGCAGGATGCCGGCCATCATGGCGCCGATGGCCCAGGCGATGGCGCGGCCGTTCTCGGCGTCGATGGCCACGGCGATGTACGAGCCGATGCCGGGCAGCTTGATGTCCTGCCCGGCCACCGAAATGGCTTCGGCCGCCACCAGGAAGAACCAGCCGCCGGACATGGACATCATCATGTTCCAGAGCAGGCCCGGCGTGGCGTAGGGCAATTCCAGCCGCCAGAAGCGCTGCCAGCCCGAAAGGCGGAAGACGCGGGCGGCCTCGTTCAGTTCGGCCGGCACCGTGCGCATGGACTGGTACAGGCTGAACGCCATGTTCCAGGCCTGCGAGGTGAAGATGGCGAAGATCGCCGCGCATTCCACCCCCAGCAGGTTGCCGGGGAACAAGGCGATGAACGGCGCGATGGCGATGGCCTGAAAACCCAGGATCGGCACCGACTGCAGGATGTCCAGCATCGGGATCATCGCTTTTTCAGCCGTGCGGTACTTGGCGGCGATGGCCGCGAAGACGAAGCTGAACATCAGCGAGAAGGCCAGCGCCGTGAACATGCGCAGGATGGTGCGCAACAGGTAGTACGGCAGGTAGATCGGGTCCAGCGAGATGGGCAGTTCTTCGCCGACGGCGAAGGGGCGGCTCATCTGCGAGGCGCCGTAGGCCATGGCGGCCAGCACCACCAGGACCAGGGGCAGTAGCGCCCAGTCCCAGCGGTTGGGCGAGGAGCGGGACGACGAGGACGGGCGGGTCCGGGTGCTGAAAAGCTCGAACATGTCGGCAATGCTCCAGGGAGCGGCGGGGAAAGGCCCGCGCATTGAAGCATAACCAGATGACGCGTCTCTGAACGGAAAACGACTGAAATCTGCCTGTAATACGGGACGGCTCGCGCCGCCCCGTCGTCAGCGTTGCAGGGACTCCCAGCTTTTCATCAGCCGCTTAACCGAAACCGGCATAGGCGTGCGCAATTCCTGCGCAAACAGCGCCACTCGCAGCTCTTCGAGCAGCCAGCGGAACTCGTCCAGGCGGGGGTCGGGCGCCCCCTTCAGGGCCGAGCGGGCCCGCTGGTACTGGGTGAGCAACGGTGCCATTTCGGCCACCAGCTTGGCATCCCGCCCCGGGTCGGCGCGCAGCTTGTCGATGCGCGCCACCGCCGCCTTCAGGTAGCGCGGATAATGGGACAACTGGGCGTAGGGGGTGTCGCGGATGAACCACTTGGGCATCAGCGCCCCCAGCTGCTGCTGCAGGTCGGCGTAGGCGGCGGCGTGCGGCTTGGCCTGCGGCAGCTTGCGCTGCAGGGCCGCGTATTCCGTCAGCACCGTGCCGGCCAGGCGGGCAACTTCCTGGGCCAGCAGGCCCAGCCGGCCCTTGCCTTCGGTGCGGCGGGCCTCGAACTGCTGCTCGTTGACCGGCCAGGGCTCGGCCAGGCAGGCCTGGCCCAGGGCGCAGTCGATGATCTGGTCCCGCAGCTCTTCCTGCGTGCCCAGCGTCATGTAGAGCATGCTGATCCTGGTCAGGTCGGCCAGGTTCTTTTCCAGGAACTTGACCTGCTCGCGCAGGCCCAGCCGGAACAGCTTGAGCAGGCCCGCGCGGTGGGCCTTGCGGGCCTCGTCGGGGTCGTCGAACACGTCCAGGTCGCAATGCGCGCCCCGGTCCACCAGCGCCGGATAGCCGATGACCGACTGGCCGCGGCGCTTGATCTCGAGGATCTCCGGCAACGGGCCGAACGACCAGGAGGTCAGGTTTTCATGCGCCAGCGCCTGGGCCACCTGCGTATCGCTGGCCGCCAGTTGCTGGAAGGTGGCCTGGGCCTGCTTGCCGAATTCGGCGCGCAGCTGGGCCAGGTTGCGGCCGGCGGACAACATGCGGCCATGTTCGTCGACCACCCGGAAGTTCATGAACAGGTGGGCCGGCAGGGTTTCCAGCTTGAAATCGGCCACGGCCGGGCGCACCTGCACCTGGTCCCACATATCGGCGATCAGGGCGTCGACCAGGCCCATCTGGGGATCGGCCATGCGCTCGAACCAGCGGTCATAGAAACCGGCGGCGTAATCGGGCAGCGGCACGCAGTGGCGCCGCAGCTTCTGCGGCAGCGACTTGAGCAGCAGGTGCGCCTTTTCCTTGAGCATGCCCGGCACCAGCCATTCGCAGCGCGCCGGATCGATCTGGTTCAGGGCGAACAGCGGCACCGACAGCGTCACGCCGTCGCGCGGCGAACCGGGCTCGAAGTGGTAGTCCAGCGCCATCGACACGCCCTGCCACTCGACCTTCTTGGGAAAGACGTCGGTGGTGACCCCGGCGGCCTCGTGCCGCATGAGTTCGTCGCGCGTCAACATCAGCTTGGCGGCCGCGGCCTTGTCCAGGCCGGCCACCCACTTTTCCAGCGTGGCGGTCTGCGAGATGTCGGCCGGCAGTTGACGGTCGTAGAAGGCGTAGATCAGCTCGTCGTCGACCAGGATGTCCGGGCGGCGGGTCTGGTGTTCGAGCTTTTCGATGCCGGCGATGAGCTTGCGGTTGTGGGCCACGAAGGCCAGGCGGGTATCGATCTCGCCGGGCACCAGCGCCTGGCGGATGAACAGTTCGCGCGCCTCGCGCGGATGCACGCGGCCGTACTGGATGCGCCGGCCGGTGTAGATGGTCAGGCCATACAGCGTGGCGCGTTCGTTGGCCACCACCTGGCCGGCCTTCTTTTCCCAGCGCGGGTCCGACCAGTTCTTGCGGATCAGGTGGGCGCCCACCTTTTCCAGCCAGACCGGGTCGATGCGGGCCACGCAGCGCGCGTACAGGCGGGTCGTCTCGACCAGTTCGGCGGCCACGATCCAGCGCCCCGCCTTCTTGACCAGGCGCGAACCGGGATGGATGTGGAAGCGGATGTCGCGGGCGCCCTGGTAATGGCCGCCCTCGTCGCTCTTGAAGCCGATATTGCCGAGCAGGCCCGACAGCAGCGCCAGATGCAGCTGTTCGTAGGTGGCTTCGACCTGGTTGACGCGCCAGCCCTGCTCGCCCACCAGGGCGGACAGCTGGGTATGGACGTCGTGCCATTCGCGCAGGCGGATGGGCGACAGGAAGTTCTGCCGCAAGAGGCCCACCAGCTTGCGCTGCGAGGCCTTGTGCTGGACTTGTTCGCCGTACCAGCGCCAAAGCTTCAGGAAGGAAATGAATTCGGACTTGTCGTCGGCGAACTTGGCATGCGCGGCCTCGGCGGCCTCGCGTTCCTGCATGGGGCGGTCGCGCGCGTCCTGCACCGACAGGGCCGAGGCGATGATCAGCATTTCGGCCAGGCATTGCTGTTCGCGCGCGGCCAGGATCATGCGGCCGATGCGCGGGTCGACCGGCAGCTTGGCCAGTTCGTGGCCCGTCTGGGTCAGCACGAACGAGGCGCCGGTGCGGGTGGCATCGGTGTCGTCGTCGGCCGAGGCCAGTTCGATGGCGCCCAGTTCCTGCAGCAAGTGGTAGCCGTCGGCCACCGCCCGCCCCGGCGGGGCCTCGACGAAGGGGAACTGCTCGATGTCGTCCAGCTTGAGCGACTTCATCCTCAGGATGACCGAGGCCAGCGACGAGCGCAGCACTTCGGGGTCGGTGAAGGCGGCGCGGGCGTTGAAATCGGTTTCGTCGTAGAGCCGGATGCACACGCCCGGCCCCACGCGGCCGCAGCGGCCGGCGCGCTGGTTGGCCGAGGCCCGGCTGATGGGCTCGATGCGCAGCTGCTCGACCTTGTTGCGCCACGAATAGCGCTTGATGCGGGCCAGGCCGCTGTCGACCACGAAGCGGATGCCGGGCACCGTCAGCGAGGTTTCGGCCACGTTGGTGGCCAGCACGATGCGCCGCGCGTTGCCGCGCGGATGGAAGATCTGTTCCTGTTCGGCCTGCGACAGGCGCGCGTACAGCGGCAGCACCTCGGTGCCGGCCGGATGGCGTTTGCGCAGGGCCTCGGCCGACTCGCGGATCTCGCGTTCGCCGGGCAGAAACACCAGCACGTCGCCCGGACCATGGCGGGCGCATTCGTCCACCGCATCGACGATGGCGTCGATCAGGTCGCGCTCTTCGTCGCCGGACATGCGTTCGCGGTCGCGCCCGGCCTTGGCGGGGGGTTCGTCTTCGGCGGGTTCTTCCCGTACCGGGCGGTAGCGCAGTTCAACCGGGTACAGGCGGCCCGACACTTCGATGACTGGCGCGGGCTTGTCTTCGGACGCCGCAAAATGGCGGGCAAAGCGCTCGGCGTCGATGGTGGCCGACGTGATGATGATCTTCAGGTCCGGGCGCCGCGGCAGCAGCTGCTTCAGGTAGCCCAGCAGGAAGTCGATGTTCAGGCTGCGTTCGTGCGCCTCATCGATGATGATGGTGTCGTAGCGGCGCAAAAGCGGGTCGCGCTGCGACTCGGCCAGCAGGATGCCGTCCGTCATCAGCTTGATGGACGCGTTGGGGCCGGTGCGGTCGTTGAAACGCACCTGGTAGCCCACCACCTCGCCCATCGGCGTGTTCAGCTCTTCGGCGATGCGCTTGGCCACGGACGTCGCGGCCAGCCGGCGCGGCTGGGTGTGGCCGATCATCTTCTGGCGGCCGCGACCCAGTTCCAGGCAGATCTTGGGCAGCTGGGTGGTCTTGCCCGAGCCGGTCTCGCCGCTGACGATCACCACCTGGTGGTTGGCGATGGCGCGCGCGATCTCCTGGCGCCGCGCGCTGACGGGCAGGTCTTCGGGGTAGGAAACGGCCGGAATGGGCCGTTCGGGGCGGGGCGCCCGGCGCTCGGCCTGGGCCGCGCCGTCGGCCCGCGGTTTTCCGGGGGCACGGGTCGACCCGTCGGCCGCTACAGGCGGCCGCGGGCGGGAAGATTCTGGCATGTACGATTTGTCCGGTTAGCTGCCTATTATATAAACGCCCCGCGGTCATATAATTTCGGCACGCCGCCCTTGCGACGGCGCGTTGACGCGGCCCCTGCCGCGTTGTTGCCACTCTCAGGAATTGCCCCATCCATCATGCCCGACCTGGAACCAGACACTGTCTCCGCCCTTGAAGCCCCTGAATTCGCCCCTGCCCAGTTCGTCCGATGGTTCCGAGATGTGGCGCCCTATGTGCATGCGTTCCGAGGCAAGACCTTCGTGGTGGCGTTTGGCGGTGAATTGGTGCAGGCCGGCGCGCTGAACGCGCTGGTCCAGGACTTGTCGCTGCTGTCCTCGCTGGGCATCCGGCTGGTGCTGGTGCACGGCTCGCGCCCCCAGGTCAACGAACAACTGCGCCTGAAGGGCTTCACCCAGCAATTCGACCGCGGCCTGGCGCCCACTGACGCCGCCGCGCTGGAATGCGCCAAGGAAGCTGCCGGCGAGATCCGCCTGGATATCGAGGCCGCCTTCAGCCAGGGCCTGCCCAATACGCCGATGTCGCACGCCCACATCCGCGTCATTTCGGGCAATTTCGTCACCGCCCGCCCCACCGGCGTGCTCGAAGGCGTCGACTACAAGCACACCGGCCAGGTGCGCAAGATCGACGTCGACGCGCTGAAGTTCGCCATCGAAAAGGGGTCGTCGGTCGTGCTGCTGTCGCCGCTGGGCTTCTCGCCCACGGGCGACGCCTTCAACCTGGCCATGGAAGACCTGGCCACCAGCGTGGCCGTGGCGCTGCGCGCCGAAAAACTGATCTTCCTGTCCAGCGGACAGGGCGTGCTGAACGAAGACGGCACGGTGGACACCGAACTGGCCCGCGTGGATGCCGACGGCCTGCTGGCCGCCGGTTCGCTGGACGAAGAAACCGGCGCCTACCTGCAATACGCGTCGCTGGCGGTCAAGCGCGGCGTGGCCCGCGCCCACCTGGTGCCCTTCGCGCTGGACGGCAGCGTGCTGCTCGAGATCTTCACCCACGACGGCGTGGGCACCATGGTGGTCGAAGACACCCTGGACGACCTGCGCCCGGCCACCATCGACGACGTCGGCGCCATCCTCAGCCTGATCGAGCCGCTGGAGGCCGACGGCACGCTGGTGCCGCGCCCGCGCAGCGTGGTCGAGCGCGACGTGGAAAACTTCACCGTGCTCGAGCACGACGCCGTCATCTACGGCTGCGCGGCCCTGCACACCTTTGCCGACGAGCAGATGGCCGAAATGGCCTGCCTGATCGTCCACCCCGAATGGCAGGGCTCGGGCGAAGGCGAAATCCTGTTGCGCCACATGGAATCGCGCGCCCGCGCCACCGGCGCCAAGCGCCTGTTCGTGCTGACCACGCGCACCTCGCACTGGTTCATGAAGCGCGGGTTCGTGCAGGGCGGCATCACCGACCTGCCGCGCGAAAAGCAGAACCACTACAACCGTTCGCGCAACAGCCTGGTGTTCATCAAGAAGCTGTAACGCCCGGCCCTACCCGCAGGGTCCGAAGGGGCTTGGCGCCGTCCGCGCGCCAAGCCCGCTAAAATGCCCCATTACCTATTCTTTCCGGCAGCGAACCATGGCCCGTACCGTCAACTGTGTGAAATTGAAGCGTGAAGCCGAAGGGCTGGATTTTCCGCCCTACCCCGGCGAACTCGGCACCCGTATCTGGCAAAGCATTTCCAAGGAAGCTTGGGAAGAGTGGAAGCAGGTGCAGACGCGCCTGGTCAACGAAAACCGCCTGAACCTGGCCGACGCCCGCGCTCGCAAGTACCTGCAGCAGCAAATGGAACGTTTCCTGTTCGAGGACGGCAGCGTCGAGGCCCAGGGCTACGTCCCGCCCTCGGCCTGAGCCCCGCCGCGCCGCCGCGCGCGGCACGCCTGTGAAGCCCCTCGCCCGCGAGGGGCTTCGCGCTTTTGCGGCCCGCCCGGCCGCCCGCCCCCGCACTGGCCTTAAGATTCCGATATCGCAGGCCGTATTAATGCTGTCATGAACGAAGAACCGAGTTCCGCCGCCACGCCCGATCTGCCCCCGGCCATCCGGCGCGCGTTGGGCATTGCCCCCGACCGCAAGCGCGGCACGCTCGACGACGTGCGGCACGTCGTCATCCTGATGCAGGAAAACCGGTCCTTCGACCATTATTTCGGGGCCCTGCCGGGCGTGCGCGGGCTGGCCGACCCGCATCCCGTGCCCACGGCCGCCGGCAACGTCCTGACCCAGGCCCATAGCCGGCAGACCCTGCGCCCCTATGCGCTGCACGCCGAATGCGCCAGCCACACGCCGGTGGGCTACATCACCCCGCATACCTGGGACGACGCCCAGCGCGCCTGGAACGACGGCCGCATGGACCAGTGGCTGGCCGCCAAGAGCCGCCTGGGCCTGGGCGCCTACCGGCCCCACGAAGTGCCGTTCCAGACCGCGCTGGCCAATGCCTTCACCGTGTGCGACGCCTACCACTGCGCCATCCATGCGGGCACCAATCCGAACCGGCTGTTCCTGTGGACCGGCACCAACGACCCGCTGGGACGCGCCGGCGGCCCCGCGCTGGTCAATACGTTCGACCGCCTGGGGCCGGCCGACCAGGGCTATGGCTGGACCACCTACCCCGAACGCCTGCAGGCCGCCGGCATCGACTGGCGCATCTACCAGGACATGGCGGACAACTTCCACGACAACCCGCTGGCGGGCTTTCGGCAGTATCGCCGCCAGCACGCCAGCACGGCCGTGGACGCCCCGCTGCGCGACCGCGCCCTGTCGACCCATACCCTAGATGACCTGGCGCGCGACGTGGACCAGGGGACGCTGCCGCAGGTGTCCTGGATCATCGCCCCCACCGCCGATTCCGAGCATCCGGAAGTCTCGTCGCCGCGCCAGGGCGGCGCCTATACCGAACGGGTGCTGGATATCCTGACGCGCAACCCCGCCGTCTGGAGCGGCTGCGTGTTCCTGGTCACCTACGACGAAAACGACTGCTTCTTTGACCACATGCCGCCGCCCGCGCCGCCGGCCCGCCCCCAGGGGAGCCAGGCGGGCAGCCACTCGGGCGGCCTGTCGACGGTGGAACTGGACGGCGAATACCACGACGCCCGCCACGGTCCCAGCGCCGGCACTCCGGACGATCCTCCCGCCCTGCACGGCCGCGGCTTCGGCATGGGTCCGCGCGTGCCGATGCTGGTGGTGTCGCCCTGGAGCCGGGGCGGCTGGGTCAATTCGCAGGTGTTCGACCACACCTCGGTGATCCGCTTCCTGGAGGCCCGCTTTGGCGTGCCCGAACCCAACATCAGCGCCTGGCGCCGCGCCGTGGCCGGCGACCTGACGTCGGCCTTCGACTTCGCGGGCGACCGCGGTTCGCTGCACGCCGACAGCATCCGCCACGCCTGCGCCCTGCCCTACGCGCTGGAGACCGTGGGCCGCATGACGGCCGACGGCGAGCACTACCGCCTGACCTTCCGCAACCCCGGCACCGCCGGCGCCGTGCTGCACGTGTACGACCGCCTGGCGCTGGACCGCGCCCCGCGCCGCTACACCATCGGCGCAGGCGCGCGGCTGGACGACGGCTGGCGCCTGGACGCCCATGGCGCCTACGATCTTTGGCTGCTGGGCCCGGATGGCTTTCATCGCCAGTTCCGCGGCGACGCACGCGACGCCGGCCTGCTGGAAACGCAATTGGTGCCGGTGACTTCGGGCGTGCGCCTGCGCCTGATCAACCACGGCGACCAGCACCAGCCGGTGCTGATCGAGTCGCGCATGGGCGATGGCTGGCGCGCCATGGCGCACGTGCAGGCCGGCGGCGCGCTGGAACTGAAATACGCCGGCTGCGAAGGCTGGTACGACCTGGAAGTGACCGCGCAGGCGCTGCCCACGTTCGGCCGCCGCCTGGCCGGACGGATCAACCCCGGCAAGTCCGGCGTGCCCGACCCGCGGCTGTGCCAGGGCGCCGCACTGCCGTCGGCGGCCACTGCCAGCCTGTAGACCCGCCGCGCCCTTCGCGCGCCCAACAAAAAACCCCAAGACGCCAGCGCTTGGGGTTTTCTCTTGCCTTGCCGGCCTGCGGCAAGGCGTTAGCGTAGATCAGGAATCCTGCGATTCGGCCGGCGTGTCTTCTTCGCCGCGCGCCAGGCGCTCGGTGTTCTTCACGCCGGTGTGGCGCACGTCGGCGCCCTTGACCATGTAGATCACGCGTTCGGACATGTTCTTGGCGTGGTCGCCAATGCGTTCCAGGGCGCGGGCAATGAAGATCATGTCGATGGCGCGCGAAATGGTGCGCGGGTCTTCGATCATGTAGGTGATCAGGTGGCGCAGCGCGCCCTTCCATTCCTTGTCGACTTCCTTGTCGCTGCGCACCACGGCGGCGGCCAGGATCGGGTCGAGGCGGGCGAAAGCGTCCAGGGCCTGGTGCAGCATGGTGCGCACGTTGGAGGCCATGTGGCGCAGTTCGATCACCGGAATGTGCGGCATGTCGGCTTCGTGGATGCGGCGGGCCACGGTGGCCACTTTCTCGGCCTCGTCGCCCGAGCGTTCCATGTCGGTCAGCATCTTGGACACGGCCATCAGCATGCGCAGGTCGATGGCGGTAGGCTGGTGGCGGGCCAGGATGCGGCTGATGCTTTCGTCGATCTCCACTTCGTGGCGATTGACTTCCTTTTCGCGCTCGCGCACTTTTTCAACCAGCGTCAGATCGCCGCTGGCCAGCGCGTCGATGGCCTCCTGGATCATGGCTTCGACCACGCCGCCCATTTGCAAGAACTGCGAACGGACGCTTTCCAGATCAGCGTCGAACTGCTTGTTTGTATGCTCCGTCATCCGGGCTCCCTGCGTGGTTGATCTCATTGCATTGCCCCGATATGAAAGAGTTTCTCGAGATGGGCCTGCACAACCGGCAAGGTTATGACCCAAGTGTGACAGGATTATGAATCGCGGCCCCGCCCCCGGCAAGCGCGGGCGGAGCGCACCGGCTGCGCGCTCAGGCGCGGCGGTCCAGGCGGCGGATGCCGCTTTGCGTGGCCAGCAGCGCCACGTCGGCGCCGGCGATGGCGAACAGGCCGACGGTCACGACGCCCGCCAGGTTGTTGATGCGGGCTTCCAGGCCCGGCGCGTCGGTGATCGACAGGCCGGCCACGTCCAGGATGATGTTGCCGTTATCGGTGACAAAGCCCTCGCGCAGGCGCGGCTGGCCCCCCAGCGCGACCATGGCGCGGGCCACGGATTCGCGCGCCATGGGAATGACTTCGAGCGGCAGCGGGAACTTGCCCAGCACCTGCACCAGCTTGGATTCGTCGACGATGCAGACGAAGCGCTCGGCCACCGAGGCCACGATCTTTTCGCGCGTCTGCGCGCCGCCGCCGCCCTTGATCATGTGCAGGTTGGCGTCGATTTCGTCGGCGCCGTCCACGTACAGGGGCATGGAGGTCACGTCGTTCAGGTCCAGCACCTTCAGGCCGTGGCCCGCCAGGCGCGCCGCGCTGCGCTCGGAACTGGCGACCGTGCCACCGATACGGCCCTTGAAACGCGCCAGGCCGTCAATGAAAAGATCGGCCGTGGAGCCGGTGCCCACGCCGATGATGACATCGGGGCCGGCGACCTGTTCAACGAGTTCCAGGGCCGCGTCGGCGGCTTGCTGCTTGAGTTCTTGCTGGGTGAGCATGGCGGGAAAAAATGCGATTCAGGTGAGTAGAGCGGGGAAATTTAGCATGCGGCCGCGGCCGGCCACGCCCGCGCCAGGATCGCCGCCACGTCGGCGCCCCCCGCCAACTCGCCGAAGACGCCGCCCGTGGCGCCCAGGCGGTTGACGACGAAGCCCTGCGCCACGGCCTGGGGCGCGTGTTGGATCAACAGCGCAGCCTGCCACAGCCGCGCCAGGCCGCAGGCGATGCGGCGGGCCTGGAACTCGGCCTGGGCCGGGTCCGCCAGCAGCGCGCGCCAGGCCGCCAGCGCGGCATCGAATTCTCGATACTGGCCGCTGGCGGGTGCAAACTCGGCTTGCAGCGCCGGCAACGCCTCGGGTTCGCGCTGCAGCGCCCGCAGCACGTCCAGCGCCATCACGTTGCCCGAGCCTTCCCAGATGGAATTGACCGGCGTTTCGCGATACAGGCGCGGCATCGGCCCTTCTTCCACATAGCCGTTGCCGCCCCAGGCCTCCATGCATTCGGCCACTGCCGCGATGGCCCGCTTGCACACCCACAGCTTGGCGGCCGGCGTGCCCACGCGCGCCAACGCGCGCGCGCCGGCGTCGCCGCGCTCGTCCACTGCCCGCGCCAGCCGCAGCGCCAGCGCCTGCGCGGCCTCGGATTCCAGCGCCAGGTCGGCCAGCACGTTGCGCATCAGCGGCTGCGCCAGCAGCGGCTTGCCGAAGGCCTGGCGATGACCCGCATGGTGCAGCGACTGCACCACGGCCTGACGCAGCAGCGCGGCGCTGCCCAGCACGCAATCGAGCCGCGTGGTCGCAGCCATTTCCAGCAGCACCGCCAAGCCGCGCCCGGGTTCGCCCACCATGGCGCCCCAGGCGTCTTCGAACTCGACCTCGGCGCTGGCGTTGCTATGGTTGCCCAGCTTGTCCTTCAGGCGCCGGATGCGGATGGCGTTGCGCGGCCCGCCCGGAACCCAGCGCGGCACGAAAAAGCAGCTGAGTCCGGCGTCCGTCTGCGCCAGCACCAGGTGCGCGTCGGCCTGCGGCACCGAAAAGAACCACTTGTGTCCGACGATACGGTACGCGCAGCCGCGGCCGGCCGGGCCCAGCGGTTCGGCCCGGGTGGTGACGGCGCGCAGATCCGAGCCTCCCTGCTTCTCGGTCAGCCCCATGCCGATGAGGGCGCCGCGCTTGCTGGCCAGCGGCGCGTCGGCGCCATCGAATTCGCGCGAAAACAGCGCCGGCAGCCAGTCGCCGCCGTAATCGACCACGCCCGCCGGTTCGCGTTGCAACAGCGGCACGGCGGCGAAGGTCATGGTGGTGGGACACAGCGTGCCGGCCTCGACCTGGCCCTGCATCAAGTACGCCGCCGCGCGCGCCACCTGCGCCCCCGGCACCGGCTGCGCCCAGGCCCGGCTGTGCAGGCCGCGCGCCGCGATGCCGCTCATCAGCAGTTGCCAGGCCGGATGGAATTGCACATGGTCGATGCGATGGCCGCTGCGGTCGTAGGCCAGGAGCCGCGGCGGGCAGCGGTTGGCCTCGGCGCCTGCGGCCAGCGTCTGGGCGCGGCCCAGCCAGGCGCCATGCGCGGCCAGGTCGCCGGCCCAGGCGCCCGCGCCCTCGCGCTGCGCGGCGTCACGCAGCGCCGGGTCGGTCTCGTACAACGAATAGTCTTCCAGGGGCGGAACCTGGTTCAGCACAGTGTGGGTCGCGAACGAAGTCATGCTGGCTCCCGGCGATGCGTTGATGCGCCGCGCGCGATGGGCGCGCGGCATTGCCCTGCCCGGCGCCCCCCAGCCTATCTGGCGATGGGTGCCACCCGCTGCCACGGCCGCAGGGCTTCGACCTGGGCGGCCAGTTCCAGCAGCCAGGCCTCGCTGCCCAGCGGCCCCATGACCTGGATGCCGATGGGCAGGCCGTCGGCCGACAGGCCGAACGGAATGGAAATCGCCGGCATGCCCGTCAGGTTGGCCAGCGGCGCGAAGGGGGAATAGCCGATCACGCCCTTCTTGCCCAGACGGTAGGCCAGGTAGTCGGCATTGTCCATGGCATAGCGGCCGATGGGCGCGGGCAGTTGCGCCAGCACCGGCGACAGGAACAGGTCGTGGCCCTGCGCGCCGTCGCGATGCAGGAAGCGGCCGATGCGCCGCGTGATCTCGTGGCAGGCATCCACGCAGGCCACGTATTGCGCGCCGGAAATGGCACGCGCATATTCACGAGCCCCCAGCGTGGTGGGCTGCAGTTCGTCGGCGGCCAGGCGTCGGTTGCGGGCGCCGACGAAGCTGTCGATGGCATTGGCCGCGGCGCTGGCGATCAGCGGCAGCATGGGCGACAGCACTTCCTCGGACCCCACCGGCGGCGCGGCCGTGACGAGTTCGTGGCCCAGCCCGGCGAAGAACCGCGCGGCCTCTTCGACGGCGGCCGCGACTTCCGGGTCGATCGCCGCGCCTTCGTAGGTGGTGCTGATATAGGCGATGCGGCGGCGCGGCGCGCTCGCCGGGTCGGCGCCCACGCGCGAAACGATGTCCAGATAGCTATCCTGCGGCTTGGCGGGCGACGCATACGGCGCGCCCACGTCGGCCCCGGCACTGATGTCGAGCGAGGCGGCGCAATCGCGCACCGACAGGGTCATCATGTGTTCGGTGGCCAGGCCGCCCCAGCCTTCGCCCTTGAGCGGGCCCAGCGGCATCATGCCGCGCGAGGGCTTCAGGCCCAGCACGCCGCAACACGAGGCCGGAATGCGGATGGAGCCGCCGCCGTCGCTGCCGTGCGCGATACGCACCATGCCACTGGCCAGCGCCGCCCCCGCGCCGCCGCTGGAGCCGCCGGCGCTGTGTCCGGTCTTCCAGGGGTTCTGGGTGGGCGCGCCGTAGACGGGCGATTCGGTGGTGGGGCTCAGGCCCAGTTCGGCGCTGGTGGTGCGGCCGAACGGAATGAGGCCGGCGCGGCGGTAGCGCTTGACGATGTCGGCATCGACCGACCATTCGACCTTGCCGTACAGCACCGACCCCATCATGCTGGGCAGGCCCAGCGCGGCGGTGCCCAGGTCCTTGAGCAAGGTGGGTACGCCCAGGAAGGGGCGTTCACGCAGCAATGCCAGTCGCTGGGCGGACGTCAGGCCGGCCAGTTCCTGGTCCAGCGAGCGGGCCAGGTCCAGCCCCAGTTCGGCCTGCACGCCGCAGGCCGCATTGATCACGGGGTTGCGCGCCGCCACCCTTTCCACGGCTTGCTGCATCGCGGCAAGCGCGGTCGTGGCTCCCTGGGCGATATCGGCGCCCAGCGCCATCGCGTCGAAGGAAGAGGAATCAAGTCGGTCAGCGGTGCCCATGCTTACGATGCTCCAGATATCGACGGCGAATTGCCGCAATGATGAGGATATCGACAGACCGCCCCGGTCACAAGCGCGAACGGGGTCGGATCAGGCGCCAGGATCAGTTCGCAGACGGCGGCGTGGCGCTGCCTTCGCCCTCGGCATCGCTGCCGGGTTCGGCATCCGCCGCATCCAGCCCCTCGCCGCCCAGCAGGCGCTGCGCATCCGCTTCCGGCAGCGCCTCGACGCTTTTCAGGTTGCGCAGCATGGCGCGGGTGCGTACCTCGGTCTGGCCGATCTTGCTGCTGGCGGTGTCCAGCGTCTTCTTGACGCCGGCCAGCGCGTCGCCGAACTTGCCGAATTCCGTCTTGACCGCGCGCAGCACCTGCCAGACCTCGGACGAACGCTGCTCGATGGCCAGCGTGCGAAAGCCCATCTGCAGGCTGTTCAGCAGCGCGGCAAGGTTGCTGGGCCCGGCCACGTTGATGCGCAGGTCGTGCAGCCGATCCAGCAGCCCCGGACGCCGCAGCACTTCGGCATACAGGCTTTCGGTGGGCAGGAACATGATGGCGAAATCGGTGGTGTGCGGCGGCGCCACGTACTTGGACGCGATCAGGCGCGCCTGCACCTCGACCGCCTTACCCAGCGCGGCGCCCGCCGCCTTGACGCCCTCGACGTCGGCGGCGTCCTGCGCATCCATCAGGCGTTCGTATTCTTCCTTGGGAAACTTCGCGTCGATAGGCAGCCAGACCGGCGCGCCGCCGTCGCCGCGGCCAGGCAGGCGAATGGCGAATTCCACCACTGCGTCGCTGCCCGGCACCGGCTTGATGTTGCTGGCGTACTGCTCGGGCGTCATGTTGTCTTCGATCAGCCTCGCCAGCTGCACCTCGCCCCAGGTGCCGCGCGACTTGACGTTGGTCAGTACCCGCTTCAGGTCACCCACGCCGGCGGCCAGTGCCTGCATTTCGCCCAGGCCCTTGTGCACGGCTTCCAGGCGGTCGGACACCTGCTTGAACGACTCGCCCAGGCGCTGCTCCAGCGTGGCATGGAGCTTTTCGTCCACCGTGCGGCGCATTTCATCGAGCTTGGTACTGTTGTCTGCTTGCAACGCCTGCAGGCGCTGGTCCACCGTCGTGCGCACTTCCATCAGGCGACGCTCGTTGATCTGGATAAGCCCCTGCAATTGCTCGCCGAAACCCGTGGCGAACCGGCCCAGCGACTCGGCCGATTCGGCGCGGGCCGCCTGGGCGTCGCGAGTCAACGCGGCGCGCAGGTCGCCGTGGGACTGCGCCAATTCCTGGCGCAGCGCACGGGTGGATTCGGCGAATTCGGTGCGCAAGCCGCGCTGGCCCTCGGCGATATCGGCGCGCAAGGCCCGTTCGGTGCGCTCAAGGCCGTCCAGCAACGCATCCAGCCGGCCATCGTGGCTGGGACGCGACAGCCACGCCATCAGGGCGGCCAGGCAAGCCAGCACCGCGCCACCGGCGGCAATCCACAGCAAAACGTCATTGGACAAGGTCATTCCCCACGCCGCACCCACGGCGGCCGACTGAAATTATAGGGCCGCATCCCTGCCCCCTGTAGCCAACCGAAACGACTTGGCCGACCCAACGCAAGACCAATGGCAAGCAACGGCATTAAACTGTTAACAACACAGATAAAAATCTTAAAATGAGTTGAATACCGCTGATCTCCCCACATCCTGTCCGGCCACCGTCGACTTCGGCTCCGTCTTCGGACCCTTGAATCTCAATGACGAGATACCCGTCGCCATCGGCGGTGACCGCCATATCTTCCAACACCCCCATGCGCCTTCGCTGCTGGTCAAGGTGATGGACATGCAGGCGCGCGCCGTCTACCTGGAAGCGCGCCCCTTCAAGCGCTGGTACAAGCAATACCAGCGCGAAAGCGCCTACCGCGTCTACCTGAACGAATTCACCGAATACGTCACCACCACCACGCGCCCGTCCGGCGTGTGGCAGGTGCCGATGGCGCGCATCGTCGGCGTGGCCCAGACCACGCTGGGCCTGGGCCTGCTGGTCGAAAAGATCACCGATGGCCAGGGCAATATCGCCCCCACGGTGGCCGACCTGGCGCGCCAGGGCAAGATGGACGCGGACCTGTCCGCGCAACTGGATGAATTCGTCGAAGACCTGGCCGATGCCCACGTCGTGCTGCATGACCTGTCGGCCAGCAATATCGCCTGTGGCCAGAATGCGGACGGCAAGTCGGGGCTGTTCCTGATCGACGGCTTTGGCGTGCTGCCGCTGGTGCCGGTGTATGCCTGGAGCAAACGGCTGAACCGCAAGCGCATCCAGCGCAAATATGCCGACATGCGCGCCGCCATGGCGCGGCGGGCCCGCGAAGCCGCCCTTCGGGCGGCCGCCCAGGACGGCTCGCAAGCGCAGGTCTGACGACCCGCGTCGAACGCCCCGGCGCCGCGAAGCGCCCGGTTCAGGGCGCGTGCGGCAGCAGCGCCCCGTCCCGATCCACCCATTGGTAATCACGCCCCGCCACCTGCCCCCGGCGCAAAGGGTTGCGGGTACAGAAGGCCGCGTAGGCCGGATCGACGTAGCGGTATTCCAGGTGTTCGTCGCGCCCCGGCGGTATGCCCAGCCGCGTGGTGCTGATGAGCGCCGCGGGCGCCTGGCCCACGTCTTCGACATACAGCGCTTGCGGATCGAAACGACGCGCATCCCAGTCCGGCACCTTCAGGCCCAGCGCCCGGCACAGCAGCGTCTGGCCCGCGCACAGCCTGGCCGGCGGCCGCGGCTGCCCTTGCGCATCCGGGTTCAGCTGCTGCATGCGCGCCAGCGCGTCGGGGCCGGACAGCGCGTCGGACCAAGGGTAGGCGGACTTGATCAGCACGGCATTGCCGGGCCCGGCGGCGCTGAAATTAAGTGAATCACCGCCGCGCGCGTAATACATGTAGACCACGCCCCCGTCCATGAACAGGGCGCGGCGCTTGTGCGTGTAGCCCAGCGACGCGTGGCTGCCCTTTTCTTCCAGGTAGTAGGCTTCGGTTTCGATGATGCGGGCCGACAGCCACAGGCCGTCGACCCGGTGGCGCACCACCTTGCCCAGCAGGTCGCGCGCAAGCGTACGGGCGTCGCGATTGAAAAAGGCATCGGGCAGCGCGTTGCCCGCGCGGCGCGATGCCGGGTTGGCCGGGGTGGCCACGGCGTCAGGCGAAACGTTCGCCGTAGCGCTTTTCGCTGAAGCCGACGCCGACCTCGCCATCGGGCGTGACGGTGACTGGCCGGCGCACCAGCGCGGGGAACTCGGCGATCAGCTGGGTCCATTGCGCGTCGGTGGCGGGGGTCTTGCGGTCATCGGACAGGTTGCGCCAGGTCATCGAGGCCCGGTTGACCAGTTTTTCCCAGCCGCCGACCTTGCCGGACCAGGCCTTCAGGGTGGCGGCAGGCACGGGGTGGTCACGGTAGTCGATGAACTGGTGGTCAACGCCGTGTTCGGTCAGCCATTCGCGCGCCTTGACGCAGGTGCTGCACTTGGTCAGGCCATACAGGGTGGTTTGCTTCATTTGGGTTCGGACTCCTTGCGCCATTGCATGCGGTTGGCCAGGATCACGCAGGTGCCCACCGCCAGGATGAACAGGGTGGCCAACGCATTGATCTCGGGTTTCAGGCCCAGCCGCACACGCGAGAACACTTCCATCGGCAGCGTGCTGGAACTGGGGCCGGACAGGAACGACGCCAGCACGACATCGTCCAGCGACAGGGTGAACGACAGCAGCCAAGCCGAGGCCAGCGCGGGTGCGATCAGCGGCAGCGTGATCTTGAAGAACACGGTGATGGGCGTGGCGCCCAGGTCCAGCGCGGCTTCTTCCAGCGAACGGTCCAGGTCGCGGATGCGGGTCTGGATGACCACCGCCACGAAGGCCATGCACAGGGTCACGTGGCCCACCCAGATCGTGAAGATGCCGTTTTCGGCCGGCCAGCCCAGATGGCCGCGCAGTTCCACGAACATCAGAAGCAGCGAGATGCCCAGCACCACTTCGGGAATGACCAGCGGCGCGCTGAGCATGCCCACGTACAGCGCGAAGCCGCGGAACCGGCCCATGCGTCCCAGCACATAGCCCGCCCAGGTGCCGATGATGACGGCGGCCGTGGCGGTCATGGCGGCGATGCGAAACGACAGCCAGGCCGCGCGCAGCAGCGCATCGTCGTTGAACAGCGAGTGATACCAGCGGAACGAGAAACCGGTCCAGGACGTGACGGCGGGCGACTCGTTGAACGAGAACACCATCAGGCTGATGATGGGCACGTACAGGAAGAAGTAACCCAGCCCCAGCACGACGGCGCGCAAAGTCTTGTTGGGACCGTTCATTTGCGGCCTCCGGTCGCCAGTTCCTGCTGCTTGACCTGGTTGTACTGGAACAGCGCCAGGGGCACCAGCAGCAACAGCACCATCACGCAGGTCACCGCCGAGGCCATCGGCCAGTCGGTATTGTTGAAGAACTCGTTCCACATGACCCGGCCCATCATCAGCGTATTGGCGCCCCCCAGCATTTCGGGAATGACGTATTCGCCGACCGCCGGAATGAACACCAGCATGGCGCCGGCAATGACGCCCTGGCGCGACAGCGGCACGGTGATCTGCCAGAACGCCTGCCAGGGCTTGGCGCCCAGGTCGTAGGCGGCTTCCAGGAGGCGCAGGTCCATCTTCACCAGCGTGGCGTAAAGGGGCAGGATGAAGAACGGCAGGTAGGCGTAGACCATGCCGATGTACACCGCCAGGTCGGTGCGATAGATTTCGAGCGGGCTGGAGATGATGCCCAGCCACTGCAGGAAATTATTCAAGAGACCGTCGTTGCGCAGGATGCCGACCCAGGCATACACCCGCAACAGCAGCGAGGTCCAGAACGGCAGGATCACGCCCAGCAGCAGCAGGTTGCGCACGCCGGGCGACGAACGCGCGATGTAGTACGCGATGGGATAACCGATCAGCACGCAGGCCAGCGTGGTGATGGCGGCGATCTTGACCGAGCTGAGGTAGGTGGCGAAATACAGGCTGTCGGTGAAGAGCAGGATGTAGCCGCGCAGGTGCAGGCTGAACTGCACCGCTTCGTCCTTGAATTCCGCCAGCGACGTGTACGGCGGAATGCCGAACTTGAGTTCGGCGAAGCTGATCTTGAACACCAGCAGGAAGGGCACCAGCAGGAACAGCACCAGCCAGGCGAACGGCGGCACCACCGCCAGCGTCCGGCCCGAGGGCAGCCAGTCGCGGGGCGAAAAACGGATCATGACGCCAGCACCGTCGCGCTGTCGGCGTCCCAGCTGACGAAGATTTCTTCGTCGATGCCCGGAGCGTCCATTTGCGCCAGCAGCAGGCTGGGCACGCTGGCCTCGACCATGGCGCCGGAATCCAGGCGGATCTGGTAGAGCGCGTAGCTGCCCATCCAGGCCATGTGGCTGACCATGCCGTGGGCCCAGTTGTAGTCGCCGTCGGGCTGACCGCGCGACACCACCATGCGTTCGGGGCGAATAGAAACATGCACGTCCATGCCCAGCGGCTCGCTGACGCCGTGGCTGACGTACAGCGGCCGGCTCAGTTCGGGGCTTTCGATGGCGACGTGGTCGGGCTCGTCGACTACGATGGTGCCGGTGAACATGTTGGTCGAGCCGATGAAGCTGGCCACGAAGCGCGAGTTCGGGAAGGCGTAGACGTCTTGCGGCGTGCCGCATTGGACGATCTGGCCTTCGGTCATGACGGCCAGGCGGTGGGCCATGGTCATGGCTTCTTCCTGGTCGTGCGTGACCATGATGCAGGTCACGCCCACCTGTTCCAGGATCTTGACCAGTTCGATCTGCGTCTTCTGGCGGATCTGCTTGTCCAGCGCCGACATGGGCTCGTCAAGCAGCAACAGCTTGGGCCGCTTGACCAGGCTGCGCGCCAGCGCCACGCGCTGCTGCTGGCCGCCGGACAGCTGGTTGGGCTTGCGGCGCGAATAGCCCGCCATCTGGACCAGGTCCAGCGCCTCGAACACGCGGTCGTGGATTTCGGCGCGGTCCACGCCTTCCTGCTTCAGGCCGAAGGCCACGTTGGCCTCGACCGTCATGTGCGGGAACAGCGCGTACGACTGGAACATCATGTTCACGGGCCGGCGGTAGGGCGGCACGCTGGTGATGTCTTCGCCGTCGAGCAGGATCTGGCCGGAGGTGGCTTCCTCGAAGCCGGCCAGCATCCGCAGCAAGGTCGACTTGCCGCTGCCGGAGCTGCCCAGCAACGCGAAAATCTCGTTGCGCTTGACCGAAAGATTGACGGAACGAACGGCGACCACATCGCCAAAGATCTTTACCACATCGGCCACCCGGACGAACTCGTCCGGGTCAGCCGAATGCGGCGCCGGGTAACGGCTATCGGTCATGATGGCTATCGTCCAGACTTCAGCTCGGCCCACATGCGGGTTTGCAGGCGCTGGATATTCAAGGGCTGGGCCTTGATGACGTATAAGGTCTTGGAGACCTCGGGCGACGGGTAGATCATGGGGTTGTCCGCCACGTCCTTGACCACGTACTTGCGCGCCTCTTTGTTGGCGTTCGGGTAGAACATGGTGTTGGTGATGGCGGCGTGCACCTGCGGCGTTTCGATGTAGTTGATGAACGCCAGGGCTTCTTCCGGATGCGGGGCGTCCTTGGGGATGACCATCAGGTCGAACCACGCCGGGGCGCCGCCCTTGGGAATGAAATAGTTCACTTCGTAGGACTTCTTGGCTTCCTGGGCCCGCTTGCGCGCGATCATGACGTCGCCCGAGAAGCCGTAGACCATACACAAGTCGCCCACGGCGAGTTCGTCGATGTAGCCGGACGAGCTGAACTGGCGGATGTACGGACGGATCTGTTTCAACACGTCCAGCGCGGCCTTGTAGTCGTCGGCGTTGGTGGTGTTGGGGTCTTTGCCCAGATACTTGAGCACGGCCGGGAACACCTGCGCGGCTTCGTCCAGCATCGAGATACCGCACTCTTTCAGCTTGGCGGCATTCTCGGGCTTGAAGATCATGTCCCAGTTGGCCAGGTCGACGTTGTCGCCCATGATCTGCTTGACCTTGGTGACGTTGTAGCCCAGGCCGTTGGTGCCGTAGCCCCAGGGCACGGCGTATTCATTGCCGGGGTCGACCGTGGCGACCAGCGCCATGACGTCGGGGTCCAGGTACTTCAGGTTGGGCAGCTTGGACTTGTCCAGTTTCTGGAACAGGCCGGCCTCGATCTGGCGCGAGGCATAGTGCGTGGACGGGACAACGACGTCGTAACCCGATTTGCCGGCCAGCAACTTGGCCTGCAGGGTGTCGTTGCTGTCGTAGACGTCGTAGCGGACCTTGATGCCGGTTTCTTTCTCGAAACCCGGAATCGTGTCCGGGGCCGTGTACTCGGCCCAGTTGTAGACGTTGACGACCTTGTTCTGCGCCACCGCGGCCGACGTGGCTGCCATGACCAGCATCGTCCCTAGCGCCCAGCGCATTCCCGCCCTTAGTTTCATTACCAGCCCCCCAGCTATCCGCCGTAAGTTACAGGAGTACCAAAAGGCGAAATCATAAAGCTTTTTAGCAAGGACCTGACCAACTTTACCGGCAGATTTAGCCGAATTTGCCGCAATTAGGCCCCGATTGCGATGAACCGGGCGCCCCGCGCCTTACGGCTGCACGCCCACGCCCCAGGCGGTCCAGTAACTGTCGCGCAATTTGAGCCAGAAGCGCTCGCCCTCGTCGCCGGCCACCTTGACCAGCGAACGGCGCAGGCGATCCAGGTTGCCCTGGCGCTGGCGGTCGGACAGGCCGCCTTGCGTGCCGCGGTCGAAGTCGATCAGCCAGACCCGGCCGTCGGAACCGATCAGGATATTGAAGGCGTTCAGGTCGGCATGCCAGACGCCGGCCCGGTGCATCCGCACGATGGCCTCGGCCACCGGCTGCCACAGCGGTTCGCCCAGGGCTTGCGCCAACGGCCGCACGCCCGGGATGCGTTCGACCACGATGGCCGCACGATAGGTAGGCCCCTGGCGCCAGTAGGCGGCGGCCAGCGGCGCGGGCACCGGCAGACCCTGGGCGCGCATCGCGGCCAGCAAGCGGAATTCGCGGAAGCTGCGGCTGCGGTCTTCGCCGGCCCACAGGTAGGTGTCGCGGCTGATCCTGGCAATGAGGCCGCCGCGGCGATAGCGCCGCAGCACGCCTTGCCAGCCCTGCCCCTGCACGAACCAGGCGGCCTGGCGGCCGCCGGCATCCACGGGCCGGGCCCGATCGCCGTAATGGGACGGGTTGAAGATGTCGGGACCCGACTCGCCCAGGCGGGCGTCGCTGAGCATGGCGCCGGCCAGCGGCGCGGGCCAGGCCTGGCGCCGGGCGCCCGAGACGTCCGGCTTAGCCTTCACGGTTGCGCATCCAGTCGGCCACGCCGAAGAACGACTGCAACAGGCGCTCGACCAGCGCGGGTTCGATGCCCTCGTCTTCCATGGCCCGGCCCATGCAGGCCACCCATTGGTCGCGCTCGACGATGCCGATCGAGAACGGCAGGTGGCGGGCCCGCAACCGCGGATGGCCAAAGCGCTGAATATAGTGGTCAGGGCCGCCGAAGTAGCCGCACAGGAACCAGAACAGCTTGTCGCGGGCCTCGTCCAGGCTGGGGCCATGGGCGGCCCGCAGTTCCTTCAGGTCGGGCTCGATGTCCATCAGGTCGTAGAAGCGGTCGACCAGGGCGCGCACGCCGGGTTCGCCGCCCAGAAGGTCGAAAATGCTGCGGGAAATATCCACGGGTTCGGTAATGATCTGCACGCGGGAACTCATCAGGTTTCTCTCAGGGTGACCAGGGGCGGGGTGCGCAGCACGCCGCGCAGCGCCAGCGCGCCGCCGGCCCAGGCGCCGAGCATACCTGCGCCGACCCCGACCAGCCAGGGCCAGAGACTGAGGGTAATGGTGAAATCGAACACCTGGGTTGATAAAACCCAAGCGATCGCGGTGGCGCCGGCCGCCGCCAACAGGCCGGCCAGCCCGCCCACGGCCCACAATTCAATGCGCTGCGACCGCGCCAGCTGGCTGCGGGTGGCGCCCAGTGCGCGCAGCACCGCGGCTTCGCGCATGCGCTCGTCGCGGGTGGCGGTCAGGGCGGCCGACAGCACCAGCACGCCGGCTGCCAGGGTGAACAGGAACAGCAGCTGCACCGCCCGGCCGACCTCGTTCAGCACCGACTGCAATTGCTGCAGGATGGCGCCGACGTCGAACACCGTCAGATTGGGAAACTGCCGCACCAGCCCGGGCAGCACCTGCGCCTTGTCGGGCGGCAGGTAGAAAGACGTGATCCAGCTTTGCGGCATGTCGGCCAGGGACTTGGGCGTGAGGATGGCGAAAAAATTGACGCGCATCGTATCCCAATCGACCCGGCGGGTGCTGGACACCGCCACTTCCACCTGCTGGCCGGCCACGTCGAAAGTCATCTTGTCGCCCAGCTTGATGCCCAGGGTCTTGGCCAGGCCCGATTCCAGCGACACCTCGGCCGACCCCGGCGTCAGCCAGCGGCCCTGCTCGATGCGGTTGGACGACGGCATCTCTTCGCCGTAGGACAGGTTGAATTCGCGGTCCACCAGCCGCTTGGCGCGCGGTTCGTCGTAGTCGTCCGGCCCCACCGCCTTGCCATTCACGGCGATCAGCCGGCCCCGCACCATCGGCGACAGCACGATGCCGCCCAGGCCCTCGCGGGTCAGCGCATCGGTCACGGCCTGGCGCTGATCGGGCTGCACGTTGATCAGGAAACGGTTGGGCGCGTCCGGCGGCAGCGTGCGCTGCCAGCCCTGGATCAGGTCGGTGCGGGTCATGGCCAGCAGCAGCAAGGCCATCAGCCCGACCGCCAGCGCGCAGACCTGGGTGATGGTGGCGGCGCGGCGCCGCACCACGCCGGCCAGCGCGAAGCGCAGGGCCGGCAAGCCCGCCGCCAGGCCACGCAACCGCGCCAGGCCCAGGATGCACAGCCAGGCCACCAGCGCGAACACGGCGAATGCCCCCAGGAACCCGCCCGCCACCACGCCGCCCAGCTTGGCATCCCCCGCGAACCACCAGATCAGCAGCGCAAAGCCGACGGCGCCCACGATGTACCCGGTGGCGCTGCGGGCGCTGATCGAATCCGCGTCGCGCCGCAGCACCCGGGCCGGCGGCACGTGGCGCAACTGCGCCAACGCCGGCAAGGCAAATCCCAATAACAGCAACAAACCGGTCAGCAAGCCCTGCAATGCGGGAATCGCCGACGGCGCCGGCAAAGCGGTATCGATCAGCGAGGCCAGCACCATCACCAGCACCTGGTGCACGGCATAGCCCAGCAGGCAGCCCGCCGCCGAGGCGAACAGGCCGACCAGCGCGAACTCCAGCGTCAGCATGCGCGACACCTGCGACTGCACGGCGCCCAGGCAACGCATGACGGCAATGCCGTCGCGATGCCGGGTCATATAGCGGCCCGCCGCCAGCGCCACCGCCACCGCGGAAATCAGTACGGCCAGCAATGCCACCAGCGACAGGAAGCGCTGCGCCCGATCCAGCGTGCGGCGCACTTCGGGCCGGCCGGATTCCAGCGTGGCGACCTTCTGGCCGCGCTTCAGGTTCTGGTTGAGCCAGGCAGAATACCCCGCCACCGCATCCGGCTCGCCGGCAGCCAAGAGGGCATAGCCGATACGGCTGCCCGGCGCAATCAGGCCGGTGGCCGGCAGGTCGCTGGCGCGCAGCAGCACGCGCGGCGCCACGTTCACAAACTGCATGCCACGGTCGGGTTCGTAGGTAATCACGCGGTCAATGCGCAGGTGGGCATCGCCCACGTTCAGGGTGTCGCCCACCTTCAGGCCCAGCAGCGACAGCACCTGGGCATCCACCCAGACCGCCCCTTGGGGCGGAATCTCGCGGGTCGACGCATCCGGACTGAACGGCGCATCGGCCACCCGCAGCGCGCCGCGCAGCGGATACCCCGGCTCGACGGCTTTCAGCGCGGCCAACTGGGCGCCGTCGCCGGCACTGACCATGGACGGGAACTGCCAGGTGCTGGACACCTGCAGGCCACGCTCGCGCGCCTGGTCCATGAAGGCCGCCGGCACCGGCTCGTCGGCATCCAGCACCAGGTCCGCCCCCAGCATCTGGCCGGCGTCGCGCTCCAGCGCCCGGCTGACGCGGTCGGCCAGGAAGCCGACGCTGGTCACGGCGGCCACCGCCACCACCAGGGCCAGCACCAGCAGGCGCAGCTCGCCGGCCCGGGCGTCGCGCATCATCATGCGGGCGCCCAGCGCCAGGGTGGTCCAGAAACCGGGGCGCCGGGCCCGCGAGACATCAGGGAAATCCATCATCTGCCAATGTTAACCAACGGCCGGAATGGGGGCCGAATCCCGCTATCATGCGCGAAGCGCCTTGCGGCGCCGCACCTGAAGCTACACAAAAATACCCAAATCCCTGGAGAAGACAATGCGTAAATCCTGGCTCGCGGCCACGATTCTTGCCGCCTGCGCGGCCGCCGTTCCCCTGGCCGCCTCGGCCCAGACCCCCTTGAAGATGGCCTACGCCCTGTCCACGTCGTCGCACTACGGTGCCGGCGCCGACGCCCTGGCCAAATCCATCGAAGCGTCCAGCGGCGGCAAATACAAAGTACAGCAATTCGCCAACAGCGCGCTGGGCGGCGAACGCGAAGTGATCGAAGGCCTGCAGATCGGCACGATCGACCTGGCCATCGTGTCGACCGGCGCCACCCTGAACTTCGTACCCGAGACCGGCGTCTTCGACATTCCCTTCCTGCTGCGCGACCTGCCGCACGCCCGCAACGTGCTGGACAGCAAGATCGGACAGGATATGCTGGCAAAGTTCCCCAGCCGCGGCATCATCGCGCTGGCCTGGGGCGAACAGGGCTTTCGCCACCTGACCAATAACGTGCGCCCGGTGAAGACCCCGGCGGACGCCAAGGGCCTGAAGATCCGCACCACCGAGAATCCGATCCACATCACGGCGTTCCGCCAGATCGGCATTCTGCCCACCCCCATGGCCTGGCCCGAAGTGGCCACCGCCCTGCAGCAGGGCACCATCGACGGCCAGGAAAACCCGCTGTCGGTGATTACCTCGGCCAAGCTGTCGCAGATGCAGAAGTACCTGTCGCTGACCGGCCACGTCTACGGCCCGGCGCTGGTGCTGATGTCGGCCAACGTGTACGACGGCCTCTCGGCCGACGACAAGGCCAAGTTCGACAAGGCCGGCAAGGAATCCGCCCAGGCAATGCGCGCCTATGTGGACAACATCGAGAAGACCGGCGTCGAGCAGTTGAAGAAAGAAGGCATGCAGGTGTCTGAAGTCGACCGCGCAGCCTTCGCCGCCGCCGTCGAACCGGCCTACCCCGAGTACTACAAGAAGTTCGACAAGAAGCTGATCGAAGCGATCCGCGACACCAAGTAAGTCGGCGCACGCGAGCCGCTGCCGCGGCGGAACCCGGTTCCGCCCTGGCGGCGATTGCGCGCCGTGCGGCGGCTTGTTTGGGGGGCGTGTGGCGTTTCGCCGCAACCGAACCCGCGTGTCGTGCGATCGCGGGTTCGATGCCAGAGCGGATGTCTCGCCGGCACCCGGTCCCGGCGCCCCGCGCCGTATCCGCTGCAACGCCCCGCCGCACTTGCCTTTTTCCCCGTCAGCCCTCGCCTTGCCCCTCGTTATCCGCTACCGGAAACTCCTATGCGATTGCTCTGCGCCTTCGACCGCATCCTCTTCAAGCTGGTGTCGGTCATCGCCCAACTTCTCCTGGTCGCTGCCGCGGCGGCCGCCTTCTACCAGGTCATCGCCCGTTTCGTGTTGCATTCGCCCGCCGACTGGAGCGAGGTGCTGACCCGCGCCCTGCTCATCTGGACGGTGCTGCTGGGCGTAGCCCTGGCCTTTCGCCATGGCGCGATGATCAGCGTCGAACTGCTGCGCAACCTGCTGGGCGGCATGCGCCGCCGGGTGCTGGAAGCCGTGATCGGCCTGATCTGCGCCGGTTTCCTGGGCTTCATCGCCTGGATCGGCGGCCAGATGACCTACCGCGTGCGCTTCCAGAACGTGCCTAGCCTGGATATCTCGATTTCCTGGATCTACTCGGCCATTCCGGTCGGCGCGACACTCGCCGCCATCGCCGTGCTGGCCCGCTGGTGCGCCGGCGAGGAAGAAGACGTCCCCGTGCGCAACGACGCGCAAGGCTGAGCCCCCGCCCCGAATCCAAGCAGACGATATCGCCATGTCCCAATTAATGATTGTCTCGATGCTGATTTTCTTCGGGCTGTCCGTGCCGGTCGCCGTGTCGATCGGCCTGGCCAGCCTGGCCGGCGTGGGCGCCGCCAACCTGCCCTGGCTGGTGGTGGCCCAGCAGTTGTACGCCGCGCTGGACAAGTACCCGCTGGTCGCCATTCCCTTCTTCATTCTCGCCGGCAACCTGATGGAAGCCGGCGGCATTTCCGAACGCATGGTGGAATTCGCCAAGAGCGTGGTGGGCGGCATCCAGGGCGGCCTGGCCTGCACCTGCGTGCTGACCTGCATGATCTTCGCTGCGGTCGCCGGCTCCAGCGTGGCGACCACGTTTGCGGTGGGCGCGATCCTGATCCCGGCGATGATCCGCCACGGCTACCCCGCCCCGTTCGCCGCGTCTTTGCAGGCCAGCGCGGCCGAGTTGGGGGTGATCATTCCGCCGTCGATCCCGATGATTCTGTTCGCGGTATCGACCGACACGTCGACCGGCGAGCTGTTCATCGCTGGCGTGATGCCCGGCATCCTGATCGGCGTGGCCCTGATGCTCTACGTCTGGCTCTACGCCAAGCGCAACAACCTGGGCAAGCGCGACGGCGAAGGCCGCCTGCCGCTGTGGCCGGCGTTCAAGCGCGCCTGGCTGGCGCTGATGATGCCGGTGATCATCCTGGGCGGCATCTACGGCGGCGTGTTCACGCCGACGGAAGCGTCGGTGGTAGCGGTGATGTACGCGGTGGTGGTGGGCAAGTTCATCTACCGCCGCCTGAGCTTTTCGCAACTGTCCGGCACGCTGCACAAGTCGGTGGTCTCGACGGCGGTGATCATGTTCGTGATCGCCAACGCGGGGGTGTTCAGCTTTCTGTTGAACCGCGCGGGCATCCCGGACGCGCTGGGCGTCTGGCTGTCGCAGCTGTTCGACACGCAATTCACGTTCCTGATGGGCGTGAACCTGGCGCTGTTCGTGATCGGCATGTTCATCGAAACCTCGGCCTCGATCGTGGTGCTGGCCCCACTGCTGCTGCCGGTGGCGTTGAAGTTCGGGGTGGACCCGGTGCACTTCGGCATCATCATGGTGGTCAACCTGGCCCTGGGCATGATCACCCCCCCATTCGGGGTGAATCTCTTTGCGGCGTGCGCGGTGGCGAAGTTGCCGTTGGAGCGGTTGATCAAGCCGTTGGTGCCGTTCGTGGGGGTGGTGATTGTTTGCCTGCTTGTGATTACTTATTGGCCTGGGTTGTCGTTGGGGTTGCGGGATTTGGTTTACTCCAAATAGTGGGCTTGGGATTGCGTTGGTTTTCTCTTCGTAGGTCGCTCGTTGGCTGTTCTTCGTAGGTCGCTCGTTGGCTGTTCTTCGTAGGTCGCTCGTTGGCTGTTCTTCGTAGGTCGCCCCTCGCGGCGGCGGCATGCGGGGCGGGCGCCCACGATTGCGGTCCGGAGCCTTCGCTCCGGACTTCCCCCTCGTCATCGTCGTTGTCGCCTTCGGCGACTGCCTTCCGATTCCCTCGGGCGCATCGAGGTTGCCCGCCCCGCATGCCGCCGCCGCGAGGGGCTACGGTTTTCGAGAATTGTTGCGCCGCTAGACCTGTGTGCGGGGAATGAAACCTGCAGGGTCGCCAAGCCGCGGCCGCGCGGGCGGCCACGTTTGGCATTGCGCTTTCGGAGCGTGTGCCGATGACGCTTCGCGCTGATGGAGGTTGGTTTACTGGTGGTGCGCACATCAAGGGGGTGGGGCGGTGATGGGCGGCGCGGCGCAGGCCAGCTTGCTCGTACTGACCGTCTCGCGCGCCGCCCATCGGGCGCTGGAGATCACTTTGGTAGTTACGGTGTCCACGCCAGTGACGTAACAAAGCAATCCGCATCTCGCTCAGCATCTAACGGCGCGGATGCGCTGGAATCCAACAAAAACCTCCAACGCCCGATGGGCGGCGCGCGAGACGGCCAACATGCGCAAACCAGTGCCACCACGCGCCGCCCATCACCGCCCCTCCCCCCTGACTGCGGACCCACTAGAAAACCAGTCCCCACCCGCGCGAAGCGCATCCGCAACACTTTCCAGAAACGCAATGCCAAACGTGGCCGCCCGCGCGGCCGCGGCTTGGCGACCCTGTAGATTTCCTTCCCTGACCACGGTTCTAGCAGCGCGACGAACCCAGACCCGCGTAGCCCCTCGCGGCGGCGGCATGCGGGGCGGGCAACCTCGATGCGCCCGAGGGAATCCGAAGGAGCAGCCGCAGGCTGGGACGAGGATGACGACGGGGCAGTCCGGAGCGAAGGCTCCGGACCGCAATCGTGGGCGCCCGCCCCGCATGCCGCCGCCGCGAGGGGCGACCTACGAAGAACAACTCGCCGCATCAACGCCTTTCACAAAGAAATGCCCCCTCACCCCACCGCAGCCACCAAATGACACCGCACCTCCCGCCCCCCAACCAAAGCCACCTCAGGCACCACACTCCGGCACCTCTCCTGCACCATCCCGCACCGAGTATGAAACGTGCACCCCGCCGGCGGCATGATCGGATTCGGAACCTCGCCACCCATCGGCTCCCGATCCCGCCGTGGATCATCCAGATCCGGAATCGTGTCCAGCAGCATCTTCGTATAGGGATGCTTTGGGGATTCGAACAGGTCGTCGGCCGCCGCCTGCTCCACGATGCGGCCCAGGTACATCACCGCCACCCGGTCCGACACGTGCCGGACCACCGACAGGTTGTGGCTGATGAAGACGTAGGTCAGGCCGAATTCCTTTTGCAGGTCGCCCATCAGGTTCAGGATCTGTGCCTGTACTGAGACGTCCAGCGCCGAGGTGGGTTCGTCGCACACCAGGAATTCGGCTTCGGTCGCCAGCGCCCGCGCAATCGAAATGCGTTGGCGTTGGCCGCCCGAGAACTCGTGCGGAAAGCGGCTGGCGTCGCTGGCCGACAGACCGACCAGTTCCAGCAGCTCGTCCACCCGGCGGCGCGTGTCCGCCGGCGTGGCGCGCAGGCCCAGCGTGATGATCGGTTCCGCCACGATATTGCCCACCCGCCAGCGCGGGTTCAGGCTGGCGTAGGGGTCCTGGAAAATCATTTGCGGATGTAGCGTGCCGCCCTTGCGGTCGCGGCCGTAGCGCAGCGTGCCGCGCGTGGGCGCCACCAGGCCTACCAGCAGCTTGGCCAGCGTCGACTTGCCGCAGCCCGACTCGCCCACGATGCTCAGCGTGCTGCCGCGCGGCACCGCCAGCGATACCCCGTCGACCGCCTTCAGCGTCTGCGTCGGCTGGCGCGACAGCGTGCGTTCCAGCCAGGGCGGCGACACATCGAACCAGCAGGCCAGGTCGTCGGCCCGCAATAGATAATCCTGGTCATGCGGCATGAGCGACGCCTCCTTGGTGCAGCCAGCAGGCGCTGACCGTGGCGCCCGACGGCGAGGCCGCCAGCGCGGGACGGGCCTGGCCGCAGCGCGGGCCGGCCATCGCGCAACGCGGATGGAACGCGCAGCCGTCCGGCATCGCGTGCAGCCGCGGCATCGCGCCGTCGATCTGGTTCAGGCGGGCCGCGCGGTGGCGCAGGCCCGGAATGGCATTCATCAGGCCCTGGGTGTACGGATGGCCCGGGCGCCGCAGCACATCGAGCACCGGGCCGATCTCGACGATGCGGCCCGCGTACATCACCGCCACCCGGTCCGCCGTTTCCGCGATCACGCCCATGTCGTGCGTCACCAGCAGCACCGACGTGCCCTGCTCGCGGCACAGGCGGCGCAGCAGCGCCGTGATCTGCGCCTGTACCGACACGTCCAGCGCCGTCGTCGGCTCGTCCGCGATGATCAGCCGCGGCCGCGCCGCCAGCGCCAGCGCGATCACCACCCGCTGGCGCATGCCGCCGGAAAACTGGTGCGGGTAGTGGTCGATACGGCGGTCGGCGGCCGGAATGCCCACTGCCACCAGCAGTTCCAGCGCCCGCTGGCGGGCCGCCGCGGGCGAGCTCCGGTCGTGGTGGCGGATCGTTTCGACCAACTGGTCGCCCACCGTGAATAGCGGGTGCACGCTGGTCAGCGGGTCCTGGAAGATCGCGCCGATCTCCTTTCCGCGCAACCGCTGGCGGGCCTTGGGCGGCAGGTTGTCGATGCGTTTGCCGGCCAGGAGGATCTCGCCGCCGCCCAGGCGGCCGGGCGGCTCCAGCAGACCAATTACCGCCATGCCGGTCAGCGATTTACCGGCGCCCGATTCGCCCACCATGCCCAGGATTTCACCGGGCGCGATGTCGAACGAGACGTCGCGCGTGGCGACCAGGGTGCCGTGGCGGGTGGGAAATTCCACCGACAGGCCGCGCACCGACAGCGTCGGGGCAGCGGGGCTGGGAACGGTCGTCATGACGGGCTCCTTGGGGGCCGCGGATAGCTGGAAGAGAAAATCTCGCCGACCGCGGGGTGGCCCCAGGTGCGGTCGGGATAGCGGGCCACCAGGCCGTCGAACTGGTCCTGGGCCTGGGCTTGCGCCAGGCGCGCGTCAAAGCCCGGAATGCGGCCGTCGACCATGACGAA
The DNA here is from genome assembly GCF_058783235.1 of Achromobacter sp. FW305-C-28. Lineage (NCBI taxonomy): Bacteria > Pseudomonadati > Pseudomonadota > Betaproteobacteria > Burkholderiales > Alcaligenaceae > Achromobacter > Achromobacter sp. FW305-C-28. The sequence continues at coordinate 1,000,760 of NZ_JBYSYL010000001.1, read as the reverse complement.
GCGGCCGTCGATGACGACCTGCGACACGTCGCGGCCGCTGCCGCCCACCATCAGCGTCTGGATCGGGTCGATCAGCTGGCCATTGTGGTCGTGGGAAAAATCGAACACCACGATATCGGCCTTGGCGCCCGCCGCCAGGCGGCCCAGGTCAGGCCGGCCCAGCGCATCGGCGCCGCCGACCGTGGCGGCGTCGTAATAGTCTTCCGAGCGCACCGCCTCGGTGGACTGGTCGGTGACCCGGCACAGCATCATTCCCACCTGCATGTTCAGCACCATGTCCGGCGGCCAGGTATCGGTGCCCATGCCGATCTTCACGCCCAGCTTGCGGTAGCGGGCGAAGGATTCCAGCGTGGCGCCATGGCGCGCCGAGACCAGCGGGCAATGCACGATGGCGGCGCCCGCGTCGCGGATGATGTCCAAGTCGCGCCCCGGCCGGTCGATGTGGCGCGAGCCGGACACATAGGTGCCGTGCGGCAGCAGCGCCCGCTCGGACAGGAAACCCAGACTTTGCAGCCATTCGGGCGGGCTCATGCCGTGCTGTTCCAGCACCAGGTCGTATTCCAGCCGCGACTGGCAGCAATGCAGGCGAATCGGGATATCGCGCTCGCGCGCGGCGGCCGCCGAAGCGCGCAGCAGTTCGGGCGTACAGGTTTCGATGCGGTCGGGCGACAGCATGGCGCGCACCCGGCCACCATGCAGGCCTTCGACCTCGTCGCAGAAGGCCACGGCCTGCGCCAGGCCGGCCATGCCGCGCGCCTCGTCGTAGTGGCAGCGAATGGCGCCCTGCCCGTCCACGTAGGTATGGCCGCTGCGGTAGGCCGGGCCCAGGTAGACGCGCAGGCCCAGGTCGCCGGCCGCCTGGGCCGCCGACAGGAATTCGTCGCGGGTCTCGCCCCACACCCGGTAGAACAGCGACGCGATCGGCAGCGCCGTGGTGATGCCGTTGCGAATCAGCTGGGCAAAAGCGTAGCGCTTCTGGAACGCCAGTTCGTCGGGGGTGTACATCTCGTACGGCCCGCGCTTCATGTAGGTCTCTGGCCAGATGCGGCCGCGGCGCCAGGCCGGCGAATTGTCGAAACCCAGGATGGTGGTGTCCAGGTCCGACAGCGCGTCCAGGTCCACGAAGCCCGGCCCGATCAGCGCCCGGCCATAGTCGTAGCGGCGCGCCACCACGCCGGGATAGCGGTGGCCCACGTAGACGATGCGGTCGCCCTGGAATACGACTTCGCCGTTCTCGTACAGGCAGTGGCGGCCGTTTTCGTGGCCCACCACCCAGCGGGCGGTCAGCAGCGTGGCGTCGTCGCGGGCGGCCATCAGGGCGCCTCTACCAACGCACGGCCGTCGCGCGCCACCACCTGGCCGCGCTTGACCACCAGCTTGCGTACCGGGCGCGAGACGATGGCCTCGGCCACCGTTTCGGCGTCGACCAGCACGAAGTCGGCGTGGCAACCCGGCGCCAGGCCGTAGTCCGCCAGGTCCATGACGCGGGCGTTGCCGTAGGTAGCTACGTGCAAGGCCAGCGCCAGTTCGTCGTCGCGGCGGAAATTGTTGCGCAGGCCCACCAGCATGGTGCGTTCCAGCATGTCGGGTTTGCCGTAGGGGCCCCAGGTGTCGCGCATGCCGTCGTTGCCGGTACAGACGACCACGCCGGCCGCGTGCAGCCGCGCCACGTTCGGCACCGGCCGCGAGGCCGAGCCGGTGGTCATGATGTGCACGCCGGCTTCCAGCAGGCCGTCGACCAGGCCCTGCACCGCCTGCGCATCGGGCATGCCCAGGCAGAACGAATGCGATAGCGTCACCTTGCCCTGCATGCCCAGCGCCAGCACGCGGTCGATGGTCATCTGCATCGAGAACGCGCCCAGCTCGCCCGCTTCGTGCAGGTGGATGTCGATGGGCTTGCCGTGCTTGTCGGCCAGGGCAAAGATCGCGTCCAGGTGACCCTTGGGGTCCCGGTCCATGCCGGCCGGGTCCAGCCCGCCGACGACGTCCGCCCCCATGCGCAGCGCCTGGTCCATCAATTCCAGCGTGCCCGGGCGGATCAGCAGGCCGCTTTGCGGAAACGCCACGATCTGCACGTCGATCTGGTCGCGGTACTGGTCGCGGGCGCGCATCACGCCTTCGATGGCGGCCACGCCAATATCGGTGTCCACGTCGACGTGGCTGCGGATGTGGCTGGTGCCGTCGGCCACCGACATCACCAGTTGGCGCGCCGACTGCCGATACGGGTCGATGCCCAGGCGGCGCTTTTCCAGCCGTTCGTTGTCGATCTTGTCGATCAGGCGCGGCCCCACCTCGTTGCGGTACCAGGGCATGCCGTACATCGTCTTGTCCAGGTGGGCATGCGCATCGATCAGGCCGGGCAGCATGATGGCGCCGCCGCCGTATACCCGCGGCACGCTGTCGGGCACCGGGCCGTCGAAGGCCACGAAGCGCCCGTCGCGCACCAGCACCGAGGCGATTTCGCCGCCCGCCGGGCGGACATGGGTATATAGGGTTGCGTTGTCCATGGTTCTACATTGGTCTCCGTACAGTGCCGCGCTCAGCGCAGGCGGGGATTCAGGGCGTCGCGCAGCCAGTCGCCCAGCAGGTTCACGACCAGCACGATCAGGCTCAGGTACAGGGCGGGAAACACCACCACCCACCATTGGCCCGAAAACAGGAACTGATTGCCCAGCCGGATCAGGGTGCCCAGCGACGGCTCGGTGGGCGGCATGCCCACGCCCAGGAAGCTCAGGGTCGCCTCGATCAGGATCGCCAGGCCCAGGTTCAGCGTGGCGGTCACCATGACCGGCGTCAGCGTGTTGGGCAGGATGTGCGTCAGCATGATGCGCAGCGAACTGACGCGGATCAGCCGCGCGGCCTGCACGTATTCCTTGCCGCGTTCGACCAGCGCCGAGGCGCGCACGGTGCGGGCGTACTGCACCCAGTTGGTCATTGAGATCGCCAGGATCAGAATCACCGACGACAGCGTTTCTCGCATGCCGGGCGGCAGCAGTTGCCGGAATACGGCGGTGACCAGGATGGCGACCAGAATGGTGGGAATGCTGAGCAGCGTATCGCCCAGGCGCATCAGCGCGTTGTCGACCCAGCCGCCGAAATACCCGGCCGCCAGGCCCACCAGCAGGCCGATCGCCAGCGACAGCACCACGGTGGCCAGCCCGATCACCAGCGACATGCGCGAGCCGTACAGAATGGCGGACCAGACGTCACGCCCCTGGGTGTCGGTGCCGAGCAGGAACTGGGCCTCGCCCCCCGCCACCCAGCGCGGCGGCAGTTCAGCGTTGAGCAGGTCCAGTTGCGCCAGGTCGTAGGGATTCTGCGGCGCGATCAGCGGCGCGAACACGGCCAGCAGCACCACCGCCAGCAGCACGAGGCCCGCGCCCATCGCCACGTAGTCCTGCCGCAGGCTCCACCACAGGTCGCTTTGCAGCATCCGGGCCAGCCTGCCCCGGCCCTGGCCGGAAAACGGTTTAGTGAGCATTGGCGCCTCCTTTGACGTGCTGGCTGCGCAGGCGCGGATCGACCACGCCGTACATCATGTCCACCAGCGTGTTCAAGGCCACGAAGATGAAGGACACGATCACCAGGTAGGCGGCCATGACGGGAATGTCCACGAACATGACCGATTGGATGAACAGCAGCCCCATGCCGGGCCACTGGAACACGGTCTCGGTGATGAGCGCGAACGCGATCAGGTTGCCGATCTGCATGCCGGTGACGGTAATGACGGGCATCAGGCAGTTGCGCAGTGCCAGCCGGAAATGCACCACCCGGTCGGGCAGGCCGCGGGCGCGGGCGAACTTGATGAATTCGGTGCGCAGCGTTTCCAGCATCTCGGCCCGCACCAGCCGCATGATGAGCGTGATCTGGAACAGCGCCAGCGTGATGGACGGCAGCACCAGCGCGGCGCGGCCCGACGGCGTCAACAGGCCCGTGGTCCAGCCGCCGATGCGCACCGTGTCGCCACGGCCAAAGCCCGGCAGCCAGCCCAGCTGCACCGAGAACAGCAGGATCAGCATGATGCCCACCACGAAGCTGGGCAGCGAAATGCCCAGGATGGACACGAACTGCAGCGCCTGCGCCACCCGCGACTTGCGGTAGATGGCCGTCAACACGCCCAGCGGCACCCCCACCAGCAGCGACAGCAGGGTTGCCATCATGACCAATTCGAAGGTGGCCGGAAAGCGCTCGGCCACCAGCGCGAACACGTCCTGCTGGTTGCGGTACGAAATGCCGAACTCGCCGCGCGCGGCGTTGGCCACGAAGTGCACGAACTGCATGCCCACCGAGGCATTCAGTCCCAGGCGTTCGCGCAGTTCGTCGCGCTGGGTCTGCGACGCCTGCTCGTTGAGCATCATGTCGACGGGATCGCCGACGAAACGGAAAATCACGAACGCCATCAACGCCACCGCCAGCATCACGCCGACCGCATTGAAGACCCGCCTCACTATGAACGCCAGCATGTGCGCCCCCTGTCAGCCCTGGTTGCGAGCGCCCGCATGGACGCCCCCGGATTCAGTCTCGCGAGGCTGGCCGCCGCGGCGGCCAGCCGGCCATCACTTCATGTGCACGGTCCACAGGCGCGCCTTGTTGTCGGGCATCTGCAGCACGTCGCCCACATTGGCGCCCACGGCCCAGGCCATGGGTTGCTGATGCAGCGGCAGGAAACGCACGTCGTCGTGCAGTGTCTGCAGGATGTCGGCCATCATCTGCACGCGCTTGGGCCGGTCCATTTCGGCGGCCGCGGCGTCGATGCGCGCGTCCAGCGCGGCATCGCCCCACTGCCCCCAGTTGAAGACGCCATTGGGACCGGTGCGGCTGTGGATCACCTGCAGCAAGAGCGACAGCGCGTCGATCTGCGGTTCGTTGGCCCAGCCGTGGATGGTGATATCGAACTCGCCGCGCGAGCGCTTGGGGTTCTGCAGCGACCGCGGGCCGCTGGCCAGCGAGGCCTTCACGCCGATTCGCGCCCACATCGAGGCAGCGGCCTGGCACAGCTCTTCTTCGTTGACGAACATGTCGTTCGAACACAGCAGCGACAGCGAGAAGCCGTCGGGGTAGCCGGCGTCGGCCAAGAGCTTCTTGGCTCGGGCGGCATCGAACGGCAGGCGTTCTTCCTGCCTGGCCTCATAGCCCGGGATCGACGGCGCCACCAGCGCGCCGGTGGTGCGCGACAGTCCGCGCATCACCCGCTTTTGCAGCAGGTCGGGCGACAGCGCCATGTACAGCGCCTGGCGCACCCGCAGGTCTTTCAGCGGGTTCTTGTCGGTGATGTTGGACCCCACCAGCTTGTCGCCCAGGTTGAAGCCGAAATACAGGGTGCGCAGCTCGGTCGCGGCCAGCACCTTGACGTTGGGCGCGGCGCGCAGGCGGTCCAGGTCTTGCAGCGGCGCGTTCTCGGTGAAGTTGATGTCGCCCGACAGCAGCGCCGCCACCCGGGTGGGGGCCGAGGCGATCGGCGTGAATTCGATGCGGTCCAGGTTGTGGCGCGGCTTGTCCCACCAGGCCGGGTTCACCACCAGCACGGTGCGGGTGTCGGGCCGGTACGACTCGACCTTGAACGGGCCGGTGCCATTGGCGTTATGGGTGGCGTAGCCTTCGATCTTCTTGGCCGCGTCGGTGGGCTTGAGGCTGTTGTTGTCGACCAGCCACTGGCGGTTGAAGATGAAGATATTGGTCAGGTCGTTGAGCATCAGCGGGTACGGATGCGTCATTTCGATGTCGACCGTGTAGTCGTCGACCTTGCGCACCGCCTTGAAGGCCGGCAGGTTGCCCTTGAGCGGCGAGGCGTCATCCGACACCCGGGTCATCGAGGCCACCACGTCGTCGGCCGAGAACGGCGCGCCGTTATGGAACTTCACGCCATGGCGCAGGTGAAAGCGCAGCACGGTGGGCGACGGCGTTTCCCAGGATTCGGCCAGCGCGGGCGTGATGTTGAACTTGTCGTCGTAGCGGATCAACGCCTCGTAGACGTGGTTCAGGAAGGCCAGGTTGAAGGTGCTGCCGTAGGAATACGGATCCAGCGAATCCAGGTCGCGGGCGGCGCCCCACTTCAAGGTGTTGGCGGCGGATGCACCCGTGATGGCCGATAGCGCGATCACGGCCCCGGCGGTCCACTTCAGCAGCGTCTTCATGGCGGAAATTCTCCCTTGCGTATTGGGTATGGGATCTTCTGGGGGACTTCTAGGCTTGCGGATGCATGGCCGCGGCGGCGGATTCAGCCGCCGACGGCCAGGCGCTGGGCACGGTCCAGCGTGGCCAACGCCATCACCTGCGCCAGGGCGGCGCGGTAGGAATCGATGACGGGAACAGCAGGCAGGCGCGGCAGGCTGGGCAGAAAGCCGGCCAGCGCGGCGCCGGCCACGATGACCACGTCGGCGCCCAGGGCGGCGGCGTCGTCCAGCGCCTGGCTGACGGCGGCAATGGTGTCGGGCGAGCGCGTCACGTAGTCCAGCGCGTTGCCCGGCAGGGCCAGCACCCCCGCGCAGCGGGATTCCACGCCCAGTTGGCGAATCTGCTCGCGCAGCATGCCGGGCCACAGGCGGCCGACGGTGACGATGGCGTAGCGGTCGCCACGCTGCATCGCGGTCATGATGGCGGCTTCCGCCATGCCGGCCACGGGCACGCGCAGCCGTTCACGCACCGCGCCGATGCCCGGCTCGCCGAAACAGGCCAGCAGGCAGGCGTCAAACGGCGTGCCGGCCGCCTCGGCCAGGGCGGCTTCGCGCTCGACGGTTTCCAGCACGGCGTGCGCGGCCACGGCGGCCTGGGCGCGGCTGGCAATGTAAGCCGGCCCGAACGGCACCGTCACCGCATGGACCTGGGCCGCACCGCCGAAAAAGGCGCGGGCCTGCTCGGCCAGGCGGGTGGTGAGGTCATCGGTGGTATTGCCATTGACCACCAACAGGCGGCACGGCGTGGTGGCAAGGCTGGCGGAAAGCTCGATGGCGGGCGCTGCGGACATGAATCAAACCCCTGGTCGTTTTGTATACGAAACACCCCACTCACAGCCTGGCATCCTGCTGATTTTGTATAAATGTTTGTATACGATTTATGCCGACAATGTACGCCATTGGTCCGATGCTTCAAGCTATCGGTAACCCTTACCGCCCGATGTAGTATGCTGTTTCACACTTAGAAAGTACGCGTCGGCGCGGCTTGCCGCCCGGTTTGAGCCGCCTTGAAACGCGCACGCCACGGAGAACCCACCACGATGACGTCCCCCATGCCGCCGGCAGCCGACCCTGCCCGGAAAGACGTGAACCGCACGGAAATCGTATACAAAAACTTGCGGCAGGCGATCATCGAACAGGCGCTGCTGCCCGGCGACAAGCTGCCCGAGGACGTCATCGGCGAACGCTTCGGCGTCAGCCGCACCATCGTGCGCGGCGTCCTGACCCGCCTGTTCAGCGAAGGCCTGGTCGACCTGCGCCCCAATCGCGGCGCGGCGGTGGCCCGCCCCAGCCTGGAAGAAGCGCACGACATCTTCGAAGCCCGCCGCTGCCTGGAACGCGACGTGGCCCGCCGGCTGGTGCAGCATGTCACCGATGCCGGGCTGGCCCGCCTGGAACAGCATGTGGCCCAGGAAGAGGCCGCGCGCTCGCGCAACAGCGTCAACGAATCGATCCGCCTGTCCGGCGAATTCCATATCCTGATGGCCGAGCTGTCGGGCAACGCGGTATATGCCCGCTACGTCAATGAAATCGTGTCGCGCTGCTCATTGATCCTGGCGCTTTACGGCCGGCCGCATTCGAGCGAATGCGCGGTCAGCGAGCACCGGGAAATCGTCGCCAGTCTGCGGGCGCGCGATGAAAAGCACGTGCTGCACCTGCTGGAACACCACCTGGAATCCGTCACTGCCCGCGCGCTGCTCAGCCCGGACGGCGCGGGGGTGCGCGATATCCGCAAGATCCTGGACCGATACGGCACGTAGGGGGGAGCCCGCCCCTGGCTGGCCAAGGGGCGTATGGGGGACACCTGAATGAGAAAAGCGCCCGGTCCGGGCGCTTTTGGGTTTTCAGGCGCTAGATTTCGCGCTCTTCCGTCTTGAGGTTGTTGTCGCGGGCGAAATCCACCACGAACTTGTACGCCAGCGGCTCAAGGTCGCGCAGGCGCAGATCGACCACGATGCCGCGCACGCCGTCGATGACGACGGGCAGCACGTAGGGCGAATAGGTGAGGTGGTTACCAGCACAGCCGGCAGGCCGGAACTGTGCCATTACGCCGGCGAGCCGTTCCGCCCAATCGCTGGGGCGAAAGCGGCTACCGCTTTCGGTAACGCCATGAATTACGAATTGTCTGACGCGAGTTGCCATGGATTCTTCACTACGGGACGCCCTTCACTGGGCCGGATCTTCGGCGTGATCAAACATGCGCCCCGCGCCGCGAATTGTATATGATTGATCCTTTGCCCTGTCCCGAAAGGCCAACCGCCCAGGGAAAAAGCCCAGGAGGACCCCCGATGACCTCGCCTCTGGCCAATATCTACGCCCGGCTGCCGGTATCGTTCACGCACGGCCAGGGCGTCTGGCTCTGGGATGCCCAGGGCCGCAAGTATCTCGACGCGCTCGCCGGCATCGGCGTTTCCTGTCTGGGCCATGCCCATCCCCGCCTGGTGGCCGCCATCAGCGAGCAGGCCGCCCGCGTCATCCATACCTCGAACATCTACGAAGTGCCCCAGCAGACCGCGCTGGCCGCCCGCCTGACCGCGCTGTCCGGCATGCGCGAAGTGGCCTTCAACAACAGCGGCTCGGAAGCCAACGAGGCCGCCATCAAGCTGGCGCGCTATTACGCCTACCAGCGCGGCAACCGCCATGCGCACATCATCACCATGGATTCGTCCTGGCACGGGCGCACCCTGGCCACGCTGGCGGCCACCGGCAGCGAAAAAGCGCGCAAGGGCTTCGAGCCCCTGCCTTCCGGCTTCATCCAGGTGCCCTACAACAACGCCGACGCCATCCGCGCCGCCGGTGACGCCGAACCCCGGGTGGCCGCCGTGCTGCTCGAGGCGTTGCAGGGCGAAGGCGGTATCCGCCCGTCCGACATCGCCTTCCTGCAGGACGTGCGGCGCCTGTGCACCGAGCGCGGCTGGCTGCTGATGATCGACGAGGTCCAGTCCGGTATCGGCCGTACCGGCAAGTGGTTCGCCCACCAGTGGGCCGACATCGTGCCCGACGTCATGACCCTGGCCAAAGGCCTGGCGGGCGGCGTGCCCATCGGCGCGATGCTGGCCGCCGGCCCGGCCGCGGGCGTGTTCACCCCGGGCAGCCACGGCACCACGTTCGGCGGCGGCCCGCTGGTCTGCGCGGCCGGGCTGGCCGTGCTGGACGCCCTGGAATCCGAACACCTGCTGGATAACGCCCACCAGGTCGGCAGCCACCTCAAAGACCGGCTTGCCGCCGAACTGGCCGGCACGCCAGGCGTGACCGAGGTGCGCGGCCGCGGCCTGATGCTGGGCATCGAGCTGGCCCGCCCCTGCGGCATACTGGCCGCCCGCGCCCTGGAAGCCGGCCTGCTCATCAATGTCACCCGCGAACGCGTGGTGCGCCTGTTGCCCCCGCTGATCCTGTCGCGCCAGGAGGCCGACCAGATCGTGCAGACCCTGGTCCCCCTGATTCGACAGTTTCTGGCCGAACATCCATAATCAACCCCCCGCCCGGGCCACGAGCCCGACCGGGCCCCCAGACTAGCGACATCACCATGACTCCTCCCACGACTCAAAACGGCCCGTTGCGGCACTTTCTGCAGTTCAAGGACTTCTCGTCCGCCGAGATCGCCTACGTGCTGGACCGCGCGCGCCTGATCAAGGAAAAATTCAAACGCTATGAACCCCACATGCCGCTGCACGACCGCACGCTGGCGATGGTGTTCGAAAAGGCCAGCACGCGCACCCGCGTGTCGTTCGAGGCCGGCATGTACCAAATGGGCGGTTCGGTCATCAACCTGACCTCCAACGATTCCCAGCTGGGCCGCTCCGAGCCTATCGAAGACACCGCACGCGTCATTTCGCGCATGGTCGACATCGTCATGATCCGCACGTTCGAGCAGACCCGCATCGAGCGCTTTGCGTCGCATTCGCGCGTGCCGGTCATCAACGGCCTGACCAACGAATTCCACCCCTGCCAGATCCTGGCCGACATCTTCACCTACATCGAGCACCGCGGCCCCATCGCCGGCAAGACGGTCGCCTGGGTGGGCGATGCCAACAACATGGCCTACACCTGGCTGCACGCGGCCGAAATGCTGGGCTTCACGCTGCACGTGTCCACGCCGGCCGGCTACGAACTTGAAGCCGCCCGCATCGGCAACCCGTCCGACAAGGTGCTGCGCCAGTTCAAGGACCCGATGCAGGCCTGCCAGGGCGCGCACCTGGTCACGACCGACGTCTGGACCAGCATGGGCTATGAAGCCGAAAACGAAGAACGCCGCGCCGCGTTCGCCGACTGGTGCGTCGATGCCGAAATGATGGCTGCCGCCGACCCCGAAGCCGTCTTCATGCACTGCCTGCCCGCTCACCGCGGCGAGGAAGTCACCGGCGAAGTCATCGACGGCCCGCAAAGCGTGGTCTGGGACGAAGCCGAAAACCGCCTGCACGTGCAGAAGGCGCTGATGGAATTCCTGCTGCTGGGCCAGATCAAGTAAGCGTCGCGCCCACAAAAAAAGCAGCCCGTCGGGCTGCTTTTTTTTCGTCCTGGCCAGGCCATGGCCCGTGATGGGGTCAACAGGCCCCCCGCCCCTCAAGGCTGCAGGCGCTTTTCCCAGCGCACGATCGCGTCGGCCACGGCCTGCGGCTCCTCGGGCACCAGCGCGTGGCCGGCGCCGGGAATCACCACGACCGACACGCGGTCGCCGAATTCGTCGCGGATCTCGTTGCGGGTCGATTCCGGCTTGAACAGGTCGGCGCCGGCCTGCAGGTCGAGCAGCGGCTTGTTGCCGCCCGACCACCAGTCGGACTGGCGCGTGGCTTTCCCGGCCAGCCGCTGGCTTTCACTGACCTCGGGGTACCAGCCGTTCAGCCACACGCGGGCATCGTGGCCCGGTGCAAAGAACGCGTACTGGATGGACTTCAGGCGTTCGGCGTCGGGCAGCGACAGGTCGGCGCTGCGGTCCACGTGTTCGCTCAGGCCCGCAGGATACTGCTTGGCCGCGGCCGCCACGATGACCACGCCGCGCACCAGCTCAGGGTGATCCACGCCGGTGGTGCGCGCCACCCAGTTGCCGAAAGCATGGCCGACCATCACGGCGGGCTGCCTGGCCACGTTGCGAATGACGGCGGCCATGTCGTTGCCCAGGTCGTGCAGCGTGATGCCGGTCATCGGCCCGGTACTGGCGCCGATGCCGCGCGGCTCGGGCCGCAGGACGCGATAGCCGGCCCGCGCCAGACGCGCCGCCAGATCGTCGAAGTCTTCGGCGCCGCGCCCGCGCGACGGCAGCAAGACCAGCGCCGGCCCCTGGCCCTGCACCAGGACTTCGATGCTGGCGCCGTTGCCCGGCAGCACCGTGACGCGCTGCACGGCGCCCGCCGGTGCGTCAGCGGCTACCGGTGCGGCGTGCGCCGCCATCCCCATGCTGCCCAGGGCTGCGCCCCACAGCACCCAGCTTGCCCACTGCTTTTTCATCGTTGTCTCCCCGTTCTTCTGGCTTAAAGAATCTTCTGGAACATGGTGCGCCGCGTGTTGCGGAACGACGGGCGCACCCGGCTGCTCCAGTCGGTAGCGCGAACCGCCAACCAGGGCGGACTGCCGAAGGTTTCGCGGGTCTGCAGGTCGTAGCAGGCCAGGTAGCGCGGGCCCTCATCACGGCATTCGAAGCGTTGCGCGCGCACCGTGCCCGGCACCGAGGCCAGGCCCGGCAGGTGCTCCTGGTCGTACCAGGCATTCAGGTCGGCTTCGGCCTCGGGCAGCACATCGGTTTCGACGATGTAGTGCCAGGGAGCATCCGCCCCCGCCGACGCGCCGGCCAGGTCCAGCGTCAGGTGCAGCACGCGCGCCTGGGCGCCCGGAAACAGCTCGGCCAGACGGGCCTGGACTTCCGGCAGGCCGTTCGAGTCGCCGTCCACATACACATAGGTGTCGTCTTCTTCGATGGCCGCGAACGCCCGCACCCGCAGGCCGGCCAGGCCGTCCGTCAGCCGCGCGGCCATATCGGCCGCACGCGCGGCGTCGAAGCGCTCGCCCAAAGACACCAGCAATACCGTCTTGTCCATGCCCTGCTCCTTTCAGTGTCCGACGCGCAATGCCACCAGGAAGCGCGACACCATGTTGTAGGCCGCGACCGTGGCGGTCAGTTCGACCAGTTCCTGGTCGTTGTACCGCGCGCGCAGCGGCGCGAACAGCGCGTCCGGCACCTCGATGTCGCGCGTCATCGCGTCGGTCAGGGCCAGGACGTCGGCTTCACCCGCTTCCAAGCCCGTCACGGCCGCCACCGCCGGGCCTGCGCGCAACTGCTCCACCACGGCAACCGGCATGCCCGCCGCCAGCGCATGCGGCACGTGGGCATCGAACTCATAGGGCGCGTTGTTCAGGGTTGCCACGCGCAGGATGATCAGCTCGCGCACCCGCGGCGACAGCGACGTGTTCAGGCGGATGGCGGTCAGCATCGCTTCCCAGCCCTGCACCACGGCGGGACTGTTCAGCAGCACCTGGTACAGGGGCGAGATGCGGCCACGCGCGGCCGCGATGCGCGATTCGATGTCGGCCAGGGCCGGGCGGGTGCCCGGCGCCACCGGGGTGACTCGGCAGGCGTCCATGGCTTACTCCGGGCGAATGTTCTTGCGCTGGATCAGCGCGGTCCACTTCTCGCGGTCGGCGGCGATCAGCGCGGCCAGTTCCTGCGGCGTGCTGGGCGCGGCCTGGGCGCCGAATTTCTCCAGCTTGGCGCGCACGGCGGCGTTGTCCAGCGTGGCGCGCAGCGCCTGGTTCAGCTTGTCCACCGTGGCGGCCGGCGTGGTAGCGGGCGCCACGATGCCGTACCAGTTGTTGGACTCGACCCCGGTGATGCCCTGCTCGGCCAGCGTCTTCACATCGGGCAGCAGCGGGTGGCGCGTGGGCGCGGCAATGCCCAGCGGCTTGAGCTTGCCGCCCTGGATGTGGCCGATCAGGCCCGGCACGTCACCGAAGAAACCCGACACCTGGTTGCCCATGACGTCGTTGATGACCGGCGCGGCGCCCTTGTACGGCACGTGCAGCACGTTGGCGTGGCTGGCGTCGGCGAACATTTCCAGCGTCAGGTGCGGAATGCTGCCGATGCCCGACGAACCGACGGCCACGGACTGCTTGTCGGCCTGCGAGCGCTTGACGAAATCGGCGGCGTCGGTGGCCGGGTTGGCCGGATTCACGACGAACACGGTGGCGTTGTTGACCACGCGCGACACGGGCGCGAAATCGCGCACCGGGTCATACGGCAGGTCCTTGTACAGCGCCGGGCTGATGGCCACCGCGCCGACGCTGGTCAGGAACAGCACCGACCCATCGCCGGGCGCCTTGGCCACGTAGGCGGCGGCGATATTGCCATTGGCGCCGGCCTTGTTTTCGACGATGACCTGCTGCTTGAGCTCTTTGCCCAACTGTTCGGCCAACACCCGGCCCACCAGGTCGACGGGGCCGCCGGGCGGGAAGGCGATGATCAGGCGCACCGGGCCATCGGCGTGCGCCGGGCTCAGGCTGGCCAGGCCCATGAGGCCTGCGAATACGAGTTTCTTGAACATGAGTGTCTCCTCGGGATTGTCGTGTCTTGTTGTTGCCTGCGATCAGGCGTTGAGCGCGCTACGGAAATCCGTACAGGCGCGCCGGGTTGTCCACCAGGACCTGCTGGCGCGATGGCGCGTCCGGGCAGGCCAGAAAAAAAGCGTCGGCCAGTTCACCGTCGTCGGGCATGTCGCCCGCCACGTTCGGATGCGGCCAGTCGGTGCCCCACAGCGTGCGCTCGGGCAGCGCGTCCACCAGGGCCCGCACAAAAGGAATGCCTTCGGAAAAAGGCCGGCGGCCCGAAGCGATGCGGTCGATGCCCGACACCTTGACCCAGGCACGGGGTTCGGCGGCCAGGTCCAGCAGCGCGCGAAAGGCCGGCGCATCGACGCCATCGGATGCCTTGACGCGGCCCATGTGATCCACCACGAACGGCACCGGCAACGCACGCAGGCGCGGCAGCAGCTCGGGCAGCATGGCGCCGTCCAGGTGCAGGCACACATGCCAGCCCAGCGGGGCGATCAGGCCGATGACGTGATCGAACACGGCCGGATCGGGCGCGCCGCCCAGGTGTGGCACGAAATTGAAGCGCGCCCCGCGCACCCCGCCCTCGTGCAATTGGCGCACGCTGGCCGCGGTGGCATCCGCCCCCAGCAGCGCCACGCCACGGTAGCGCCCCTGGCTTTGCGCCAGCGCGTCCAGCAAGGCGGCGTGGTCACTGCCGTGGCAGTTGGCCTGCACCACCACCGCGCGCTGCACCCCCAGGTGCGCGTGCAGCGCCGCCATCCTGGCGTAGGGCGCATCGGGCGGCGTGTACGACCGCCCCTCGGCATAGGGGAACACGTCGGCCGGGCCGAACACGTGGCAGTGCGTGTCGCAAGCCCCGGCCGGCAACGCATGGCGGGGACGGGAAGGTGACGCAAGCGGAGGACGGCAATCGGGCACGGCGGGTTCCTGCGGGAAAAACGCCATCCTCCCGGATTGCGGGCTGGCTAACAATGCTATATCTTTGATTTCAGATATAGAAAATATAAATATCAAAGCCCACCCCATGGATCTCAAGCAGATCGAGTACTTCGTGCGCGTGGCCGAACGGCGCAGCTTTTCGCGCGCGGCCGAAATGCTGGACGTCGCCCAGCCCACCCTCAGCCGCCAGGTGCGGCTACTGGAACTGGAACTGGGCCAGCACCTGCTGTATCGCAATGGCCGCGGCGCCGAACCCACCGAGGCCGGGCTGCGCTTTCTGGACCACGCCCGCGCCCTGCTGGCCCTGGCCGACCGCGCCAAGCAAGACCTGCAGACCCTGCGCGAAACGCCCACCGGCAAAGTGGTGGTCGGCCTGCCCCCGCGCATTGCCCGCGTGCTGACCCCGCCCCTGGTGCAGGCGTTTCGCCGCCGCTTTCCCGACGCATCCATCGCGGTGGCCGAAGGCCTGAGCGCGCAGATGCGCGAATGGCTGCTGGCCGGCCGGGTCGACCTGGCGCTGCTGTACGACCCGGCGCCATCGCCGCAACTGGCCTATGAATCGCTGTTTCGCGAAAACCTGGTGCTGGTGGCGGCGGCCAACCACCAGCCGCCCCTGCCCGACCGTATCGCCGTAGCCGGGCTGGGCGCGTACCCGCTGGTGCTGCCCAGCCTGCCCAACGCCATCCGCACCCTGGTCGAAAGCGTCTGCCGCGCCCAGGGCGTGCGCTTGCAAGTGGCGGCCGAGGTGGACGCCGTGCAGACCATCGTGGAACTGGCCGCCCAGGGCGACGCCTACGCCATCCTGCCGCGCTCGGCGGCACGCGGGCCGGCAGCCGAACACGCGCTGTCGCTCAGCGGCATCGAGTCGCCGCCCATCACCAACAACCTGGTGCTGGCCAGCGCCCGCCATCGCCCCGCCACCCGGCTGGCGGCGGCCACCGGCGAACTGATCCGTCAATTGAATCTGGCCGCGCTGTTTGCGCCATGAAGGCGAGGCCGGCCCCAGCCTGGGGTTCCGGCACAGGCGCCCCCAACCGGGCAGCGCCCCCTGCGCGCTTCAGGGCGTGGGCTCGGCCTCGACGCTGAATGCCACCCGCGTCACCCCCGCGGCGCTGGCCGCCGACACCGTGCCGCCGTGCATCGCCGCCACCGCCTTGACGATGGCCAGGCCCAGGCCATGGCTGTGTTCGACCCCGTCGCCGCGACGCGCGGCGTCCACCCGGTAAAAGCGCTGGAACAGGTGCGGCAGGTGTTCGGGCGCAATCGGCGGTCCGGGGTTGCTGACCGCGATCTCCAGCATGCCGCCCTGCCGCGTGACGTCCACCGTGATCTCGGCGCCAGCCGACGAATACTGGATCGCGTTCTGCAGCAGGTTGGTCACCGCGCGCCGGAACAGCGCCGTGTCGATCAGTGCCACCGCGTCCCGCTCGCCCTGAATGCGCACGCGCATGCCCGCCTCGTCCAGCAGGAACTCGAAGAACTCGACGGTCTTGGCGACCTCGTCGGCCAGCACCGCGTGGATGCGGCCCGTGGCGGCCTCGCCCTGGTCGGCCCGGGCCAGGAACAGCATGTCGTTGATCATGGCGCGCAGGCGGTCAAGTTCTTCCAGGTTGGACTGCAGCACCTCTTGCAAGTCGCCGGAACTGCGCGGCCGCGACAGCGCCACCTGCGTCTGGCCGATCAGGTTGGTCAGCGGCGTGCGCAGTTCGTGCGCCACGTCCGCATTGAAAGCCTCGAGCTGGTTGTAGGCGCCTTCCAGCCGCGCCAGCGCGCCATTGAAAGACGTCGCCAGGTCTTCCAGCTCGACCGGCAACGCGGCCATGCTCAAGCGCTGCGACAAGGCGCTGGGGCGCAGCGCCCGGGCCTCGGCCGACAGCCGGTTCAGCGGCCGCAGGCCCAGCCGGGCCACCCAGAACCCCAACAGGCCCACAAGCAAGATAGCGGTCAGCGACAGCCCCGCCATGGCCCACAGGAAATACCGCAGCGTGTGCGCATACGGCGCCGAATCCATGCCGACGATCAGGCGCACCCGCGGCCGCTGCTGAAACGGTTCGACCGTGACGGTGATGGTCAACAGCGCATTTTCGCGATCGGGCAGCGTGATGCTGCCAAAGCCATCGGCGCGGCGTTCCAGCCGGTCGATGTCGGCCAGCCCCTTGCCGTATTCATAGGCCGGGTCATCGGACAGCACCCAGAACCGCAGGCTGCCGTCGGCCGGCGTCAGGGTATCGAGCTTGGCCTTGAAGCGGCCCCAGCGTTCCGGGTCGCCGCTGCGGGTCAGGGAATAGCTGACCTCGTGCGCCGTGGTGCGCAGCGCGTCCTGCTGGATGCGGTCCAGCTGGCGGTCCAGCACGCCGTACAGCGCCACGCCCGTCAACGCGAAGGTCGCCGCCGCCGCCACCGCGAACATGGCCACCAGCCGGGTTTTCAGCGACGATTTCATTCGGGCGACTCGCCGTCGCGCAGTTCCAGCACGTAGCCCATGCCGCGGATGGTGTGCAGCAGCTTGCGATCAAACGGCGCATCGACCTTGCCGCGCAGCCGCTTGATGGCCACCTCGACCACGTTGACGTTGCTGTCGAAGTTCATGTCCCAGACCAGTTCGGCGATGGCCGTCTTGGACAGGATTTCGCCCTGGCGCCTGGCCAGCACCGCCAGCAGCGCGAATTCCTTGGCGGTCAGGTCCAGCCGCGTGCCGGCGCGCCAGGCCTTGCGGCTGATCAGGTCGATCTGCAGGTCGCCGATGCGCAGGTGCACCGGTTCCTGGGCGCGGCCGCGGCGGGTCAGCGCCTGCAGCCGGGCCAGCAGTTCCAGGAAGGAAAACGGCTTGACCAGATAATCGTCGGCGCCGTCGTGCAGGCCGCGGATGCGGTCTTCGACGCCGTCGCGGGCGGTCAGCATGATGACCGGGGTCTGGCGCACGCTGCGCAGCGAGCGCAGCACCGCAAAGCCGTCCATGCCGGGCAGCATGGCGTCCAGCACGATCACGTCGTAGTCGTGCTCCAGCGCCAGGTGCTGGCCGTCGATGCCGTTGTGCGCCACATCGACCGCGCAGCCCTGTTCGCCCAGGCCTTTGCGCAGGTAATCCGCCGTCTTCAGTTCATCTTCGACTATCAGGATCTTCATCGCGGCCCCGCTAGGGTGTATCGACATGCACAGGCGCTTATTTTGACTCAACTCCCGGCCCAGGCTGCACCAGGGCGGCCTTGCGCGCGGCCCGCTCCTGCTTCTTGCGCATGTACCAGAAATGCGCCCGATCCAGGTACAGGTACACCACCGGCGTCGTGAACAGCGTCAACGCCTGCGACACGATCAGCCCGCCCACCATCGCATAGCCCAGCGGCCGGCGCAATTCCGACCCCTGGCCGTGGCTCAGCATCAGCGGCAGGCCGCTCAGCAGCGCGCACATGGTCGTCATCATGATCGGCCGGAACCGCAGCACGCACGCCTGGTAGATGGCCTCGGCCGGCGCCATGCCGTGCTCGCGCTCGGCCGTCAGGGCGAAGTCGATCATCATGATGCCATTCTTCTTGACGATGCCGATCAGCAAAATGATGCCGATCAGCGCGATCACGCTCAAGTCGTAGCCGCCCAGCATCAGGATCGCCAGCGCCCCCACCCCGGCCGACGGCAGGGTCGAAAGAATGGTCAGCGGGTGGATGTAGCTTTCATACAGCAGCCCCAGCACGATGTACACGGCGATCAGCGCGGCAGCGATCAGGTACGGCTGGCTCGACAGCGAATCGCCGAAGGCCTTGGCCGTGCCCTGGAACGCCCCCGTCAGGCTGGCCGGCACGCCCATCTGGGCCTGTGCCTGCTGGATCGCCTGCACCGCATCGCCCAGCGAGGCGCCCGGCGCCAGGTTGAACGAGATCGTCACCGCCGGGAACTGCCCCTGGTGGCTGATCGACAGGTATGCGGTCTTGTTGGTGTCCAGCTTGATGAAGGTCGACAGCGGCACCTGCTGGCCGGTCAGAGGCGAGGTCAGGTACAGCTTGGAGAACAGGTCCGGGTCCTGCTGCAGCTTGGGCGTCACCTCCAGCACCACGTGGTAGCTGTTGATCTGGGTGAAATACTGGGCCACCTGGCGCTGGCCGATGGCGTCGTAGATGGTGGCGTCGATCAGCGCCGGCGATATCCCGAACGACGAGGCCCGCGCCCGATCGATCGTGATGGACGCGGTCGCCGCGGCGTTCTGCTGGTCGGATGCCAGATCCGTCAGCACCGGCAATTCGCGGAACTTCGCCAGCAGCCGCGGCGCCCATACGTTCAACTCGTCCAGATTGGAATCGGTCAGGGTGTACTGGTACTGCGTGCGCGACAACCGCCCGCCAACGTTGATATCCTGCCCTGCCTGCATGAACAACGTCACGCCTTCCAGCTTGGCCAGCTGCGGCCGCAGGCGGGCGATGACCTCGTCGGCGGACGCCGTGCGGCCTTCGTCCTTGGGCTTCAGGCCGATGTAGAAGTTGCCCGTGTTGTAGGTGCTCTGGCTGCCGTTGAAACCGAAACTGGCGATGTCGGGGTCTTGCCGGATCACGTCGGCCATCTGGATCATGCGCTGGTTCATCAACGAGAACGATGAATCCTGCGCCGACTCGGCAAAGCCGAAGATGAAGCCCGTGTCCTGCTGCGGAAAAAAGCCCTTGGGAATCACCAGGAACAGCGCCACCGTGCAGCCCACGGTCGCCAGGAACACGCACAGCGTGGCGAACTGATGCCGCAGCACCAGCTTCAGGCCGCGCTCGTAGCCGTGCAGCATCGCATCGAAGCCGCGCTCGAACAGCAGGTACAGGCGGCCGTGGCGATCGCCGTGGTGGTTCTTCAGGTAGCGCGAACACAGCATCGGCGTCAGCGTCAGCGACACCAGCACCGACACCACGATGGTCAGCGTCACCGTCACCGCGAACTCGCGGAACAGCCGCCCCACGATGCCGCCCATCAGCAGCAGCGGAATGAACACCGCCACCAGCGACACCGAGATCGACACGATGGTGAAGCCGATTTCCCCCGCGCCCTTGTAGGCGGCCTCCATCGGCGACATGCCCGCCTCGACGTGGCGGTACACGTTTTCCAGCATCACGATGGCATCGTCCACCACGAAGCCCACCGCAATCGTCAGCGCCATCAGCGACAGGTTGTCCAGGCTGAAGCCCACCACGTACATGATGGCCGCCGTACCCATCAGCGCCAGCGGCACCGTCACGCAGGGAATCAGCGTGGCCGCCACGTTGCGCAGGAACAGAAAGATCACCAGCACCACCAGGATGATGGTCAGCGTCAGCGTGAATTCCACGTCCTGCACCGATGCCCGGATGGTCTGGGTGCGATCGATGATCGTGTTCACGTGCACCGACGGCGGAATCGACGCTTCCAGCTTGGGCAAGGCCGCGCGGATGCGGTCCACGGTGTCGATGACGTTGGCGCCCGGCTGCTTGCTGATCTGCAGCACGATCGAGCGGCCGTTGGTGATGGTGTTGTCGGCGGGCGCCGCGGGGCCGGCGTAGGCCCAGCCGGCCAGCTTGGTGTTTTCGGGCCCGTCCACCGCCACGCCCACGTCGCGCACCCGGATCGGCGCGCCGTTGCGGTAGGCCAGCACCATGTCGTTCCAGGGCGCCGCCGACAGCAGCTGGTCGTTCGTATAGGTGGTGAAACTCTGGCGCGGCCCGTCGATGGTGCCCTTGGGCTGGTTCACCGTGGTCGTCGCGATGACGCCGCGTATGTCTTCCAGGCTCAGCCCCAGCGCCGACAGCTTGCCGGGGTCCACCTGGATGCGCACGGCCGGCTTCTGCTGGCCGCCGATATTGACCAGGCCCACCCCCGAGATCTGCGAAATCTGCTGCGCCAGGATGTTGTCGGCGTAGTCGTTCACCTGGATCAGCGGCAGCGTGTCCGACTGCACCGCCATCACCATGATGGGCGCGTCCGCCGGATTGACCTTGCGAAAGGTCGGCGGGTTGGGCAGGTTGGCGGGCAACTGGCCGGTCGAGGCATTGATGGCGGCCTGCACGTCCACCGCCGCCGAATCGATGCTGCGGTTCAGGTCGAACTGCAGCGTGATCTGGGTCATGCCGATGGCGCTGACCGAGGTCATCTGCGACAGGCCCGCGATCAGCGAAAACTGGCGTTCCAGCGGCTGCGCCACGTTGGACGCCATGGTTTCCGGGCTGCCGCCCGGCAGGTTGGCCTGCACCTGGATGGTGGGAAAGTCCACCTGCGGCAGCGGCGCCACCGGCAACAGCGGCCAGGCCGCGATACCCACCAGCAGGATCGCCAGCGCCAGCAGCGACGTGCCGATCGGCCGTTTGATGAAGTTCGCTGAAATGCTCACTGGCCACCTCCCGCCGCCGGCGCCAGCTCGCGCACCTTGCTGCCCGGCTTGAGCTTGTACTGGCCATCCACCACCACGCGCTGGCCGGCCTTCACGCCTTCCTGGATCACCGCCAGGCCGTCCTGCATGCGTTCCACCTTGACCGGCTGCGCCTGGGCCACGCCCGCGCCGTCCACCGTGTACACGAAGGTGCCCGTCTGGCTGCGCTGAATCGCCGCCACCGGCAGCGTCACGGCGCTTTCGTGCTCATCCAGCACCAGCCGCGCGTTCACGTACTGGCCCGGCCACAGGCGATGCCGCGGGTTGTCGAAGCGCCCCTTCAGTTGCACCGTGCCGGTGGTCGTGTCGATCTGGTTGTTCAGCAGCACCAGCTGACCTTGTTCGAGCGGCTCATTGCTGCCGCGGGCATAGGCCACCACGGTCAGGGCCTGGCCCTTGTCCATGGCCGCCGTGATGCCCGGCACCGCCTCTTCCGGCAGGGAAAACAGCACGGTGATCGGGTCGATCTGGTTGATCACCACCAGGCCATTGGCGTCCGAGGCGTGCACGATATTGCCCGGGTCCACCAGCCGCGCCCCCACCCGGCCCGAGATCGGCGCCACGATGCGGGTGTAGTCCAGCTGCACGCGGGCATAGCTGATCAGCGCATCGTCCGTCTGCGTGGCCGCCTCCAGCTGCGCCACCAGGGCGCGCTGCGTGTCCAGCGTCTGCTGCGTCGCGGCGTCCTCGCGTTGCAGCCGGGTGTAGCGTTGCAGGTCCAGCCGCGCGTTCACCAGCGTGGCCTGGTCCTTGGCGCGCTGCGCCTGCGCCTGGGCCAATTGGGCCTGCAGCGCACGCGGATCGATGTTGGCAAGCACCTGGCCGGCCTTCACGTCCTGCCCCTCGACAAAGCCCACGCTGTCCAGCTGGCCATCGATGCGCGCCTTGACCGTCACGCTGGCCGCCGACGTCACCGTGCCCACGCCGGTCAGGTAGCGGGCCACGTCCTGCTGCTGCGCCAGCACCGTTGCCACCGGCACCACCGGCACCGCGACCGGCACCGCCTCGCCGCGCCCGCGCAGCAGCAGCCACGCCGCCAGCCCGCAGGCCGCCAGGGCCAGCACCAGCACCGCGGCCTTCTTGCCGCCCGCGCCCCGATGGGAAAAAGTGACCGCGTTGTCCATGGACTTACTCGTTCTGGGTAGAGGGTTTGTCGGCAGCCGTCGCTGCGGCAGCCGATGCTGCGGCAGCCGTCGCTGCGGCAGCCGTCGCTGCGGCAGCGGGCGCGCCGCCCGCCGCGGCCAGCGCCTGCGCATCCGGCGCATTCAGGGCGGACGCATTCCAGCCGCCGCCCACGGCCTTGATCAGCGCCACGCTGGCCACCATCTGGCGGCCGCGCAGTTGCACCGCATTGCGTTCGTTCGACAGCGTCAGCGCCTGCGCCGTGGCCACCGCCAGGAAAGTGGTGGTGCCCGCGCGGTACTGCGCCAGCGCCAACTGCTCGCTCAAGCGCGAAGCCGCCACCGCGTCGTCCTGCGCCCGCGCCTCGTCGTCCAGCACACGCAGCGTGGACAGGTTGTCCTCGACTTCCTGGAATGCGCCCAGCACTGTCTGCTTGTATTGCGCCGCGCTGGCATCGAACACCGCCACCGCCTGGGCATCCCGAGCGCGGCGCAGGCCGCCGTCGAATATCGTCTCGGCCAGCGCCGCCCCCAGCGACCAGACCCGGCCCGGCGCGTTGAACCATTGCGCGAAACTGGCCGCACCGAAGCCGCCCGCGGCCGACAGCACCAGCGACGGGAAATACGCGGCCCGCGCCACGCCGATGCCCGCATTGGCCGACGCCACCTGGCGCTCGGCCGCCGCGATATCGGGGCGCCGCTCCAGCAGATCCGACGGCAGGCCGGTCGGCACCTCGGGCACCCGGAACATCCAGGGCTGCCCGGCCGGCAGCGGCGCCAGGCTGAACTGCGCCGGCGCCCGGCCCGTCAGGATGGCGATGGCGTGTTCCAGCTGGTTGCGCGACACGTTCAGGTCGATCGCCTGGGCCTGGGCGGTCTTGAGTTGCGCCTCGGCCTGCGCCACGTCAGACCGCAACGCCACGCCCGCATCGTATTGGCTGCGCGTCAGCTTCAGCGTCCGTTCGTAGGCCTGCAAGGTGCGGGCGTACAGGTCTTTCTCGCGATCCACCGCCCGCAGTTGCAGGTAATCCTGCGCCAGCGCCGCCTGGATGCTCAGCCGCGCCGCTGCCAGGTTGGCCTCGCTGGCCTGGGTCGACGCATCGCTCGCCTCGACCTGGCGGCGCACCGCGCCCCACAGGTCCGGCTCCCACGACACATCGATCGCCGCCGCGTAGCTGTTGGACACCCCGATCACGCCGCTGCTCTTGGCCCGCGCACGCTGCGCCGACACATTGGCGCCCACCGTCGGCCAGAAACCCGCCCGGGCCGCGTCCGCCGCCGCCCGCGCCTGGCGGTATTGCGCCTGCGCCTGCTGCACCGTCTGGTTGGCCGCGTTGGCCGCCACGATCAGATCATTCAGGGTCGGATCACCATAGGCCTCCCACCAGGGCTGCCGGCCATCGATCACGCCCGGATTCGCCGTCTTCCATGGCCCCGATTCCTTGTAGCCGGACGGCAGGTCCATGGCCGGACGCTGATAGTCCGGCCCCACCGCACAGCCGGCCAGGGCCAGCAGGGCCGCCAGCCCCACCGCCGCCCGCCTGGGCGTTATCCGCTTGCCTGTGTTCATTTTTCTCGGCGCCGCCCGCGCGGCTGACAGTCAGTACGGCCCCACTGTAGAAAGCCCAGCGGGACCGCACGCTGTCCGCTCCCTGACAATTCGGACAGGTTGGCGTCCGGCAGACCCTGCGCGGCCCCACGCCCGGCCCCCCTGCCCGACTCCCGCCCGGGAGCCCCTGCCGCACCCGCCGCCCGCCCGGATCAAAAGAGTTAAAATAGCGGTCTGATTTCTTGTTTGGCGGCCTGTTGCTGTCAAAGTCTGCTGTCAAAGCCCCGTTGGCGTCTTACCTCAAACAATGACCACTATCCTCCCGAACCTTCCCACCGGCCAGAAGGTCGGCATCGCCTTCTCCGGCGGCCTCGACACCAGCGCCGCGCTGCTCTGGATGCGCAACAACGGCGCCATCCCGTACGCCTACACCGCCAACCTCGGCCAGCCCGACGAAGCCGACTACGACGAGATCCCCCGCAAGGCCCTGGCCTACGGTGCCGAAAACGCCCGCTTGATCGACTGCCGTGCGCAGCTCGTGGCCGAAGGCATCGCCGCCCTGCAGGCCGGCGCCTTCCACATCTCCACCGCCGGCATCACCTACTTCAACACCACGCCCATCGGTCGCGCCGTCACCGGCACCATGCTCGTGGCCGCCATGAAGGAAGACAACGTCAACATCTGGGGCGACGGCAGCACCTTCAAGGGCAACGACATCGAGCGTTTCTACCGCTACGGCCTGCTCACCAACCCCGACCTCAAGATCTACAAGCCCTGGCTCGACCAGCGCTTCATCGACGAACTCGGCGGCCGTTCGGAAATGTCCGAATACATGCGCCAGGCCGGCTTCGACTACAAGATGTCGGCTGAAAAGGCCTACTCCACCGACTCGAACCTGCTGGGCGCCACCCACGAAGCCAAAGACCTCGAGCACCTGAACTCCGGCATCCGCATCGTCAAGCCCATCATGGGCGTCGCCTTCTGGCGCGACGACGTCGTCGTCAAGGCCGAAGAAGTCACCGTGCGCTTCGAAGAAGGCCAGCCCGTCGCCCTGAACGGCGTCGAATACAGCGACCCCGTCGAACTGCTGCTCGAAGCCAACCGCATCGGCGGCCGCCACGGCCTGGGCATGAGCGACCAGATCGAAAACCGCATCATCGAAGCCAAGAGCCGCGGCATCTACGAAGCCCCCGGCCTGGCCCTGCTGTTCATCGCCTACGAACGCCTGGTCACCGGCATCCACAACGAAGACACCATCGAGCAATACCGCGAAAGCGGCCGCAAGCTCGGCCGCCTGCTGTACCAAGGCCGCTGGTTCGACCCCCAAGCCATCATGCTGCGCGAAACCGCCCAACGCTGGGTCGCTCGTGCCATCACCGGCGAAGTCACCCTCGAACTGCGCCGCGGCAACGACTACTCGCTGCTCAACACCGAATCGCCCAACCTGACGTACGCCCCTGAGCGCCTGTCGATGGAAAAGGTCGAAAACGCCCCCTTCACCCCCGCCGACCGCATCGGCCAGCTCACCATGCGCAACCTCGACATCGTCGACACCCGCGAAAAGCTGTTCACCTACGTGAAGACCGGCCTGCTCTCCTCCTCCGGCACCTCGCTGCCCCAGCTGAAGGACGAGGCCAAGAAGAAGTAATTCTTCCCGCCCAACAAGAAGCCCCTCGGCACAACATGCCGAGGGGCTTTTTCATTTCAGGCACATCCGCTCACCACCAACAGCAGTCCGTAAGCCGCTATCAGCCAATTCCCCGGGTTCCCTGGCTGGCTGATGACAGAGGGCTGGTAGTCCAAGTCACTCGCCGCCAACAAAGCCAGCAACCTCACGCGCTCCACCACCCAAACGCCAAAAAAGGCCGCCCGCGCGGCCGACTTTGGCAGCCCCGCAAGACCTTCCGTCCCAAGAAGACTCTAGGCCAAATCGCCAAGCACACCATCCTCCCCAGCATCCGCCAGGCCAGGCACATCAAAGCCTGCTGCGTTGGCGCTGCGGGGTACGCGGGGCGTGTAGATGCGCCCGACGGAATCCGAAGGAGTCGCCGAAGGCGAGGACGAGGATGAGAACGGGGAAGTCCGGAGCGAAGGCTCCGGACCGCAATCGTAGCCCCGCGTACCCCGCAGCGCCAACGCAGCGGGCGTCTTAAGAACCCACCACCGCCGCAAGACCACAACCCCCCCTAAAGTTCAACCTGCATCCCCATCTCAACCACCCGATTAGCAGGAATCTTGAAGAACTTGGTACTACGCGTAGAGTTCCGAGCCATGAACGAAAACACCGCTCGCCGCCACCGCCAAAGCGCCGGCTTCTTCGCCGCCACCACCGTCTGCCGCGACAGGAAATAAGACGTCCGCATCGGTTCAAGATCCAGCTCCGGATAAGCCTCCGCCACCAGGCGCAGCGCCTCCGGCACATCCGGATCCTCCTTGAACCCGTAATTGATCGTCGCCGCCCAGCTGGACGCGCTCAGCTTGTGCACCGAAAAGCGCTCTTCCGGCGAAATGTACGGCACGTCCGCCACCAGAATCGTCAGGAACAGCACATGGTCATGCAGCACCTTGTTGTGCTTCAGATTGTGCAGCAAGGCCGGCGGCACATTGCCCGAATTCATCGTCATGAAGATCGCCGTGCCCGGCACCCGAGACGGCGGGTATTCCTCGAGCTGCTCCATGAATTCCTTGAGCGGCTGACGATCACGCTGCTGCATCTCCGACAGCAGCCGGCGCCCGCGCCGCCACGTCATCATCAGCGTGAACACCACGATCGCCACCACCAGCGGCAACCAGCCGCCTTCGTGGATCTTGAACACATTGGCCGAAAACAGCAGCACGTCGAACAGCAACAGCAAGCCCAGCACCACGAACCACAGCATCCGCTTGGCCCCCGTCGTGCCGCGCGGCAGCACCGCGAACGCCAGCACCGACGTCGTCAGCATCGTGCCCGTCACCGCAAAACCGTAAGCCGCCGCCAGGTTGTCCGAATTACGGAACAGCAGCACCAGCACCAGCACCGCGCACAGCAGCAGCGCATTGACCTGCGGCAGGTAGATCTGGCCCTTCTCAATGGCCGACGTATGCAGGATCTGCATGCGCGGCCAGAAGCCCAATTGCACCGCCTGGCGCGTCACCGAATACGCGCCCGAAATCACCGCCTGCGACGCCACGATCGTCGCCACCGTCGCCAGCGCCACCAAGGGCGCCAGGCCCCACTCAGGCGCCATCATGAAGAACGGATTGCGGATGGCAGTCGGGTCGCGAAGCAGCAACGCGCCCTGGCCGAAATAACACAGCGTCAGCGCCGGCAGCACCATGCTGAACCAGGCGCTGCGGATGGCCGGACGACCAAAGTGGCCCATGTCCGCATACAGCGCCTCGGCGCCGGTCAGCGCCAGCACCACCGCACCCAGCAGCACGAAGCTGATCCACGGAAACTCGACAATGAAGCGCAGCCCCCACATCGGGTTCAGCGCCGCCAGCACCTCGGGCGTCTGCCAGATCTGCCAGCCCCCCAGGGCCGCCAGCGTGCCGAACCACAGCAGCATCACCGGCCCGAACAGCTTGCCCATCGCCCCCGTGCCATGCGACTGGATCGCGAACAACGCCACCAGCACCACCAGCGCCAGCGGCACCACCCACGCGTCCAGCGTGTGCGACACGATGCTGATTCCTTCCAGCGCCGACAGCACCGAAATCGCAGGCGTGATCATGCTGTCGCCATAGAACAGCGCCGCCCCAAAAATGCCCAGCACGATCAGCACCCAGCGCAGCTTGCCATCGCGGTTGCGCACCGCCAGCTCCAGCAGTGCCAGCGTGCCGCCTTCGCCGCGGTTGTCCGCCCGCAGGATCAGCGTCACATACTTCAGCGACACCACCACCATCAGCATCCAGAACAGGATGGACAGCACGCCCAGCAAATGGGCCGGCTCCAGGTCGGTGTGCACGCTCAGCCCGGTCAGGCAGGCCCGCAGCGTATACAGCGGGCTGGTGCCGATGTCGCCATACACCACCCCCAGCGCCCCCAGGATGAGCGCCGCGCGCGAAGACGGCGCATGGCCGGCAGCCGGGTGGCCGGGGGGCGAGGTAGGAACGCTAGCCGTACCTTGGCTCATGATGTGGGTTCTTGCCGAGTGAGTTGAGCCCCTTTGCGGGGGCCGGGGAACACGACGGAAAGCCGGGTTCCGGAAAAATCCGGGCGGCTGGTGAGCTTCCACCAGGCGCCGTGCGCATGCGCGATCTCGCGCACGATGGCCAGCCCCAGGCCCGACCCGCCGGCCGTGACCGTGGGCGAACGGTAGAACGCCTCGAACACGCGATCGCGCTCTTCGGGCGGAATGCCGGGGCCGTCGTCCTCGACCGTCAGCGACGGCGGGTTGGCGCCCACGATCAGGGTGATCTTGCCGGTCGCGTTGCCGTAGCGCAGCGCGTTGTCGATCAGGTTGCCAAGCAGCTCGGCCAGCAGCAACGGGTCGGCGTCGATCCAGATCGGGGCGTCGGGCGCCACCAGGTCCAGTTCATAGCGGGCTTCGCGCACCCGCGGAAACCACTCGGCGCCATGCGCCCGCACCCATTCGCACAGGTCGATGCGCACAAAGCTGTCCTGCGGCCGGGCATTGGGGTCGGCGCGCGCCAGCACCAGCAACTGCTGGCCCAGGCGGATCATGCGGTCGCTGACCGCCTTGATGCGTTCGGCGCGGGCGCGCACGTCATCAGGCAAGGGCCGCGCCAGCATCAGTTCGGATTCCAGCCGCAGGCCCGACAGCGGCGTGCGCAACTGGTGGGCGGCATGGCCGATGAAGCGGCGCTGCGCCGCCAGCGACGCATCCAGCCGCAGCAGCAGGTCGTTGGTGTGGGTGACCAGGGGTTCGATCTCGACGGGCACGCCGGCCACTTCCAGCGGCTGCATATCGTCGATGGAGCGCTGCCGGATTTCCTCGGACAGGTGGTTCACCGAGCGCAGGCCCGAGCGCACGCCCTGCACCACCACCCAGGTGAACAGCCCGATCAGCGCCACCTGCCCCACCACCATCAGCCAGAAGAAGTCTTCCAGCATCCAGATCGACATGTCGATCTTGTGGGTGATGACCCAGGTCGCGGCCAGGTCCAGCAGCACCAGCAACAGGATCGGCGGCATCAGCCGGATGACCAGATGCCGCGCAAGCGAACGGGAGGGGAGCAAGGGGCGCGAGGCCGGGGGAGAGGGAGGAGTGCGTTCGTGCGTCATGACGCGGTGCCCTCGTTTAGGCGGCAGTGGCGTCCGGCCGCCGCAGGCCGGCTACGCCTGCCGGCGTGGGGCAGCCAGGCAGGCCGTCAGGCCGTTTCCACATCCAGCATGTAGCCGAAACCGCGCACCGTCTGGATGCTGGCGCCCGTGCCTTCCAGGCGCTTGCGCAGGCGGTAGACATAGACTTCGACGGCGTTTTCGCTGAAATCGGCGTCCCAGGCGGACAGCGAATTCACGATCTGGCGCTTGGTGACCACGCGGCCCACGCGAGCCATCAGCATTTCCAGGACGGACAACTCGCGCACCGACAGCGACAGGCGCTGGCCGTTGGCCCGGACTTCGCGGCCGACGGTGTCGAACACCAGCGGGCCGACTTCGATCAGGGGCTGCGCCTGCCCTGCCCTGCGGCGGCCGAAGGCGCGCACACGGGCGGCCAGCTCGGGCAGCTCGAAAGGCTTGGTGACGTAGTCGTCGGCGCCGGCATCCAGGCCGGCGACGCGATCTTCGATGCCGTCGCGGGCCGTCAGGATCAGGACCGGAACCTGGTTGCCGTCCTGGCGCAACTGGCGCAGGACATCCAGGCCGCTCATGCCGGGCAGATTGAGGTCGAGCAGCATCAGGTCATACGGCTGGCCTGCCAGCGCGCCCAGAACCCGGTCGCCCTCTGTCAGCCAGTCGACCGCATAACCCTGGTCGGCCAGAAATTCCTGGAGCGCATGGCCCAGGGTGGTGTCGTCTTCGATTACCAGAACTCGCATGCCGCGATTCTAGCGCGATCCCAAAAAAAAGGGGCGCGAAATGCGCCCCTTTTCCCAGGAAACGTTCACTTGCCGGCCGGCGCCGGGGCCGGGGCACCCGCCGGCGCGTCGGCCGAGGCGGCTCCGCCCGAGGGCGGCGTGGTGACGAAACCGATGCGCGTCATGCCCGAACGACGGGCCGAGGCCATGACCTTGGCCAGGGTCTCGTAACGGGTGTTCTGGTCGGCGCGAATGCGGATTTCGGGTTGCGGCTTGGTGCCGGCGATCGACTTGAAGCGGTTCGGCAGGTCGTCGATATTGACCGGCTTCTCGTCCCAGAACAGCGCGCCGCTGGCATCGATGGCCAGGTCCACGGTCTTGGGTTCTTCCTCGATCTGCTCGGCAGCCACCTGGGGCATGTTGATCTTGATCGAGTGCGCCAGCAGTGGCGCCGTGATGATGAAGATCACCAGCAGCACCAGCATGACGTCGATCAGGGGCACCATGTTGATCTCGGAAACCGTGTGGCTTCCGGACCCTTTTCCCTCGAAGCTGCCAAAAGCCATTATTCGCTCCCGCGTTGAGCCGCGGCGCCGTTAGCGTGCTGGCGGCGCAGGGCACGCACCTTGCCGTCGGACAGGGCCACTTGCTGGCCGGTCGTCAGGAAGGCGAACAGATCGTGCGCGAAGGCATCCAGGCGCGACAGGAACACGCGGTTGTTGCGCACGAAGGTGTTGTAGGCCAGCACGGCCGGGATGGCAACTGCCAGGCCCAGGCCGGTCATGATCAGGGCCTCGCCCACCGGACCGGCGATGCGGTTGATGGTGACGCCATCGGACAGGCCGATGCCGACCAGCGCGTGGTACACGCCCCACACCGTGCCGAACAGGCCGACGAACGGCGCCGTCGAACCCACCGAAGCCAGCACCGTCAGGCCGTTTTCCAGCTTGGCGGTTTCTTCGTCGATCACCTTGCGCATCGTGCGGGTGACGAAATCGGTGTTCGAACCGGCTTCTTCCAGCTTGGTGGCGCCGAACTTGCTGTGGTGCGCCTGCGCGTGCATGGCATGGCTGGCCAGGTGCGAGAACGGGTCACGCGCGCCATGCGTCGAGATTTCGTGCTCGACCTGTTCGAGCGAGCTGGCGTTCCAGAACTTGTTCAGGAAGTCGGCCGAGCGCTTGCGCATGCTGACGTTGCTGGCGACCTTGACCAGGATCAGGTACCAGGTCACCAGCGACATCAGGATCAGGATGATGAACAGGCTCTTGCCCACGAAGTCGCTCTGGGCGACGAAGTGCAGGAAGCCCATGTCGGGGACGGCCGCCGGCGCGGGCGCCGCGGGCATCGCGGCGGCTGCGGTGTGCAGCGCGTCCGTGGCTTGCTGGACGGTGCCGGCAGCCTGCTGGGCGACGCCGCCAGCCGTAGCGGCGGCCTGCTGGGCAGCGGGCGCGGCGGCGGCAGCAGCCGGCGCTGCTGCCGGGCTGGTGGTCGCCTGCGCCACCAGGGTGGCGCTGTGCATTGCGTTGGACATCTCAGTTCCTCATTACGAAATCGAACGGAATTTTTGCTTTGGCAGGGTAAGCCACGCCATTGCGGGTATACGGTTTGAAACGGCCCTTGCGAGCGGCGGCCAGCGCCGATTCGTCAAGCCTCGGGAAGCCCGAAGACACGTCGATGGTCGCCCGCTCGACGAGACCCTGGGTATTGATTTCCACCAGCACCATGACCCGGCCCTCTTCCCGCATGCGGCGCGACGCCATCGGGTAGTTGGGCATGGGTCGCGCGCCCTGGAACTCGATGCTGGACACCAGCACGGGCTGGTCCGGCGGCGGACCCTGCTGCGGACCCTGCGGCGCCTGCGTACCTTCCGGCGCACCTGCCGGCGGCGTCTGCACCGGCGGCGTTTCCGTCTTGGGTTCGGGCTTGGCTTCCTGCTTGGGCTGGGGCTTGGGTTTGGGCTTGGGTTTGGGCTTGGGCGCCGGCATTGGCGGCTTCTCGACCACCGGTTCGGGCTCGGGTTCAGGCTCGGGCTTGAGCTCGGGTTCCGGCTCGGGCTCGGGTTCGACCTCGGGCTGCGGCGGCGGCGTTTCAACGACCGGCTGCGGCGGTTCCGGTGTGGGCTCGGCTTTGGCGATCTGGGGAATGGGCGCGTCGACCACACTCACCATGATGGCCTCGGGTTCCTCCAATTCAGGACGGCTTGCGGGTGCCATGTAAACGGCGTAGACCACTGCGGCGTGTAGCGCAACGACCGCCAGGCCAGCGCCTGCGCGAATACCAAATGAAGACGTCGGAGTAGAGTTCAAACCACGTTGAAAGCTAGGCATGAATCAGCCAGGGTGCATTAACTTATCTGGCCAGCCAGAAAAAGACGCGCGCCCGAAGGCGCCGCCGGCTGACCGGTACAAGCCGAACATCATATCTTAAATGCGAATGATTCGCACGCCATATTTCAGCTGGAACAGAGTAACACCTCTTGATGCAGCTCAAAATAGGATCGGTTCGCACACTGCCTGCTACATAGCGCGCGCAAAACAAAAAACCCGCCACGGCGAGGTGTGCGGGTTTTGGATCGGGCCATTATTTCGGCCTGAGCGGTGCAAAGACCGCTGAATGCTTCTGGTGGGTGCTACAGGGGTCGAACCTGTGACCTACGCCTTGTAAGGGCGCCGCTCTACCAACTGAGCTAAGCACCCGTCTTGGTTGCGGATTTCGACTTTGCGAAAAACGCCTGCCGGGGTACTCAAAAGCAATACGCGGGCCGGAGTATACCGGACCGCGTACCTGTCGGCAAATCACCGGGCGACGCGGCCGCGGAGATTCGCCATGCCGTCTTAGTTGACGGCGTCCTTCAGGGCCTTGCCCGGACGGAACTTCGGCACCTTGGCCTTCTTGATCTTGATGGTTTCACCCGTGCGCGGGTTGCGGCCGGTGCGCGCGGCGCGGGCCGACACAGCAAACGTGCCAAAGCCCACCAGGGTGACCGTACCGCCCTTCTTCAGGGTGGTCTTGACGGCACCGATCAGGGCGTCGAGCGAACGACCGGCGGCAGCCTTGGAGATATCGGCCTTGCTGGCGATGTGATCGATGAGTTCGGTTTTGTTCATTCAGGTGTACCCCTCACAAGGTATGGAGTCTGCCGGGAGTGCAGTTCATGGCTGTCATGGGAAGGCCACGACTTGACGCGAAGACCCGACAAACGACGAACAGACTAGTGGATAAACTTTTTCTTGCGCTGCAAAGCACAACTTTTAAACTGCTGCGCCGCTTGGGTTTCAAGGGCTTTCGAGCCCTCAAACCGTCAGCGACGCAGACGTGTATTAGGCCTTGGCGTAGAGCGGCTGTCAAGCGAAAACCTCACCACAACCCGCACCAATACTAGCTTTTAGGTCTTTTCGCAATAAACAAAAACGCGCATTTCGGGGTTTGCGCGACACCGCCACAACGCGCTTTAAAACGGCATCAGACGTCGACCCAGCGGCGCAGCAAATTGTGATAGATGCCGGTCAGTTGAACGATCGACGGATGGCCCGGCGTGTCCTGGTTCAAGCGCTGTATGGCCACGTCCATATCGAGCAGCAAGGCGCGTTGGCTGTCTTCGCGCACCAGGCTCTGCATCCAGAAGAACGAGCTCACGCGCGCGCCGCGCGTCACGGGATTGACCTTGTGCAGGCTGGTGCCCGGATACAGCACCATGTGCCCCGCCGGCAGCTTCACCGCGCGCGGGCCATAGGTATCGTCGATGACCAATTCGCCGCCATCGTAGGAATCGGGGTCCGAGAAAAACAGCGTGGCGGACAGGTCGGTGCGCACGCGTTCGGCGGTGCCGGTGACGCCCCGCACGGCGTTGTCGACGTGGTAGCCGAAGGCCTCGCCGCCTTCATAGCGGTTGAACAGCGGCGGGAAGATCTTGCGCGGCAACGCTGCCGACATGAACAGGTTGT
Source organism: Achromobacter sp. FW305-C-28 (assembly GCF_058783235.1). Taxonomy (NCBI): domain Bacteria; kingdom Pseudomonadati; phylum Pseudomonadota; class Betaproteobacteria; order Burkholderiales; family Alcaligenaceae; genus Achromobacter; species Achromobacter sp. FW305-C-28. The sequence continues at coordinate 967,161 of NZ_JBYSYL010000001.1, read as the reverse complement.
TGATTGCCAGGCGTTGCAGGATCAGGTTGCCCAGTTCCTGCGCCAGCGGGTGCTGTTCGGGCAATTGGCGGTTGCGCTTGACCTCGGCGGACTGGTAGCCCGCCGTGACCTTGCCGTCGATCCAGTCGGCGGCCTCCAGGCGGCGGCGGATATCGGCCGCCTCGATGGGAGAAAAGACTTCGGCAATCTGTATCAGCATGGGTTCCTGCCCTATTGCGGCCGGCGCGCTGGCGCGCCGACGCCCCGTGGATTATCCCTGCAGGCAGCCGTTGAGCGCCTGATCGAAATCAAACAGCAGATCGGCTTCGTCTTCGATGCCCACCGACACGCGGATCAGGCTGTCGGCGATGCCCATCTGCTTGCGGCGTTCGGCACCCATCTCGTAGTAGATGGTGTGCGCGGCGGGCAGCGCCAGGCTGCGCGTGTCGCCCAGGTGGGTAGCCATCAGCACGATGCGCAGGCGGTTCAGGAAGTCGAAGCAATCGACGCCATCAGCCAGTTCCACGCCCAGCAGCCCGCCAAAGCGCGAGCCGAACAGCGCGGCCGCACGCGCATGCTGCGGATGGCTGGCCAGGCCCGGGTAGTGCACCTTGGCCACGCCGCGGTGCTCTTCCAGGAAGCGCGCCAGCGCCAGCGCATTGGCGCAATGCTTGGCCATGCGCAGCGCCAGCGTCTCGGCGCCCACCGCGATACGGTGCGCGGGTTCGGCCGCCAGCGTGCCGCCCATGTCGCGCAGGCCTTTCTTCTTGATCTGGGTCAGGCCCCAGCTGGTGGGCGCGCCCTTGCGATAGGTGTCGTAGATATTGGCGTAGTTCGACCAGTCGTACAGGCCCGTGTCGGTCACCGCGCCGCCCAGCGCATTGCCGTGGCCGCCGATGTACTTGGACAGCGAATTCATCACCAGCGAGGCGCCCACGGTCGACGGCCGGAACATCCACGGCGACGTCAGCGTGTTGTCGACCACATAGACCAGGCCCTTTTCGCGGCAGATCTCGCCGATGACGGCCAGGTCGGCAACCTGCGTGCCGGGGTTGGCGATGGTCTCGGTGAACACCATGCGCGTATTGGGCCGAATGGCCGCGCGCACCTGCGCGGAATCGGTGGCATCCACGAAGGTGATCTCGACGCCCAGCTCCAGCAGCGTGCCGAACAGGCTGTTGGTGTTGCCGAACACGTACTGGCTGGACACCAGGTGGTCGCCGCTACGCAGCAAGGTGGTGAAAATCGCGGCCAGCGCGGCCATGCCCGTGGAAAAGCTGACCGTGCCCTTGCCGCCTTCCATGTGGTTGATCTTGGCTTCGAGCGCCGTGGTGGTGGGCGTGCCCTGGCGTGCGTAGGTGAACCCCGCCTTGCCCTGGAATACGGCCGCCAGCTCGCGCGCGTCGTCGTAGGCGAACTCGGACGACGGATGCATTGGCTTGTGCACCGCTCCGTGCTCGACGGATTGCTGGCGGTCGGAATGGAGGATCGTGGTGGTAAAGCCGTTCTGGTGCATGATGGGCTACGCGGAAAAGAATGGGCGACGAAAAAAGGAAGTACCAAAGAAAGCAGCGCGGGATCAGTCCTGGCGCTGGCGCACGGTCTCGTACAGGCACACGGCGCTGGCCACGCTGACGTTCAGGCTTTCGACCGAACCCAGCATGGGAATGTTGACCAGCTGGTCGCAGGTTTCGCGGGTCAGGCGACGCATGCCCTCGCCTTCGGCGCCCATGACCCAGGCCATGGGCTGGCGCGCGTCGATCTTGTGCATGCTGTCGGTGGCCTGGTCGTCGGTGCCCACCAGCCACACGCCGCGGTCTTTCAGGCTGCGCATGGTGCGCGCCAGATTGGTGACCATCAGGTAGGGCACGGTATCGGCCGCGCCGCAGGCCACGCGCTGCACGGTGGCGTTCAGCCCCACCGCGCGGTCGCGCGGGGCGATCACGGCGTGCACGCCAGCGGCGTCCGCCGTGCGCAGGCAGGCACCCAGATTGTGCGGGTCGGTCACGCCATCCAGAATGAGCAGCAGCGGCGGACCTTCGACGACGTCGAGCACTTCGTCGACGTCGACGGCCAGCTGGCGTTCGTCGGCCAGCGCCACCACGCCCTGGTGGCGGGTGCCGCGGGCCAGGCCGTCCAGGCGCTCCATGGGCACGGGGTGCAGGCGGCAGCCGGCCTTTTCGACCTGTTCGATGAACGTCTGCATGCGCTTGTCGCGGCGCGACGCTTCTACGTAAATATCCTTGATCGACTCGGGCGCGTGGCGCAGCCGCGCGACCACCGCGTGAAACCCGGCAAGAACTTGGGTCGACGCCATAAATGCAATACCTTTAGATAAACGAATACCCGCTCCAGAGCGGAGCGGGCCACCGGACAAGAGCCGGCCATAGGCGCAATGTTACCCCTTATGGGGCGCTTTGCCCCCGTCCGGCCCGCGGGCATGCCGCCAGGCCGGACGCAGTCGGGTCAATGCCGCTTGCGCACGGCCTTCTTGGCCGGTGCGGCGCGTTGCGGGGCCTTGGCCGGCTTGCCGGCCTTCTTGGCCTCGGCGCGCCGTTCCTTGGCGGTTTGCCCTTTCAGCGCGGCCGGCTTGGGCGCCGCCGCCTTCTTCACGCGGCGCGGACCTTCGTCGGGGCCGCGGGCAGCCGCCTTGCGCAAGGCGTCGAAGCTGGTGCCCTGCACCAGGCGGAACTCGATGCGGCGCGCTTCCAGGTCCACGCGCGACACCTGCACCTGGACCTTGTCGGTCAGGCGGTAACGCATGCCCGTACGTTCGCCGCGCAGCTCGTGCAGCGCATCGTTGAACTGGAAGTATTCGCCGCCCAGTTCCGAGACGTGCACCAGGCCTTCCACGTGCAGGGTGTCGAGCGTGACGAAAATGCCAAAGCTGGCCACGCCGGTGACAGTGCCGCTGAAGTCTTCGCCCACGCGCTCTTTGACGAACCAGCACTTGAGCCAGGCCTCGACATCGCGCGACGCTTCGTCGGCGCGGCGTTCGCTGGCCGACAGCACCAGGCCCATCTTTTCCCAGATGGCGTGTTCGTGTTCGCGCTGGGTGCGGCCAATGACGACCGGCTGGTCGTCCAGGCTGGGCACGTAGCGCTGTCCGGCCAGCAGGGCCTTGATCACGCGGTGCGTGAGCAGGTCGGGATAGCGGCGGATCGGCGAGGTGAAGTGGCTGTAGCCGGGATAGGCCAGGCCAAAGTGGCCCAGATTGTCCGGGCTGTAGATGGCCTGCTGCATCGAGCGCAGGCACATGGTCTGCAGCAGCTGGTAGTCAGGACGGCCGCGCACCGAATCGAGGAAGTCGCCGTAGTCCTTGGCCGTGGGCGTCTCGCCCCCGCCCAGCGACAGGCCCATGGTGCGCAGGAACTCGCGCAGCGACTGCAGGCGCTCGGGCGTCGGGCCTTCGTGAATGCGGTACAGGCCGGGATGCTTGCTGCGCGTCATGAAGTCGGCCGCGCAGGTGTTGGCGGCCAGCATGCATTCTTCGATCAGCTTGTGGGCATCGTTGCGAACCGACGGCACGATCTGTTCGATGCGGCCCAGTTCGTTGCAGACGATCTTGGTCTCGACCGTATCGAAGTCGATGGCGCCGCGCTTCTTGCGGCTCTGCGACAGCAGGTGGTAGAGCTCGTACAGGCTCTGCACCTGCGGCATGACGGCGCGCATGGCATGGGCGGCCGGGCCGCCAGGCTGCTGCAGGGCCGCCCAGATATTGGTATAGGTGGTGCGGGCGTGCGAGTGCATGACCGCGTTATAGAACTGGTACGCGGTGACGGTGCCGGCCTTGGCGCCGGTCGCCGGGATCACCATGTCGCACACCAGCACCAGCCGGTCGACGTCCGGGTTCAGCGAACACAGGCCGTTGGACAGCGATTCCGGCAGCATCGGAATGACGCGGCGCGGAAAGTACACGCTGGTGCCGCGCTCGATCGCATCGTCGTCCAGCGCGTCGCCGGGACGCACATAGTTGCTGACGTCGGCAATGGCCACCAGCAGGCGCCAACCCGGGCGCTTGCGCTGGCCGGTGCCCAGTTCGACGGCTTCACAATAGACGGCGTCGTCGAAATCGCGCGCGTCTTCGCCGTCGATGGTGATGAGCGGCACGTCGCGCAGGTCGACCCGGTCTTTCAGGTCGCTCTTGCGGACTACGTCGGGCAGGCGGGCGGCCTGCTTGCGCGCGGCTTCCGAGAATTCCACGGGCACGTCGAACTTGCGCACCGCGATCTCGATTTCCATGCCGGGATCGTCGATTTCGCCCAGCACCTCGGCCACGCGGCCCAGCGGCTGCGTGTGGCGGGTGGGCTGCTCCATGATCTCGACCGCCACCACCTGCCCATGCTGGGCGCCGTTGGTGTCGCTGGGCGGGATCAGGATGTCGTGCTTGATGCGCTGGTCTTCAGGCACCACGATGGACAGCCCGTGCTCATGCAGGAAACGCCCCACCAGTTTGTTGGTGCGGCGTTCGATGACTTCGACGATGGTGCCTTCCGGCTTGCCGCGGTATTCGCCCGACGGCTTGACCAGCACGCGGTCGCCATGCAGCACCTTGAGCATTTCGCGCGGCGACAGGAACAGGTCCGGCCCGCCGTCGTCGCGCAACAGGAAACCGAAACCGTCGCGGTGACCCAGCACCTTGCCGGCGACGAAATCCAGTTTGGTCGCCAGCAGCAGGACGCCCTTGCGGTTGGGCATCAACTGGCCGTCGCGTTCCATGGCGCCCAGGCGGCGTTCGAAACCCACCAGCGTCGCGGGACGCTCGACGCCCATGCGTTCGGCCAGCTCCACGGGAGACAACGGCGCCCCCGCAGATCGCAACGCTTTCAGGATGGCTTCACGGGACGGGACATCGGGGTCGAAGTCAGGCGGCGCTTCCGGCAACGGAGTGGATCTGTTGTTGTTCGATTCGTTATTCGATCGTTTTGCCAAAGCTAAATTTTCCGTATATAATGCGCAGCTTCTGTGGTTCGCCCAAGGCTGAACACTGAAGCAGAAGTGGTCGAGACGGATTGTAGATTGATTTTTTAACTACATACTGTTTTGTGATTCAGACTGCACCGGCAGCATAGGTAATGTGTAAAACACTAAACCCATGCAACTGAGCGGCAGCGTATCACAAAGTCTTTACCGAAATCTCTCAGTGCCCAGGTGGCGGAATTGGTAGACGCGCATGGTTCAGGTCCATGTGCCGCAAGGTGTGGAGGTTCGAGTCCTCTCCTGGGCACCACGGAATTCCGATCAAGGCGGCTGGCATCACGATGCAGGCGGCGTTGATTAAAAAGTTGAAAGGCCCGGTAATCGAAAGATTACCGGGCCTTTTGCTTTGCGGCGCGCGCATGTGGCACTCAATGCGACGCGCGCATGTGGCACCCGACCCGCGCCACCCCCACTCAACGCCAGGGCACCTTTCTATTCAGGTGATGGCGCGCATACAGATCAGCGCCCATGCCTTCGATCTGCCCATCGATCAGGGCTTCGAACGGCCGCAGCAGGGCATCGAAGTTGTGCGGCGCCTCGAGCGCATTGAGCGCATGGGTCACCGCTTCGATGGTGGACAAGGCGCCGGCGATGTCGGCATGCCGGACCCGATAACGCGTCGTCAATCCCGCGGGCAGCATTACCCGCGGCAGCGCGGCCAATTCGGGATTGATGTGCAGCAGCTTGCGTGCGTGCGTCCAGGTGCCGTCCGGCACGATCAACTGCACCGGGTCGCCGCTGGCCGCGACACAACCGGGCTTCAGCACTTCTGCGCCCTCGCCCGGAAACAGCACATGCGATGCCCAGCCCGGCTCGGCCCATTGCTCAGGCCGAAAATACTCACCCACCAACCGCCGCGCGCCCGCCAGACCCAGCACCGCCAGCCGGGCCGTGTTCAAGGCATGGCGCGCTTCACTGGGATGCTGCAGCACCAGCACGCGCGTGCGCGGCGCCAAGGCGGGAATCAGGGCACACAGGCAATGGGATTCAGGGCGCTTGCAGCGCAGGCAGACGGTACGTGACATGGGGCGACACTATAGCGAAAGCGGCGCCTTCAAAAAAAAGCCAAAAAAAGTGAAAAAAAAGCGGCATGACTTGCACACTTTAAAAAAAGTATGCATAATCTCGTTCCTCTGCTGCTGAACACGAAACGAAACGCAAGCCGCTAGCTGAAAAGCAAACGACAAGCGCCGCGAAATGTGAAGCAACAGCGCCCAGGTGGCGGAATTGGTAGACGCGCATGGTTCAGGTCCATGTGCCGCAAGGTGTGGAGGTTCGAGTCCTCTCCTGGGCACCAATTATTACATCACGAGGTACCTGTCGTGATGCGCCAAGAAAAACCCCGTTCGCGAATGCGACCGGGGTTTTTTCTTTTCTGCTGCCCGCTCCACCGCCCAAGCGAAGCCACCGGCCCGCCGCACAGCGGGCCGCGTCCAGGCCTTAAGCCAGCACCCGCGTCATCACGACGTGCGCGATGCCGGCTTCGATGAATTCCTCGCCTTCCACGCTGAAACCGTGCGCTTCGTAGAAGCCCTTGGCGTGAGTCTGCGCGTGCAGCACCAGCATGCGATGGCCGTCTCCATGCCCCTGCCCGATCAGGGCATCGAGCAGCAGGCCGCCCACGCCCAGGCCGCGCGCCCGCTTGTGTACGGCCATGCGGCCGATATGGCCGTCGGGCAACAGGCGTCCGGTGCCCAGCGGCGTGCCGTCAGCGGCGTAGGCCACGGCATGCACCGAAACCGCGTCGTCATCGTCCATCTCGACTTCGGGGGGCACATTCTGTTCGATCACGAACACCTCATAACGCACCGACGAGGCGTCGTCGCGCAGGCGGTCCCACGTTCCCAGGGAGATGCGTACCGCCGGTTTTTCGCTAGCCATGTTGTTTTCCTTCGCGTTGCCGCTGTAGATGAATCCGTCGCCGCCATTTTCGCAGGGATGGCGCGCTGGTGAAACAGGCGTACGATCGCGGCTGGCCTACCCTTGCCTCTCGACATGCCACAAGCCGCCACGCCTGCCTGGTTGAAATTCGCCCCCGCGCTTTTCCTGCTGCTGTGGTCCAGCGGCTTCGTGGTGCTCAAGGTGGGCCTGGCCTATGCCGACCCGATGACCTTCCTGGCGCTGCGCTATGCCTGCGTGGTGCTGCTGCTGACGCCGCTGCTGCTGGCGCTGCGCCCGCCGCTGCCGCGCGGCGCGGGCGCCTGGGGCCACCTGGCCATGGTCGGCCTGCTGCTGCAGGCGGGCTATTTCTGCTTTACCTATCTGGCGCTCAAGCACGGCATGTCGGCCGGCGGCGTGGCGCTGATCACCTCGCTGCAACCCATCCTGATCGGCCTCCTGGCGCCAGCCATCGCGCATGAACGCGTCGATGCCCGCCGCTGGGCCGGCCTGGGACTGGGCGTATGCGGCGCCGCGCTGGTCATCGTGTCCAAGGCCTCGGTCGACCTGGCGTCGCCGCTCGGCCTGGCCTTCGCCGTGGCTGCCCTGCTGTGCATCACCAGCGGCACGCTGTATGAGAAACGCTTCGGCGTGCAGACCCATCCGGTCACCTCCAACACGATCCAGTACGCGGTGGGTCTCCTGGTCAGCGCGCCGCTGGCGTGGTGGCTGGAACCCATGCATATCGAATGGACCGCGCCGTTGCTCGGCTCGCTGGCGTACCTGGTGGTCGGCAATTCGCTGGTCGCGATCACCTTGCTGCTGGCGATGATTCGCCACGGCGAGGCCTCGCGCGTGTCCGCCCTGTTCTTCCTGGTGCCACCCGCCACGGCCGTCATCGCCCTGTTGGTACTGCAAGAGCCGATTCCGCCACTGGCCTGGCCCGGCATGGCGTTGGCCGCACTGGGCATCCTGCTGGTGACGCGGTCGGCGCGGCCGGCGCCAGCCACCCGCCCGGTAGAATGAGCGCCTTTTCGCGCCTACGCTCCCTGCCGCCATGAATGCCGTCATCACCGCCGCCCTGCCGGTCTTTGCGCTGATCCTCACCGGATGGCTGGCAGCGCGGTGGCGCGTGCTGGGCGAAGGCGCCACCGACGCCCTGAACCGCTACGTGGTGTACCTGTCGTTGCCCGCGTTGCTGTTTCGCGCGATGACGCAAGTGGACCTGGCGCACATGGCGCACTGGGGTTTCGTGGGCGCGTTCGCTGGCGGCATCGCCGTGACCTTCCTGGTGTCGTTCGTAGCCCGCAAGCGCGGGCCGCGCGAGCTGACCGACCGCAGCATCGAAGGCCTGGCGGCCTCTTACGCCAATGCCGGCTACATGGGCATTCCGCTCTGCCTGGCGCTGTTCGGCGCCGAAAGCCTGGCACCCGCCGCGTTCACCACCCTGCTGACGGCCAGCGTGCTGTTCGGCGTGGCCATCGCCCTGATCGAATTCGACCGCCAGCAGGCGCCCAGCCTGGCCGCCACGCTGGTGAAAGTCGGCCGTGCGCTGATGCGCAATCCGTTGCTGGCCGCGCCGGTAATGGGGCTGGCCTGGGCCGGTACCGGCGTGCCGCTGCCCGAGGGCGTGGACCGCTACGTGTCGTTGCTGGGTGCGTCCGCCAGCCCCTGCGCGCTGGTGACCATCGGCCTGTTCCTGGCCCAGACCGAAACGGCCAGCCCCGGCCCGGGCGTCTTGCGGCTGGTCGCCAGCAAGCTGCTGTTGCAGCCCGCCGTGACCGCGCTGCTGGCGTTCCAGGTGTTTACCATGCCGCCGTTGTGGGCCTGGACCGCCGTGCTGATGAGCGCCCTGCCCATCGGCACCGGCCCGTTCATGCTGGCCAAGATGTACGGCCGCGATGCCCGCGTCACTTCGCGCGCGATCCTGGTGTCCACGGTGCTGTCCGTCTTGACTGTCAGCGTGCTGGTCGCCTGGATCAGCGCCCACCCGATCTCGTGACGGGCGCACGGCCAACACCGTACGCTATATAACTTTTAGATATTAAAGAAGAAAAAATAGATGCTTTGAGAAATGATTTCAGGCCTTTAGACTTTATCGACGATGACGGGTGCGGCGACGCGCCCGTTTGCATTGACTGACCGATTTCCCGGGACTCGACCATGAGCACCAACGCCTCCGCCCTTCCCCTTCCCTCGGCACTGCCGCCCATCCAGATCAATCGCAAGCCGCTCTGGATCGCGCTGCTGCTGGTGCTGGCCGGCGCCCTGTACCTGAACCAGACGGTCAGCTGGCGCCAGGGCGCGTTGTGGATCGTCGGCGCGCTGCTGGGCGTGGCGCTCTACCATGCGTCGTTCGGCTTCACCCAGGCCTGGCGCGTGTTCGTGTCGGACCGCCGCGGCGCCGGCCTGCGCGCACAGATGTTCATGCTGGCCGTGGGCGTGCTGCTGTTCTTCCCCTTCCTCGCGCAGGGCTCGCTGTTCGGCCAGCCCGTCAATGGCCTGGTATCGCCCCCGGGCGTCTCGGTGCTGCTGGGCGCCTTCCTGTTCGGCATCGGCATGCAGCTGGGCGGCGGCTGCGCCTCGGGCACGCTCTTCGCGGTCGGCGGCGGCAACACCCGCATGCTGGTCACGCTGCTGTTCTTCATCATCGGCTCGGTCATCGCCACCGCCAATTTCGGCTGGTGGTCGACCCTGCCCGCGCTGGCACCCACCTCGCTCATCAAGACCTGGGGCCTGGCGCCCGCCATCATCGCCAACCTGGCGGTGTTCGCCCTGATCGCCTGGATCGCCACCGTGCTGGAAAAGCGCCGCCACGGGCACGTGGTGTCGTTCGCCTCGCGCACGGCCCGGCCCGCGTCGCTGCTGCAAGGCCCGTGGCCGCTGATCTGGGGCGGCGTGGCACTGGTCGTGCTGAACTTCGCCACGCTGGCGCTGGCCGGCCGCCCCTGGGGCATCACATCGGCGTTCGCACTGTGGGGCGCCAAGGCGCTCGATGCCATGGGCGGCGACGTGGCCACCTGGGCCTACTGGAGCAAGCAGGCCGCGCTGGGCGCGCCGCTGCGCCAGGACGTCACCACGGTCATGGACATCGGCCTGATGCTGGGCGCCCTGGCCGCGGCCAGCGCCGCCGGCAAGTTCGCGCCGGTCTGGAAGGTGCCCGCCCGCTCGCTGGCCGGCGCGGTCATCGGCGGCCTGCTGCTGGGCTACGGCGCGCGCCTGGCCTTCGGCTGCAACATTGGCGCGTATTTCAGCGGCATCCTGTCGGGCAGCCTGCATGCCTGGCTGTGGCTGCCGGCCGCATTCGCGGGCAGCGCCCTGGGCGTGCGCCTGCGCCCCCTGTTCGGCCTGGCGGTCGAAAAGACGCCCGCGGCGTCCAGCTGCTGAAAAACACTGTTCCAGCAATGCCCCCTGCCAGGGGGCATTTTTACGTCCGCCGTGGTGTAAGGTTGCTGCATTCCGCAACACGGAGATGGACATGCAATGGATTGCCGGCCGCTTCACGGCCTTTATCTTGACCCTGGCGGGCGCCGCCGTGACCGCCGTGCTGGCCGCCACCGGCTCGCTCTGGTGGCTGTGGGCCGCTATCCCGCTGGCCATGCTGGGCGTCCTGGGCGTGTATGACCTGATCCAGACGCGCCACGCCATTCGCCGCAATTACCCGGTGCTGGGCAACCTGCGCTTTCTGTTCGAATTCATCCGCCCCGAGATCCGCCAGTACTTCCTGGAAGACGACACCCAGGCCTCGCCGTTCTCGCGCGCGCAGCGCTCGATCGTGTACCAGCGCGCCAAGCGCGAGATCGACAAGCGCCCCTTCGGCACCCAGGAAGACGTCTACGGTGACCGCTATGAATGGATCAACCATTCCATGTCGCCCACCCACATCGGCGACACCGATTTCCGCGTGACCGTCGGCGGGCCGGACTGTACCCAGCCGTATTCGATGTCGGCCTTCAACGTGTCGGCCATGAGCTTTGGCGCCCTGTCTGCCAACGCCGTGCTGGCCCTGAACGAGGGCGCGCGCCAAGGCAACTTCGCCCACGACACGGGCGAAGGCGGCATCAGCCGCTACCACCGCCAGCCGGGCGGCAGCCTGGTCTGGAACATCGGCTCGGGCTACTTCGGCTGCCGCGACGAGCACGGCGCGTTCTCTGAAGAAGCCTTCATCAAGAACGCCTGTACGCCGCAGGTGAAGATGATCGAGATCAAGCTGTCGCAAGGCGCCAAGCCGGGCCATGGCGGCATTCTTCCGGCCGGCAAGGTCACGCCCGAAATCGCCGAAGCGCGCGGCGTGGTCGCCTGGCAGGACTGCAATTCGCCCGCCAGCCATTCGGCCTTCGACACCCCCATCGGCCTGATGAAGTTCGTGGCCCACCTGCGGGAACTGTCCGGCGGCAAGCCGGTGGGCTTCAAGTTCTGCGTGGGCCACCCCTGGGAATGGTTCGCCATCGTCAAGGCGATGCTTGAAACCGGCATCACGCCCGACTTCATCGTGGTCGACGGCGCCGAGGGCGGCACGGGCGCCGCGCCGGTGGAATTCGTCGACCATGTGGGCACGCCGCTGCGCGAAGCCCTGCGCCTGGTGCACAACACCCTGATCGGCGTGAACCTGCGTGACCGCATCAAGTTGGGCGCCTCGGGCAAGATCATCACCGCCTTCGACATGGCCCGCGTCATGGCCATGGGCGCCGACTGGTGCAACGCCGCGCGCGGCTTCATGTTCGCCATCGGCTGCATCCAGGCGCAGGCCTGCCACACGGGCAAATGCCCCACCGGCGTGACCACCCAGGATCCGCTGCGCCAGCGCGCGCTGGTGGTGCCGGACAAGGCCCAGCGCGTGGCCAACTTCCACAAGAACACGCTGCACGCGCTGGCCGAATTGCTGGCCGCCGCCGGGCTGACGCACCCTGGCCAGCTGCGGCCCCACCATATCGCCCGCCGCATCTCCTCCAGCGAGATCCGCCTGTTGTCGGCGCTGTTCCCCGAACTGACGCCCGGCGAACTGCTGCGCGGCGAATTCCGCCACCAGGTGTTTCGCGCAGGTTGGGCCATGGCGCAGGCCAGTTCGTTCCAGCCCACGCACGACCTCAGCACCGCGCTGGCGCAGGAATACGCCTTGGCGCATCCGCCCCAGGGCGCGCCGGCCTGAAGGCCGCTACAGCCAGCGCTCGAACATCCGCGAGAAGAACTCCATGAATCGGTCGTCCACGCCCCGGGCTCGCCAGGCCTCGGGCGTGATGCGCACCGAATCGGCCACGTCGCGCTGGAACAGCGCTTCCATTTCAGCGGCAAAATCCGGCCCCAGCACCACGGCGTTGACCTCGTAATTCAGGGCGAAGCTGCGCCAGTCCATGTTGCTGGACCCCACCGTGGACCAGACCCCATCCACCACGGCCGTCTTGGCATGCAGCAGCGCATCGCGCCGTTCGTAGATGCTCACGCCCGCCTTGAGCAGCTTGCCGTAGTGCGAGCGGCCGGCATTGAACACCAACGATGAATCGCTGAAACCCGGCAGCACCAGCACCACGTCCACGCCGCGCTGCGCGGCGGCGGCCAGCACGTCCACAAAGGCGGGGTCCGGCACGAAGTACGCCATGGTGATGTGGATGGACTTCTGCGCGCTCTCGAACGCCGACATCAGCGTCAGGTAGACCGTATAGCCATCGCTGCGGTCCGGCTGGTTGGACAGGATGCGCACGCGCGTCGGCCCGGTGGCGGGCGGCGCGATCACCTCGCCGCCGCCCCTGAGCGTTTCCTTGGTCTGCGATTCCCAGCCGGCGCGCACCACGGCTTCCAGTTGGGTGACGGCAGGCCCTTCGATGCGCAGGTGCGTGTCGCGCCACGGCGCCGCGTTGGCGTCCTTATGCTTGGCGTCGGGGCCGCTGCCCACGCTGCCTGAACCGCCGCGTCCGCCCGAAGGCGACGAGGCATAGACGCCGCTGACGTTGATGCCGCCCAGGTAGCCGACCTTGCCGTCGACCACCAGGATCTTGCGATGATTGCGCTGGTTGGGCGACCAGCCTGCCCGGCTGCCGTTGACCGGGCTGACGGGGTTGAATACCGCCACCTGCACGCCCGCGTCGCGCAGACGCTGGAACAGCGCATCGGGCGTCTTGATCGTGCCCACCGCGTCCACCATCAGGGCCACGTCGGCGCCGCGGTTGCGCGCCGCGATCAGGGCCTCGGCAAAACGCGCGCCCTCTTCGTCGTCGTCGAAGATGTAGGTTTCCATGTGCACGTAGCGCCGCGCCTGCGCGATGGAACGCAACATGGCCTGGTAGGTGCTGGGGCCATCGGCCAGCAGGCGCACGCGATTGCCGGCCACCAGCGGCGCGCCGCTGACGGCCTCTTCGACCGCCAGGTGGCGCGCCAGGAAATCGTCTTTGGGGGTGCTCGAGTTGGCCGCGATATCGTGGCCGCGGCGGTAGCTGTCCTGGGCCGCATCGGCCGACAGGCCGGCCTGCGCCTTGCGGGCAGCTCGTTCTTGCGCATCGGGCACGCTGGCGCAGGCGGCCAGCGTGGCGGTCACGCACGCCAGCGCCGCCGCACGCAACCCGGGCCGCCAAGCGGTCCACCACCCCGCCCGCCACGACAACGGGCCGCAAGCGGCCCGTGGGGACGTGGATGGCGGCCTCATGGCGCGCCGCGCCTAGCGCCGGTTGGCCAGCAGGCAGCAGCCCAGCAACACGCCCACCAGCGTGGCCACACCGACGGATTTCCAGGCGTTTTCGTGGACGTATTCGTCGGCGTAGGCCTTGGCGCGACGGGCGCGCTCCAGCGCCGCGCCCTCCCAATCGCCGGCCGATTCACGGGCATCGGCCAATTGACGCTTCAGGCGCGAGCGGGCCGCTTCGATTTCCGAACCCGTATAGGAAGCCGTCGAACGCAAGAGGTCTTCGGTGCCGGCGAGCAGCTCCTGGAAGCTGTCGTTCACCCGGTCGCGATGCAGGGCTATTTCAGCGCGCTGATTCTTTCTATTCATAGTCGCTCCTAATGCGTAGTGCGGGTTGGGCCTGCCGTGTGCCCCGGTCGCGTACAAGGCACGACGCGGGCGGCACGGTGCGGAGCCGTCGCGCTCCGCAAAGCCATGGGGCATTGTGACCGGCGCCGCGCGTATCCGCCCGAGCTTTCGCAACCAGCCGTTAACCGATATTTCAGTGGCCCGAAACTTGCTGGAGGCGGTGGACCCAAGCCGCCGCGCCCGGGAGCGCCCCAGGGAAGCGTCCCCATGAACCCCTGCTGGCGGGCCGCCTGCTGCGCCCCCCCGATTTCGTAAAAGTCCATTGCATTTCAGAGGCTTAGACTTGACACCAGAACCCCTCTGGCCGCCACAATAAGCCTTTGCAATGCGCTTCAACCGCCTCAAAAAGGAACTGAACGCATGGTTTCCCCTTCCGCACTTCTTGCCGGCGCCGCGCCAAGTTTCCTGGCGCCCCAGCCGCAACCCGCCAGCGCCGAGCAGCACGAACTGGGCCACGGGCTGCTGGACCGCCCCGCCCATATCGATCCCAAATTCCTGTACGACGCGCTTGGCTCATCGCTCTTCACCGCTATCACCCAGCTGCCTGAGTACTACCCGACCCGCTGCGAAGCCGAAATCTTCGAACGCCACGGCCAGGACATCGCCCGCCAGATCGGTCCGGTGCAGACACTGATCGACCTGGGCGCGGGCGACTGCGTCAAGGCCGAGCGGCTGTTTTCCAGCCTGCGCCCCCGCCACTACGTGCCCATCGATATTTCCGCCGATTACCTGCAAACCGCCGTGCGCAGGCTGCGCCTGTCGTATCCGGACCTGCGCATCACGGCAATCGGCCAGGACTTTTCCCAGGCGCTGGCACTGCCGGCCACCATCGCGCCCGAACAACGCCTGTTCTTCTATCCGGGCTCCAGCATCGGCAACCTGGATCCGGACAGCGCGCGCGCCATGCTGCAACGCATCCGGCGCCAATGCGCAGGCGGCGGCCTGCTGGTGGGCGTGGACCGGGTCAAGTCCCGACAAGTGCTGGAGCCAGCCTACGACGACGCCCTGCACCTGACCGCCGCCTTCAACCTGAACCTGCTGCGGCACGTCAACGACCTGCTGGGATCGGACTTCGACGTGGGCGACTGGCGCCATGTGGCGCTGTTCAACAGCGAGCAATCGCGCATCGAGATGCACCTGCAGGCACTGCACCCGGTCACCGTCTGTTGGCCCGGCGGCGAGCGGCACTTTGCGGCGGGCGAGCGCATCCATACGGAAAATTCGTACAAGTTCACGCCCCAGGCCTTCACCGACCTGCTGCACAGTGCGGGCTACCACGGCATCGAACATTGGTCGGACGCGCGCGGCTGGTTCTCGGTGTTCAGCGCGCGCGCCTGACGCTCTACCCTATCAACCCGCTCCTGGAGGATTGCCATGGAACCTGCCTGCCTGCTGACCCACCCCGCCAACGGCCCCTATGCCGCCGGACAGGCGGGCCAGCACGACCGGTACGACGCCGTGCGCGCCACCAGCACCGCGCTGGCCGCCCCCTTGAGCCCCGAAGACTGCCAGGTGCAATCCATGCCCGATTGCAGTCCCGTCAAATGGCATCTGGCGCACACGACCTGGTTCTTCGAGACCTTCCTTCTGACGCATTTTCACCCGCCCTATTCGGTGTTCCATCCGCAGTACCGGATGCTGTTCAATTCCTACTACAACGCGGTCGGCGCCAAGCACCCGCGGCCACAGAGAGGGCTGCTGTCGCGCCCCCCGCTGTCCGACGTGCTGCACTACCGCCAGCATGTCGACAACGCCATGCATGAATTGATCTCGCGGCTGGGCGGCAACGACCCGGCGTTCGCTGCGTTGCTGGAACTGGGGCTGAATCACGAGCAGCAGCACCAGGAACTGATCCTGACCGACGTCAAGCACATGCTGTCGGGCAACCCGCTTCGGCCGGCCTACGTGGCCTCGGGCTCGCCCGCGCTGCCGCCCGGTACGCCCGCCGGGTGGACCCGCTACAACGGCGGCATCGTGCGCATCGGCCACGACGGCAACGGCTTCGGTTTCGATAACGAAGGCCCCGCGCACGACGTGTTGCTGGCGCCGTTTCACCTGGCGAACCGACTGGTGACCCAGCACGAGTACCTGGCCTTCATGCGCGACGGCGGCTACAAGCGCCCGGAACTATGGCTGTCTCTGGGATGGGACCGCGTGTGTGCCGAGGGCTGGCGCGCGCCGCTCTACTGGGAGGGCCAGCGCGACGATTGGCAAGTGTTCACGCTGCACGGCATGCAGGAACTGGAATTGCAGGCCCCGGTCACCCACATCAGCTATTTCGAGGCCGACGCCTATGCGCGCTGGGCCCGCGTGCGCCTGCCGCGGGAAGCAGAATGGGAACATGCCGCCCGGCAGCTACCCGACGGCAGCTATTCCAGCCGCGCCAACCTGCTGGAAAACGGCCATCTGGACCCGCGCCCCGCCCCCGCCCGACTCGGGGCCGGCGGCCCTGCGCAACTGTATGGCGACGCCTGGGAATGGACCGCCACCAGCTATGACGCCTACCCGGGCTTTACCCCCGACGCCGGGGCGGTAGGCGAATACAACGGCAAGTTCATGTGCAACCAATACGTGCTGCGAGGCGGCTCCTGCGCGACGCCGCGCGGCCATATCCGGCCCAGCTATCGCAATTTCTTCCCGCCCGAAGCCAGGTGGCAGTTTTCGGGCATCCGCCTGGCGCGGGATGCCTGAGGTGGAAGACGTTAAAAAAACGCCCCGCACCCAGTTGCATTGCCAAAAAATTTCATGCTAGAATTTCGTTCTTCGTTGCTCAGCTTTGTTTGAAACTACGGTTTGAAACAAAAGCCTGAAGCACCGAAAGATGGCGCATTAGCTCAGCCGGTTAGAGCGACGGAATCATAATCCGCAGGTCCCCTGTTCGAATCAGGGATGCGCCACCAAGAATTTAAAAAGGCCTTCACTTACGTGAAGGCCTTTTTGCATTGGGCGATTTAGAATGCTGCGCGAACCCTCTTGGAAAGCGCAACGACATGCCCCTGCCCCAGATTCGACTTGCACGCTCCCTGCCCCTGGCGACGCTTGCCGCCGCCTTGGCGCTGACCGCCTGCCTGATGTGCGCGGCCACCGCCCAGGCCGCGGGCAATGTGCAGGCGTCGCACGTCGCCTATGCCCCCACGGCCGAACAGCTGCAAACGGTGGAGGCCTTCAAGCAAGCCCCGATCGATGCCTTCGTGCCCGGCGAATTTGCCCGCGCGGGCAAGACCGCCCTGCCCTACCGGCTGGTTTCGCCTCTGCCCGCAACAGGCAAGGATGCCGGCAAAAAATACCCGCTGGTGATAATTTTCCACAGCTCGGGCGGTGTCGGCACGGACAATCTGTCGCCGCTGAACGCGTTCACCCGCACTTTCGGCACGGAACAATCCCGGCGCGATTTCCCGGCTTTTGTACTGGTGCCGCAGACACCGGGCCGCACGGCCAACTACACCAAGGACGTGCACGACGTACGCATTTCCAAGGCGGGCCCGGACCTGGGCGACGTCATGCGGCTCGTCGACGACATTGCCAAGCGCCACCCGGTGGACACCAGGCGCATCTATGCCGTCGGCTTTTCGATGGGCGCGTCGGCCGCGCTGGACGCCGCCGTCGCCTCGCCGCGCCGTTTCGCTGGCATCGTCGCCATGTCGGGCGTGCCGCCGGAGCGGTCGCTGGCCAAGCCGCTGGCCGGCATTCCGGTCATGCTGATGCACGGCACGGCCGACAAGGAAAATCCCTACGAAGGCAGCCAGGTGTGGGCCAAGGCGCTGGCCGCTGCCGGCGGCCAGCCGATCTTCATCACGTACGACGGCATGGATCACCGCGTTGCGCCAGAGCTGTTGACCGCCAAGCCCTGGCGGGAATGGCTGTTCCAGCAACGGCGTCCCTGAAACAAAAAAAAAGCGCGCACCAGGCGGCCAGGCCGCTTGGTGCGCGCTTTTTGCTGACGGGTGGCGGGCAGGCAAAGCCTGTGCCACCCTGCCCCTCTTACCCCTTGTGCAGCGTGTCGCGGCGCCGGCCGCCCCACGTGGCGCACAGGCTGGCCACGAAAGCGCCGATCAGCATCGACGCGAACCCCCACAACGCAAACGCAGCGGCCGCCTTGCGCGCCTTGTCCGCCGCTTCGCGCGCCTTCTGCTTGGCCTCGTCGGCAGCCTTCTTGGCGTTCTGGATGGTCTGGTCCACACGCTGCTGCGCCGCGGCCGCATCCATGCCAGTCTGCGCCGCGATCACCTTGGCGACGTAGTCGCGGTCGGCGGGCGCCATCTCGCCATGGGCGAGACTCATGGCCACGATGCGCCCGACCTCAGCGCGCGACGCGGCCTTGTCGCCCGCGGCGTCAGGCCGATCCGAACGCAGCAGCACATCGGTCAGATAGTCGCTGGCGTTGTCCATGCCGCCCGAGCCCGCGCCAGCCGCCGCGGTGGCGGTGACGGCCGCCCCCGCGCCGGCTGCCACCGAGGCGCCCGCCTTGGCCGCGCCAGAGGCCAGCGTCGCAATGGCCGACCCCAAGAGTGCCGCACTCACGACCGCGCTCAGCGCCCACACCAGGAAGCCATGCGCGGTGTCACGGAAGTACACCTCGTCCACATGCGTATCCACCCACTTGGTGCGCAGCCGACCGGCGACGTAGCCGCCGATGCCGTAGGCAATGATCTGCGTGAACAGCAGCCACGCGATGACGCTGATGCCGACTGCGGGGGCCGACATGCCTTCGCCGGCCCAAGGCGACACCGACAGGAAGCCCAGGCCGGAGCCCCCGGCGAACAGCGCCAGCGACAGGGCCGCCGCGATCACCGCGCCGGCAAACACCGCCGCCCAGGACACGGCGGACACCGCTGATTCACGCGCGGGCATTGCACCGGCATAGGCTGCGCCGCCGTAGGGCTGGCCTGCCGAAGTTGCGTTTTCCATGGTTATTCCTTGTTCATTGTTTATGCGGCCGCGCCTGGATTGAAGGCGCCGGCGCGGAAACCCAGCGGGGTGTCAGTGCCAGAACAGCGCCAGCAGAATGATGATGGGAATGGGTACCCCCAGCAGCCAAAGCAGAATGGATCGCATGTAAACCTCCTTGGTGTCACGAACAGATGGAATTGCGGGAATTCGCCGGCGCTCAGGCCAGGTCGATGGTGCCGGGCGCGCGCGGATCCGGCGCAGGCGGGATCACGTCAGGTCCGCCAGGGTCGTTGGGCGGCCGGTTGGTGTCGGGGCGCGGGTCGTCAGGCCGCGGATTGCCGGGCAGCGGCGGATCGTCGGGCGGCACATCGTGCGGTGCCCCCGGTGGCCGGTGATTGAGTTGAGTCATGGCGGGGTCTCCTCGGCGGCGCCAATTGCGCCGGACCGCTACCCAGCAATTGCCGTGCCCAGCCCGCCCCCCCGTGGCCTTGAGGCGAAAAAAAAACCCTCTGGCGAGGGTTTGATGCGGGGTGTCAGGACTTCGGCGGCTTGCCTTCCCGCGGCGGTTCCGCGCCGGCCTGACCCTCTTTGCCCAGAAATTCCACTACCGCCGCCTTGCCGGCGGCCGACGCCTCGTCCTGGCTGGCGTAACGCCGCTCGGAATAATTGGTGCTGCGCACATTGCCGCTGCCGGGGTCGAGCAACGTGATGATCCAGGCGAATTCGCCCGGCAGCAATTGCCTGACCTGCAGGGTGGCGCGCGTGCCCGGGCGTAATCGTTGCGGCATGTTTGGCGGACTGGGGAATGACTCGACGCCGCCATCGTAGCGCAAAGCGCGCCACCGGCGGGCCAGTGCCAATGCTGCAGGCGCACATGCATTTCATGCTGCACAGTGCGCGGCAAAAACGCCACACCGCCATTCGGCGTCAGGAAAACCCTAGCGCCATCCGCCTGAATACAGGCGCACAATCAATCCAAACATGTAGACCGCAGCAGCGGCGGCCGCATCCCTTTAATCAGGCGAGGACGGAGACAACATGACTTACGTAGCAGTGGTTATCAGCTGTTTGATGGTTGTGGGTATCGTCGCGTTGGTGATTCAAACGGTTCAAAGCGCAGGGCCCGAGCCCTGGCTGAAGATCTCGGCGGCGATTATCAGTTCCCTGTTCGCATCCCTGTTGCTCATTCCGCTTGGCTACGCTGTCGCGCAGACCATGGTGATGGATTGAGCGTTACCGTCGGCTGAGACCGGGGCTACCCGCCCCGGGCCGGCCTGCCGCGCGTTGCCGCCCAGCAGATCAACGAGCCGGCGGTCACCATTGCCACGCCTTGCCAGAACGCGGCCGTCAATGCCGTGGACAGCCAGACGGCCGCAAAAAACGTCGACAGCACCGGGGTGAAATACGACGCGGTGGCGAGCAGCGTCAGGTTGCCTTTGAGTATCCCCAGATTCCACAGCGCATAACCGGCGGCCATCGCGCCCCCGGTCACGCACAGTTCCAGCACGCTGGCCCCGCGAAACACCAGGGCGGGCTCGTCGCTGAACCCGTATTTGATCCACAGCACCGCTGCCGTCAGCATGAAAAACAGCGCCACGCCATTCTTGCCGTCGGCAAAGCGTTTGGTGACGTTGCAATACACGGCCCAGATAATGGCGCCGCTGAACGCCAGGCCATAACTGAGAGGATTGCTCGATATATTGGCGACCACGCGGTCCCAGGACAGCCCGCCCGAACCGCCGACCACCCAGACAATGCCGCACAACGACAAGGCAATACCGGGCACCACCCAGATTCCCGCGCGCTGGCCATTGATCAGGATTGCCAGGATGACCGTGAAGCATGGCCACAGGTAATTGACGATGCCCAGTTCGATGGCCTGGCCGCGATTGGCGGCAAATCCCAGCGATAGCGACAGGCAGATTTCATAGGCAACGAACAGCACGCTGCCTGAAATCAGGTACGAGCGCGGAAAAGACCGCAGTTTCGGAAAACCCAGCAGCATCACCAGGAACGCCGATCCGACCGTATAGATCAGGGCCGCGCCCCCAATCGGGCCGAAACTCTCGCTGACACTGCGGATCAGGCCCACGACGGTGCCCCAGAGCACCACGGCCATCAATCCCAGGAACGTCGCCGTCTTCCGGCTGGGAGTAAATTGCATTACTTTTTCCGATTGCCCGAAATTCAAGCCACCGCCCGCGCCGGGCAACGCGCGCGCCAAACCGTCGAGAGTGTAGCCAAAACCGCAGACCCGCCGCCGAGCCCGTCGGCATACGGGAATGAAATGCCAGAGAAGCGCCCGTTGAACAACACACAAGAGGGAGAACGAGCCGCATGACCATTTCAATACGCAGGCTGACCGACGTGCTCGCCACGACGGAATCCGGCCGACTCTATCGGATAGAAGTCTTTTCTCAGGCCGACCGGCCCCACCCGCCCGCCAGCGCCGCGACCACTCGCTACATTCTCAGGACCTCGGAAGGCGAACGCGTCATCGCCCTGGGCGAACGGCGTTACCGCCTGAAGTCGGGCGAGGTGCTGACGGCCCTGACCCCGCCGCCCGCACCGCACCACGACGCCTGAGCGCCCGACCCGCCTCAGCGGTCCGAAGCGACGCGCCGCTTACCCAGGCCCTTGGCGCGGTACAGCGCCATGTCGGCGCGTTCCAGCAACTGCAGCATGGTGACGCCGGATTGCGGGAACACGGCAATGCCCACGCTGGCCGACACGGCAACCCGGATCTTGGGATACGGCAACGACAGGCTTTCGACCAGCGCCTCGGCCACGGCCTGCGCGTTGTCGCGGTCGGCGCCCATCAACAGCACGGCAAATTCGTCGCCGCCCAGGCGCGCGGCAACATCCGATACCCGGATGGCGCGGGCCATGCGGTCGGCCGCCTCTTTGAGAACGGTGTCGCCGGCGGCATGGCCATGCATGTCGTTGACGGCCTTGAAACCGTCCAGGTCGATCGCCAGGATGGCGAAGGATTCGCCGCTGCGCTGCGCCACGGCCAGCTCGCGCAGGACCATTTCGCCGAACAGCACCCGGTTGCACAGCCCGGTCAGCGGGTCGTAGTGCGCCAGGTGCTGGGCGTGCGCCAACATGCGCGACGCCTGTAACAGCGCCGTGCCGACCTCTTCGGCTTCCTTGACCCGCGTGCCCGGCAGCTCGACGGTGCGCCCCTCGCCCAGCGCCAGCGCCGGGCCGACCAGGCCCTGCACCGCCGAGGTCAGCCGGTTGGCCAGCCGCAGCGCCAGCCACAAGCCCAGCCCGAAAGCGGTCAACGTGCCCAGGGCCAGCCAGGCGATGGACCGGTATAGATCGGTCGTCAGCAGCGTCATCGGCGCCCCGGCGGCAACGGTCCAGCCGGTCAGCGCCGAACGGCTGAACGCCGTGTAGACGGGCGTGCCCTCTTTGGTGATGGTTTCCAGCGAGCCTTCGTTTTCCTGCTCGACGGCCCGCGCCAAGGCGGGCACGGCCTTCTGGCCGACGAATTTGGACGTCTCGCGCGTACGCGCCACGATGGTGCCGGTCTTGTCCAGCACGGCGGCGACCCAGCCATCCGGCAACCCGCGGCGGCCCAGCACGTTGCCGATGCGTTCGGGCGACAAGCCAACATTGAGGCTATAGGCAACGTCGTCGCCGCGCATCACGGGAACCCCCAGCGCGATGGTGGGATTCTGGCTGACCGCGCCCATGAACAGGCTGCTCAGCACGGGCTCGCGCGCCCGGAACACCCGGCTCATTTCCTGGGATACGCCCGACGCGGGCAGCGGCGTGCCATAGGGCACCAAGGTATTGACCACCTGATGGCCTTCCTTGTCGGTCAGGACGTAGCTGTCGACGATCTGGAAGCGGATGGCTTCGCGGGCCCGCTGGTGAAATCCGGCCAGATCCCCACTGATCAGGTCCGGCGACGACGCCAGCATCTGCAATCCCGCTTCGACCCCGGTCATTTCGCGATCGAGTATGGCGGTGAGATTACGCGCCATGAAAATGGTGTCGCGAAATATCCGTTCTTTCTGGACCTGATAGCTTTCGTAGACAGCGACCGACGCCACCATCAGGGCCGGCGCAATACAGGCGAACACCAGCGCCAGCAGGCCGGCACGCATGGAATACCGGTGCCGCGGACGAACCCGCGCAGCGGCCAGGCTTTCGCCGTCGGGCATATTATTGTTCTCCGCCGCGCATGTGCCCGGGGCAATGCGCCTGCCGATACTGCACCCCCTGACCCATAGCGCCTCTCCTGGAGCTTGCCGTGCGGGCGATGGGCCCGCATCGGTGAAAAGTCAGAAATTATTGCAGAACCAGAACCCAACACAATATCCGCCGAGCAAAACGCGCGCCAAAAAAAAGAAGGCGCCCGCGGCAGGAAAATCGCGATCCCAATTTACCTCAAAAACAAAGCCTGGCAACGGTTTCATTATGTTCGAGCACTTGCCGGCGAATATTCGCCGGGGTCGCGTCCACTTCCCCGCCGGAATTGAAATAGACCGGCCGCGCATGATCGCAATATTCAATCCCGGTCCGCAGGGGGGGCTTGGCGCACCCACCCAGACTTGAGGCGATCAGCCACGGCATCGTCATCGCTGCGAGCCACCTTTTCCTGTACATCCCTGGCCTCCTTGCGGGCGTCGGCCGCCCGCCCCTGGAGGCGGGCCTCACTGTCCGAGCGTTCCTGCGCCCGGCCCATGGCCCGCCCCCTCCAATAAACCCCGGCGACGGCGGCCAGGCCCGCCAGCACGGCCGCCACGACGCCGAGGCCCCGCTTAATCCACTGTTGCAACATGCGCTGCGCTCCTGGCCGCGGGGGCGGATACCGCCGCCACGGCACGTTGATACAGGCCGTCCCAGCTATCCCGCCTGGGCTTGCCGGGCCGCCAGGTGCGCAGGTACAGCGCCCAGGCCGAGTCGGCGTCGCCGATGCGCGGCAGGCTGGCCGGGTCCGACCACAGCAACAGGCGCGCAAACGCCGCCGCCAGCACGTCGTCCTGGTCGAGCCGCGCATACACAGACGGCGCGGTCGCGACCACCCCGCGCGCCAGGCAAACCTGGCTGGCGGCGTCCCGGCAGGCCGGATGCGTCAACACCCCGCGTACCCCGCCGCCCTGCTCGAACTGCCAAAAGCCGCGCGCCGGGCCGCCGATCTGGCGCCGGTGAATGAAGCGGCTCTCCTGCAGGCCGATCGCCAAGAGCAGGCAATGCGCCTGCCGCGAATCCATCCGCGCGGGCAGCAGCGCCATCGCCGGCCGCACCGCGCTATCCATGATCTGGTCAAGCGTCATGCTTGCCCTCCTTGTCTGATTGCGTTTCCAACCCGAGCGTCTTGCGCCGTATCTCGACTGCCCAGTCCACCAGGTCCTGGTTTTGCAGCTTGGCCGTCAACCGCAGGTAGGCGCCCAGCACCCACCAGGCCGGCAGCCCGGCCAGCAGCATGCAGGGCCCCAACACGTAGAACATGGCCAGCAGCCCGTCTTCGCCCAGCCCGGTGCGCTCGGCCATCCAGTAGGCGGACGACATGATGTCGGGCATCCAGGCGATCATGCCGATCGCCAATATCGGCCCGAACAGAAATGAACTGACCACCGTGCAAGCGGTGCGCGCCACGAACTCGCGCGGCGAGCGCGGCGGCATCAGCAACATGCCGATCAAAGCCGCCATCGCGGCCGGCATGCCGAACGCCATCGCAATTTTCAGGGCGGCAAAACCGCCCAATCCCGTAGATCCCGGTTCCATGGTTGCTCTGCTCCTAAGTGAGGGTGAGCATGAATGCCTCCCGAATAAGAAAATGGCCCGCCAAGGCGGGCCGGATAGACGCGTGAAAAGGTTGGTTTGCGGCGCTGCGGGCGACCTAGCCCGGCAGCGGTGTATCGGGCGGCGAGAACGAGCCATCGACGTAGGCCCAGCCTTCTTCGGGTTCGGGCGTAGCGCCGGTCACGTCGACCAGCGTGATGTTGGGAGCGAATACCGGTTGTTCCTCCGCCTGAAATTTCCAGTGCGCTTTGTTGTCGAGAATTTGAATGAAAGTACGCATGCTTATGCCCTTTGAATGATGATTGCGCCGACCATGCCAGCCCCACCGACGTTGCCAGATCCCGCACCCACGCCACCGCCGCCACCACCGCCACCCGTACCGGAATTAGCATCGGGTGACGTGGTGCCGGCCATGCCGGGCGTCCCTGCCAAGCCTGACCGAGCGCCCCCTTGCCCCCCACGACCAAGCGGAGAGGTTGCGCCACATCCGCCATTTCCCGACACGCCCCATAGCGTCGTCGCCGTGCCGCACGTACCCGTGCCAGCGCCAAGGGCACCGACACCCGGGAATGGTCTGCCCGTGTAATTCGAGCCGCCCGCCGCCCCGCCGCCCGGACCGCCACTGACGGAGACAAGTGCCCCCAGGGAAGTGACACCACCCGAGCCCCCATTCAGACCTACATCCCCACCGTACGCCCCGCCCTTGCCTGCGCTGCCGATCGTTACGGGAATGGTCGCGGCATCCGGTAAGCGCACCTGGACCTGCTTCCACTCACCGGCCGCGCCGCCGCCACCACCGCCGCCGCCCCAGGTGTCATATCCCGAAGCGCCACCGCCACCGCCGCCCCCGCCACCGATCAAAAATACATCGACCAGCTTGCCCCGCCACTCAGGCGGAATGGGCCAGTCTTGGGTCGACGTGATCGTCACTCGCTTTGGCACACCGCTGTCGGCCAGCGCCGCACGGACGAATTCAGTCGTCGCCACCCGAGTGGTGCTGTCACCTGCAGCCGGCGTGGGCGCCGTCGGCACCCCCGTGAATGCCGGCGAAGCGGCCAGCGCTGCCACGAACTTGGCCTGCAGGGCCGCCAGGTCGCCGTTGTCCAGCACGTCCTGGCCGGACTTGTCGGCGATGTACTGGGCGATCATGGCCGTCACGAAGGACGCCTGGCGCCAGACGGTGTTGAGTTCTTTCGACTTGGCCGTGCCGGCCGAGAAGCCGCCCAGCCGGGCGGCCAGCGCCTGGTAGTCGGCAGGCGTCAGTACGTTGGCGCCGGGAACGGTGCCGAAGGGAAGAATTTGATTGATAGCCACGGAATGTCCTTATTCAACCGGCAAAAAGCGAACCCCAGAGTCCGCTGTCGAACCCCGAGATGTAGTGGTTTTGAACGTCAAAACCGAACAAAGGCCCCTCGCCCGAGGGGATGACGTAGTAACTGATGCGCACGCCCTCGGGCTTGAGCGGGATGTAGCCCCCGGTCAAGAGCGCCAGGAACAGCGCGGACGGCGGCGTGCCGGCCACACCGATGTCGACTGACATGTCGCCGTTGTCCTGGATGAAGACGTGGGTGCCGCCGCCGAAGATGCGGTCCAGGATGGAGGCCGATGTCTCCAGCGTGCCGTCCCAGTGGTTGGCGCCGATCTTGGCCCGCAGCAGCAGGCGGTAGGTCTCGTCGTCCAGTTCGGTCAGGCCGCTGTCCGGATCGAACGGGCCCTGCCACACGCCCTGGTCAAAGCCCAGGCCGTCGGTGTCGTGCGAGAAATACACGCCCGCCAGCGGCGTCTTGATGCGTCGCGCCAGCCCCACCCACAGGCCCACGGCGTCCAGCTGATGGCCCACCGCCTGGTCCAGGTCAAAGGCATCCGGCAGCCCGCCGTACAGGTTGCGCAGGTCCACCATGCCCTGGCACAGGGCCTGGACCGTGGCGGTGAAGTTGGGCTTGCCGCGGTGGTAGGCGGACAGCAGGCCGGAGTATTCGCTGATGTCCGCCATGTCACACCACCGTCAGCAGGACACGGTCCAGCGTGGCCGAGGCGGCCTGCTTGAACGTCAGGGCCACGTCCGGCGCCCCCGTGGCCCCGGCCGCCGACAACGTCAACGCCGCGATCTTGAAGGTGCCGTTGCCCGCCACGCCATTGGCGGCGCTGATGGCATCGCCCCACTCCACCGAGCCGCTGGCGCCGCCACCGATGGCGACGCCGTTGACGTAGTCGGCCACCGCCTGCCTGATCGCCACGCCGGTCGCCGCCGTGTAGCCGGGCAAGGCGCGGATGCGCACGTCCACGGTGACCGGCAGCAGTTCAGGCCGGAAGAAGTTGATGGGATGCGCGATGCCGTAAATGTCGTTCACCACCACCGTGGTGGTGCCGTAGGTGCCGGTGCCCGGCGTCTTCTTGGCGGCAATGGCCTGGGCGATGGCGACGGCATCGCCGCCGTCCACCACCAGGCTGATCGAATGCGGCGGCAGGCCCTGGGCATCGGTGGCGCGGGTGTCGTTCTCGTAGGCCGCATAGCGGTTCACGCCCGGCACGGTCGCCACGGCCCCGATGGTGCCCTCGAACACGGTCTTGGACGGCAGCGCGACCGAGACGGCCTGCCGCTGCCGCAATGCCGCATCGCTCTCGATGGGCGCGCCCGGCGCCGCGGCCGCCGGGTTGGTGGCGGACTGCCAGCCGCGCGTCGGCGTCGCGATCTGGTCCACGGTGTGCGCCGGCGCCGCAACCGCGCCCATCTGCTGGCACGTCGCCGTGACCGTGATCTCGCCTTCGGACGGAATCGTCACCTGCGCCGGCAGCAGCCATTGGATGCCGCTGGCGTCCTTGACGATGCCGCCGCTGATCAGGGCGCCGCCCTGGCCGACGAGGCGCAGATCCACGGTCGACTGCGACGCAACCGCCCGGCTGATGCCGTTGATCTTCACATTGGACGACAACGCGCCGCCCGCGGCGGTAGCCGGCGAGAAGGCGTTGTAGACATTGATGGCCGCGATATTGGCGTCGTTGATGGCGGACGCGAACACGGCCAGCAGCTGGCCGTCCTGGCTGTCGGCTTCCAGGTAGGTGTCGGGCCCATAGATGGCCCGATACTGTTCCTGCAGGTACTGCAGCACCTCGCCATAGGACGGTGCGCGAATGCCGGCGGCGTCGACCACCGGCGCGGTAGAAAGTATCGTCATAATGCTGCCTGCACAATGGCGGTGCCATAAAGGGTTGAAATCGTGGCGGCCACGGCCAGTGCCCGCGACTCGGCATCAAGCCGGCTCGAGTACTCGGCAATGCCCGTCACACCGGGCGTGCCCAGGATCCGCTCGCGGATCGCTCCGTCGTACGAAGCCTCGAAGCGCTTGCCCAGGACCTCGGTCCGCCAGGGCATGCCTTCGCTGGTGTCCAGGAACCACTCGCCGCGCAGCAGCATCAGGCGGGTCTTGACCGCCTGGGCCACCGCCTCGGGCGTGTCCCGGTGGAAGTCGGCCTGCTGCCCGCCGAACGAGTAGTCCCCGTTAGCGTCCATTTTTCGATAGCGCATTGGTGTCCTTAGTTGGGCGGCGTCGTGACCGCGTTGGCCCCCTGGGCCGTATGCGTATGGGTGTCGTCCACCCGCTTGCCGTTGGCCAGGATCTGGCCGATGACGTTGAAGACGCCGGTGATCTGCGCGGCCGAGCCTTCGCCGCCGCTGCCGACCAGACCGGCCACGTAGGTCAACAGCCCCTGCACCAGCACCTGGTCCGAGAACGTCGACCGGGGCGCGACCACGTCGAAACCGCCGGGTGCCACGATCCGGACCTTCTGGCTGGCCGGGTCCAGTTCGATCAGCGTCGAACCATCGTCGCTGCGCAACTGGGTGGCGCTGGTGCTGACGTTCGGAATCACCCGCGGCTGCGACCGCACCCCCACGAACACGAAGCCGTCCGACAGGTCGTGCATCCGCAACTCCGCCTGCTCCTGGACGCCGCCCGATTGCCACCAACCATCGATGCAGCGCGACGAGAACACCACCAGGCATTCATCGCCCGGCGCCACCGGAAAGGTCAACGTGCACTGCCCGCCGGTCGGAAAGAGCACCGGGCAATCCACCAGCAGCGGCAGCGCGTCGGTCACGATCGCGCCCGTCGGCAGCGTCCTGCGCGCCTTGATCGCGGGCTGCACCACGCAGGTCATGGCCACTGGGTCGAACGACTGCACGATGCCGGGCAGCGCCGTCCAGGTCATGGCCATGGCGCCCCGGATCGCGTCCTGCAGCGCCACGTTCGGATCATTGAGCCGTTCACGTCGGTTCATGAGGCCTCCTTCGGGGCAGATTGAAGCTGGCCGGACAGTTCGCCCGGCGGTTCCAGGGTGGCATCCCAGGCCAGGCACGTGATCGTGGTGTACCAATCGGTCTTGCGGGTATCGCCGTTGTGCTCGGCCACCATGACGTAGTAGTAGCCGTTGTCCGCCAGCTTGCGCTGGGTGGACAGGTCAGGCTCCGGCGGGGCCGGCTTAGCGCCGTTGCCCTTGGCCGCTTTTTCCTGCTTCAGCCTGGCCTGTTCGGCCTCGGTCTGGTAGCGATAGCGCTTGATGCTGTCGTTGTTCAAGTAGACCAGCCGGCCGGGCTTGATCGCAGGGTTGAGCAGCATCTTGACCTTGATGCCCTTGTCGATCTGCTCCGGCCGACCGATGACGCCGGTCTCGTCGGTCAGCACTTGCACCGTCTCCCGGACATACGACTTTTCCGGCACGATCTCGAGCCGGTTGTCGTGAATCCGCCAGAGGCACCCTGCCGTGCGGCAAAGGTCGTCCAGCACGTCGCGGCACATGCCCGCATTGACGTTGCCCCGCAGGCTCGCGCCTGGCGGCAGTTCGGCCATGTAGCCGGCGGTAATGCCCATCGGCTTCATGGCGGCCAGCACCGCCTGCACGCGGTCGTGCACCGTGGCGCCCTTTTGCAGCGTCTGGCTCATGGTCGCGAAGTTGTACGGCAGGTCGCCGTCCGCCGCGACGATGTCCAGGTAGGGGTTGGTCTGCCCTTCCGTGCCGCTGGACGCCTCGATCAAGGTGCCATGGAAGATCGTGCCCAGATTGCCCTGGTAGCCCGCTCTGAGCATGACCACGTTGTATTCCCGGCGAATCCGGCTGATGGCGGCCTCGCCCAGGTTGTAGATGCGGATCTTGGCGGTGCTGGGCTTGGAGGAATCCGTGTGCCTGATCTCGAACGTGAAATGAAAGTCCGACAGGTCCAGACCCTGGTCGTTGCCAATCAGCAGCTCAGATCCGCGCAGCCATTGCCGGGCGTAATCCATTGCGCCGGCTGCTTGCATTGATGTCGCCATGTCAGCCCGCCTTCCAGTAGAGCTTGGCCTCGACGCCCAGGTTTTCATAGGTGGGCGGATCGTCGGACAGACTGGCGTTGATCAACCACAGGCCGCCGCCAAACCCCAGGTGCCGGTACTGGCCCAACAGGTCCACGCCTGTCACGAGGGGAATGCCCGCCACCCGCGGCTCGCCTTCGGCGCTGTCGATATCCAGCACCCAGCCGTCACGGTATTGCACGGTCAGGCGGTATTCCTTGCCGCCCAGGGCGATCGTGAAACGCTGCGGCACCGGCAGCAAGGGAATCTCGTAGAAACTGGCCATCATGGGCTCCTCGGGTTCGCGACGGTCGCATTGCGGGTGCCGCCTTCCATCGGCCCGCCTGTCTTCCTGGCATCGGCATGGCGCGGCAGCGGCGGCACCGCCGTTTCGCGGGCATGCACGATCTGCACCTCGACCAGGTTGGCCGTGACGCGCAAGCTGCCCTGCGTATCCTTGTTGTGATCCACCTTCAGGCTCTGGATCAGCATGTTGCTGTACTTGCGCCGGCAGGTGATCAGGTCGAAGGGCTCGCGCGATTCCTGCAATGCCAGCAACTGCGTGTACACAGCCGTCACGTAGTCGGATGCCGCGGCCTGGCCGTTCGGCAGCGCTTCAGCGGTGGCGCCCAGCAGGCCTTCGTAGTCCGCGTTGCTCCAGCCGCACTGCATGACGACCTCGCGCGGCTTCTTGAAGGCGTGGTCGTTGATCGTGCGCGGGCCGCCCGGGCCACCATCCACGGGATGCGAGGTGATTTCCAACGTATCCGTGTAGGTTTCCTGGACCACCGCGGCGATCTCGATCTGGCCGATTCTCTTGGTATGCAGCAACACCATGTCCAGGCCGGCCGAACTCAAATCCGTCATTGGTATGCTCCCTGCGTGTTGCGTGTCAGGTCCGCGAAAACGCGATCCTGCTGGGTGGCCACGGCCGTGGCGGTCGCCATCGGATCGGCGGCGCCTTCCACGTAGATGTGGGTCGTGGCGTTCAGGTTGACTTGCGGCGACTCGACCTGCAGTTGCACGTCAAGCCTCGTGGGTGCTCCGCTGCGATAGCCCTCCCATGGTGCCGACATGACTTGCGGCATCGGCTCGCCGAAGGTCGGCAGGCGCAGCCCGACGCTGCCACCCTCTGTCGACGCAGGGTCACGACGCGTTTCCGGCAGGCCATTTACCGCCGACCGGAACTGCTCGCCCGCCTGTGCGGCCACCCGGTTGGCGTTATCCAGCATCTGCGTCGAGGTCATGCGGGGCGTCTTGGCAGCGGCCAAGAGCGCTTCGCTGCCCGGCGGCAGATATGCCTCCAGCTCGGCGGATCGCGCGGGAGCAGCGGGAGTGCCATTCTGGGCTGCAGGCGATGCATCAGCGGCCGCAGCCTGGGCGGGACCTTCGGGGGGAGCATCGCCAAACCAATGGTCCCAGACTGCCGAAATGAAATCGCCCGCAGGCAGATAGCCGGAGGCCTTGAACCACTCGCCATCGCGTACCGCCTGCTGGCCAATGGTGACATCGGTATCCGGCACGCCCAGCATGCGAGCCGCCTCCAATCCCAGACCAACGGCCAGGCCGGCCCGGCCGACCTTGCCGCCCAGACCGACGCCAGAAAAAACTCCGCCCAGACTTCCCAAACCCTGACTCGCCGCGTTGACCAATCCGATCGCATTGGCCAGGGCCACCAGGCCATTGACCAGCTCTGCGCCGCCCAACATGCGAAACGCCGCGACAGCGATCAGGATGCGGGTGCTCCATCCACCCGTTGCGGCGTCCAGGTCCAGGAACAGGCTGCCAATCCAGCCCAGCACGGGCGCGAGCCGCAGCGCCATGTCCAACGCCGCGCCCGCCACGTCGGACAGGCGCTTGCCGATCAACGGGCCATGGGTATCGAACCATTTGGCGAACTCTTCCAGCGGCCCTTTCAGTTTTTCGAAGAACACCCCTGATACCTGCAGGATGATCCCGTCTGCCGTACGGCCGATATCGCCGAGGCTGTCCATCACGGCCTGCGCATCGTTGGCCACCTGCTCCTGGCCATAGGCCCGCGCCAGATCGCGCAGCGTCTTGACCTCGGCCAGCGGCTTGGCCAGGCTTTTCGGTTCCGGTTTGCCGTCGCCATTGCCGGCTTCGCCCCGCGGGGGTGCGGCGGCGGGCATGCCCGCAAGCGTCGCCAACCGATCAGCCAACAGCCCGGCGGCCTGCACCGTCTGGAACAGCGCCTCGGTCAACCTCATGAAGCCTTGCGCCATCACCTCAAGCGTGTCTTCCAGCTTGCTCAGGTTTTGCGGATCCATCCGCAGGTCCCATGAGAGACCTGCGCCTTGCAATTCCAATGTTTCAGCCATTCTTCTCTGCCATTAGACGGCGGTGCGCTTCCGCCTTGTTGTCTGCCCGGACCGACAGCGCGTCGTTCAGGAGCGCGATGTCGGCCAGGTCCAGGGAACCGTCCTTGAGGGACTCGTACTTGCAGAGCCCCTCAAGCACCGGCGCCAGCAACCAGTCTTCGCCGCCCGGCAGGCTTTTCAGCCAGCCTGTGTCGCCTCGGGGCTGCTCGTCTGGCTCGTAAGCAGCCCTTGCATAAAAGGCCCCAGGTTGACGGTGATGACGCGCATCACCAGCGGCAACATCACGCCCAGGTCGATGTCCTGGAACATGGGCGTGCGCTGGCTGGCCGACCAGATGCCGGCCCAGCCGTGCTCCTGCTTGCGCTGGACGACCTGCAAGCACGTGTCGAGCACGTACTCGGCATCCTCATCCTTCATCGCCGCCAGGCCGTCGGCCAGCGGTTGCAGGACATCGGCCAAGCCGCCGGGGTCTTCCGACACCACGCGGTTGCCGCCCGCCAGGCGGACGAACACCGGGATCAGCGTCGGCAGGATCGGCGCGATGCGGCGCGAGATGTGGAACTGCTGCTTGGCACTCAGTTTTCCGATGGAATACCGGTTGCCGTTCAGGTCGATTTCCAGGGACATGGCTTAGTAGGTTCCGAGAATGGTGTCGATCTTGCCCGCGTCGAAAACCCAGGCAACGGTGTCGCCGTCCTTCTTGTAGGTCAGGTCGGGACGCTTGCCGAATGCGCACGAGCGGCAGGTGGTCACATCGCCAGTGGCCGGATTGGTCACGGTGATGAGGTTCTTGCCCCACAGGCGCGAATCCAGCGTCTGCGCGTCGTACAGCGCCTGCAGCTGGGCATTGACCGGCGAGGTCTTCAGGTAGGTCAGCGTCACGGTGCCGCTCTTGTTGGCGTTCAGCGTGTGCATGACTTCGCCGTCGGCGCCCACCGTCATGGTGTTGCGCGACGCGGCCATGGCGACGGTGATGCCCTCGTCGGCATTGCCCGAGCCGTAGCCCAGCGAAATCGCCCCGCCCGGGCCGATGAGACTGGCGCTGATATCAGCGAACGAATAGGTAGACATCTGCGACTCCTGATTAACGATTGACCGTGACGAGAACGTCGACGGTATGGATGGCGCCGGCTTCCTTGGCGGCGACCTGGAACGGAACGGCCTTGCGCGCTTCGCGGTCGGCCTGGGATTGCGTGGCGATTGCCGGGGCATAGACGTAATAGCCCTTGGACAGCGTGTCGCCCTGCTTGACCGCGCCGAAGCCGGCCGAATTCCAGACGCCCGGCGCCAGGTAGCCGTTGTTCACCGCGGCTTCGCACGCGGCCTCGATCACCGAAGCGATCAGCTGGTTGCCAGCGTCGGTCTGCGGCACCTTGGTGGGGCTGGTGTAAAGCAGGTTGTAGACGTCGGTCTGCACGCGGTTGCGGAACCAGATCGCGTTGTAGACCGAGTCGATGAAGATGCCGCTGGGCGTCACGCCGTACTGGATGATGGCCGTGTCGTTGTCGTAGTTGACGAAGACGTTGCAGTTCTTGGCGGCCAGCGTGTCGGCCTGGCTGCTGGTCAGGGTCTCGGCGACGATGCCGGGCTCCTGCTTGTACATCAGCGTGATCGTGGTGTTGTTGGCGTTGAAGTTCACCGTCAGCATGCGGCCCAGCAGCGAGGCCACCGCGTACGGATTGGCGCTGGAGAACTGCACGATCGTGTACTTGTATTTCAGCGCCTTCAACTGGCTGGCGATGTCGTCGTGGTGGGTCGGATCCAGCACCTGGGGCGACTGGGTCGACACGCCGTACAGGTGACGCTGGTCGGCCTCGATCAGGCCGGCCACGGCCAGGTGCTGGGCGCTCGTCAGTTCGGCGTCGGCGAAGGCCAGGCCCAGGAACTTGTTGGCGAAGCGGTCCAGGAACAGCGCCACGGCGTCCACCGGGGTCTCGGCAACGATGCCTGCGACGGGGGCCGAAGCCTGGGCGGCAGTCAGGCCCAGCATCGACGAAATGTCGGTGCCGGTACCGGGTGCCGACGCATAGCCCAGCGTCGAGGTGGCGCCCGAGGTGTTCGAGGTGACGACGAACTGCGAGCCGTTCCACACCGCCGTGGCGGACACCAGCGCGGTCGAGATGATCGAGGCCACGCCGTTCAGGTTGGTGGCGCCCGAGAAGTCCAGGCCGCTGATCGACTTGGCGGTGCCGTCAACCGTCAGGGCAAAGGCGCCCGCGGTGACCGCGGTCCAGGCGGACAGTTGCTTTTCAGCTGCCGACAGCACCGCGCCGCGCAGCGTCGCCGACGTGGCGCCCTTGGCCCAGCGGCCGATGTACAGCTGCGAAGGCTGGGGCGTCTGCTGGAAGTACAGCAGCGCGGCGCGGTATTCCGGCGCGGTGGTGCCGAAGTCGGCGGCGACGGCATCGATGCCGCCGTAAGCGCGCATGCGCTCGCCGGTGTCGATGACCGCGGACGAGCCCAGCAACAGGGCGGTGTTCAGGCTCGCGCCCTGCGCCGCCAGCGGCGACATGTTGATCGTAACGTTGATCAGGCGTGATACCGGCAATCCATTAGCCATGGTAAATCCCTTAATCTGCAAGGTGGTTGGTGTTGTCCGTCGGGGACAGCGACGCGGCATGCGTCGTGACCTGCGCCGACAGAAGATTCAGGACCGGATAGCTGCGGATGACCTGCCGCGCAAAGCGCAAGGTCATGTCGAACTGCCGTATCCACTGCTGATTCACGCGTTCGTGCTGGGCCAGGATCGGCCCCGCGCCGCTCACCGCGATGCCTTGCGCCTGCAAGGGTTCACGGTTCTGCGGCACGGCGGCGCCGTCGCGCAACTGCGCCGCATGGCGCAGTGCGCGCGGCCCGAACATCGAGCAAAGCACCTCGATGTCTTCGTGCCGAACGTATGAATCAGATCCTTCTCCGGTGGGGTCGTGAGCCACGACCGGACCGGCGTCCGCACGCTGCGACCGGATGTCCATCAGGCACCAGGTATCGGTTTGCGCGGGCGGTTCCACGCCGGCGGCAGGCCAGCGTGTACGAACCAGGTTGAGAGGCAGGCCGGACACGCCGGCGATGAACCCCTGGAACAGCGCCTCGAGTTCGGCATCCTCCAGGGGCGGAGAAATGGCCAGGGGCGCCAGGTAGCCACCGGTGGCCGAACTGTTCGCCATGCGTCGCTCCTTTGTTGTGAGTAGGCCCGAACGCCGTGTTCCCTGAAGGCGGCGCCAAGCAAAACGCCCCGCGTTCTCGGCGAGAACGCGGGGCGCGCAAATGAAAAAGGCCCGCCGATGGCGAGCCTGGTCAGGGGTACTGCAAAGAGCACTTGCCGACGCGTTGGCCGGACGTACGTACCCTCTCATAAATAAGGCCCGCACTGGGCGGGCCTTGTTTGGAGCCGTCGACGCAATGCGGGACGGCATGAACGAATTGTGCGGCAAGGTCAGGCGTGGGCGCAATCCTCCGCGTGTCGCACTTCGCTCCAGACATAGGCGAGCGAATTGCGGGCGTGCTCGATGCGCGCCACCTGGCCGCCATCGTGCAGGGTTTCCAGGACCCGCAGGATGGCCTGACGCATCGCATTGCGTTCGCGGCGCGACAGTTCCCGCGCGCCGGACGCGCCGCGAACCAGCTCGGCCATGCGCCACGGCCGGCCGGGATGGGCCGACATCGTATCCAGGACTTCCTTGGCGTATTTCATCGGGACGCCCCCCGTTCAAGACTATGTGCCATGCCTCGTCATCCTTGTTCCAGGTTTATGCCGGTTGTGGTCCTCCTGCGTCGGCTAGCGGCCAGCCCGACTGTCGTGGAGTTGCAATTCATGGTAGCGAGTCGCTACCATGAAGTCAACAGCGAATCGCTACTGTACTTTCCGGTAGCGGATTGCTACTATCGCTACCATGGACATCCGATCGATCCGACTGAACAACCTCAAGTACGCCGTGCACGAAGCCGGGGGGGTGGACCGCCTGGCCGAACGTGCCGGCGTCAGTCGCAAGTACCTCGACCAGATCCTTCAAGGATTCCAAGGCAAGCGGGACAAGAGCCCCCGCAAGGTCGGCGACGCCCTGGCCGCCAAGCTCTCGGTGGGGCTGGGCCAGCCCGCGCACTGGATGGATCTTCCCCATCCCGACCTGTGGCGCGAGCTTTCGCCCGACGCCATGCCAGACGAGCCGGCCGGCCGGCTCGTCTCTTTCGACCATGCACGGCTGGGCAGACCGAACCTCGACAACGTCCTCATCGCCCAGTTCGATACCGGAGGCGCAATGGGTAATGGCCTGGAACTGCGCGACCAGCCAGGCGTCATTCAAAGCTGGAACGTCAGCCCTGAATGGCTGCAAAAGAATGTCCGGGGCTTTTCCGCCTCGAAGAACCTGTGCATCGTCACGGGTTTCGGCGACTCCATGCGCCCCATGTTCAACCCGGGCGACCCCCTGATCGTCGACCGGGGCGTGCAGGCCGTCGAATACGACGCCATCTATTTCTTCCGCGTCGGCAGCGAAGGCTTCATCAAGCGGCTGCAGCGCATCCCCACCGCCACCGGCCTGGTGGTTCGGGCGAAATCCGAAAACACCAAGTACGACGCCTGGGACATCACCGAAGGCATGGATTTCGAGGTCTTCGGCCGCGTGCTGAAGGTCTGGCGCAGCGAGGACTTCTGACCCCCATGCCCCAACTCTCCCGCCTGTCGGCCGCCGAAAGAACCATCCTGCTTTACGGCGTGCTCGGCGCGCTGGGTGCGCTGGCGCTGCATGCAGCGCTGAAACATCACGTGTGGCCATGGCGCAGCACCTACGCCACCATGTTCGCCATCCAATTTGCGTGGCTGGTGCCGCTGGCCGGCGCCCTGCTGGCCGGCATGCCGTCTGCCCGGCGCTGGCTGGTAGCCCTGGCCGCCTTCGGCGTGGCGCTGCCCGCGCTGCATGCCTACAGCCTGACCACGCTGCTGGGCCCGTTGCCGGTCGATGGCGACAGCACCGGCCTGCGAGCCGCGGCCACCGTCATCACGGCAGCCAGCGCCTTCATGCTGCTGCCGCTGGTGCAGGCGCTGGACCCGTCCACCCCGCATTGGAATTACCCGGGGGTCTTTCGCGCGGCTTGGCGCATGACCGTCACGCTGGCCTTGGCGGGCGGGCTGACCCTGGCGGTGTGGTTGCTGTTCTGGGCGACAGGCCAGATGTTCCGCATGATCGGCATCATCGTGGTCGACGACCTGGTCCAGTCCATCTGGTTCGTCTTGACGGTCATGCCGCTGGTGCTGGCGCTGTGCCTGGTCGGCGTACACCGCCGCCCCCAGTTGGCAGACACCCTGCAACGTTCATGGCTCACGCTCACCGCCTGGCTGCTGCCGCTGGTGGCGCTCATCGGCATCGCCTTCGTGCTGGCGCTGGCCGCCCGCCTCACGCTGGACCTGCAAGCGCGGGCGCTGTCCGCAGGGGCGCTGATCGCTTTCAGCGCCGTCTGGATCAAGCTCATCAACTCCGCCTGGCAAGACAGCCCCGACGCGCCCCCGTTCGGGCCGAGGGTGCAGGCCGCGCTGCGGGTGGCGGCGATCGGCCTGCTGCCTTTGGCATGCGTCGCGGTGTACGGCTTGGTGGTACGGGTGCAGCAGTACGGCTGGACCACGCCCCGCGTGTGGGGCCTTTATCTTGCGGCGTTGTTGGCCGTCCACGCGGCGGGCTACGCCCTGGCGGCCCTGGCGCCGCGGCGGTTCCATGCCATCCTGGGGGCCACCAACATCGCGGCCGCGCTCTGCGCCCTGGCCATGCTGGCAGGGGTCCAGACGCCGCTGCTCAGCCCCGACCGACTCACGGCCGACAGCCAGACCCGGCGCCTGATCGACGGCGCGGTGCCCCCCGGCGACTACCCTTACCTGTCCATGGCGCGCGACCACGGCGATTACGGCCGCCATGCCCTGCAACGACTGGCCGATGGCGATGCCCAAGCGCAAAGCCCCGAGATCGCCACCGCGGCAGACCTGGCGCTGAAGGGCCACTATTACGACTGGCGCGATCCGCGACGCAGCGGCTCGAAAACCGCCAAGCCACCGGCCATGCCTGTCCTGAACGTCTACCCCGCCGGCAGCCCGATACCCGAAGGCTGGTGGGCCGCAGCCACGATTTCCGATCCTTACCAGACGAATCACTGCATCAGCGCCGATCAGGCCGCCACGAAGGATCCCGCCAAAGCCTCACAGCGCTGCTGGCTGATCCACGCCGATATCACGAGCGTTGGCGCCCATGACTTGGTCCTGTATGTGCCGCCGCGCCAATTCGCCGAGCGGGGCGGCTACGAGGAATTCATTACCTACACGCAAGACGGCGACGGCACCTGGCGCAGTGTCAGCACCCAATCGCGCCGCTGGACCGAAGACCGCCAGCCCAACGATATCGGCGATGCGCTGGCGCGGGGCCAGGTTCACACCGAACCCCGCCCCGATCGCGACCTGATTGTCGGCGGGCAGCGCCTGCCGCTGCACTAGCGCCTGCGGCCGTGCAGGCGCCTGCTTTACATCAGGGCTTTTCTTCCAGGTCCGGCGTGCCGGTGAACTGGCTCTTGAGCAGCGTCAGCGCGCCCTTTTCCGCCAGCGCCTCGTTCGGAAAGACGTGCTTGGTGTCTTCCAACACGGGAAAACCGAAGACCCGCACACGGGCGTGATAGCCCTCGGGGGTTTCGGCGAATTCGATGTCGAAGTTGCGTTCTTCGATCCAGCCCGATTTATGCAGCTTCCAATCCATGTCCGACGCGCTCCAGGTAAGCGAGGCCGGCAGCGGCAAGCGCCGCGGACGCCGGCATCGAGGGTTGATATACGGGGTCGATTACGGGTCAGGCCGGCCCCGATGGGGCCGGCTCTGCGCTACACCATACACCCTGACGGCTGACGATGAATTGACGGCGCGCCAGCAGCGCGCCGCCCCGGCCTAGCGGGTCTTGGCGGACGAGTCGTCGTCGGCAGGCACGGGCGGCCGCGGCTCGATGGGCTCGATGACTTCTTCGTCAGGCGGCGAAAACAGGTCCCAGCTGGCCATGAACAGCGCGGCGATCAGCGGGCCGATCACGAAGCCGTTCAGGCCGAACAACGCCATGCCGCCCAAGGTCGAGATCAGCACCACGTAGTCGGGCATCTTGGTGTCCTTGCCCACCAGGATGGGGCGCAGCACGTTGTCGACCATGCCGATCACCAGCACCCCGAACGCGATCAGGACCACGCCCTTGACAGTCGCGCCAGTCAGCAGGAAATAGATCGCCACGGGCGCCCAGATCAGGCCGGCGCCCACCGCGGGCAACAGCGACAGAAAGCCCATGATGACGCCCCACAGCAGCGCCCCCTGGATGCCCAGGATGGAAAAGATGATGCCGCCCAGCAAGCCCTGGGATGCCGCCACCGCGATGTTGCCCTTGACCGTGGCGCGCACCACGGTGGTGAACTTGCGGAACAAATGCTGCTTGTGCGCGTGGCTCAGCGGCATGGCGCGCTTGATGCGCAGGCCCAGCTGCGGGCCATCGCGCAGCAGGAAGAACAGCAGGTACAGCATGATGCCGAAGCTGATCACGAACTGGAACGTATCCTGCCCGATGCTCAGGGCTTGCGTCGCCAGGAACTGGCTGGCCTGCATGGCCCCGGCGCTGAGCTTTTCCTGCAGGCTGGGAATGTCGGCCAGGTCAAAGCGCGCCAACAGGTCATGCACGGAAGGCGGCAATGCCTCCATGGCTTGCTGGAAATACGCGCCGAAGTTCAATTGCCCGGATTTGATGCCCTGGTAGAGATTGGCGCCTTCGTTCACCAGCGAGCCGCTGATGACCACCAGCGGCAGAATCACCAGGAACAACACCAGCATCAGCGTGATCAGGGCCGCCAGGTTGCGGCGTCCGCCGATGCGCGGCACCAGGCGGCGTTGCAGCGGCGCAAACAGGATGGCCAGGATGGCGCCCCAGAACACCGCGCCATAGAAAGGCCAGAGCAGCCAACCGAACGCGATGGAAACGATCACCAGCAAAAGCAGGAAGGTTCTGTAGTGCAAACTGGAAGATTGACTCATGTTCCGTCCAAGGCGCGGCATGCGCCGCGAGACCCGCATTGTACAAAGGCCCACAGCGCCCGGCCGCGCGCCGAGGGCGTCGGGCGGGTGGCCCGCCGGGAGTCAGGAATCGCTACCCGCGGCCCGCAGTACCGTGGCCCGGGCCTGTTCCAGGGCGACGGATCGTGCATTCAAGGCCAGCAGACGCTGGTTCAGCGCCTGCTGCAGCGACGGGGAGGCGACCTTGGCCTGACCGTCCTCCAGCGTGATGTCGGCGGTATTGGCCGCGACGAAATCGACGATGCCCAGCGCATCCCGCGCCACCGCGTCCATCGTGGCCGCGGCTTGCATCAACTCGGTGGCGGGTGCCGTGACCGCCTCGTCGTAAACACCGTCATAGACGGGCGCCAGGTCCGGCGGCAGCGCCAGGCCGCTGCGGGCGCGGTCCGCCTTGGCACGGGCCTCTTGCAGGTCTCCCGCGCTGTCCGCCAGCGTCTTGCGGGCCGCCTCGAAGGTTTGCCGCCGCTGCACGATGTCATCCACCGAGCGGATGGTTTCCGCGGCCAGCACCTGGCGCAGCGGCGCGGCCGCCTTGGCCATGGATTCCTGGAACCGCGTGATCACCGCATAGGCGTCGTCGTAATCGCCCACGGCGTCCTTTTCGGTGTCGCTCAGCTTACCGATGGGCACCAGGGCGCCGGCGTCGATCCGGCTTTGCAGCAGGTGGATGAAGGCCGCGCGCTCCTCGGGTTCCCGGTTGCCGCACGCCGTCAGCGCCAGCATCGACGCCGCCGCCAGGCTCGCCAGGCACATCCGCCAGATTGCCATGCCTATCCTCCTTGCCTAGAACACTGCCCGGGGGCGCACGCCTGCCGCAACAGGGCAGCCCTCGGGCAGATTATCCCGAAGCGCCCAGCGCGCGCCGCGCTCGGGCGGATTTTGTTGCCATCGAATCGAGTTGACACAGGGGCTGCCGATTTCAAGCCGTCACGACGCCGTCAAAGGCAGGCGCAGCGCGCAGCGGCGTGCCGGATCGAACCCCGCATCGGCCTCGTGGCGCAACTGCGCGCGCAATTGTGGCCCCTGCTGTTCGGCGGGCACCTCGACAAAGCCCGACCGCCGATAGAACGGGCCATTCCAAGGCAGCTCGCGGTCGGTCGTGAGCGTCACGGCGCGATAGATCCGCGCGGCCGATGCATGGTCGACCACCGCCTGTAGCAAGGCCCCTCCCAGGCCGCGGCCCTGCTGGGGCAGCGCCACCGACATTTCGGCCAGGAACAGGTCGGCGTCCAGCGGTCGGGCCAACGCAAAACCGACGGGCAGGCCCGCATCATCCAGCGCTACCCAGAGCAGGCCGTCGGCCAAGGCCTGCGCCAGCACGGGTGCGGGCAAGGGGTCGCCCGCGCTGGCCCAGGCCATGGGCGTGCCCAGGAAACGGCCGGCGGCAGAGCGTTCGATATCGGGCAACAAGCCCAGGTCGGCGAAAGTGGCAAGTCTGATCATGGGGCGCCAAGTATGCCTGAGCCGGCAGCCCCGCACGCCGCATCGCCTAAAATGGCGGCCTGCCGGCCCGCCGCGGCCGCCCGTCACTTTTGCCGCTTCCCTGACATGACCCAAGACTCATCCCCCGACACCTGGGGCTTTGCCCATCCCGATTGCCATGGCGCCGCCGCCCTGATGTTTTTCATGAACGATCTGGCACGCGTGGCCAATCAGTACCTGGGACCGGACAAGCTGAGCCAGGAAGCCCTGGCCGATGCGCAAAAGGCCGTGGATGCCCTGCTCAATCGCTACGTCCAGATCCAGGCCGCCCCCGAGGCCTTCGACGGCGAACGCGTCGAACTGGCGCTGGAAACCGATACCCGCCCCGACGGCTCGACCGCCGCCCAGGTCGCCCTGCGCATGTCGCCGCGATTGGAAGGCCTGATCATCGAAGCGCAGCGCCAGGCACGCGCGGCCACGCACTGATCTCGGGGCGCCCTGGGGGGCCAGCACGGCCTGCGCCCCCCCTTTACCTGCGCCATCAAAAAAGCCTTGCAGAATCCCCGAACTAGCGCTATCATTGTTAGTTGAGTCGGCCAAAACACCTATAAAACGTTGATTGAAAACGTTAATTCCGGCTCAAGCCAAATGGATGTATTACCCCAGGGGTGTATTACCCCAGATTGGTGAATCCAGGTTCTGCGACAGATAACCCTAAAAACGCAGACTCAGGTCGCCAAACCCAGGCAACAAGCCCAATACACACCGCAGCACAACAAACTGCTGCGACAAAAAGCATTCGGCATGCCAAGCCGCAAGGCAACTTGCGTTATCGCGATCGCGCCGCCCAGTCCGGCAAGATCACAAAGCAGTTCGAACCACCCTATTTCGTGGCCCGCATCCCAAAGCAGCCACACGCCAGAACCCGGCCCGCGATCCATTCAGCCCGCCAAGGTTCCGGCAGCGAGCCCCAAGCCGATGCCTGGGGCCGCAACCCCGCAGCCACCCCCGCGCGCAAGCAAAACATGAGAATGCGCAAAGGATCGGCAGCGGTTATGCGTTAGTGTCATGCATGACTCGGCACGCGGACAGGACGCGATGCGTTACAGCACTCTCGTCCGGTCTACGCGGCATGCACTGCGCAGCAATTCCCATAACAAGAACTTGAAAGAGAACACACCATGAATACTCGTTTCACTACCTCGGACCTGATCCGACGCCCGGCTCATACCAAGCTGGACAACATGCCGATCCATATCGGCGACATCGTTTACCTGCAACCGGCGAACGGCCCGGCCATCCGCGCCACCGTGATCTTCAACGCGCCGATCGACGGCACGACCACGTACACCACGGAAGTCGTGCCTTGCGGAGCGCCTGCGCAAAAGGCCCCTGGCCAGCGCATCCGCTTCCGTCACGAGCACGTGCATCGCATCGAACCGGTGCGTCGCGCCGCGCGTTAAGCAGGTAACCGGCCATCGGCAGCGTCTGATCGGCGCTGCCGGGCCAGCCCGACTGGGCCAACCCCGAATGGGCCAGATCAAATCCGCCGCGGTTGAACCCGCGGCGGCTTCATTTGTGCGTGATAAAGTCGCAAGCAACGCAGTCTTGGCGAGAGCTTCATGCAAAACAACCGGCAGGCCATCCGCATCTGGGACCTTCCCACCCGCCTCTTTCATTGGGCGCTGGTCGTCTGCATTGTCGGCGCCTTCATCAGCGTCAAGCTCGGTGGCCTGTACATGGATTGGCATGTGCGCTTCGGCTGTACGGCACTGGGCCTGATCATCTTTCGCGTGCTGTGGGGCGTTGTCGGCCCACGCTATGCGCGCTTCGCCCAGTTCGTGCGCGGCCCGCGCGCCGTGGCGGGCTACCTCAAGGGCGCCGCCGCCCCTGCCGGCCACAATCCGCTGGGCGCACTGTCGGTGCTGGCACTGCTGGTGGTCATCGGGTTCCAGGCCGTCAGCGGCCTGTTCACCACCGACGACATCATGACGCAGGGCCCGCTGTTCGGCCACGTCAGCGAAGCCACCTCCGGCCTGCTGACCTCGTGGCACAAGCTCAACGAATGGGTCATCATCGGCCTGGTCGCGCTGCATCTGCTGGCCGTGGCCTGGTATGCCGTGGTGCGCCGCAAGCGCCTGGTGCGCGCCATCATCACCGGCAATGTCGACCCCAAGGACGTGCCGCCCGGCACGCCGCCCACGCAAGACGGGCTGGCGGTGTGGCTGCGCGCGCTGATCCTGGGCGCCTGCGTCACCGCGCTGGTGCTGTGGATCCGGTCGCTCGAGATCGCAGCCGACATGTCGTTTTCATAGCACCCAGGCGGGACAGACCGTTGTCGCGATCGTGACGCGGCTGCCCACGCCCCACCCTTCTGCGCCCCAGTCGCCAAAAAGAAAGCCCCTCTGCCGAGGGGCTTTCGCTTGCCAGCCCGCGCCGCGAGCGCGGGATAGCGACTTACTTCTTCTTGCGGTACGCGTCGTGGCAGGCCTTGCAGCTGGCGCCCACGTCGCCGAACGCGGCGCGCAGCTTGTCCAGGTCGCCGGCGTCGGCGGCGGCCGACAGCTTGACGATGTTGTCCTGGAAGGCCTGCTGCTTCTGCTTGAAGCCGGCAGCGTCGCTCCAGATTTCCGGACGGGCGTCGCCGCCTTCCGTACCTGCGCCAAAGGCCGTCCACGGCAGCGCCGACAGCGTCTTGAGCACCTCGACGTTGGCCTTGATCTGGGCGGCGTCGTAAGGCGCCTGGCCCTTCATCACCGGCGCCATGCGGCCAAAGTGCGAGGCCATCAGGGTCAAGGCCGACTGGCGGTACTTGACGGCGTCTTCAGGCTTGGCGAACTGCGCATGGGCGGAGGTCGCCAGCAGCGGCCCGACGGTCATACAGGCCAGCGCAGCGAGCGTGGACAACTTCTTCATTGCAATCTCCCGTAAGGTCAACAAGAATGCCGCGCGCAGGCGCGCGGCAGGGCGACTATACCGCCCGGGCCAGCTCCGCAGCCAGGCCGATATACGAACGC
Source organism: Achromobacter sp. FW305-C-28 (assembly GCF_058783235.1). NCBI lineage: Bacteria > Pseudomonadati > Pseudomonadota > Betaproteobacteria > Burkholderiales > Alcaligenaceae > Achromobacter > Achromobacter sp. FW305-C-28. The sequence continues at coordinate 922,479 of NZ_JBYSYL010000001.1, read as the reverse complement.
GGGGTCATCGTCAGCAGGCGGGCCTTGGGCTCGTCCGGCAGCGCCAGGCCCTGGATGAATTCTCGCAGGGCTTCTTCGGTAATGCCCTTGCCGCGCGTCAAGGCCTTGAGCTGTTCGTAGGGCTGCGGCAGGCCGTAGCGGCGCATGACGGTCTGCACCGGCTCGGCCAGCACTTCCCAGCAGGCGTCGATGTCGGCGTCGATGGCGGCCACGTTCACTTCCAGCTTGCCCAGGCCGCGCATGCAGGCATCCCAGGCCACCAGGCAATAGCCCAGGCCCACGCCCAGGTTGCGCAGCACGGTGGAGTCGGTCAGGTCACGCTGCCAGCGGGAGATCGGCAGCTTGTCCGACAGGTGGCGCAGCACGGCGTTGGCCAGGCCCAGGTTGCCTTCGGAATTCTCGAAGTCGATCGGGTTGACCTTGTGCGGCATGGTGGACGAGCCGACTTCGCCGTCCTTGAGGCGCTGCTTGAAGTAGCCCAGGGCGACGTAGCCCCAGATGTCGCGATCCAGATCGAGCACGATGATGTTGGCGCGCACCACGGCGTCGAACAGCGCCGACATCCAGTCGTGCGGTTCGATCTGGATGGTGTGGCGGTTTTGCGTCAGGCCCAGGCCGGCCAGCACGCGCTGGCTGAAGGCGGGCCAGTCGATTTCCGGGTAGGCCGACAGGTGGGCGTTGTAGTTGCCGGTGGCGCCGTTGAGCTTGGCCAGCGGTTCGACCGCTTCGACGGCGGCGATGGCGCGGTTCAGGCGCGCGGCGACGTTGGCGAATTCCTTGCCCAGCGTGGTGGGGCTGGCGGGCTGGCCGTGGGTGCGCGACAACATGGGCTGGTCGGCCTGGGCCACCGCCATGTCGTTGAGCCTGGCGGCGATTTCACGCAGGCGCGGCAGCACTACTTCGCTGCGGGCGCGCGACAGCATCAGCGCGTGCGAGGTGTTGTTGATGTCTTCGGAGGTGCAGGCGAAATGGATGAATTCGGCCGCGCGCGCCAGTTCGGCGTCATCGGCGACTTTTTCCTTGAGCCAGTATTCCACCGCCTTGACATCGTGGTTGGTGACGCGTTCGATGTCCTTGATGCGGGCGGCATCGGCTTCGGAGAAGTCGCGCACCAGTTGCTGCAGGCGGTCGCGGGCGGCTTGCGAAAATGCGGGCAGCTCGGGCAGGCCGGCGTCGGAGAGGGCCACCAGCCAGGCCACCTCGACTTCGACGCGATGGGCCATGAAACCGGCCTCGGAAAGCAGCCCGCGCAGCGCGTCGCCGCGGGAGGCGTATCGGCCATCCAGTGGCGAAAGGGCATTAAGTTGGCTAAGCTGGTCGGCGATTTGCATGGTCTGGGAAAGAAAAAGCTGCGGATGGGAAAACCCGGCGATTTTATCATTCAGGGCCGTGCAACATTGTGGCAAACTGAACGGGATTCCGTCCTGCGGACGGTTTGACCGTCATGCGGCCTGCTATACTTCGGCCGCTTTCCGACTCCGCTTGTAAATCCATGAAACTGATCGGCTCGCTTACCAGTCCATACGTGCGCAAAGTGCGTATCGTCATGGCCGAGAAAAAGCTGGATTACCGGCTTGAACTCGAAAACGTCTGGTCCGCCGACACGCAGATCCAAACGTACAACCCGCTGGGCAAGGTGCCCTGCCTGGTCATGGAAGATGGCGGCGCCCTGTTCGACTCGCGCGTCATCGTCGAATACCTGGACACCTTGTCGCCCGTTGCCCGCCTGATTCCCCAGCCGGGCCGCGACCGTGCGGCCGTCAAATGCTGGGAAGCCATCGCCGACGGGCTGCTCGACGCCTGCGTCACGATCGTCAAGGAAAAGCAGCGCCCCGAAGCGCAGCGCAGCCCTGAATGGATCGAACGCCAATACGGCAAGATCCGCGCCAGCCTGGATGCCATGAATAAAAGCCTGGGCGACAACGCCCACTGCATGGGCATCAACTACAGCCTGGCCGATATCGCCGTGGGCTGCGCCCTGGGCTACCTGGACCTGCGCTTCGCCGAACTCGACTGGCGCGCCAGCCAATCCAACCTGGCGCGTCTGTACGACAAGCTGTCGCAGCGCCAATCGTTCATGGACACGGTTCCCAAGACCGCCTGACGCGGCCCTGACGCCTCTCCGCCCGAACCGCTCCGGCCGCCTTGCGCGGCCGGTTTCACGTCCGGCCCTCGCGGCGCCGGACGCGTGCCAGCCCTGTCAGCCTGCCGCGTAGGTCTGCCAGGCCTTGGACAGCATGTAGGCCGCCAGTGCAAACAGCAAGCAGGCGAACACGCGCTTCAGGGTCGCCACCGGCAAGCGGTGCGCCATGCGCGCACCCAGCGGCGCCGTCAGCACGCTGGTGCACACCAGCGCCAACAGCGCCGGCCAATAGATGAAACCCAGCATGCCCGGCCGGCTGGCGGCCTCGTTCAAGCCCGACACGATGTAGCCGGCGCTGTTGGCCAGCGCGATGGGAAATCCCAGCGCCGCAGACGTGGACACCGCGTTGTGCAACGCCACGTTGCACCAGACCATGAAGGGCACCGACAGGAAGCCGCCGCCCGCCCCTACCAGCCCCGACAGGAAGCCGATGCCGGCGCCCGCCGCGCTGGTGCCGGCAATGCCGGGCATCTGGCGACTGGGCTTGGGCTTCTTGTTGCGCAGCATGCTCCAGCCGGAATAGCCCACGAACAGCGCGAAGAACAACGACAGCCAGAAGGTGCTGAGCGCCGCGAACACCGCGCCGCCTGACAGCAGGCCGCCGATGATGATGCCGGGGGCCATCGCCCAGACGATGCCCCACTTGATCGTGCCCTTCTGCTGGTGGGCGCGCACACTGGAGATGGAGGTGAACAGGATCGAGGTCATCGACGTGGCGATCGCCGCGTGCACCACCAGGTCGGGCGCCATGCCTTTCCAGGCAAACAGCATGGTCAGGAACGGCACCAGCACCATGCCCCCGCCGATGCCCAGCAATCCCGCCAGAAAACCCGTCACGCCGCCCAGGACCAACAGGCACAACACCATCGTTACATCCACATCCCTCTCCTCGTTATCGGTTTTTATCGTTCTACCAAATGCCAGGCCCCGGGGGCGCAATGCCCGCGGGGCCTGGCAGGACCTGCCGGTGCCGCATCGGAGCCCGCAGGCCCCCGGCGACGTCTACACGATGATGCCACCGCCCAGGCAGACATCGCCATCGTAAAGCACGGCCGACTGGCCGGGCGTGACGGCCCACTGGGGTTCGGTGAAATCCAGGACGAAGGCGTCACCCTCGGCTTGGCCGAGGCTGCAGGCAGCGTCGGCCTGGCGATAGCGCGTCTTGGCGCCATAGCTGCCCGCCACAGGCGGGTGCCCGGCCACCCAGCTGGCGTCTTGCGCCCGCAGCGAACCGGACAGCAGCCAGGGATGATCGTGCCCCTGCACCACATAGAGAATGTTGCGTTCGAGATCCTTGCGCGCCACGTACCAGGCTTCGGCCGTACCGTCTTCGCGCTGGCGGCCCTTCACGCCGCCCACGCCCAGGCCCTTGCGCTGGCCCAGCGTGTAGAAAGACAGGCCTTCGTGGCGTCCGACTTTCTGCCCTTCCGGCGTCAGGATCGGGCCCGGTTCGGTGGGCAGGTAGCGATTCAGGAATTCGCGGAACGGGCGCTCGCCGATGAAGCAGATGCCGGTGGAATCCTTCTTGGCCGCATTGTGCAGGCCAATCTCGTGCGCGATGCGGCGCACTTCGGTCTTGTGGATCTCGCCCAGCGGGAACAGCGTGCGCGACAGCTGCGCCTGGTTCAGCCGGTGCAGGAAATAGCTCTGGTCTTTCGAGCCGTCCAGCGCCTTGAGCAGCTGGAACTGCGAGCCGCCGCCTGCGGCCGGCACTTCACGCACGCGGGCGTAGTGGCCCGTGGCGATGTGCTCTGCGCCCAGCGCCATGGCGTGGTCAAGGAAGGCCTTGAACTTGATCTCGGCGTTGCACAGCACGTCTGGATTGGGCGTGCGTCCGGCCGAATACTCGCGCAGGAATTCCGCGAACACGCGGTCTTTGTATTCGGCAGCGAAATTGACGAATTCGAATTCCACGCCGACCAGGTCGGCCACGCTGGCCGCGTCCAGCAGGTCTTGCCGGGTGGAGCAGTATTCGGAATCGTCGTCGTCTTCCCAGTTCTTCATGAACAGGCCGACGACCTCGTAGCCTTGCTGCTTGAGCAGCCAGGCGGTGACCGAAGAATCGACCCCGCCGGACATGCCGACGACAACGCGGCCTTTCTTGGTGGATATTTGACTCATGATGGGGCCATTTTACTGTGGGCTGGCGGCTTCCTGCGGTTGCGGCTCGGCCGCCCGCGAAACCTCCATCAGCCAGGTGCGAAACGCCTGCAGGGTCGGCAAGTTGGCCTTCTGGTCGGGATAGCACAGGTAGTAACCCATGCGGGCGCGGATCGGCAGCTGGATGGCGACCGCCAGCTTGCCATCGCGCAGCTCGTCCTCGATCAGGCAGCGCGGAATCAGCGCCACGCCGAAACCGGCGGCGGCAGCCTGCGACAGCAACGCATATTGGTCAAAGCGCGCGCCTTCCAGGCTGCGGCGGGTATCGCAGCCGGCCTGCTCGAACCAGTCGCGCCAGCCCTCCAGGGCCGACGTATGGTGCAGCAGCGGATAGGCCAGCAGGTCTGGCGGCGCATCGCAGCCCCCGGGAATCAGGCGCGGGCTACAGACCGGCAGGATTTCACGGCCGACGATATAGTCGGCGCCGCTGCCGGGCCAGATGCCTTCGCCAAATCGCACGGCGGCATCGAGCTCGGGGGTGGAAAAGTCGTAGCCCTGGCGGTGCGGCAGGAATTCGACGTGGATGTCGGGGCGCAGCCGCATGAAGGCCGTCAGGCGCGGGATCAGCCAGCGCGCGCCGAAGGTCGGCATACAGGTCAGGTTGAGCGTGCCGCCCTGCCCCTGGTGTGCGATCAGCTCGACGGTGGCGGCCTCGATCTGGCCCAGCCCGGCCTGCACCTTGGTCAGGTAGCTGCGGCCGGCTTCGGTCAGGACCAGCCCTTGCCTGATCCGCAGGAATAGTTCGACCCCGACGAACTCTTCCAGGTGTTTCACTTGCTTACTGACCGCGCCCTGCGTCACGCACAATTCCTGGGCGGCGCGGGTAAAGCTGCTGTGCCTGGCGGCCACTTCAAACGCCTGCAGGTCGGTCAACGAAGGACAGAACCGTCTCATGTCGCAGAACTCCCATGCCCGGTCCGGCAGGCGCAAAGTTACAAAAAGAAACTTCGCCGCAAAAGAGGCATGAAAAAAAGTCATAGCTTACGGAGAAACTTTCGTTTGCGCAAACCCGCCCCGCACGAAAGAATCGCCCTGTTTGCGTCTGCCTTTGCGCATCCGCGTTCCAATTCATAGGGGAATTCATGCAACGCCGTAATGTAGTCCTGGGCCTGTGTGTCGCTGCCGCGACCCTGGCCACGCCGCTGACCTCGAGCATCGCCCATGCCGAAGATGCCTACCCGAGCAAGCCGATCCGACTGATCGTGCCGTTCCCGCCCGGAGGCACCACCGACATCGTCGGCCGCCTGTTCGCCGACAAGCTGGGCAAGGAACTGAATCAGACCGTCGTGGTGGAAAACCGCGGCGGCGCCGGCGGCTCGATCGGCAGCGCGTTTGTCGCCAGCAGCGCACCGGACGGCTACGTGCTGGGTATCGCCACCGTCAGCACGCACGGCATCAATCCGGCCATCTACCCGAACCTGCCGTTCGATGGCGAAAAGGACTTCACGCCGGTCTCGAACCTGGCCGCCGTGCCGAACATCATGACCATCAACCCGAAGGTGCAGGCCAAGAACATGGCCGAGTTCATCAAGCTGGCCAAGAGCCAGCCGGGCAAGCTGACGTACGCCTCGGCCGGCAATGGCTCGGTGTCGCACATGATGGGCGAGCTGTTCAAGATGGCCTCGGGCACCGACCTGATGCACGTGCCGTACCGCGGCGTGGGCCCGGCGCTGAACGACGCGCTGGCCGGCCAGGTCGACGTCATGTATGACAACCTGCCGTCCACCCTGCCGCACGTACAGTCCGGCCGCCTGATCGCCATGGCCGTCGCCGCGCCCAAGCGCGTGGCCAGCCTGCCCGACGTGCCCACGTTCGCCGAAGTCGGCCTGCCGGCCGTCAACGATGCGTCCTGGTTTGGCCTGGTCGCCCCGGCCAAGCTGCCCGAGCCCATCCTGGCCAAGCTGAATGCCGCCGTTCAGAAGGTCAGCGCCGAACCCGACGTCAAGACGCGCCTGGAAGCGCTGGGCGCCGAACCGGCCGCCAACAGCTCGGCTGACTTTGCCAAGCAGATCTCGGCGGAAATCGCCAAGAACAAGCGCATCGCCAAAGAAGCCAACGTGAAGATCGACTAAGCGATCTTCGGTCCCCGTCCCGCGCGCTCAGCGTCCGGCGGGGACCTCCGATTCACGAACGCAACACCCCTATATGCGAATTTCCCAACCCCTGTCTTACCGGCTCGACCTTCCGCAGCAATATCCGAATTCGGCGCCCTCGGCCCCTCTCGTGCTGGACTCCCCGCACAGCGGCACCGCCTACCCGCCCGACTTCGCGCCCGCGGTGGCTTTCGGCGCATTGCGCACGGCCGAGGACACCTGGGTTGACGACCTGTGGGGCGACGCCGTCGACATGGGCGTGCCCATGATCGCCGCCGGCTTCCCGCGCGCCTACATCGACGCCAATCGCGCCCCCGACGAAATCGACCAACTGCTGCTGGACCAGCCGTGGCCCGGCCCGGTCAACGCCTCGCCCAAGGTCAAGCTGGGCAAGGGCCTGATCTGGCGCATGCTGGACGACGGCACCCCGCTGTACGACCGCAAGCTCACCGTGGAAGAAGTCACGCACCGCATCGAAGCCTGCTGGAAGCCTTACCACGCCGCCCTGGGCCAGGTGCTGGACAGCGCCCACCAGAAGTTCGGCAAGGTCTGGCACATCAACTGCCACTCGATGCCCAGCGTTGCCGGCGCGTACGCCACCGACCGCCCCGGCCTGGTCCACCCCGACTTCGTGCTGGGCGACCGCGACGGCAGCACCAGCGATCCGGCCTTCCGTGAATTCATCGCCGCGTGGCTGCGCGAGCGCGGCTACAACGTCACCGTGAACGACCCCTACAAGGGTGTCGAACTGGTGCGCGCGTTCGGCCGCCCCGACGAAGGCCGCCACAGCCTGCAGATCGAGATCAACCGCAATCTGTACATGGACGAAATCAGCCTGCGTCCGTCGGCCAACTACGGCCGCCTGAAAGCCGACCTGCGCGACCTCACCGCCGCGCTGATCGACTGGACTCGCGCGCAGACGGCCTGACGCCGGACGCCTGCGCGTCAGTGCCGGCCAGCAGCTCATCAGACTGGCCGGTATGACCGGGGCGCAAGCCCCAAAGCCCCATGGTTAACCCCATGGGGCTTTCTTTTGGGCGGCCGGGCCGTCCGCGGGCGGGGCAGTGTATAACTACGGCGAACCTTCTCAGGAGAGGCGTCGTATGCACATCGGGATACCCAAAGAAACCCGAGACGGGGAAACCCGTGTCGCAGCAACACCGGAAACCGTCAAGAAGTACGTCGGCGGCAAACACACCGTAGTCGTTGAACGTGGTGCGGGCAGCGCCGCGCGCTATCTCGATGACGCCTACGAGGCCGCGGGCGCCACGCTCGGCACCGCCCAGGATGCGCTGGGGGCCGAGCTGGTCATGAAGGTTCGCGCTCCCTCTCCCGCCGAATTGCCGCAGATGAAATCGGGCACCGTCGTCATCGGCATGCTCGATCCGTTCGACGCCGAAGGCCTCGCGCAGATGGCCGGCGCCGGCCTGGTCGGCTTCGCGCTGGAAGCCGCGCCCCGCATCACCCGCGCGCAAAGCCTGGACGTGCTGTCGTCACAGGCCAACCTGGCTGGCTACAAGGCCGTGCTGCTCGCGGCCCACCACTACGGCCGCCTGATCCCCATGATGATGACCGCCGCGGGCACGCTCAAGGCTGCCCGCGCCGTGGTGCTGGGCACCGGCGTGGCCGGCCTGCAGGCCATTGCCACGGCCAAGCGCCTGGGCGCGGTGGTCGAGGCGTCCGACGTACGCCCCGCCGCGCGTGAGCAGGTCGAATCGCTGGGCGCCAAGTTCATCGACGTGCCCTTCGAAACCGACGAAGAGCGCGAGATCGCGCAAGGCGTGGGCGGCTACGCGCGGCCGATGCCGCCGGCCTGGATGGCGCGGCAGGCGGCGCTGGTGTCCGAACGCTGCAAGCAGGCCGACATCGTCGTCACCACCGCACTGATTCCCGGTCGCCCGGCGCCCACGCTGGTCTCGGCGGACACGGTCGCGGCCATGAAGCCCGGCTCGGTGCTGGTGGACCTGGCGGTCGAGCGCGGCGGCAACTGCCCGCTGTCCGAGAAAGGCAAGGTGGTGGAAAAGCACGGCGTGACCCTCATCGGCCTGACCAACCTGCCGGGCCTGGTGGCCACCGATGCGTCGGCGCTCTACGCCCGCAACATCCTCGACTTCCTGAAACTCATCATCAATGCGGACGGCGCGCTGGCGATCCAGCGCGACGATGAAATCGTGGCGGCCTGCCTGGTATGCGAAGGCGGCAATGTGACGCGGAGGAACTGACAGCATGGAAGCGATCAACCCCACCCTGATGAATCTCATCATCTTCGTGCTGGCCATCTATGTCGGCTACCACGTGGTCTGGAACGTCACCCCGGCACTGCATACGCCGCTGATGGCCGTCACCAACGCCATCTCGGCCATCATCATCGTCGGCGCCATGCTGGCGGCCGCGCTGACCGAAGGCGGACTGGCGCGTGGCATGGGCGTGTTTGCCGTGGCGCTGGCCGCGGTCAACGTGTTCGGCGGCTTCCTCGTCACCCGCCGCATGCTGGAGATGTTCAAGAAAAAGGACAGGAAGCCCGCCAAGGAGGAAGCGAAATGATCTCGCTCAACCTCGTCACGCTGCTGTACCTGATCGCCTCGGTGTGCTTCATCCAGGCGCTCAAGGGTCTGTCGCATCCCACCACGTCGCGGCTGGGCAACGCCTTCGGCATGGCCGGCATGGCGATCGCCGTGCTGACCACCGGCGCCCTCATCGTCGGCCTGGCGCGCTCCGGCACGGCCACCATCGGGCTGGGCTGGGTGCTGCTGGGCCTGCTGGTGGGCGGATCGATCGGCACGCTGATGGCCAAGCGCGTCGAAATGACCAAGATGCCCGAACTGGTCGCCTTCATGCACAGCATGATCGGCCTGGCGGCCGTGGCCATCGCGGTGGCCGTGGTGGCCGAGCCCCACGCCTTCGGCATCGTCGCCGCCGGCACGCTGATTCCCACCGGCAACCGCTTCGAGCTGTTCATCGGCACCTTCGTCGGCGCCATCACCTTCTCGGGTTCCGTCATCGCCTTCGGCAAGCTGTCCGGCAAGTACAAGTTCCGGCTGTTCCAGGGCGCGCCGGTCGTGTTCCCGGGCCAGCACATGCTGAACCTGGCTCTGGCGCTGCTGATGCTGGCCATGGGCGTGTGGTTCATGCTGACCCAGGCCTGGACGCCCTTCGTCATCATGACCCTGATCGCCTTCGTGCTGGGCGTGCTGATCATTATCCCCATCGGCGGCGCCGACATGCCTGTGGTGGTGTCGATGCTGAACAGCTATTCGGGATGGGCGGCGGCGGGCATCGGCTTCTCGCTGAACAACCCGATGCTGATCATCGCGGGGTCGCTCGTGGGTTCGTCAGGCGCCATCCTCTCGTACATCATGTGCAAGGCGATGAACCGGTCGTTCTTCAACGTGATCCTGGGCGGCTTCGGCGGCCAGGCCGGCGCCGCCGCGGACGCGGGCGGCACCGCGCAGCGCAGCGTCAAGTCGGGCAGCCCCGACGACGCGGCGTTCCTCATGACCAACGCCGAAAGCGTGACCATCGTGCCGGGCTACGGCCTGGCCGTGGCCCGCGCGCAGCATGCGCTCAAGGAACTGGCTGAAAAGCTCACCGAGCGCGGCGTGACGGTCAAGTACGCCATCCACCCGGTTGCCGGTCGCATGCCCGGCCACATGAACGTGTTGCTGGCCGAGGCCGAAGTGCCCTACGACCAGGTCTTCGAAATGGAAGACATCAACAGCGAGTTCGGCCAGACCGACGTGGTGCTGGTGCTGGGAGCCAACGACGTAGTCAATCCGGCCGCCAAGAACGACCCCAAGTCGCCGATTGCCGGCATGCCCATCCTGGAAGCCTACAAGGCCCGCACGGTGATCGTGAACAAGCGCTCGATGGCCTCCGGCTACGCCGGCCTGGACAACGAACTGTTCTACATGGACCGCACCATGATGGTCTTTGGCGACGCCAAGAAGGTGCTCGAAGACATGGTCAAGGCCGTGGAATGACGCGGGCGCCTGCCACGGCGCTGTCCAGCAAGGCGGCGCGATAAGCGCCGCGCCACCCGGCCTTGCATCCAGTTCCCCGCGGCGCTCAGGCGCCGCGGGCGATCGGCCCGCCGCGGCTAGGCGCGGGCCAGATGCTCGTCAACCACCTCGATCCAATGCCGCACGGGCGTGTCCGTGCCGCTTTGCAGATGGCCGATGCAGCCGATGTTGGCCGACAGGATCACATCCGGCGCCGCCGGCGCGATAGCGCCCAGCTTGCGGTCGCGCAACGTCAACGCAATTTCCGGATTCAGCACCGAATAGGCGCCTGCCGAGCCGCAGCACAGGTGCTTGTCGGCAAACGGCAGCAGCTCGAACCCCAGGTCCGCCAGCAGTTGCTCCGACAACGGCCGCAGGCCTTGCCAGTGCTGCAGCGTGCAGGGAGGATGAAACGCCGCCCGCAGGCCCTTGCCCGCCAGTTGCTGCCGCAATTGCGCGGCATGGGGCGCCACGATTTCGGCCACGTCCTTGACCCGCGCGACGATGTCGGCCGCCCGCTGGGCGTAGGCCGGATCGTGACGCAGATGGTGAGCGTATTCCCTGACCATGGCGCCGCAACCCGACGCATTCATGACAATCGCTTCGACCGCGCCATCCTGTACCAGCGGCCACCAGGCATCCACGTTGGCGCGCATCTGGTCCAGCGCGGCCGCCTGCGCATCCAGGTGAAAGCTGGCCGCGCCGCAGCAGCCCGCGCCGGGCGCGATGCGTGCACCGATGCCCACCGCATCCAGCACCCGGATGGTGGCCGCATCAATCGTCGGCATCATGGCCGGCTGCACGCAGCCGGCAAGCATCAGCACCTGCCGTGCATGCCCTTCGACCGGCGGTAACGCGCCGGGGGCGCGGCGTTCGGGCACCTTGCGCTTGAGGGCCTCGGGCAACAGGCCGCGCACGGCCTGGCCCATGCGCATGGCCGGGCCGAACAGGGGCGACAACATGGCCCGTCGCAGCATCTTGCGCTTGGCCTTTTCGGCCCACGGTCGCGGCACGCGCTCTTCCACGATCTGGCGGCCGATGTCGATCAGATGGCCGTACTCCACCCCTGAGGGGCACGTGGTCTCGCAATTGCGGCAGGTCAGGCAACGATCCAGATGCTGCTGCGTCGACTGGGTGGGCTCCGCGCCTTCGAGCACCTGCTTGATCAGGTAAATGCGGCCACGCGGACTATCCAGTTCGTCGCCCAGCACCTGGTACGTGGGACAGGTGGCCGTGCAGAAGCCGCAATGCACGCAGCGCCGCAGGATCGCGTCGGCCTCTTTTCCCAGATCGGTATCGCGGGCCCAGGCTGCCAGATTGGTTTGCATGATGCGCTATAGCTCCAGGACCAGGCGGCCGGGGTTGAACAGGCCGGCCGGGTCGAGTTCTTGCTTGAGACGACGGGTGATCAGCGCGATGCCCGGCGACAACGGATGGAACACGCCATCGGCCGGCGGTTTGACGCCCGCCGGACGGAACAAGGTCGCATGGCCGCCCAGCCGCTGCGCCAGTTCGCGCAGCCCGGCGGCATCCTGCGGCCCGGACAGCCAGCGTTGGCCGCCGCCCCACTCGATCAGCGTCGGGCCATGTCCGAGCGCGGCCGCGGTGGGCGGCAGGGCCAACCGCCACAACGGCCGGCCGGGCGCAAAGAACGCGTGCGTCTGCTCGCGCAACCCCGTCCACCAGGACAGGGCAGCATCAGGCTCCAGCGCATCGCCGCCGATCAGCTGCCGCGCACTGGCGATGGCCGGTGGTGCACCGGACAGCCGCACATGCATCAGGCCCTCGCCGTCCGCCGCCCCCGTCCAGCTGGTCGCGGAAATCGGCAGCGGCTTGCCGCGCCACAGCGCAAAGCTGGCCAACGCCTGCGCCTGCGTGGACGGCAGGTTCAGCGTCACTTCCTGCATCGGCTTGGGCACGACCTTCAACGACACCTCGAGAATCGCGCCGAAGATGCCGTGCGACCCAGCCAGCAGGCGCGACACGTCATAGCCCGCCACGTTCTTCATGACCTCGCCGCCGAACGACAGCACCCGGCCATCCGAATCCAGCAGCCGCGCACCCAGCACGAAGTCGCGCAAGGCCCCGGCACTCATGCGGCGCGGCCCGGACAGGCCGGCTGCTACGCAGCCGCCCACCGTCGCCGCAGGCGAGAAATGCGGCGGCTCGAAAGCCAGCATCTGCCCGTGCTCGGCCAACGCGGCCTCCAGTTCGGCCAACGGCGTACCGGCGCGCACGGTCACCACCAGTTCAGAGGGGTGATAACTGACGATGCCGCGATACGGTGTCATATCCAGCAGGCAGTGGCCGTCTTGCGGTGTCACGGGCCGGTAATTGCCATAGAACGCCTTGCTGCCGCCGCCCATGACGAACAGCGGCTTGTGACCGGCGCGCGCCGTCATGACCTGGTCGCACAATTCCGACAGGACGAAATCCATAGGGGGAACGTCCTAGAAGCGAGCGAGATCCGGGAAACGTAGCTCGCCCGCATGCACATGCATCTTGCCGTATTCGGCGCAGCGGGCCAGTGTAGGAATGACCTTTTCAGGATTCAGCAGGCACGGCGGGTCGAACGCCCGCTTGACCGCCAGGAACGCGTCGAGTTCTTCGCGAGAGAATTGCACGCACATTTGATTTATTTTCTCCATTCCCACACCGTGCTCTCCAGTCACGGTTCCTCCTACCTGCACGCACAGTTCGAGTATGGCGGCGCCGAATTTTTCAGCACGCTCCACTTCGTCCGGTTTATTCGAATCGAACAGGATCAACGGGTGCAGGTTGCCATCGCCCGCATGAAAGACGTTGGCGCAGCGCAGGCTGAACTCGTCTTCCATTTGTTCGATGGCGCCCAGCACCCGCGCGAGATGACGGCGCGGAATCGTGCCGTCCATGCAGTAGTAATCGGGCGACACGCGCCCGGCGGCGGGAAACGCGTTCTTGCGTCCCGCCCAGAATTTGAGCCGCTCGGCTTCCGAGGCGGACACCTGGCAGCGGGTCGCCCCGGCCGCGCGAAAGATGGCTTCCATGCGCGCGATCTCGTGCGCCACTTCATCCGGCGTGCCGTCCGATTCGCACAGCAGGATGGCCTGCGCGTCCATATCGTAGCCCGCGCGCACGAAGGGTTCGACCATATGGGTGGCGCGCCGGTCCATCATTTCCAGGCCCGCCGGAATGATGCCGTCGGCGATCACCTGCGTGACGGCATTGCCCGCCGCTTCGACGCTGGCGAAGCTGGCCATCACCACCTGCGCACAGGCCGGCTTGGGGATCAACTTGACGGTCACTTCGGTCACCACGCCCAACATGCCTTCCGAGCCGATGAACACCGACAGGAGGTCCAGGCCGGGGGCGTCAGGCGCTTCGGAGCCCAGCTCCACGACGTCGCCATCGATGGTGACCATGCGCACCCGCAGCACGTTGTGCACCGTCAGCCCGTATTTCAGGCAATGCACGCCGCCAGAGTTTTCCGCGACGTTGCCGCCGATGGAACAGGCAATCTGGCTGGAAGGGTCCGGCGCGTAGTACAGCCCGTAAGGCGATGCGGCTTCGGAAATGGCCAGGTTGCGCACACCCGGCTCGACCACCGCGGTCGCGCTGGCGAGATCGATATGCTTGATGCGGTTGAATTTGGACAAGCCCAGCAGCACGCCCTGGCTGTGCGGCATCGCGCCGCCAGACAAGCCTGTACCCGCGCCGCGCGCCACCAGCGGCGCATTGAGCCGCTTGCAGATGCGCATGACCGATTGCACCTGTTCTTCGGTTTCCGGCAGGGCCACCACGGCAGGCAAGGCCCGGTACAACGACAACCCGTCGCATTCGTATGGGCGTGTGTCCTCTTCGCGAAACAGCACGCAATGCGACGGCAGCGCGGCCGACAACGCCTCGACGAGTTGCTGCAACGAATAAGGCGCCTGCACGTGTGCCAGGCCGGTTTCGACCAGAGAATTCATGAGCGCAACAATAGCGCGACCGCAGGCTGGACGCAGGCCGGGATTTACCCGCATCCTGCGTAACGCGCACGTCCGACCAACAGGCGAGACGGCCGATGCAGACGTAACCAGCCGTAAAGTGAACCCGAATTCATTCCCATTTAGTGAGAACACCCCAGGACATCAGGCCAATCCCGCTGGGCCTGCCCCGTCTCCATGAAAAAGGCCGGCGAGTTGCCCCGCCGGCCTTTTACGTACCGCCTGACGGTGCCTTACCAGGACACGATCTTGCCCGGGTTCAGGATGTTGTTCGGATCAAATGCGTGCTTGAGGCTGCGCATCAGTTCCAGGGCGTGATCGCCGTGCTCTTCGGCCATGAATTGCATTTTGTGCAGGCCCACGCCGTGTTCGCCGGTGCAGGTGCCATCAGCCGCGATGGCGCGACGCACCAGGTTGTGGTTGATGGTTTCGGATTCCTGCCATTCGCGCTCGCTGTCGGCATCCAGCAGCATCAGCACGTGGAAGTTGCCGTCGCCCACGTGGCCCACGATGGTGTAGGGGAAGCTTGCGCGGTCCAGTTCCTCGACAGTGTCGCGCACGCAATCAGCCAGGCGCGAGATCGGCACGCAGACGTCGGTAGTGCTGGCGCGGCAACCGGGACGCAGTTGCAGGCCGGCGAAATAGGCGTTGTGGCGAGCCGTCCAGAGACGGCTGCGGTCTTCGGGGCGTTCGGCCCATTCGAAATCCATGCCGCCATGTTCGGCGGTGATCGCCTGCACGGTTTCGGCCTGTTCCTGCACGCCGGCCGGGCTGCCGTGGAATTCAAACACCAGCAGCGGCGTTTCGCGCAGCGTCAGCTTGCTGTGCAGGTTCACCGAGCGCACGCTGGCCGCGTCCATGAATTCGACGCGGGCCACCGGCACGCCCATCTGGATGATTTCGATCACGCTTTGCACGGCGGCATCGAGCGTGGGGAAATTGCAGACCGCGGCCGACACGGCCTCGGGTTGCGGATACAGGCGCACCGTCACTTCGGTGATGATGCCCAGCGTGCCTTCGCTGCCCACGAAAATGCGGGTCAGGTCGTAGCCGGCCGACGACTTGCGGGCGCGGCCGGCGGTGCGCACGATGCGGCCGTCGGCGGTGACCACGGTCAGCGACATGACGTTTTCGCGCATGGTGCCGTAGCGCACGGCGTTGGTGCCCGAGGCGCGCGTGGCGGCCATGCCCCCCAGGCTGGCATCGGCGCCCGGATCGATCGGGAAGAACAGGCCGGTGCTGCGGATTTCTTCGTTGAGCTGCTTGCGCAGCACGCCGGCCTGCACCGTGGCGGTGAGGTCTTCGGCGTTGACGGCCAGCACCTTGTTCATCTGCGACAGGTCCAGGCTGATGCCGCCCTGGATCGCCAGGATATGGCCTTCAAGCGAAGAACCCGCGCCGTAGGGGATCAGCGGCACGCGGTGCTCGTTGCACAGCTTGGCGATCTCGGCGACTTCTTCGGTGGTCTGGGCGAAGACGACGGCGTCCGGCAGCATGGCCGGGTACGGCGATTCATCGCGGCCGTGGTGCTCGCGCACCGCGGTGGATTCGGAAAAGCGGTCGCCGAAACGGGCGCGCAGGGCCTCCAGACAGGCGGCCGGGACCGCGCGGCGCAGCGATTCAGCGTGCAAGGGAGCGTTCATGATCAGCGTTTTCTCGGATGGGACGATCCGGATATTCTACGCCGCCCCCGGGCGCCGCAAGTCGCCCCAAGGGGCGTCTTGCGGCAAGCCGAGGTCACTTGCCCGAAGTCAGCGCCACGCGGCGGCGTTCGCGCACCGCATGCGCCAGGCGTTCCAGCACGGCCACCGAGGCGTCCCAGTCGATGCAGCCATCCGTGATGCTCTGGCCATAGACCAGCGGGGTGCCGGGCACCATGTCCTGGCGGCCGCCCAGCAGGTGGCTTTCGACCATGACACCGACCAGACGCGCATCGCCCGCTTCCATCTGGCGCGCCACGTCCTCGACCACCAGCGTCTGGTTCTCGGGCTTCTTGCTGCTGTTGGCATGGCTGGCGTCAACCATGACGCGCTGCGCCAGACCGGCCTTGGACATGTCCTGGCAGGCCGCGTCGACGCTGGCGGCATCGTAGTTCGGCGTCTTGCCGCCGCGCAGGATGACGTGACAGTCCTCGTTGCCCGCAGTCGAGACGATGGCCGAATGCCCGCCCTTGGTCACCGACAGGAAATGGTGCGGCTGCGACGCCGCCTTGATCGCGTCGACCGCGATCTTCACATTGCCGTCCGTGCCGTTCTTGAAACCCACCGGACACGACAAGCCGGAAGCCAGTTCGCGATGCACCTGGCTTTCGGTCGTGCGCGCCCCGATCGCCCCCCAGGAGACCAGGTCCGCAATGTATTGCGGCGTAATCATGTCCAGGAACTCGCATCCCGCCGGCAGGCCCAGGCTGTTGATGTCCAGCAGCAGTTCGCGGGCCACGCGCACGCCCTTGTTGATGTCGAAGCTGCCGTTCAGGTCGGGATCATTGATCAGGCCCTTCCAGCCCACCGTGGTGCGCGGCTTCTCGAAATACACGCGCATCACGATTTCCAGGTCTGCGCTCAGGCGGTCGCGTACCGGCTTCAGGCGCTTCGCATACTCGATCGCGGCACGGGTGTCGTGAATCGAGCAGGGCCCGATCACGACGATCATGCGATCGTCCATGCCGTGCAGGATGCGGTGCATCGACTGCCGGGCGGAGAACACGGTATCGGATGCGTCTTTCGTGCATGCGAACTCGCGCATCACGTGCGCGGGCGGGTTCAGTTCCTTGATTTCTCGAATGCGAAGGTCGTCGGTATTGTGTGACACGGTACTGCTCCTGGGTTTCCCGCCACGGGGCGCATGCTCCGGGGTTGTTTCCTCAAGCTGGCGGCACAAAAAAAGCCGCCAGTTCGCTGGCGGCTTTTTTGGGGGGGATTCTTTCCAAACTTCAGATTGAGCGCGTCCCTTCCTCCGCCAGCGGCTTCAGAAAACCATAAAAATAAAAGTAAAAGGCGGGGGACGCGAATTTCATAGCGAAAGACTCTAGCACAATTTTTCCGCGCTGTCGCGCAGCGCGGAAAAATCCTCGACTCAGGCGGTTCCACCGACGGTCAGGCCTTCCATGCGGACCGTGGGCATGCCTACCCCTACCGGCACGCTCTGGCCGTCCTTGCCGCAGGTGCCCACGCCCGAATCCAGCTTCAGGTCGTTGCCGATCATGGACACGCGCGTCATGGCGTCGGGACCATTGCCGATCAGGGTGGCGCCCTTGACCGGGTAGGTGATCTTGCCGTCTTCGATCATGTAGGCCTCGGACGCCGAGAACACGAACTTGCCGTTGGTGATGTCGACCTGGCCGCCGCCGAAGTTGGCCGCGTACAGGCCGCGCTTGACGGACGAGATGATTTCCTCGGGCGCCTTATCGCCGGCCAGCATGTAGGTATTGGTCATGCGCGGCATGGGCAGGTGCGCGAACGATTCGCGCCGGCCGTTGCCGGTGGCGGCGGTCTTCATCAGGCGGGCGTTCAGGGTGTCCTGCATGTAGCCGCGCAGGATGCCGTCCTCGATCAGGACATTGCGCTGGGTGGCATTGCCCTCGTCGTCGATGTTGAGCGAACCGCGACGATCCGGGATGGTGCCGTCGTCGATCACGGTGACGCCCTTGGACGCCACGCGCTCGCCGATGCGGCCGGAGAACACGCTGGAGCCCTTGCGGTTGAAATCGCCTTCCAGGCCATGGCCCACGGCTTCGTGCAGCAGGATGCCGGGCCAGCCCGAGCCCAGCACGACGGTCATTTCGCCCGCCGGCGCGGGGCGCGCTTCGAGGTTGACCATGGCTTCGTGCACGGCGCGCTCGACGTAGCTTTGCAGCATTTCGTCCGTGAAATAGGCCAGACCGAGACGGCCGCCGCCGCCGGCGTGGCCCATTTCGCGACGGCCGTTGCGTTCGGCAATGACGGTGAGCGACAGACGAACCAGGGGGCGCACGTCGGCGGCCAGGCGGCCGTCGCTGCCGGCCACCAGCACGACGTCGTATTCGGCGCCCAGGCCCGCCATGACCTGGATCACGTGCGGATCGCGGGCACGGGCCATGCGCTCGATGCGTTCCAGCAGCGCCACCTTCTCGGGCGCACTCAGCGTCGCAACGGGATCGATATCCGCATACAGGCTGCGGCCCATTTCGGCTTCGACCTGGGCCGCCACCTTGACCTTGCCGGCGCCGCGCCGGGCAATGCCGCGCACCGCATGCGCCGACGACAGCAGCGCGTCGGCGGACAGCGAGTCGGAATAGGCGAAAGCAGTTTTCTCGCCGCTCACGGCGCGCACGCCCACGCCCTGGCTGATCGAGAAGCTGCCGGTTTTGACGATGCCCTCTTCCAGGCTCCAGCCTTCGCTGCGGGTGTACTGGAAATACAGGTCGGCGTAGTCGACCTTGTGGGTGAAGATTTCACCCAGCGCGCGCGCCATGTCGGCCTCGGTCAGCCCCCAGGGGTCGAGCAACAGCGATTTGGCGGTGGCCAGGGAAGCAATAGCGGGATCGATGATTTTCATAGGACTCTGTTGGGGGGCGCCGGCGCGGGAACGCGCCTGCATTGACGCTCAAGCCTCTATCGTAACGCCGACATGGGCTCGCCGTCCCCGGGGCGGGATATTACCTGCCAAGTTAACAAATCAGGGACTGACTGAAACTACGTATTCGCCGCAGCGAAAACCCTCGTTGGCTCGACTCGCAAATGTCTGGGCAGCCCCCTGCCGCACGCTTCGCCCCTCGCCGCATACCCTGCGGACGGGTGATTTCAAACTTGTCATACAACCAGATCAAAAAACCAAAACCTGTGAAAACACCCCTTCAACAAGTTGTCGTATATCTCCCTTGAAGCGCACCGATGAAAATAGGTATACCCGTGGAAACCGCTGAAATATTCATGCATGGCGTTGTGATCGCACCACCGATTGAGCGCCAGATCACGCCTATTCTCAGCATGCGAGAAACCCGCAATCCGCCATCGGCGTCATGGGAAAAACGGCGATTTTCCTGACATCCGCTCGCTTCGTGAAACAAAAACAGTCTTTTTCAAGCCCTGGACCGAACATTCGTCCGCCTCATGAACCAACGCCTCGTTTGTTTCAATTAGTCCCAAATTTGGGAATATCATTCCCAATACTTGTTCTCGGCGGGAACCCGCAAGTCTAAAGACTCTCCGGCGGTTTTGATACAAAGTAATTAGTCCGAAACCACGGCAATCCAGCGCCAATTTCTGTATTATGCGAAGCACAACAAATAAACATAACTTCGCCGGCGATTAAAGCAGTTCCATAATCAGGAATAAACCATGGCCCGAGAAACCTACGCAGCTCTGCAAGCAAAGATCGAAAAGGAAATCAACAAGCTCCAAAAGAAGGCTGAAGTCCTCCAAACCAAGCGCCGCAAGCCCGTGATCGCTTCGATCATCACGTCCATGCGCGAGTACGACATCACCCCGGAAGAAATCGCCGCCGCCTTTGGCTCGAACAAGCCCGCCCGTGCAGCCACGCCCAGCGGCCGCCGCAAGGCCGGCGCCGCCGCCCGCCCCGCCAACGCCGCCAAACGCGCCGTTGCGCCCAAGTACCGCCACCCCCAAACCGGGGAAACGTGGAGCGGTCGTGGCAAGGCACCGCGCTGGCTCGCCGCCGAAGAAGCCAATGGCGCCACGCGCGACAGTTTTCTTATCAAAGAATAAAACCTATTTTTCAGTAAGAAAAATAAAGGCGCACCATTTTGGTGCGCCTTTTTTATTTTAGCGCCGCGTCCGCAGCACCTGAAATTTCACTGAACCGGGAATTGAATTTCACGTTCTGCGCCATTATTTCCCGGAAAATTGTCAAAGATTGCACGGACCAGATAGGGCATCGTGCGAATGAAATTGTCCCGTTCGCTGAGTATGAAGGCGCTGGACCGGTATACCTCGGCCCCGCCTCGCTGGGTGTCGTGGATCTGCAGGGTCAAGGTATTGCGCTGGACCACCATGGGCACATCGACCCATTCCGGCCCCCAATACCCGTAGTAGCCGCCCCAGGGACGCGGACCGTAGAAGCCGCCGTAGCCGTAGCCGCCGTTGTAATACGGGTCATACGGACGCCGCACCATGATCTGGGTCTGCGCCGTCCCATACTTGAACGAGACGTCGAAGCGGGCCTTGGCGCCGCCCTGAGCCTCGACCAGCCCGGTGGCGCCGATACCGGCGCGCACCATATCTTGATAGGACTGGTATTCCAGATTATTGGTTTGCGTGGCGTCGGCGGGTACGAACTGGTAAGTCTGGCCTTCGACGCCGGTCGGCCATTGCTGGAAAGAGGTGACGCGGGCGGACACCGTCGGGGCCGCGCATCCGCTCAGCACCAGAGCCCCCATGACGGCCAGCACCGCGGCCCAGCGGCCGGCATTGAAACGGGAAGGACGGGACATTTGCGACTCCTCATTGCGCGCGACGGCGCCATCATACTGACGTTTGACCGCGCGGGCCGGCAAAAGTTTGCGGTAGGCCATCAGGCAGCCCTGCACCCGCCTGCCCAGCCACTACAATAGGACTCTCCGTTCAAACAGGACTGCAATCCCATGCGCACAGACACGCCCGTTACCGTATACCGCAAGGATTACCAGCCCTACCCCTACGATATTCCCCATGTCGCGCTGGCTTTCGACCTGGCCCCTGAGGCCACCGAGGTGCGCTGCGTCATGCAGGTGCAGCGCAAGGCCGACGCCAGCGCCGATGCCGCCCTGGTGCTGGACGGCGAAGACCTGGAACTGGTCTCGGTTGCCGTCGATGGCCAACCACTGGCCGCCGACCGCTACCATCAGTCCGAACACAGCCTGGCGCTGTATGGCCTGCCGGCCGATGCCTCGGTGGAAATCGTCAGCCGCTGCAAACCCGCCGCCAATTCCACGCTGATGGGCCTGTACGTATCGGGCGGCAATTTCTTTACGCAATGCGAGGCCGAAGGCTTTCGCCGCATTACCTGGTTTGCCGACCGTCCGGATGTCATGTCGCGCTACCGCGTGACCCTGCGCGCCGAACCGGCCTACCCCGTGCTGCTGTCCAATGGCAACCTGGTCGCCTCGCGCCAATTGCCCGATGGCCGCAACGAAGTCGAATGGGAAGACCCGTTCCCCAAGCCCTGCTATCTGTTTGCCCTGGTGGCCGGCAACCTGACGCACCGCGAAACCACCGTCAAGACCGTCAGCGGCCGCGACGTGCTGCTGCAGGTCTATAGCGACCCGGGCTCCGAAACCAAGACCGAATGGGCGCTCGATTCCCTGGTGCGTGCACTGCGCTGGGACGAAGCCCGTTTCGGCCTGGAACTGGACCTGGACCGCTTCATGGTGGTGGCCGTCCATGATTTCAATATGGGCGCGATGGAAAACAAGGGCCTGAACATTTTCAATGCCGCCTACGTGCTGGCCGACGCCGATACGGCCACGGACGCCAACTACGAAGGCATTGAATCGGTCATCGGCCACGAATACTTCCATAACTGGACTGGCAACCGCGTCACCTGCCGCGACTGGTTCCAGCTCAGCCTGAAAGAAGGCCTGACTGTATTCCGCGACCAGGAATTCAGCGCCGACATGATGGCGCAGGACATGGACGCCGCCGCCGCCGCCAGCGCTCGCGCCGTGAAACGCATCGACGACGTCGTCACCCTGCGCGCCGCGCAGTTTCCCGAAGACGCGGGCCCGATGGCCCACCCGATCCGGCCCGACAGCTACCAGGAAATCGGCAATTTCTATACCGCCACGGTGTACGAGAAAGGCGCCGAAGTCATCCGCATGCAGCACACGCTGCTGGGTGAAGCCGGTTTTCGCGCCGGCATGGACGAATATTTCCGCCGCCACGACGGCCAGGCCGTCACCTGCGACGATTTCGTCGCAGCGATGGAATCGGTTTATACGCGCCAACATCCCGGTCGCGACCTGAGCGTGTTCCGCAACTGGTATCGACAGGCCGGCACGCCGCGCGTGACGGTCAAGCTCGATCACGACGCCGCCTCGCGCCGTGTGACGGTGACGCTGTCGCAGGATTGCCAGCCGGTCGGCGTTGAAAAGAAGGCCCCCGCCGGCTTCGTCAAGGCGCCGTACCATATCCCCTTCGCCATCGGCCTGCTCGACCGTGAGGGTCGCGCCCTGACCCTGCGCCACGAAGGCGCCGAACGCGAAACCGCCTTGCTGGAACTGACCACCCAGACCCAGCAATGGCACTTCGACGGCATTGATGCCTTGCCGGTGCCGTCCCTGCTGCGCGATTTCTCGGCCCCCGTGATCGTCGACTATGACTGGACCGACGCCGAGCTGGCACTGCTGTCGGCCCACGACAGCAATCCGTTCGCACGCTGGGAAGCCGGCCAGGAATTGGCCACGCGCCAGATCCTGAGCCTGGCCGACGCCCGCCAGGCCGGCCGCACACTGCACGCCGACGCCGCCTTCATCGATGCCTGGCGCGCCCTCCTGACCGACCCCAGCCTGGACGCCGCCTACCGCGCCCGCGCGCTGGCATTGCCTTCGGAAAAGACGCTGGCCGAGCGCATGCAGGCCGTGGACCCACCGGCCCTGGCCGTGGCCCGCGATTTCCTGCGCGCCGAACTGGGCCGTCAGCTCACGGCGGAGTTCCGCCAAGCCTTCGACGACAACCAGACGCCAGGCGAATACAGCCCGGCTCCCGTGCCCGCCGGCAAGCGCGCCCTGAAGAACCTGGCGCTCAGCCACTTGATGGCCGCCGGCGAACACGAGGCGCAGCGCCTGGCCGAGCAGCAATACGAGCACGCCGGCAACATGACCGACAGCATGGCCGCCCTGTCTGCCCTGATCAACTATGGTCAGGGCGAGTTCCCGCAACAGGCGCTGGCCGCGTTCTACGACAAATGGCAAGACAACGCGCTGGTGGTGGACAAGTGGTTTGCCTTGCAGGCGGCCGCTCGCTACACCACCGTGCAGACCGCGCGCGAGCTGATGAAACACCCGGCGTTCACGCTGCGCAATCCCAACCGCGCACGTGCCCTGGTGTTCCAGTTCTGCCTGAACAACGCCCGCGGCATGCACCACCCCGACGGCACCGGCTACGCCTTCTGGGCCGAGCAGGTGCTGGCGCTGGACGCCCTCAACCCGGAAATCGCCGCCCGCCTGGCGCGCGCGCTGGACAACTGGTCGCGCTTCGTGCCGGCCCTGCGTACCCCCATGCAGGCGGCCCTGCAGCAGGTCCGCGGGCACGAGGGGCTGTCGCGCAACGTCCAGGAAATCGTATCCAAGGCATTAGAATTCGCAGCATAGGGAGAACCTTTTGAAACGTAAAACACTTACCCAATACCTGGTCGAGCAGCAACGCTCCGCCCAGGCCCTGGCCCCCGAAGTGCGGCTGCTCATCGAGGTCGTCGCGCGCGCCTGCAAGGCGATCAGCCACGCAGTCAGCAAGGGCGCCCTGGGCGGCGTCCTGGGCAGCCTCGAAAGCGAGAACGTGCAGGGCGAAGTCCAGAAGAAGCTGGACGTCCTGTCCAACGAGATCCTGCTCGAAGCCAACGAATGGGGCGGTCACCTGGCGGCCATGGCCTCGGAAGAGATGGAAACCATCCACCTCATCCCGAACCGCTACCCCAAGGGCGAATACCTGCTGCTGTTCGATCCCCTGGATGGCTCGTCGAACATCGACGTGAACGTCTCGATCGGCACCATCTTCTCGGTGCTGCAGGCGCCGCACAATGTGTCGGGCGCCCCGGTCTGCGAAGCCGACTTCCTGCAGCCGGGCAACAAGCAGGTCGTGGCCGGCTATGCCGTGTACGGCCCGCAGACCATGCTGGTGCTGACCATCGGCAACGGCGTGGTGGGCTTCACGCTGGACCGCGAAATGGGCTCGTGGGTGCTCACCCACGAAAATATCCGGGTGCCGGAAGACACCAAGGAATTCGCGATCAACATGTCGAACATGCGTCACTGGGCCGCCCCGGTCAAACGCTATGTCGACGATTGCCTGGCCGGCACCACCGGCCCCCTGGGCAAGGACTACAACATGCGCTGGATCGCCTCGATGGTGGCGGACGTGCATCGCATCCTGACCCGTGGCGGCATTTTCATGTATCCCTGGGATGCCCGCGAACCCGGCAAGGCCGGCAAGCTGCGCCTGATGTATGAAGCCAACCCCATGAGCTTCCTGGTCGAGCAGGCTGGCGGCGCATCGATCAACGGCGAACAGCGCATCATGGACATCCAGCCGGACAAGCTGCACCAGCGCGTGAGCGTCATCCTGGGTTCCAAGAACGAAGTCGAACGCGTGGGCCGTTATCACGCCGAGGCTGCGGCAGCAGCCAAGTAAGCCTCGCCTTCGCGCGACGCCCATGCAAAAGCCCCGGCCTTGGCCGGGGCTTTTTTTGCGCGGTACGTTGTGCGCCGCGGTTGATCCGCGACGCTTGCCGCGCTTACTTCACTTCTTCGATGGACTTCACATCGTCCTTGTTGATCTGGACCTTCTTGCCGTCCTTGTCGTACTCGTACATGCCCGACTTCTTGTCGTAGGTGGGCGTATCCGGGGTGACGGTCGAGCTCCCGTCCCGTTGCTGAATGACCGAGGGCGACGAGCATCCGGCCAGCACCCCAACTCCGGTCACCACCAGGGCCAACGTCATGGTCTTCAGGTTCATGGGCGTGTTCTCCGAGTGTGAATGGTGGATTCACTGTATCGGATGATGGCGCGCAATAAGTGACGGGTTGTGGCCAAAGTGCGTGAGAACGTAAAAAACCCCTCGCGGTTTACACCGGCGAGGGGTTGCAACCCAATACATCCGCAAGCAGCCTTTACACCTTGGCGTGGGCTTCGATGTAGCGGCGTACGGCGGCGGCATCGCAGTCCATGACTTCGACACGCTGCGGCAGGGATTCCAGGTTGGCCAGGTTGCCCGGCGGCGTGGCCGGACGGCCCAGCGCGGCCTCGATGGTTTCCGAGAACTTGGCCGGCAAGGCGGTTTCCAGCACCAGCATCGGCACGCCCGGTTCGACGTGGTCGCGCGCGACCTTGACGCCGTCGGCGGTGTGCGGATCGACCAGCACGCCGGTCTGGTCGTACAGCGAGCGGATGGTGGCCAGGCGATCTTCGTGCGAGCTGGCGCCCGACACGAAGCCGTAGCGTTCTTCGAATTGCGGCTGCAGGGCCGACAGGTCGAAGAAGCCATCGCGCGCCAGGTCAGACCACAAGGCCTTGACGCGGGCGGCATCGCGGCCGACCAGGTCGAACACGAAGCGCTCGAAGTTCGAGGCGCGCGAGATGTCCATTGACGGACTGGACGTGGCGTAGGTCTGCTCGGCCGGGCGCGGACGGTAGACGCCGGTGCGGAAGAATTCTTCCAGCACGTTGTTCTCGTTCGTGGCCAGCACCAGGCGGCGCACGGGCAGGCCCATGCTGCGCGCGATATGGCCGGACAGGATATTGCCGAAGTTGCCCGAGGGCACGGCAAACGAGACCTGCTGGCCCGGCTTGTCGGTGGCGCGCAGCCAGCCGTGGAAGTAGTACACCACCTGGGCGGCAATGCGCGCCCAATTGATGGAATTGACGGCGCCCAGGCGGTACTTGGACTTGAACGCCAGGTCGCCGGCCAAGGCCTTGACGATGTCCTGGGCCTCGTCGAACACGCCGCGCACGGCGATGTTGTGGATGTTCTCGTCCTGCAGCGAATACATCTGGGCGCGCTGGAACGCGCTCATGCGACCGTGCGGCGACAGCATGAAGACGGCCACGCCGCGCTTGCCGCGCAAGGCGTATTCGGCGGCCGAACCGGTATCGCCCGAGGTGGCGCCCACGATGTTGAGCGTGGTGTCGCGGCGGGTCAGCACGTATTCGAACACCTGGCCCAGGAACTGCATGGCCATGTCCTTGAAGGCCAGCGTCGGCCCTTCGGACAGCCCCAGCAGCGACAGGCCGTTGTCCAGCGGACGCAGCGGCACGATGTCTTCGCTGTTGAAGATCTGCGACGTGTACGCGGCGCGGGTCAGGCCACGCAGGTCGTCGGCCGGGATGTCGGTGGCAAAGCGCGATAGCACCTCGAACGCCAGGTCGGCATACGGCAGGCCGCGCCAGGATTCGAGCGTTTCCGCCGAGACCTGGGGCAGTTGCTCGGGCACGGCCAGGCCGCCATCCGGGGCCAGCCCTTCAAGCAGGATGTCGGAGAACGGCTGGGGGGCCATGCCCCCTCGGGTGGAAATGTAGTTCATGTCAGGTTTTCCACGCGCAGGCGGGTGACCTTGGACCGCACGAACGGCAAGGCCTCGATGCGCTCGATGGCTCGATTGACGTTGCCTTCCACCGCCTCGTGCGTCAGGAAGATGATGTCCGCGCCACCGATGTGCGAAGGCTGCTGGATCATCGACCCGATCGAGATCGAGCGGTCGGCCAGGATGCGCGCGATGTCGGCCAGCACGCCCGGCTGGTCGTCCACGCGCAGGCGCAGGTAGTACGAGGTGCTGACCTGTTCGATCGACAGGATCGGCGTATCCGACATGGCGTCCGGCTGGAAGGCCAGGTGCGGCACGCGGTTGCCCGGGTCGGCGGTGTGCAGGCGGGTCACGTCGACCAGGTCGGCCACCACGGCCGAGGCGGTGGGCTCTTCGCCCGCGCCCTGGCCGTAGTACAGCGTGGGGCCAACGGCATCGCCCTTGACCAGCACGGCGTTCATCGCGCCTTCGACATTGGCCAAGAGGCGCTCGGCCGGCACCAGCGCCGGGTGCACGCGCAATTCGATGCCATCGTTGCGGCGCTTGGTGATGCCCAGCAGCTTGATGCGGTAGCCCAGGCGTTCGGCGTGCTCGATGTCTTCGGCGGCCAGTTGCGAGATGCCTTCGATGTAGGCGCGGTCGAACTGCACCGGCACGCCGAAGGCCAGCGATGCCAGCAGCGTCAGCTTGTGCGCGGCGTCCACGCCTTCGACGTCGAAGGTGGGGTCGGCTTCGGCGTAGCCCAGGCGCTGGGCTTCGGCCAGCACGTCGGCGAACGGCAGGCCGCGCGAGCGCATTTCGGACAGGATGAAATTGGTGGTGCCGTTGATGATGCCGGCGACCCACTGGATGCGGTTGGCGGTCAGGCCTTCGCGGATGGCCTTGATGATGGGGATGCCGCCGGCCACCGCGGCCTCGAACGCCACCATCACGCCGCGCTCGGACGCTGCAGCGAAGATCTCGTTGCCGTGCTTGGCCAGCAAGGCCTTGTTGGCCGTGACCACGTGCTTGCCGTTGGCGATGGCTTCGAGCACCAACTCGAGCGCCAGGGTATCGCCACCGATCAGTTCGACGACGATGTCGATATCGGGGTCGCGTACCAGCGCGTGCACATCGGTATCGACGCGCAGCGCGTCGCCGACGCGCGCGCGGGCCTTCTGCACGTCGCGCACGGCGGCGCGGGTGACTTCAATGCGGCGACCCGCGCGGCGCGCGATCTCTTCCGCATTGCGCGACAGCACGGTCCACGTGCCGCCACCGACGACGCCCAGGCCCAGCAGGCCCACTTTCATGGGATTCATCGCGGCGCCCTCTGCGGGCGGGCGTTGAGGGGAATTCATTTCATTTCTCCAAATTGCTCACGCAACAACGGCTGCAGCCACGAGATGCCCCTCGAGCGGGATGCCGCGGATCCGGCTCCGCCGGTCCGCCAGCATGCCCCCTGGGGGGAAGCGCGCAGCGCTACGGGGGGGACCCCTACCCGGGCCCCTACTTCAGCAGACCGTCCTTGCGGAACATATCCTTGATGCCGCGCACCGCCTGGCGGGTGCGCTGCTCGTTTTCGATAAGCGCGAAGCGTACGTATTCGTCGCCATACTCGCCGAAGCCGATCCCGGGGGACACGGCCACTTTCGCATCCGACAGGACGCGCTTGGCAAATTCCAAAGAGCCCATCGCCCTGTAGGGTTCGGGGATCTGCGCCCAGATGTACATGGACGCCTTGGGAATTTCCACATTCCAACCTGCTTCATGCAGACCGCGCGCGAGCACGTCGCGGCGGCTTTGGTACTGCGCCACGATTTCGTTCACGCAATCCTGCGGGCCATCCAGGGCGGCGATGGAAGCCACCTGGATCGGCGTGAACGTACCGTAGTCGTGATAGCTCTTGATGCGCGCCAGCGCGCCGACCAGCTCGCGGTTGCCGACCATGTAGCCGATGCGCCAGCCCGCCATGTTGTAGCTCTTGCTCATGGTGAAGAACTCGACCGCGACATCGCGCGCGCCGGGCACCTGCATGATCGAGGGGGCGACATAGCCGTCGAAGGTGATGTCGGCGTAGGCCAGGTCGTGCACCACCAGGATATCGTGTTCCTTGGCCAGCGCCACCACGCGTTCGAAGAACGACAGGTCGACGCACTGGGCCGTGGGGTTGCTGGGAAAGCCCAGCACCATCATCTTGGGCTTCGGGATCGACTCGCGCACGGCGCGTTCGAGCTCTTCGAAGAAGTCCACGCCGGGCGTCATGCGCACCGAGCGGATGTTGGCGCCGGCAATGACGGCGCCATAGATGTGGATCGGGTAACTGGGGTTGGGCACCAGCACGGTATCGCCGCGGTCCAGGGTGGCCAGCATCAGGTGGGCCAGGCCTTCCTTGGAACCGATGGTGACGATGGCTTCGGAATCGGGGTCGAACTCGACGGCGTAACGGCGCTGGTACCAGTCACAGATGGCCTTGCGCAGGCGCGGGATGCCCTTGGACACCGAGTAGCCGTGGGTGGTCGGGCGCATGGTGGCTTCGACCATCTTGTCCACGATGTGCTTGGGGGTGGCGCCATCCGGGTTGCCCATCGACATGTCGATGATGTCCTCGCCGCGCCGACGGGCCGCCATCTTGAGCTCGCCGGTAATGTTGAAAACGTACGGGGGCAAACGCTCAATGCGAGAGAACTTCCTCATGATGGGAATCCTTAGGGGCGAAGGGGCAAAAAAAACCAGGGCGCGAAGGCGCGAAGGGGAAAGGGCTCAAAAGCCGCGCCAGCAAACGATTGCAGCGCAACAAAACCCTGTAATCTAGCGCAAGGACGCCTAGGCGGCAAATGGGGCTGAAAAGGCCCTATTTCCCTAGTGGACACACTGCAACATAACGCCCGGTTCATGCGCTATTATCGGAGGCATAAAGCCGGAGTATTTATTGAAGCTGCATACCGATCCTGCGACGGCCGCTCTGAACACCGTCACCGCCTATGGTGACGGCTATATCGAGGTCAACCAGGTACGTTTTTCCTCCTCGGTCGCTTTTGGCCCCGAAGGCGAAGTTACCCATTGGCCCGTAGAGTCGCCGGCCGACATCACCCCCACCCTCTTGCGTCAGGCGGCCGGATTGTCCGAGCCCGTCC
This sequence comes from Achromobacter sp. FW305-C-28, assembly GCF_058783235.1. Taxonomy (NCBI): domain Bacteria; kingdom Pseudomonadati; phylum Pseudomonadota; class Betaproteobacteria; order Burkholderiales; family Alcaligenaceae; genus Achromobacter; species Achromobacter sp. FW305-C-28. The sequence continues at coordinate 892,790 of NZ_JBYSYL010000001.1, read as the reverse complement.
GCGACCCGCTGGCTTTCCTGGACGAACCCGAAGCCACCCCCAGCCGCCCGGCCAATGCGCCCGAAGTGTTGCTGGTGGGCACGGGCGGCCGGCAACAGTTCCTGCGTCCCGACGTGCTGCGTCCCCTGTTGGCGGCGGGCATCGGCGTGGAAATCATGGACACCCACGCTGCCTCTCGCACCTACAACATCCTGATGGCGGAGGGCCGGCGCGTCGTCGTCGCCCTCATCCCCCCCAACGGAGATCCCCAGACATGATGCCGATCATAGGCAAACCCGCCCCGCTGTTCACCGCTGAAAGCACCATTGGCCCGATCAGCCTCGAGCAATGCCAGGGCCGCGCCGTGATTCTGTACTTCTATCCCAAGGACAACACCCCTGGCTGCACCACCGAAAGCCAGGATTTCCGCGACCTGCACGCCGACTTCCTGTCGGCCAGCGCCGTGGTGGTCGGGATCTCGCGCGATTCCCTGAAATCGCACGAGAACTTCAAGGCCAAGTACGAACTTCCTTTCCCTCTCATCTCCGACGCCGACGAAACCGTCTGTAATCTGTACGGCGTCATCAAGCAGAAGAATATGTACGGCAAGCAGGTGCGCGGCATCGAGCGCAGCACCTTTTTGATCGATGCCTATGGCGTGCTGGTGCAGGAGTGGCGCGGGGTGAAGGTCCCGAACCACGCCAAGGAAGTCCTGCAGGCCGCAAAAAGCATCGGTTAGCCGTGCACAGGAATACCCGTCAGGCGCTATAGCCGGCCCATACTGGAGAGTGACGCATATGCCGCTTCCGAAGTTGCCTACCCGCCCCGCAGCCATCCTGACCTTCCCCTCGGGCGAAACCGCCCGGGCGCAGGCCCGCACCCCCAAGACTGCCGCTGCGCGGTCGAACACCCAGGCCGCATTGGCCGAGGACGACGAAGACGAGCTGCTGATGCAGCCCGAACTCGAAGGCATGGCCGCACCGGCCCGCAAGGCGCAGATTCCGGCGCCTGCTCGCCAGGTGCCCCCGCCGGCGCCCACCGCGCCGGCGCCCCGCGCTGAAGCCCGCCAGGCCAAACCCGCCACGGCTCCGGCCAAGCGCGGCAAGGCCCGTGCCCAGAACGCGCCGCGCAAGCTGTTCGTGCTGGACACCAACGTGCTGCTGCACGACCCCAGCTCGCTGTTCCGCTTCGAAGAGCACGACATCTTCCTGCCGATGATGACGCTCGAAGAGCTGGATCACCAGAAAAAGGGCATGTCGGAAGTGGCGCGCAATGCCCGCCAGGTCAGCCGGTCGCTCGATGCGCTGGTGCAGGACACGACCCAGCTGGACGATGGGCTGGAACTGGCCAAGCTGGGCAACAAGGACGCCACCGGCCGCCTGTTGTTCCAGACCACCGCCATCCACAGCACCCTGCCCTCGGACCTGCCCATGGGCAAGGCCGACAACCAGATCCTGGGCGTGGTGCGGGCCCTGCAGGAAAAGTACCCCCAGCGCGAAGTCGTCCTGGTGTCGAAAGACATCAACATGCGCCTGAAGGCGCGTGCGCTGGGCATGGCCGCCGAAGACTACTTCAACGATCACGTCCTGGAAGACTCGGACCTGATGTATTCGGGCGTGATGCAGCTGCCCGAAGACTTCTGGAACAAGCACGGCAAGGACGTCGAATCCTGGCAACAGGGCGGCACCACGTTCTACCGCATCCACGGCCCGTTGTGCTCGCAGTTCGTGGTCAACCAGTTCGTCTACTTCGAAGGCCAGATGCCCCTGTATGCCCAGGTGCGCGAGGTCAGCGGCAAGATGGCGGTGCTGGCGACGCTGCGCGACTACACCCACGGCAAGAACAACGTCTGGGGCATCACGGCGCGCAACCGCGAACAGAACTTCGCCATGAACCTGCTGATGAACCCGGAATGCGACTTCGTGTCGCTGCTGGGCCAGGCGGGCACGGGCAAGACGCTGCTGGCGCTGGCCGCGGGCATCACGCAGGTGCTGGAAACCAAGCGCTACACCGAAATCATCATGACCCGCGTCACGGTGCCCGTCGGTGAAGACATCGGCTTCCTGCCCGGCACTGAAGAAGAGAAGATGCTTCCCTGGATGGGCGCCCTGGAAGACAACCTGGACGTCCTGAACATGGGCGAAGGCGAAGGCAACGGGGACTGGGGGCGCGCCGCCACCATGGACCTGATCCGTTCGCGCATCAAGGTCAAATCCCTGAACTTCATGCGCGGCCGCACCTTCCTGAACAAGTACCTGATCATCGACGAGGCCCAGAACCTGACGCCCAAGCAGATGAAGACGCTGGTGACCCGCGCCGGCCCCGGCACCAAGGTGATCTGCCTGGGCAACGTTGCCCAGATCGATACGCCCTACCTGACCGAAGGCAGTTCGGGCCTGACGTTCGTGGTCGACCGCTTCAAGGGCTGGCCGCATTCGGGCCACGTCACGCTGCAACGCGGCGAACGTTCCCGCCTGGCCGATTACGCCGGGGATGTATTGTAGCCCCCACGCTACGCCCACTAACGTGGGCTAGCTGCCCCCCAAGGGGGCGGTTTCCCCTTGGGGCGGCCCGGCGGGGAAACGATCTTCCGATGAGCAAAGAAAAAACCCCTTGATAAATCAAGGGGTTTTTCTTTTTTCCGCCGCCGGACGATTACTTGTCCGCGGCGTTGGTGATGGCGTTGCCGGCCCGCGACATGTCTTTGCCCATGCCCGCAACGGTATTGCAACCGGCGAGCACGAAGCCGAACACGACGAAGGCGGTCAGCACGATCTTGCTGCGCATGCTGGCGCTCCTGAGGTGAAGAAACGAGTCCGGGGCGTACTTTAAACGATTTGGACGCGCAGCTCGCCCAGGCCTTCAACGCCGCCGGTGATGACGTCGCCCTGCACCACGGCGCCCACGCCTTCCGGGGTGCCCGTGAAGATGATGTCGCCCGGTTGCAGTTCAAACAGGGTCGACAGGTAGGCAATGCTTTCCGGCACGTTCCAGATCATCTGGGAGATGTCGCTGACCTGCTTGCGCTGGCCGTTCACGTCGAGCCAGATCGCGCCCTTGTCCAGCGTGCCGACCACGCTGCGCGGGTGGATCGGACCCAGCGGGGCCGACAGGTCGAAGGCCTTGCCCACTTCCCAGGGGCGACCCTGCTTCTTCATCTCGCCTTGCAGGTCGCGGCGGGTCATGTCCAGGCCCAGGGCGTAGCCCCAGACGCATTCGTTGGCCTCTTCGACCGCGATGTCACGGCCGCCCTTGCCCAGCACCACGACCAGTTCCATTTCGTAGTGCAGGTTGGAGGTCTTGGGCGGGTACGGCATCTTGCCGGTTTCGCCATCGGCCACGCTCAGTACGGCATCGGCAGGCTTGCAGAAGAAGAAGGGATCTTCACGGCCGGTGAAGCCCATTTCCTTGGCGTGCTCGGCGTAGTTGCGGCCGACGCAATAGACGCGGCGCACGGGGAACAGCGCGGCGCTGCCGGCTACGGGAACCGCGGTTTGCGGCTGGGGAGGCAATACGTAGTCCATGATCGATCAACCTATGACGAGTGAGGCAGCCCGGTGGCCAAAAATCATCCGCGAGTTTATCCCTTTCCGGGGGGACGGGGGGCCCCGTCCGGAAAGGCGGCGATTCGGCCTTGGGGCGCGAGTTTCAGGAAATTGTAGGGATTTCGCCGTCAAACACGACCAGCCGCTCGATGAATCCGGCAATGTAGGCCTTCATTTCCTGGTGGGCGGGTGAAACCTGGTAGCGGTCGTGGGCGGCGGCATCCGTAAACGTCGCCACCACGGCATGGGTCAGCCCGTCGGACCGGCTGGCCTGGTTGGGCCGGAAGGCGTAGCCCGCCACGCCATCGCATTCGGCCAGGATGCGGTCGCAATAGGCCTGCACGTGGGCATGAAAGCGCGCATCGGCGGCGCCGGACAATTGCAGCATCACGATATGCAAGAACATCAGGATTCCTTTTTCTCACGGAAGACCGCCAGCCAGGCCCGGGACACCAGGCCCATGATGCCGTCGCGCAGCAGCAGGACGCACAGGACGAAGATCGCGCCCTGGACGATCAGCACCCAGGACCCCAGCGGGGCCAGGTAGTTCTGCAGCGACACGAAGGTGAAGGCGCCCGCCAGCGGGCCGAACACGGTGCCGATACCGCCCAGCAGCGCCATCAGCACCACCTCGCCGTTGGCGTGCCAGTGCACGTCGGTCAGCGATGCCACGCCGAACACCAGCACCTTCAGGCCGCCCGCCAGCCCCGCCACCGAGGCCGACAGCGTAAAGGCCAGCAGCTTGTAGCGCGACGTGGAATACCCCAGCGAGCGGGCGCGCTGTTCGTTGTCGCGCACCGAACGGATCACCTCGCCAAAGGGGGAATTCAACACCCGCAGCACGAAGGCATAGCCCAGCGCGAACACGGCCAGCGTGAAGTAATACATGGGCATCACGCCTTCCAGGTCGAACAGGCCGAACAGCTTGCCGCGCGGCACGCTCTGCAAGCCGTCTTCGCCCCCGGTAAAGCCCGCCTGCACCGCGATGAAGTACACCAGTTGCGACAGCGCCAGCGTGATCATGGCGAAGTAGATGCCCTGGCGGCGGATGGCGATGGCGCCGAACGCCAGCCCCAGCAGGCCGCCGGTCAGCACCCCGGCCAGGAGGCCCAGTTCGGGCGTGGCGCCCAAAAGCTTCATGACGATGCCGGTGGCATACGCCGCCGCGCCAAAGAAGGCCGCGTGGCCGAACGACAGCAACCCCACATACCCCACCAACAGGTTGAAGGCGGCGGCGAAGAGCGCAAAGCACAGCACCTTCATCAGGAACGTCGGGTAGACGAACCAGGGCGCGGCCAGCGCCACCACGGCCAGCACCGCCATGCAGACGCGCATGGCGCGGCGGCTCAGTTGCACCGGCTGGCGAGTCGCCTCGGCGGCCAGCACGTTCTGCACCTGCAACGGCTTGCCGAACAGGCCGGCGGGCTTGCACAGCAGCACCAGCACCATGATGATGAAGATCGCCAGGTTGGCCGCTTCCGGGTAGAACACCTTGGTCAGCCCTTCGATGATGCCCAGCCCGAAGCCGCTGACGATCGCCCCCATGATGGAACCCATGCCGCCGATCACCACCACCGCGAACACCACCACCACCAGGTTCGAACCCATCATCGGGCTGACCTGGTAGATCGGCGCGGCGATCACCCCCGCCACCGACGCCAGCGCCACGCCCAATGCGTAGGTCAGCGTGATGAGCAGCGGCACATTGATGCCGAACGAGCGCACGATGGTCGGGTTCTCGGTGGCGGCGCGCAGCATCGCGCCCACCCGCGTCTTCTCGATCAGCACCCACACCGCCAGGCACAGGACGAGCGACACCACCACCGCCCAGCCGCGATACCAGGGCAGGAACATGAAGCCCAGGTTCACGCCCCCCGACAGCGCCTTCGGTATGGTGTAGGGCAAGCCCGACACGCCATAGGCCTGGCGCAGGCCGCCTTCGATCAGCAGCGCCAGGCCGAAGGTCAGCAGCAGCCCGTACAGGTGATCCATGCGATAGGTGCGGGAAATCAGCAGGCGTTCGACCACGATGGCGAACGCCGCCATGATGAGCGGCACCAGCACCAGCGCCGCCCAGTAGTTCACCCCCAGGTAGTTCAGCAACATCCAGGCCAGGAAGGCGCCCGCGGTGTACTGCGCGCCATGGGCGAAGTTGATGATGTTCAACAGGCCGAAAATCACCGCCAGCCCGATCGAGAGCAAGGCGTAGAAGGAGCCGTTGATCAGGCCGAGCAGGAGCTGGCCGAATAGTGCCGTGGACGGCACGCCGAATATTTCGAACACAGGATTCTCCCCCTCAGACACCCAGGCGGCGCGCGATCCGGGCGGGATCGTTGCGCGCCTCTTGCGCCGACAACTGGTCGGCCACGCAGCCATGCTCCATCACGTAGTGGCGATCGGCCACCTTGGTGGCAAAGCGAAAATTCTGCTCGACCAGCACGATGGTGAAGCCGCGCTCCTTGAGCGTGCGGATAGCCTGGCCGATCTGCTGCACGATCACCGGGGCCAGGCCTTCGGTGGGTTCGTCCAGGAGGATCAGCTGTGCGCCCGTGCGCAGGATGCGGGCGATGGCCAGCATCTGCTGCTCGCCGCCTGACAGGTTGCCGCCGGAGCTGGCGCTGCGTTCGCGCAGGTTGGGAAACAGGGTGTAGATTTCATCGAGCGACATGCCGCCGTCGGCCAGGCGCGGCGGCAGCATCAGGTTCTCGGTCACGTTGAGGCTGCGGAACACCGCGCGCTCTTCCGGGCAATACACCACCCCCAGCCGCGGAATGCGATGCGGCGCCAGGCCCACCGTTTCCTGGCCGTTCAGGCGAATCGAGCCGCGGCGCTTGTCCAGGATGCCCATGACGGCGCGCAGCAGTGTGGTCTTGCCGGCGCCGTTACGGCCCAGGATGGTGACCAGTTCGCCACGCCGCACCTCGATGTCCACGCCATGCAGCACGTGCGATTCGCCGTACCAGGCGTTGAGGTCTTTGATCGACAGCATCAGGCCTCTCCCTCGTCCGAGCCCATGTAGGCGGTGATGACGCGCTCATCGCGCGAGACGGCCGCATAGTCGCCCTGCGCCAGCACCGCGCCGCGCGCCAGCACCGTGATGGTGTCGGACAGGTCCGCCACCACCGACAGGTTGTGTTCGACCATCAGGATGCTGCGGTTGGCCGACACGCGGCGGATCAGCGCGGCGATGCGGGCCACGTCTTCCTGGCCCAGGCCCGCCATGGGCTCGTCCAGCAGCATCACCTCGGGCTCCAGCGCCAGGGTCATGGCGATTTCCAGCGCGCGCTTGCGTCCATAGGGCAGCAACGCGGCGGTGGTATCGGCCAGGCCGTCCAGGCCCACGGCCTCGAGCAGGGCCAGGCCCTGGTCGTTCAGGCGGTCGACGCTGCGGCGGCTACGCCAGAAACGCAGGCCGTCGCCATGCTGGCGCATCAGCGCCACGCGCATGTTCTGCAGCACCGTCAGCCCCAGGAACACGGCCGAGATCTGGAACGAGCGCACGATACCCAGGCGCGCGATCTGCTCGGGCGCCAGCGCCGTGATGTCGCGGCCGCGGTAATGGATCACGCCCTGATCCGGCGTGAGGAACTTGGTCAGGAGGTTGAAGCAGGTGGTCTTGCCGGCGCCGTTGGGGCCAATCAATGCATGGATGGAGCCTTCGCGCAGGGCCAGGGACACGCCGTCGACGGCATTGAAGCCGCCGAACCGCTTGACCAGCCCCTGGGCGGACAGAACCGCTTGGGTGCTCATGGCGCGTCTCCTACATGCGGGCCAACAGGCCGCCGTCAATGGCCAGCACATGGCCATTGACGAAGGACGCGCCCGGCGATGCCAGGTAGACCACGGCCGGCGCGATGTCTTCCGGCGCGGCCCAGCGCCCGGTGGGCACCGCCGTGGCCAGGAATGACTGGAACTGGGGGTTATCCTGCAGCCCCTGCGTGAAATCGGTGCGCACGAAACCCGGCGCCAACGCGTTGCAGGTGATGCCGCTGGCGCCATACTCCACGGCCAGCGCACGGGTGAAGGCGGCAATGGCGCCCTTGGCGGTGGCGTAGGCGGCGATGTTGGGCATGGTGGCCAGCCCGGCCACGGACGACATCAGCACGATGCGGCCGAAGCCGCGGGCGGCCATGGCGGGCAGCACCGCCCGGGCGCAGTGGAACGCGCCATTGACGTGGACGTTCTGCAACGCCTGCCATTCGGCGGGCGTCATCTCGACCACCGGCTTGCGGTTCTGGTTGCCGGCGTTGCTGACCAGCACGTCGATCTGCACGCCCTCCGCTTCCAGCTGCGCGACTGCCTGGGCCACGGCAGCGCCGTCGGCCACGTCGAACACCGCGCTGCGCGCGGTGATGCCCGCCTGCGCCAATTGCGCGCAAGCCGCATCGCAGGCCGCCTGCGACAGGTCGTTGATCACCACGTGGGCCCCTGCCCGGCCCAAGCCGGCTGCAATGGCATAGCCCAACCCGCGCGCGGCCCCCGTCACCAGCGCGGTGCGCCCGGCCAGCCCGAAGGTCTGGCCCAGATAGTCCTGATTCAAGCTTGTCTCCTTGTCTTATATGCACCGGATCTCTGGGTCCGGCCTGTGCCCCCGCCGTTCTGTTTGGTTGAAAACGACGTTGACATTAATCTCAATATACGCGACTATTTTTAAACACTCAATAACAAGATTTTTCGCTTATCTTCTATAACGAGTTCTGGCTAGGAGACATCATGGCCCTCGAAACCCCCGGCTGCCCCGCAGCCAATGCGCTGCCGCCCTTGGCTTCGCGTTTTCTGAAAGTCGACGAATTACCCTGGAAACCCACGCAGGTGGAAGGCATCGATATGAAGGTGCTGATGCAGGACAAGGAATCAGGCTTGTTGACCGCCCTGTTCCGCTGGCAGCCCGGCACCGAACTGCCGCTGCATGAGCATGTCGAGGTCGAACAGACCTACGTGCTGGAAGGCTCCATCGTCGATGCCGAAGGCGAAGTGCGCGCCGGCGACTACGTCTGGCGTCCGCGCGGCAACCAGCACGTGGCGCGCGCGCCGCATGGCGCGCTGGTGCTCAGCTTCTTTCTCAAACCCAACCTGTTCATCGACGCCTTCGCCGGCCAGAAGCTGGAATAGGCGCCGCGCCGGCCGCATCCGCGTGACCGTCCGGCACAGGACGGCGCGCAACTAGACATAAAGCCCCCAAGGAGACAAACCATGAAGACCCGTTTCAAGCTTTGCCTGGCCGCCTGCGCGCTGGGTGCGGTTTCGCTGTCGGCCCACGCCCAGGTGTCGGACGACGTCGTCAAGATCGGCGTGCTGGGCGACCAGTCCGGCATGATGGCCGACCTGTCCGGCAAGTTCGGCGTCGAGGCCGTGAAGATGGCGGTCGAGGATTTCGGCGGCAGCGTGCTCGGCAAGCCCATCGAGGTGGTGTCCGCCGATCACCAGAACAAGGTGGACATCGGCGTATCCATCGCGCGCCGCTGGTACGAGAACGAGAAGGTCGACCTGATCCTGGACGTGCCCAATTCCGCCATCGCCCTGGCGGTGCAGGACCTGACGCGCCAGATGAAGCGCGTAGTGATCTTCACCAGCGCCGGCTCGGCCGACCTGACCGGCAAGGCCTGCTCGCCCAACGGCATCCACTGGACCTACGACACCTACGCCTACGCCACGGGCGTGGCCAACGGTGTGATGGAAGACGGCGGCAAGAGCTGGTTCTTCATCACGTCCGACTACGCGTTCGGCCATTCGCTGGAACGCGACGCCATGGCGGTGGTCAAGGCCAAGGGCGGCCAGGTGGTCGGCAGCGTGCGCCACCCCATCGCCAGCGCCGACTTCTCGTCGTTCCTGCTGCAGGCCCAGGCGTCCAAGGCGCAGGTGATCGGGCTGGCCAACGGCAGCGGCGACACCATCAACAGCATCAAGCAGGCGTTCGAGTTCGGCATCATGGGCAGCAAGCAACGCGTGGCTGCCCTGTTCATGAGCATCGTCGACGTGCGCAGCGTCGGGCTGGAATACGCCCAGGGCCTGAACCTGGTCGAGCCGTTCTACTGGGACCAGGACGACAAGGCGCGCCAGTGGTCCGAGCGCTATTTCAAGCGCACCGGCCGCATGCCGTCGATGGTGCAGGCCAGCAACTACAGCGCCACGATGCACTACCTGAACGCGGTCAAGGCGGCCGGCACCGATGCCTCCGAAGCCGTGCTCAAGAAGATGCATGACACGCCGATCAACGACTTCATGACCGACAACGGCCGCATCCGCGAAGACGGCCGCGTCATGCGCGACCTGTATCTGTTCCAGGTGAAAAAGCCCGCCGAATCCAAGCGCGACTGGGACTACTACACGCTGGTGCGCAAGATTCCCGCCGAACAGGCTTTCCGCCCGCTCAACCAGGGCGGCTGCTCGCTGGTGAAGTCATGACGGACGACGCTTCTCAACTGTTGGCCGGCAAGCGGGCCATCATCACGGGGGGCGCCAACCCCCGTGGCATCGGCGCCGCCATCGCCGCACAGTTCCTGGCGCAAGGCGCCACCCTCGCGGTGCTGGACTACGCCTATCCGGATGAGGCCGACGCGGCCTTGGCCGGCGGCCGCGTCAACCTGCATTGCGACGTGTCCAGCACGGCGTCGTGCGAACAGGCCGTAGCCCTGGCAGCGCAAGCGCTGGGCGGGGTCGACGTGCTGGTGAACAACGCGGGCATTGTCGCCGCCACCCGAATCTGGGACCTGGCCGAGGACGAATTCCGCCGCATGCTCGACGTGAACCTGACGGGCACCTACAACGTCACGCGCGCCGCCCTGCCCCGGCTGCTGGAAAGCGACCGCCGCCCGGCCATCGTCAACCTGGGATCCACCGCCGCGCTGCGTGGCGGCGGACTGCTGGGCGGCTCGCACTATGCCGCATCCAAGGGCGGCGTGATCAGTTTCACCAAGGCGCTGGCGCGCGAACTGGGCCCGCGCGGCGTGCGGGCCAACTGCGTGGCGCCGGGCATCATCGAAACGGACATGACGCTCGGCAAATTCGGCGAAAATTGGGAGCAAGAACTCAAACAGGGCATTCCGCTGCAACGCTTCGGCTCACCCGCCGAAGTCGCGCAGGCCATTCTTTTCCTGGCCTCGGACCTGTCCTCCTACTCAACCGGCATCGTGGTCGACGTCAACGGCGGCTTCCACATTCACTAGGCGCGCCTGCAGCAATGAGCACTCCCGATCGCATGTTGTCCATCCTCGATCTTTTCCGCGACGACACCACCGCCGCCTTCCAGGAGGACGTCATGGCGCATCTGGAGTGCTCGCGCGCCACCGCCTACCGCTATCTCAAGTCGCTGACCGAAAGCGGCCTCCTGGCGCCGACCGCGGGCGGCGCCTATGTGCTGGGCTCGCGCATCATCGAGCTTGACCGCCACCTGCGCCAGCACGACCCGCTGATGCGGGCGGCGCGCGAGGTCATGCGCGCCACCGGCGACGAGCTGCATGCCAACCTGATGCTGTGCAGCTATTACGGCGACAAGGTCATGTGCGTGGACCGCTACTGGACCGACCACTCGATCGAATCCAGCTACGCGCGCGGCCGCCCCTTTCCGATGTTCCGCGGCGCCACCGCGAAACCCATCCTGGCCAACCTGCCGCCCTACCAGTTGCGCAACCTGATGCTGTGGCACGCGGCTGAAATCCGCGAGGCCGGGCTGGGCGAAGACTGGGATGCGTTCCGCGCCAACCTGAAACGGTTGCGCACCGCTGGCGTGTGCGTGTCGCATGGCGAGGTCGACCCCGGGCTGATGGGGATTGGTTCGGCCATCTTCAGCCCCGACCAGAAGGTCGTCGGCAGCCTGGTGTTCATCGCAGCCGAGGCCCGCACGCCGCCCGATCGCCTGGCGCTGCTGCAGTCGCGTATCCAGACTGCGGCGTCCGAGGTGTCGCAGAATCTGCTCGGCCCGCAAAACAACGGCGCGGCGGCGATCGGCATCATGCCGTCGCGGCCGCGCCGCTTGAAGACGCCGGCCGGGGCAAGCCCGGCGCGGCGCAAAGCCTGAGTATCAGGCCTTGTTGTAGCGTTCTGCGCTCTTGACGATTTCCTCGTGGGCGGCGTCGACGCCCTTCCAGCCCTTGACCTTGACCCACTTGCCCTTTTCCAGGTCTTTGTAGTGCTCGAAGAAGTGCTGGATGCGAGCGACGTCTTCGGTCGGCAGGTCTTCGTACGACTTGATGTTGCGGTACGGGGGGTACAGCTTTTCGATCGGCACGGCCAGCAGCTTGGCGTCACCGCCCGACTCGTCGTCCATTTCCAGCACGCCGATGGCGCGGCAGCGCACCACGGCGCCGATCTGGATAGGGAACGGGGTCAGCACCAGCACGTCGGCGGGGTCGCCGTCTTCGGACAGGGTCTGCGGGATGTAGCCGTAGTTGCACGGGTAGTGCATGGCCGTCAGCATGAAGCGGTCAACGAAAATCGCGCCCGTGTCCTTGTCGACCTCGTACTTCACCGGGTCGGCGTTCATGGGGATTTCGATGATGACGTTGAAGTCTTCCGGCAGCTTCTTGCCGGGGGACACGCGATCAAGACTCATGATTAAACCTTGTTGGTCTGAACTGAAAAGGGATCAAAGCGAACCGTCGTCCTTGAACGGCGGCTTGGTGGTCGGCACCGGCGCGGCAGGCGCGGCGGGCTTGGGCACCGCCGGCGCCGCGGGCGGCACTGGCGAGTAGCTGGGTACGGGGCTGTCGAAAGCCGCAGCCGGAATCGGGGCGCTGTCGAAATACTCGTCGAAGTCGGACGAGCCGCCCGCCACGGGCGCGTCTTCCGGCGCCAGCGCACGGGCCTGCTGTTCCTTGCTGGCGCGCGCATCCGGATCCAGCACGTAGTCGGACGCGGAGGCTGCCACCGCGGGCGGCAGCGCGGGATAGTCGCCGCCGATGTCGGCATCGGCATCCGACAGGCCCACCGCGTAACCGCCTTCGGCGTCGACGCGATAAGGATCCGAGCCGATGTCGGCGGCCGGCAGCGACGCGTCGGCGGCCAGCACCGGCAGCGCCATGCTGGCGGCCGTGGCCAGGCGCCAGTGGCGCACGGCGTCGGCCGGGCGATCCAGGCGGTCGTACAGGCTGCCCAGCAGCGCATGGGTCTGCGCATCGCTGCGGCGCGACAGGCTGCGCAGCAGATAGCGTTCGGCCTGGCCCCACAGCTGGCCGTTCAGGCACAGCATGCCCAGCGCGGTCAGCAGATCGGGATCGGTCGGGCGCTGTTGCAGCCAGGTTTCGGCCTTGGCCAGCCGGCGCGACACTTGTTCGGCGTCGCAGCGGGCGTAGGCGGCGACCAGCGCGGGATTGAATTTCACGGCGATGGCGGCTTCGAGCACCTTGGCGGCCTCGTTGGCCTCGCCCGCCGCCTCGAACGCCGCGGCGCCAGCCAGCGCCACTTCGGGCAGCAGCCGTTCTTCGGCCTTCAGGTCCTTCCAGATGGCGCGCCAGGCATCGCTGGCGGCCCCGGCGCGCAGGCGCGCGGCGCCGGCGACGTCGATCAGGTGATCCCCTTCGGTGCGGGCCAGGGCATTGCGGCGCAGCAGGCCGCGGGCCAACGTGAAGACCTGTTCATCGTGGCCCAGGGCCGTATGCGCGCGCAGCAGCAGGCGCATGGTGTGCAGGTGGCGGGCGCCGCCGTCGGCCAGCGGCGACAGCACGGCCAGCGCGCGCTCGGCGCGACCCTGGTCCAGCAACATGTCGGCCGACACCGTGGCGGTGGCTTCCACCAGGCCAGGGTCGGTGCCCGCTTGTTCCTGGGCGTTGGCCAGCAGGCGGTCGCGGCGGTCGAATTCGCCCAGGCCATGCGCGGCGCGGGCAGCGGACAAGGCGGCCAGCACGCGGCGGGTCTGCACCTTGGTCTGCTCGAGCAGCTTGGTCAGGTCTTTTTCGGCGTGCGAATAGCGGCCTTCGAGCAGGCCAATCCAGCCACGCTCGAGCAGTTCGTGGTCGCGCGCCTGGGCGCGCTTGCCGCGCCACGCACGCACGCGGTCGGGAATGGCCAGCAGCCAGGCCAGCAGCCGCAAGCCCACGTACAGCACCACGAATGCCCCCACGATCAACAGCACGGCCAGTGTGAGCGACATGGAAATGCGCCACGGCCAGACCAGCAGCAGGACGTTGCCGGAATGGGAGCGCAGCACCACCGCCAGGGCAACGGCGATGACGGCAAGCAGCAGAGTCCAGAACCAGGTACGCATGGCCTTAGTCCTGGTCGGAGGTCTTGAAGCCGGCGGCCCGCAGGGCGGCGATGGCGTTCAGGCTATCCGAGACGTCGGGCATGCGCACCGCGATGTCGGTCTGTGCCAGTTCGCGGGCCAGGGTCTGGGCCGCGACCGTGTCGGGGGAACGATTGTCGAAGTACTTGGCCAGCGTGGTGCCGACGTTGTCGAGTTCGCTCTTCCAGACGGCGGGCTGGCGCATCAACATGGACAGCTGCACGGTGAGCAGGCGCTGGCGCAGCGTGGCGCGCACCTGGTCGGCCTGTTCGGGCGACAGCAACAATGCAGCAGGTTCGTCGACGCGCTGGATGGTGATCAGGCCGCCCAGCTCGTGGGCCAGCGCGGAACCGGCGCGGCCGGGCCACGAGGCCACTTCGGCGCGCCAGCGCTGCCACCAGGGCGCTTCGGCCGGCAGGCCGGCCTGCGGATCGATCGTCGGGGCCGGGGCCGCGGGACGAGCCTCGCTGGCCGGAGCGATGCCGGGGGCGGCGGCGTCCGGCACCAAAAGGGGTGCCTTGCTGAGCAGCGCCGACAGGCGTTCGATGCGAGCGGACTGCGCCGGGATGTCGACGGTGGACACGGCGCGCAGGCGATCCAGGTCGCCGTTGATGGCCTGTTGCAGGCTGGAGAAACGCGGACGGTCGGCGCGCGCCAGGCGCGATTGCGCGGTTTCCAGCGCGACGATGGCGTTGGACACGTTGCCGGCCAGGCGCAGTTGCTGGCTGCCGATGGTGAGCAGGCGTTCGACGTCGTTGGCCAGCAGTTCGTCGCTGGCGCTGTCGTTGAAGTTCTGCCAGGCCTGTTGCAGGGCGTTGTACTGGCTTTGGGTTTCGCGGACGGTGTCTTCCAGATCGCCAAGGCGGCCGGCCTGGGCTTGCGCCAGCGCCAGCGCTTCGCGGGTGTCCTTGCGGGCCTGCGCGAGATCGGTCGTGAGCGTATCGAGGCGCGTGGCGACCTCGCGTCCGGCGGCGACGAACTGGGTACGCTGCTTCCACAGCGCAAAGCCCAGGCCGACGGCCAGGAGGATGACGAGGATGAGCGCGGTGACCAATGGGCCACTGCCGCGCTTGGCCGGACGGGCCTTGACGGGATCGGCCGGGGCCGATGCGGGCGCGCTGGCACCCGGGGCGGCCGGGTGAACGGCCGGATCGGTAGCGGGAGTCTTGTCTGTCATGACGCGATTGTATTCGGTGTCCGTCCGATGCAACGAATCAAGCAGCAACAAAAGCCTGGAAAATCGACTCGTCGTTGGGCAAGCAGATTTTTACCATTGCTTGCGTAGCCTTGCCAGGCGCGGGCTGCGGCACGCGCCGTGCCAGCGAGGGATGTGTCAGCACGAAGCCGCAGTCGGCCCACCACGGGGCCAATCCGGCCGCCTGCAGGGCATCGCGCACGGCATCGGCGCCCTCGCCGCTGGTGATGAGCCAGCAAGGCGTCACACCGTCCGCGGCCCAGCGTTGCAGGGTGGCCAACTGATTCGCGTCCCAGTGCGCCGGGCAGCGCTGGTAGGCCGCATGACGTGTCACGGCAACGCCATGCGCCTGCAATTGATCGCCCAGCCAGTCCCTGCCCTGGGTGCCGCGCACCAGCAGCACGCGCCGCGGCAGCTGCGGCAGGCCGCAAAGCACGTCCCAGAGGGCCTCGGAATCATGGCTGGCGGCGTGCTCGCCGGGATGCAGGACTGTTGTATTCGCGCCAAAACCGGGCAGTTCGAACAGCCCGGCCGCACTAGTGGGGCCCACGGTGGCCGCCGCGACGTGCGCCGGCCAGGCTGCCGCGCCGTCGGCCTGACGCAACTGGTCCAGGTACTGCCGCGCCGCATTGCCGCTGACGAACACGACCATGTCGTAGTCGGCCGGCCGGGGCAGGCTGGCAGCGGGTGCGGGCAAGGGATGGATTTCCAGCGCGGGCAGGATGAAGGCGCTCCAGCCGGCGGCGTGCAGCCGGCCGGCCAGGGCCTCGTTGCGACCGGCAGGCCGCGTCAGGACG
Source organism: Achromobacter sp. FW305-C-28 (assembly GCF_058783235.1). Classification (NCBI taxonomy): domain Bacteria; kingdom Pseudomonadati; phylum Pseudomonadota; class Betaproteobacteria; order Burkholderiales; family Alcaligenaceae; genus Achromobacter; species Achromobacter sp. FW305-C-28. The sequence continues at coordinate 877,055 of NZ_JBYSYL010000001.1, read as the reverse complement.
GCCACGCGCAGCGCTTGAGCGGCGGCGGCCTTGCCCATCAGTCGGGTTCGGCGTCTTGCAGCAGCTCGTCGAGAATGGCCTGTGCGCCGGCATCGAACAGCTCGGCGGCGACCGCCTCGCCAATCGCCTGCGCCTGGGCCAACGGGCCGGTGCGTTCAGCGTGCAGCATGCGCGTGCCATCGGGCGATGCCACCAGGCCCCGCAGGGTCAGGCTGTCGCCCGAGATTTCGGCGTAGGCCGCCAGCGGCACCTGACAGGAACCGCCCAGGCGCCGCGATACGGCGCGTTCGGCCAGCGAGCACAAGGTGGCCTGCTCGTCATTGAGCGGGGCCAGCCAGGCACGCAGGTCGTCGCGGTCGTCGCGGATCTCGATGGTCAGCGCGCCCTGCCCGGCAGCGGGCAGGCAATCAGACGGATCGAGCAAGCAGCGGATGCGGTCGGTGAGGCCCAACCGGTTCAAACCGGCGGCAGCCAGCACGATGGCGTCGTATTCGCCGCGGTCGAGCTTGCCCAGGCGGGTGTCCAAATTGCCGCGCAGCGGTTTGACCACCAACTGCGGATAGCGTGCGCGGATCTGGGACTCGCGGCGCAGGCTGGACGTGCCCACCACCGCGCCGGCCGGCAGATCGGCCAGCGTGGCATAGCGGCTGGAGACGAAGGCGTCGCGCGGGTCCGCACGGTCGAGCACGGCGCACAGTTCGAACGGCGCCAGCAGATCGACCGGCATGTCTTTCAGACAGTGCACGGCCAGATCGGCACGGCCGTCGAGCAACGCGTTTTCGAGTTCCTTGACGAACAGACCCTTGCCGCCCACCTTGGACAGGGTGCGGTCGAGGATCTGGTCGCCTCGGGTCGTCAGGGTGAGGAGTTCAACCGCGCACGCTGGGTACAGCGTGCGCAGCCGATCGCGCACATGCTCGGCTTGCCACAGGGCAAGCCGGCTGGCGCGGGTCGCAATGACCAGGCGTTGTGGCAGTGACACGAGGCGTCATCAAACGAAGTTGGAGACGATGACCGTCGCGACTACCCCGAGGATGGCCAGCACGAACAGGCCCTGCAACAGGCTCAGGCCCGATTCGGATTGCTGGGGATCGACGGATCTACGCAGACTCATGTGCTGATTCCTTGGAAGCGGTTTTGCGGCTTGCCAGCCACCGTCCAAGGACAACAACGAGCAAGGCGCCGATAATTTCAGCAGCGATTTTAACCGTAGTGGGCTGAACGCCGAATTGACGTTCGACAACCACATCGGTAATAAGCATGCCGCCCGCGATCCAGCCCAGCAGCGCCGCGCCAAACGTAACAACCAGCGGGTACTTGTCGATCAGCTTCAGGACCAGCGTGCTGCCCCAGATGATGATGGGCACACTGACGACCAGGCCGAAGATCACCAGGCCGATCTGGTGATCGGCGTGGGCGTTCTGAGCGGCACCGGCAATGGCGATGACGTTGTCCAGGCTCATCACGAAGTCAGCGATGATGATGGTCTTGATGGCGGACACGATGGATGTCCCGCCCTTGACGTTCCCGTGCGCGTCGTCCTCGGGGACCAGCAGCTTGACGCCGATCCACACCAGCAACAGACCGCCCACGACCTTCAGGAACGGAATCGACAGCAGGGTCAGTGCGAAGGCGATCAGCACGACGCGCAGGATGATGGCGCCGGCGGTGCCCCACAGGATGCCCTGCATGCGTTGCTTGGGCTCCAGGTTGCGGCAGGCCAGCGCGATGACCACCGCGTTGTCGCCGCCGAGCAGGATGTCGATAAGGATGATCTGGAATACCGCTGCCCAACTCAGCGTCTGGAAAAACTCAAGCAATTTGAACCCCCGAAGGCATTTATCAAAAGAAAAGCCGGCCCCGTGCCGGCCGACCCGCCGCGCTGTGGGCGCGGGGGGTCAATTCAAAACAACTTATTATTGTAGTTCAGCTTTCAGTCAGCTTTCTGGCGAATCAGCAAAACTTTACCGATTGCCAGGACCAGCATCGCGCCCAGTACTCCTGTCAGGAGCCCGAAGCTGTGCTGGGTCATGCCCAATGCCGCGTCGATGCGCGCCACCGGTTCTTGCAGGGCCGGATCACCCACCAGCAGTTCGCCGGCAATGAAGCCCAACAGCGCCGCCCCCACCCACACGATGAGCGGGAAGCGTTCGATGACCTTGAGCAGCAGCGTGCTGCCGAAAATCACCAGCGGAATACTGATCGCCAGACCCAGCACCAGCAGGGTCGTGTCGCCCATTGCGGCGGCGGCAACCGCCACCACGTTGTCCAGGCTCATGACCAGGTCGGCAATCATGATAGTGCGGATTGCGGTCATCAGGTTGCCATGGGTCTTGCCGTCGCCCTCTTCTTCGCCTTCGGGCAGCAGCAGCGTCACGCCGATGTACACCAGCAGCAGCGCGCCGATGAGCTTGAGCCACGGCAGCATCAGCAGCTTGGCGGCGACCAGCGTCAGCACGATACGCATGATGATCGCGGCGGCCGAGCCGATCACGATCGCTTTCTTTTGCTGCGCCGGGGGCAGCGACCGTGCGGCCAGCGCAATGACCACGGCGTTGTCGCCCGACAGCAGAATGTTGACCCAAATGATCTGGAGCAACGCTAACCAGAATGCCGCTGAACTGAGTTCCATACCTCTCTTTCCTAGGACGTGATCCCCCTAGGACAAACCAAATGAATGGGTGAAAAAGACAAAAAGACGTACTGACCGTCTTGGTGCGAGCCCGACGGCATTCTTGCTGGGTACGTGCGGAATTTCTTTCATTATAGTTTCGTTCAGCTTTCCGTATGTTTCACCGGCCGCATCATGGACACGGGCTTTCCCTAGGAAGCACCACAAAACGAACGAAAAAAAGGCCCGCCAAGGCGGGCCTTTTTGCCATGCAACCGACTTTACAGCACCGACTTGAGCAGCTTGCCCATTTCGGAGGGGTTGCGCGTCGTGCGGATACCGCAAGCTTCCATGACTTCCAGCTTGGCGTCGGCCGTGTCGGCGCCACCGGAGATCAGGGCGCCGGCGTGGCCCATGCGCTTTCCGGGAGGGGCGGTGACACCAGCGATGAAGCCGACGACCGGCTTCTTCATGTTGTCCTTGGCCCACTCGGCGGCGTTGACTTCGTCCGGACCGCCGATTTCGCCGATCATGATGACGGCGTCGGTGTCGGGATCGTCATTGAACATGCGCAGGACGTCGACGTGCTTCAGGCCGTTGATGGGGTCGCCACCGATGCCGACGGCGCTGGATTGACCCAGGCCCAGCTCGGTGACTTGCGCCACGGCTTCGTACGTCAGGGTGCCCGAACGGCTGACGATGCCGATGCGGCCCTTGCGGTGGATGTGACCGGGCATGATGCCGATCTTGATTTCGTCGGGGGTGATCAGGCCGGGGCAGTTCGGGCCCAGCAGCAGCGTCTTGCTGCCCTTGGCCTTCATGCGGTTCTTGACTTCCAGCATGTCACGCACGGGGATGCCTTCGGTGATGCAGATCACCAGATCCAGTTCGGCCTCGACGGCTTCCCAGATGGCGGCGGCGGCGCCGGCCGGCGGCACGTAGATGACGGACACGGTCGCGCCGGTGTCGGCCTTGGCGTCTTTCACCGAAGCGAAAATCGGCACGCCTTCGAAGTCTTCACCCGCCTTCTTGGGGTTCACGCCGGCCACGAAAGCGGCCTTGCCATTGGCGTACTCACGGCACATACGGGTGTGGAACTGGCCCGTCTTGCCCGTGATGCCCTGGGTGATGACCTTGGTGTCCTTGTTGATCAGAATCGACATTTGTGAATCCTTGGGTTTTCTTTGTACTGCCGGGCCGCCCCAAGGTGCGAAGCGCCCCCTTGGGGGGCAGCAAGCCTGAGGGCGCGGCGTAGGGGCATATTTACTTGACGGCGGCTACGACGCGGGTGGCGGCTTCGGCCATCGTGTCGGCGCTGATGATCGGCAGACCGGAGTCGGCCAGCATCTTCTTGCCGAGTTCTTCGTTGGTGCCCTTCATGCGGACGACCAGCGGCACGTTCAGGTTGACGGCCTTGCAAGCCGCGATCACGCCTTCGGCGATGACGTCGCAGCGCATGATGCCGCCGAAGATGTTGACCAGGATGGCCTTCACGCTCTTGTTCTTGAGCATGATCTTGAAGGCTTCCGTGACCTTCTCGGCCGTGGCGCCGCCGCCGACGTCCAGGAAGTTGGCCGGCTCGCCGCCGAACAGCTTGATGGTGTCCATCGTGGCCATGGCCAGACCGGCGCCGTTCACCAGGCAGCCGATGTTGCCGTCGAGCTGGATGTAGGCCAGGTCGAACTTGCTGGCTTCGATTTCAGCGGGATCTTCTTCGTCCAGGTCGCGGTAAGCGACGATTTCCGGGTGGCGGAACAGGGCGTTGGGGTCGAAGTTGAACTTGGCGTCCAGGGCGATGATGTTGCCCTTGCTGTCGCGGTTCAGCGGGTTGATTTCAACCAGCGAGGCGTCGGTGTCCATGTAGCACTTGTAGAGCTTCTGGAACACGTCAACGGCCTGGGCGGTCGAGTCGGCGGGCAGGCCGATCGCGTTGGCGATCTTGGTGGCTTGCTCGGCGGACAGGCCGGTCAGCGGGTCGATGTATTCGGTGATGATCTTTTCGGGGGTGGAGTGAGCCACTTCCTCGATGTCCATGCCGCCTTCGCTGGAGGCGATGAAGGCGACCTTCTGCGTGGCGCGGTCAGTGACCAGCGACACGTAGTATTCCTTCTGGATGTCGGCGCCGTCTTCGATGTACAGGCGACGGACCTTCTGGCCTTCCGGGCCGGTCTGGTGCGTGATCAGCTGCATGCCCAGGATTTCCGAGGCCAGCTTGCGCACGTCGTCGAGCGAGCGCGCCAGCTTGACGCCGCCGCCCTTGCCGCGGCCGCCCGCGTGGATTTGTGCCTTGACGACCCAAACCGGTCCACCCAGCTTTTCAGCGGCAGCCACGGCCTCGTCGACGGAAAGTGCGGGGATCCCGCGCGGCACGGGGACGCCAAATTGCTTCAGCAGTTCCTTGCCTTGATACTCGTGGATTTTCATGTGTTACCTGTCAGGACGTATGAGAAAGAGAAGGTGAATCGGAGGTCGAATCGGCCGATGCCTCAGCGCTGCCCCCGGTGTACCACTTGGGATAGTGCTCAGCCACCACCGGGCCGCCGGTGCTCAGGGCATGGCAGCCGTCCAGTTGGAATGGACGCCGGTTCGGGTTGCTTTCCTGCCGCCGGCGGTTGGCCATGGTCTGGACCGCCGCGGTGGGAAGCACCTGCGACAGCTCGGTCATGTGCGTACAGCCTTCGACATGGCCGAACCGTTCCTTGACCTGGCGGCGGAACCCCTTGAGCAGGTTCATGCCGATCAGGTCTTGGTAGGCGGATTCGATGGCCATGCAGTGCTCGCCATAGGGAGCGGCATCATAGACGGCCTGCGCGGCGACGATGGTGAAATCGCCGTCGATGGTGATGCGCAGGTGCATATGGTGGATGGGTTGCCCCGCCTTGAACATCTCGCCGTCGCGCTTGGGAAAATCGTACGCCTTGACGTCGATGAGCTCGGCTTCCAGGTCCCAGTTGCCGTCATCGCGCGCATACGACTGCACACGTATCGAACGCGTGTGCAGCGGCTGGCGAGGACAATCCGGCGGTGGCAAGGGCATGCTTGGGGCCTGCGGGGCGAAAAGGGCCGGGCAAAGAATGGTGCGCGGCAACAAAACCTTCAAAGTATAGCGCAGCCCGCCCTGCCCCAACCGTCTTGATGCACGCCGCGCCGCCCTGGCGCCAGCCCCACGGCCGCCAGGCGCATCAGCGTCGCGTCCACGGGGTGGCCGGACTGCCCATCCAGGCCTGGCCGGCGGGAATGCTTTCGCCCTTGAGCACCAGTGTCAGCGGCCCCAGGCGGGCGCCCTCTTCGACCCGGGTGTCGTACAGGATCGTGGTGCGCGGGCCGACATTGACGCCGTTGCCAATGCGAACCGGCCCGATCTTCATGACCCGGTCTTCGAACAGGTGGGTCTGCGGCCCCGACCAGGCGTGCAGCACGGCATCGTCCCCAATAAATACGCAGTCGTACTCGGTGACGTCGGTGGTGTCCATGAACACCCGCTTGCCGATCTTGGCGCCCATGCAGCGCAGCGCCAGCGGCAGCCAGGGCGTGGCCCGAAGGAAATTGAAGAAGTTGGGCACCGCGATGGACTCGTACAGGCTGGTGACGGCTTCGCTCTTCCAGACGAACGGCGTCCACATCGGCTCGGCGCGCGGCCGGTAGCGGCCGATCAGCAGCCATTTGAGCAGCACCAGGAACAGGAAGGTGCCCACGCCGTACAGCACGCCGGCCAGCATCAGCTCGTCGAAGGCAGCCAGGAAGCCGTCGCGCACGGCGATGGGGATGACCTTCATGACCGTCAGGTAGCCCACGGCGATGACCACGGCCAGCGGCAGGATCATGCGCATGCCCTCGACCGCGCCGCGCGCCACCTTGCGGCCCAGGCTGGGGCGGAAGGTCAGGTGCTCGGGAAAGCCGGCCGTCTGCTCGCGCGCCGGCAGCGCCAGCGGCGGATTGCCCAGCCAGGTCTGGCCGCTGGCCATGCGGGCGTTGGCGGGGGCGCGGCTCTGCACGCCGATGAGCACGTCGTCGGGCAGCACCGAGCCGTCCGGCACGTAGGCGCCATTACCGACGAAGCTGCGGTTGCCGATGACGGTGGGCCGCATGGTCATCCAGCCGCGGTCGATCTCCTCGTCGCCCAGCATCACGCCGTCGGCGATGAAGCTGTCGCGGCCCAGGGTCAGCATGTCGGGCACGATGCCCATCGCCGTGGAAATCTCGGTGCCCCGCCCGACCTTGGCGCCCAGCAGCCGGTACCAGGTGCCGGCGTAGATGGAGGCATACAGGCCGTGCAGCACGCTCAGGCTGGATTCCTGGATCTGGTTGGTCAGCCAGCGCCGCAGGTAGATCTGGCCGTAGACGGGCCAACGCCCTCCCGTCAGGCGCGGCAGCAACGCCCAGCGCAGCATGGCCGAGACTAGCACGGTCAGGAACAGCAGCAAGGCGCTGGCGGGCAAGGCCAGCAGCAGGTAGGCCAGGAACGCGTTGGGCCACCAGACGCGCGAGCCCATCAGGTCGAGCCAGCGCGCGTCGATCCAGTCGATCAAGACGAAACTGGGGAACACCGGCATGAAGAACAGCGCGGCGATCAGCGTGCCGCCGCCGGCATAGGCCAGCACGTCCAGCCGGGCCCAACGGCCTTCGCGCACCGGACGCGGCGGCAGGTCGGGGGCACGGGCCTGCGGGTCGTGGCGGGCCGGCGCGCCGGTCCAGATCTGGCCGGCGGGAATGCGCGACCCGGCAGGCAGGGACGACAGGCCTTCCAGGCGAGCGCCGTCTCCCATGGTGACGTTGCCCTGCACCACCGAATACGAGCCGATGTAGGCGTTGTCGGCCAGGACGATCGGGGCGACCTCCCAATGCGCGCCGCGCACTTCGAAGTTCTCCAGGTTGACCGCCGCGCCGATGCTGGCGCCGTCGCCCACGGTCAGCAGGTCGGGCGCGCGCACGGAAATGCGGCTGATCGCGGTGTCGCGGCCGATGCGCGCGCCCAGCGCCCGCAGGTACCAGGCCTGCAGCGGCGATCCGGCCAACAGGTGCGCGGGCGGGATGTCCAGCACGCGGTCGACCAGCCACCAGCGGTAGAAGGTCCAGCCATACAGCGGATAGCGGCCCGGCTTGAGCCGACCCAGGATGCCCCACTTGCACACCACCGCCACGCCAAAGCTGAGCAGGTTGCAGGCCAGGTAGCTGGCAATGGACAACGCCACCGCGCCCCAGACCGAATCGCCTTCGTCGCCGGTGAAGTAGTGATAGGTGAAGAACGGCGTCAGCCAGATCAGCATGCGCACGCCGATCAAGAGCGGCAGCACGGCCAACTGCGCCAGGCCACAGGCCCAGCGACGCCATTCGGGCGCACGTTCTGGCGCTGCGCCCTCGCCTGTGGCGCCAGCATCGGTCGGCACCACCGCCGCCTCGTGCGCCAGCGTGTCCAGCCGGGCCGCCAGTGCCCCCAGCACCGAATGCTGGTAGAGCTCGTGCATGGTCAGCGCCGAGAACTGCGGATGCTTGCGCAGCGACGACACCAGCCGCGCGGCCAGCAGCGAATGGCCGCCCAGGTCGCGGAAGAAGTCGCTGGCCAGGCGCAACGGCTGGCCTGGAAACAGCGGCCGCAATGCTTCGAACAGCGCGTGCTCGCCGGCCGATGCCGGAATGTCGTCTTCGCCGCTGGGTTCGGAAGCGGTGGCCAGTTCACGCGCCTTGAGCGCCTTGCGGTCGATCTTGCCCGAGGTCAGTCGCGGCACTTCAGCCACCAGCTCGAAGCGGGCGGGAATCATGTAGGCCGGCAACTCGGCCGCCAGCGCCGCGCGCAGCGCGTGCGGGTCGAGCCGGGCGTCGCCCTCGGGCGTCAGGAACGCCACCAGCTGGTCGATGCCGGCCAGATCGCGCAGCACCACGGCGGCGGCGCCCACACCGGCCTGGCGGTACAGGGCCGCCTCGATCTCGCCCAGTTCGACCCGAAAGCCGCGCACCTTGACCTGGTCGTCGCTGCGGCCCAGGCATTGGATCTGGCCGTTTTCATCGATGCGGGCCAGGTCGCCGCTACGGTACATGCGGGTGTCGTGCTCGCCCGTGGGGCGCGGATTGGCCAGGAATTTCTCGGCCGTCAGTTCGGGGCGCCCCAGATAGCCGCCGGCCACGCCGGGGCCGGTGATACAGAGCTCGCCGGTCTGCCCTTGCGGCAGCACCGCGCCGTCTTCGCCGCGGATCAGCATGCCGTAGTTAGGCAGCGGCGTGCCGATGGTGACGGGCTGGCCGGGCAGCAGTTCGGCCAGGCTGGCCGACACGGTGGCTTCGGTGGGGCCGTAGGTATTGAACAGCCGCCGGCCCGGCGTGGCCCAGCGCTGCACCAGGAATTCCGGGCACATCTCGCCGCCCAGGTTGACGATGCGCAGGCCCGGCACGTCGCGGCCGAACAGCGCCAGCAACGTGGGCACCGCGTGCAGCACCGTCACGCCTTCGCGCACCAGCGCCTCGGGCAGCGCCTCCGGGTCGGTGGTCAGCATCTTGGGGGCCACCCAGAGGGTCGCGCCGACCAGGTAGCTGATCCAGATTTCCTCGAACGACATGTCGAAGGCGACCGAAAAGCCCTGGTACACCTTGTCGCCCAGACGCACGCCCAGCACTTCGTTTTCGCTGCGCAGGAAGTGGCAGATGCTGGCCTGGCTGATGGGTACGCCCTTGGGCTTGCCGGTGGACCCCGAGGTGTAGATGACATAGGCCGGGTGCTCGGGCAGCAGCCCTTCGCGTCGGCGCAGTGGCCCGTCGACCGGCTCGGACAACTGCCAGGTGGTCCAGGTCAGCATGCCGTCCAGGCGCACGTCGCCGCCGGCAATCAGGCCGCGCGAACCCGCGTCCTGCAGGCAGACCAGCATGCGGTCGGCGGGCGTATCGGATTCGAACGGCAGCCAGGCGGCGCCCGCCTTGGCGATGGCAGCCTGCATGACCAGCAGGTCATCGCCGCGCGGCAGGCACAGGCCGACAATGTCGCCGGGCCGCACGCCCGCCTCGATCAGGTGGTGCGCGGCGAGGTCGGCGCGACGCCCCAGCGTGTCGTAGGTCAGTGATTGATCCAGCCATTGGATGGCGACAGCGGCGGGATGCCGCAGGATCGTGGCTTCCAGAATATCGGGCAACGTTTCCGCGGCAAGCAGATCCGGCCGATAAGGGCCTTGGAGAATCATAGGTACGGCAACAATCCGGTGAGTAGGATTTTTGCTTATTGACCCACAAGGCGCGGTTTCGTTCAAGCGGCGGCCAAAAAAAAACCCTGATTTGTGCGTGAGGTGCACAAACCAGGGGGCCGGGCTGCCGGGCCCGGCAGTCCGGGCGCGAACCTGCCCAGCGGATCAGGCCGCAGCCCGATTGGCCGCGCGCTTCTTATGCGGCGTGATTATGCGGCGTTGCGCAGCGTGCGGGCGGCTTGCACCATGCCGATCAGGGCGGCTTCGGTTTCGGGCCAGGCGCGCGTCTTCAGGCCGCAATCCGGGTTGACCCACAGGCGCTCCTTGGGCAGGCGGGCAGCGGCTTTTTCCATCAGGCCGACCATCCAGCCCACTTCGGGCACGTTGGGCGAGTGGATGTCGTAGACGCCAGGGCCAATGTCGTTCGGATAACGGAAGTCTTCGAACGCTTTGAGCAATTCCATGTTGGAGCGCGACGTCTCGATCGTGATCACATCGGCGTCCATGGCCGCGATGGATTCGATGATGTCGTTGAACTCCGAATAGCACATGTGAGTGTGGATCTGCGTCTCGTCGCGCACGCCGGCGGTCGACAGGCGGAAGCAATCCACGGCCCAGTCCAGGTACGCCTGCCAGTCGGCGCGGCGCAGCGGCAGGCCTTCGCGAATGGCCGGCTCGTCAATCTGGATGACGCTGATGCCGGCGGCTTCCAGGTCCACCACTTCGTCACGCAGGGCCAGCGCCAGTTGGCGGCAGGTCTGTTCGCGCGGCTGGTCGTCACGCACGAACGACCACTGCAGGATGGTGACCGGGCCGGTCAGCATGCCCTTGACCGGCTTGTCGGTCAGCGACTGCGCATACGACGACCAGCCCACCGTCATCGGCGCGGGGCGGGCCACGTCGCCGAAAATGATCGGTGGCTTGACGCAACGCGAGCCGTAGCTCTGCACCCAGCCGTTCTTGGTGAAGGCAAAGCCGGCCAGCAGCTCGCCGAAGTATTCCACCATGTCGTTGCGCTCGGGTTCGCCGTGCACCAGGACGTCCAGGCCCACCTTTTCCTGGAAGCGGATCACTTCCTCGATTTCCTTGCGGATGGCGGTCTCGTAGGCCGAGTCCGTCAGCGCGCCCGACTTCCAGTCGCGACGCAACGCGCGGATTTCGGCGGTCTGCGGGAACGATCCGATGGTGGTGGTCGGATAGGCGGGCAGGCCCAGCTCTTCCTGTTGACGAGCGATACGGCCGGCGAACGGCGCGCGATCGCGCGACACGCTGGCCGATGCGGCCATGCGCTGGGCCACGGCCGGGTTGTGGATGCGGGCCGACGAACGGCGAGCCGCCAGCGCGGCGCGCTGCTTGACCAGGCCTTCCTGCACCGACGGTTCCGTGGCGCTGTCCAGGGCGCGGCCCAACAGGCTCAGCTCTTGCAGCTTCTGCGCGGCGAACGACAACCAGCTCTTGAGTTCGGCGTCCAGTTCAGTTTCGTTGGCCAGGTCCACCGGCACATGCAGCAACGAGCACGACGGCGCCAGCCACAGGCGTTCGCCCAGTTGTTGCTTGATCGGCGCCAGCATGGCGATCGCCGCGTCCAGGTCGGTGCGCCAGATGTTGCGGCCATTGATCACCCCGGCGGACAGCACCTTGTCGGCGCCCAGGCCGGCCACCACGTCGGCCAGTTGCTCCGGCGCGCGGACCAGATCCACGTGCAGGCCGGCAACCGGCAGACCCAGCGTCGTGGCGAGGTTGTCCTTCAGGCCGTCGAAGTACGTCGCGATCAGCAGCTTCACCGGGCTGGACGACAACGTGGCGTATACCTGCTTGAAGGCGTCGCGCCAGGCTTGCGGCAGGTCCAGCGCCAGGATCGGCTCGTCGATCTGCACCCATTCCACGCCCAGCTTGGCAAACCGAGCCAGCACGTCTTCGTACACCGGCACCAGGTTGGCCAGCAATTGCAGCTTGGCCGGATCGGCGGCGCCCGCGGCGAACGCGTCGCCCTTGCCCTGGAACAGCCAAGTGAGCGGGCCCGGAATGACCGGCTTGACGGCATAGCCTTGCGCCTGCGCTTCCTGGACCTGCTCGAACAGCGATTCGCGCGCGATGCGGAAGGCCTGACCGGGAACGAGTTCCGGCACGATGTAGTGGTAGTTGGTGTCGAACCACTTGGTCATTTCGCAGGCGGCGGCGGGCTTGCCCGACGGCGCACGGCCACGGCCCATGCGGAACAGGGTGTCCAGCGACACCGGTTCGTTGTCTTTCTGGCCGAAGCGCGCAGGCACGGCGCCCAGCAGCGTGGTCCATTCCAGGATCTGGTCGTACCAGGCGAAATCGCCCACGGGCACGAATTTCAGGCCGGCGGCGGCCTGCAGATTCCAGTGCTGGGCGCGCAGGTCGCGGCCCGTCTGCTCCAACGCTTCGGCGGTCTGCTTGCCGGCCCAATAGGCTTCGACAGCGCGCTTCAACTCGCGGTGGGCCCCGATGCGGGGGAAACCCAAATTATGAATCTTAGTCATGACTATCCCGTTGTTCGACAAAATTTGTTCATGTGAAGGCCATTCTGCCGCCAAATCAAAATGAATCAAAATCAATGTCTACATTCATAAGATGAGAAAATCTCATACAATATAAGTTCATTCCCACCCCCTGGGGTTGGGAGCCCCCGCCGCGCCGGCTAGCCCTGCCCTACATACCGCCCGCATGCTGGAAATCCGCCACCTAGAAACGCTGACCGCCATCCGTGAAGGCGGCAGCCTGCAGGAAGCCGCCGAGCGCCTGCACCTGACCCAATCCGCGCTGTCGCACCAATTGCGCGACCTGGAAACCCGGCTGGGCACACCGCTGCTGAATCGCCGCACCCGCCCGGCCCGGCTGACCACGGCAGGCCTGCGCGTGCTGGCCCTGGCCGACGAAGTGCTGCCGCGCATGCGCGCCACCGAGCGCGAACTGCAGCGCCTGGCCGCTGGCCGTACCGGCCGCCTGCACCTGGCGATCGATTGCCATTCCTGCTTTCAGTGGTTGATGCCGGCGCTGGACGCTTTCCGCGTGCAATGGCCGGATGTTGCGCTGGACCTGTCGGCGGCGTTTTCCTTCGCCCCCCTGCCGGCATTGGTACGGGGGGATCTGGACCTGGTGATCACGTCCGACCCGCAGCCGCTGGATGCCGTTCAATACCTGCCGCTCTTCAGGTACGAGCTGGTGCTGGCCGTGTCCGAGTCCAATCCGCTGGCCGGCAGCAAGTTTGTCATGCCCGACCAACTGGCCGACCAGACGCTCATCACCTACCCGGTGGACAAGCAGCGCCTGGATGTCTTCACGGCCTTCCTGGACCCGGCCGACGTCGAACCCGCCGCCATCCGCAAGGCCGAACTGACGCCGATCATCGTGCAGTTGGTCGCCAGCAACCGGGGCGTGGCCGCCCTGCCCAACTGGGCGTTGACCGAATACATGAACCAGGGCTGGCTGCGCCAGTGCCGCCTGGGGCCGCAGGGCGTCTGGCGCACGCTGTACGCCACCGTGCGCAGCGAAGACACGGACGCGTCCTATATTGATGAATTCCTGACGCTGACCCGCGACGTCTGCTTCAAGACGCTCAGCGGCATCAAGTCGGCGAAGTAAGGGCAGCGGCGTACGCGGGGCCATCGCACCACGAACCCGTTGCCCTCAGTCCGGGGTTCCGGCGGTCCGGCGGTCCGGCAATGGCGTGTTCCGACGGTAAGCCGCAATGCAGCCCTATTCGTCGTCGCCCGCCCCCAGGATGCGGCGAATGACATCGTGCGCAAAGCCGCGGCTGGCCAGAAAGCGCGCCTGCTTGGCATAGGCCGCGCGATCTTCAGGCTTGGCGTCGAACTTTCTTTTCCAGACTTCCAACGCGCGGTCGTATTCCGTGGCGCGCAGCTGTTCGCGCAGTTCGGCCACCTGGTTGTCGTCCACGCCGTGTTGACGCAGTTCCTGGACAATGCGGGCCGCCCCCTGGCGCGAGGCGCGCCGGTGCACCAGGCTTTGCGCAAAGCGTTCGGTGGACAGCCAGCCTTCCTTTTCCAGCGCGTCTAGCACGGTGTCGACTTCGGTCGGATCTTCGGCATGGGGGGCCAGCTTGCGAGCCAGCTCTTCGCGGGCATGCTCGCGCCGCGACAGATACCCCACGGCACGCATCTTCAAGGACGGCCCCTTTGGCGGGGCCTTGGCTTTGCGGGGGGGATCGGACGGGTCGCCGCCCGACGGTTCGCCGCCCGACGGTTCGCGGCCTGAAGCCTCTCCCTCTCGAGCAGAACGTGCGCGCGAGCCGTATCGGCCGGACGCGCCCTTGCGGCCCGCCGCCCGCATTTCAGAGCTGCGCTGCCATTGATCGGGCGGCGCGTCGTCGCTGCCCTGGCCGGCCGCATCCGCCCCGCGCCGTGCGTCCGACGTGCGGCGCAAGCCTTCGGGCTTGGCCACGGTTTCGAATTCGTCGTCCAGCTTGGCGCGTAGGCGGTCAGCGGACGCGGCGGAGGGTTTCCAGCTCATGCGCTTCCTGCTTGCTAAGTGCCAGCGGCAGGTCTCTCATGCCGGCCCCTGAAACGTAGAGACCGAAAGCATGGGAGCCTGCCGCTGGCCGCCGGGCAGGTCAGCCCGGCGGCGAAGCCAGTACCCGGCATCGGGGCCTGGCGACGGATTACCGAACGATTTACTCGGCGTCGTCTTCCGCGGTGGGGACGAATTCAGCGGCGCGGCTGACGATGCCCTGGTTTTCGCGAACGCGGTTTTCGATTTCGATCGCGATTTCCTTGTGCTCTTTCAGGTATTCGCGGACGTTGTCCTTGCCCTGGCCGATGCGGTTGCCGTTGTAGCTGTACCACGCGCCGGACTTGTCCACCACGTTGGCGGCCACGCCCAGGTCGATGATTTCGCCTTCGCGCGAGATGCCGGCGCCATACATGATGTCAAACTCGGCCTGCTTGAACGGGGGCGCCACCTTGTTCTTGACGACCTTGACGCGGGTTTCGTTGCCGACGACCTCGTCGCCCTTCTTGATGGAGCCGATGCGGCGGATATCCAGGCGCACCGAGGCGTAGAACTTGAGCGCGTTGCCGCCGGTGGTGGTTTCGGGGTTGCCGAACATGACGCCGATCTTCATGCGAATCTGGTTGATGAAGATGACCATGCAATTGGTGCGCTTGATGGTGGCGGTCAGCTTGCGCAGCGCCTGGCTCATCAGGCGGGCCTGCAGGCCCGGCAGCGAATCACCCATTTCGCCTTCGATTTCGGCCTTGGGCACCAGGGCCGCGACCGAGTCGATGACGATCAGGTCGACCGAACCCGAACGCACCAGGGCGTCGGTGATTTCCAGCGCCTGCTCGCCCGTGTCCGGCTGCGAGATCAAGAGGTCGGTCAGGTTGACGCCCAGCTTGTTGGCGTACTGCACGTCCAGCGCGTGTTCGGCGTCGACGAAGGCGCAGGTGCCGCCGATTTTCTGCATTTCGGCAATGACTTGCAGGGTCAGCGTGGTCTTGCCCGAGGATTCCGGACCGTAGATTTCAACCACGCGGCCCCGCGGCAAACCGCCGACGCCCAGCGCGATATCCAGCCCCAACGACCCCGTGGACACCACCTGGATGTCATGCGAGACCTCGTTGTCGCCATAGCGCATGATCGAGCCCTTGCCGAACTGCTTTTCGATCTGCGAAAGCGCGGCGGCAAGCGCCTTGGCTTTTTCCGAAGCGGCGGCCTTGGTGGTTTTGTCGTCCATGTAGAGTCCTGTCTGTAACGTATCGGGGCGCGGTACGGGGTTGTCGAGAGATTTCGGATAGCGCAGATTATGGCATCGGATTGTACTGTACAAAAAACCAGTGTGCCAGAGTTTTCCACGTATTCCCTGAGTGGGCAAGCCAGGTCGCCTGTGACAGAATCGCGGATACCCCCGGCGATATGTCCCCTTTGCCCGCCGGGCCTCCCGCCCCAGGGCTCCGTGCCCCCGGCGGCCAGCGCGCGCCCGGTGCGCGATGCCGGATTTCCTTATTTTTCAGCAGCCCATGCGTATCCTGATCGCCGAAGACGACAGCATTCTGGCCGACGGCCTGTCACGCTCGCTGCGCCACAACGGCTACGCGGTCGACGCCGTACGCGACGGCCTGGCCGCCGATTCCGCCCTGGCGGCCCAGGCCTTCGACCTGCTCATCCTGGACCTCGGCCTGCCGCAACTGGCCGGGCTTGAAGTGCTGCGCCGCCTGCGAGCGCGCAATTCCGCCCTGCCCGTTCTCATCCTGACCGCCGCCGACAGCATCGAGCAGCGCGTCAAAGGCCTGGACCTGGGCGCCGACGACTACATGGCCAAGCCTTTCGCGCTGTCCGAACTCGAGGCCCGCGTGCGGGCATTGACCCGCCGCGGCGCCGGGGGCGGCGCCACGCTGCTCAAGCACGGCAGGCTGGTGTTCGACCAGACCGGCCGCGTGGCCATGGTCGATGACCAGACGCTGGACTTGTCCGCGCGCGAAGTCAGCCTGCTCGAGATCCTGCTGACCCGCAGCGGCCGCATGGTCAGCAAGACCCAACTGGTCGACCACCTGTGCGAATGGGGCGAAGAAGTCAGCACCAACGCCATCGAAGTCTACGTGCACCGCCTGCGCAAGAAGCTGGAACCCAGCGGCGTGAAGATCGTGACGGTGCGCGGCCTGGGCTATTGCCTTGAACGGGACCAGGGTGCGGCGTACCTCGCAAGCTGAGCCTGCCCACCCGGAGGCGCTCAACCAGGAAGCGCTGGATGTCATGCGGGCCGGCGCCCGCGGCCCCAGCTTCGCGCCGCCGCAGCGCTCGCTGCTGGGCGAGATCCTGGACTGGATGCTGGCGCCCCTGTTCCTGTTGTGGCCCATGAGCGTGGCCATCACTTACGTGGTGGCGCAGAACATCGCCAACGTGCCCTACGACCGGGCGCTGGCCAACAACCTGCACGTGCTGACCCGCCAGGTACATGCCCAGGACGGCCGCGCGGTGCTGCGCATGACCGATCCGGCGCGCGAGGTGCTGCGCGCCGACGAGACCGACAGCGTCTTCTGGCTGGCCCTGGGCAGCCGCGGCGAATACCTGGGCGGCGACCGCGCCTTGCCGCTGCCCGCCTCGGTCGGCCAGCCGCGCCCCGGTGAAGTGCAGTACGAAGACGACACCCTGCGCGGCTTCGGCATCCGCCTGGCCTACACCTGGGTCGACCTGAACCTGCCCAATACCCAGCCCGCGCTGCTGATCGTGGCCGAGACGGTCGAAAAGCGCACCCAACTCGCCAACGACATCATCAAGGGCGTGATCATTCCGCAGTTCGTGGTGCTGCCGATCGCGGTGCTGCTGGTGTGGTTCGGGCTGTCGCGCGGCGTCGCGCCGCTGAACGCCCTGCAGCAGCGACTACGGGCGCGCCGGCCCGACGACCTGTCGCCCATCGACGAACGCGCCGCGCCATCCGAAATCGCGCCGCTGGTGGCGGCCATGAACGACTTGCTGGATCGCCTGTCGGCCAACGTGCAGGCGCAGCGCCGCTTCGTCGCCGACGCCGCGCACCAACTGAAGACCCCGCTGGCCGGCCTGCGCACGCAGGCCGAGCTGGCCCTGCGCGACGCCAGTCCCGAAGAAATGCAGTCCAGCCTGCGCCAGCTGGTGACCGGCTCCGAGCGCGCGACGCGCCTGGTGAACCAATTGCTGTTGCTGGCGCGCGCCGAGAACCCCAGCGCCATCGGCCTGGCCGCCACCGACCTGAACGCCATTGCCTACGAGCAGGCCATGCACTGGGTGCCGCAGGCGCTGTCGCTCAGCACCGACCTGGGCTTCGAAGGCTCGGAAACCCCGGTGCTGATCAATGGCAACCCGCTACTGCTGGCCGAATTGCTGAACAACCTGGTGGACAACGCGCTGCGCTATACGCCGCGCGGCGGCCACATCACGGTGCGGGTGCTGGGCCAGGACGGCCAGGGCATCCTGGAAGTCGAGGATTCCGGCCCCGGCATCGCACCCGACGAGCGCGAACGCGTGTTCGACCGCTTCTACCGCGTGCTGGGCACGCTGTCGGACGGCAGCGGCCTGGGCCTGGCCATCGTCAGGGAGATCGCCCAGAAGCACCAGGCGACCGTGTTCATCAGCGACCACCCGACCCCGCACTCCGACCTGCCGGGCACCCGTATCCGGGTGGTGTTCCCGCTCTATTCCGAACCTGCGGACGACCTGGACGCCTAGCGCGCCCGCCCTGCCCGCCTAAGGACTATCCCTAGCCGCCCCAGGGAAAGTTATATTTAGTTTCAATTTTAAGATTCAGGTAAGGGTCCCGTCAGAACCTCGTCAGCCTCGCGCCCCAACCTTGCGCATAGCTCGATGTCGGTCTCGCCGGCGGAGGGTGACGCACGGCGGAAAACCGCCGGCCAGAAAAAATCGAGGAGACATCATGAGCACAACTACCATGGCAGGTCGCGGTCCATCCGCGGAACCGCGCCCGATGACCAAGGATGAACGCCGCGTCATCTTTGCCTCGTCGCTGGGCACGGTGTTCGAGTGGTACGACTTTTATCTTTACGGTTCGCTGGCGGCCATCATCGCCCAGCACTTTTTCTCGGGCGTGAACCCCACCGCAGGCTTCATCTTTGCGCTGCTGGCCTTTGCCGCCGGCTTCGCGGTGCGCCCCTTCGGCGCACTGGTGTTCGGCCGCCTGGGCGACCTGGTCGGCCGCAAATACACGTTCCTGGTCACCATCGTGCTGATGGGCCTGTCCACCTTCCTGGTGGGCGTGCTGCCCAGCTACGCCAGCATCGGCATGGCTGCTCCCGCCATCCTGATCATCCTGCGCCTCTTGCAAGGCCTGGCGCTGGGCGGTGAATACGGCGGCGCCGCCACCTACGTGGCCGAACACGCGCCGCATGGCCGCCGCGGCTTCTACACGTCCTGGATTCAGACCACCGCGACCCTGGGCCTGTTCCTGTCGCTGCTGATCATCCTGGGCATCCGCACCTACCTCGGCGAAGATGACTTCAAGGCCTGGGGCTGGCGCATTCCGTTCCTGATCTCGGTCATCCTGCTGGGCATCTCGGTGTGGATCCGCCTGCAGTTGAACGAATCCCCCACCTTCAAGCGCATGAAGGAAGAAGGCAAGGGTTCGAAGGCCCCGATCAAGGAATCGTTTGGCCAGTGGAAGAACCTGAAGGTCGTGATCCTGGCGCTGCTGGGCCTGACCGCCGGCCAGGCCGTGGTCTGGTACACGGGTCAGTTCTACTCGCTGTTCTTCCTGACGCAGACGCTGAAGGTCGACGCCAACACGGCCAACATCATGATCGCCATCGCGCTCCTGATCGGCACCCCGTTCTTCGTGATCTTCGGCGCACTGTCGGACAAGATCGGCCGCAAGCCCATCATCATGGCCGGCTGCCTGATCGCCGCGGCGACCTACTTCCCGATCTTCCAGGGCATCACGCACTTCGCCAACCCGGCGCTTGAAAAAGCCCAGGCCAGCGCCCCGGTCACGGTCATTGCCGACCCGACCACCTGCTCGTTCCAGTTCAACCCCGTGGGCACGGCCTCGTTCACCAGCTCTTGCGACGTGGTCAAGTCGTTCATGGCCCGCAATTCGGTGAACTACAAGAACGAAGCGGCCCCCGCCGGCTCGGTCGCCAAGGTCAAGATCGGCAACGACGAGTTCGCCTCGTTCGACGGCAAGACCATGGCGCCCGCCGACTTCAAGGCCAAGGCCGCCGAACTGGACAAGGCCCTGACCGCCGCGATCCGCAGCCATGGCTACCCCGCCAAGGCTGACCCGGCGCAAAGCAACAACGTCATGGTCGTCGTGCTGCTGACCATCCTGGTGATCTACGTGACCATGGTGTACGGCCCGATCGCGGCCATGCTGGTGGAAATGTTCCCGACCCGCATCCGCTACACCTCGATGAGCCTGCCGTACCACATCGGCAACGGCTGGTTCGGCGGCTTCCTGCCCCCGGTCGCCTTCGCCGTCGTCGCCGCCACCGGCAACATCTACGACGGCCTGTGGTACCCGATCATCATCGCAGTCATGACCCTGGTCATCGGCACGCTGTTCGTGCGCGAATCCAAGGACAACGACATCAACGCCTAAACGACCATCCCCCGCCGGGTGGGACTGCTGCGCCTACCCGGCCTTTCAAAAGCTCCCCAGGGAGCTTTTTTTTTGCCTGAATGGATGCCCCCACGCCGCGCACGCTACGCGTGCTTGCTGCCCCCCGAGGGGGCTACCCGGCCTTCGGGCGGCCGGGCGGCCGGGTGGCTATTCTAGCGAGGCGTTGTCCTGCAAGCCCGGCCTTCCCTACTTGCGTAAAGGCGCACGTTTTCAGGACGCTGTCAGACCTTGGCTATTAGACTGGCGCCTCAGATTACGGCCTTGCGCCTAGTCGCCTGGCGATTGATCCCCCTGTCAGGCGGTTGCAGGGCTAGTGTTCTGACACCGATACCGCGTTCCCCGCGAGCCTTTTATGACGCGGTATTGTGTGCTCCCGTACCGGCCCGGCCTTCATTGAGCCGGGCCGCTTTTTTTTTGAGAGTGCGCAGCCGCGCACAAAAAAAGCGGCCGACGAATCGGCCGCCCGGGATGACGCGAAGGCGCGCTTTAGCGGCGCATGCCGACGCCGATGACCAGCACGCCCGCCACGATAGCCGCGATGCCGGCCCACATGGGGATCGGCACGGACTTCTCGGTTTCGGCCGTGGCCTTGACCGAACCCACCTGCAGCACGGTTTCCTCGGACTTGTAGCTGAAGCCCTTGTAGGCCAAAGCGGCAATGCCCAGCACGATCAGGATAGCGCCGACGACTTTCATGCTTTCTCTCCTCTTGCACACGGTTGCCGCGGACGTTACCGCAAGGCCGGGCATGTGTCAGTGACAGAACGTGTCGCCTCGCCCCATCGTATTGCACCGCTGCGGCAAAGCGGCCAGGGTCGTATAGAATCTACCCTTTTGGCCGACGCTCATGTGGTTCAAGAATCTCAAGATTTACCGCCTCTCCTCGCCGTGGACCCTGACCGGCGAGCAGCTTGAAGAAACGCTTGCGCGGCATGCCTACCAAGCCGGCAACAACCTCGAAATGCAAAGCCTGGGCTGGGTGCCCCCGCGCGAAAACGGGGGCCTGGCCCACGTCGTGGGCGGGCAGATCCTGCTCAACCTGCGCGCCGAGAAGAAACTGCTGCCCAGCACGGTCGTGAACCAGGTCGCCAAGGCCCGCGCCCAGGAAATCGAAGAGCAGCAAGGCTACAAGCCCGGCCGCAAGCAGATGAAGGAAATCAAGGAACGCGTCACCGACGAGCTCCTGCCGCGCGCCTTCAGCGTCTACCGCGACACCCGCGTCTGGATCGACCCGCAGAACCACTGGCTGGTCATCGACGCCGCCGCCTCGGCCAAGGCCGACGAAGTCATCGGCCTCCTGGCCAAGTGCGTGGACCCGTTCCCGCTCGAAAACCTGTACGTCGCGCAGTCCCCCGCCTCGGCCATGACCGGCTGGCTGGCCGAAGACGAAGCGCCGTCCAACTTCAGCATCGACCAGGACACCGAACTGCGTTCGTCCGGCGAAAGCGGCGCGGCCATCCGCTACGTCAAGCACTCGATCGACGCCGACGACGTGCGCCGCCACATCCAGTCGGGCAAGCAGTGCACGCGCCTGGCCATGACCTGGGCCGACCGCATCTCGTTCGTGCTGACCGAAGGCCTGGACGTCAAGCGCGTTGCCCCCCTGGACGTCCTCAAGGAAGGCAACGACAACATGGCCACCAACGACGACGAAAAGTTCGATTCCGACATGATGCTCATGACGGGCGAGCTGGCCAAGATGCTGGCCGAACTGGTCGAGGCCCTCGGCGGCGAAAAGAAGATCTAAGGCGCCGGACCGACCTGGCTTTGCCTTATCGGGCCGCTCCATTCCGGGCGGCCTTTTTCATGCTGTGGCGGCGGGAAAGCGCAGCGTCGCGCGCGCCAGACCAGACCGCACTCGACCCGGCCAGCCCTAGGCCGCAACGCTGCGGTCGCGGCCGCCCTGCTTGGCCTGGTACAGCGCCTTGTCGGCGCGGTCGATCAGGTAGGCGTAGTCAGGGTGGCCGTCAAACGTCGCCACGCCGATGCTGGTTGTGATGCGCAGCGCAGCCGCCTCGGGAATGCTGAACGCATGCCGGCGGATTTCGGCGCCCAGCTTCTCGGCCACCGCCAGCGCGGCATCGCGCGCCGTGTCCACCAGCACTACCAGGAATTCTTCGCCGCCGTAACGGAACACGAAATCGCTGGACCGGCACGACTGGTGCACCACTTCGGCAAACTGGCGCAGCACCTGGTCGCCGCCGGAGTGCCCGTACTGGTCGTTGATGGCCTTGAAATGGTCGATATCCAGCAGCAGCACCGAAAACGCCGAATGCTCGCGCGTGGCAATCAGGATCTCGCGCCCGATCACCGACGGCAGGAAGCGACGGTTCAGCACATTGGTCAGCGGATCGCTGCCGCTTTCGATTTCCGCCACCATGTCAAAGAGGCCGTTGAGCAGGTGCTTGATGCGCGCCACCAGTTCCTGCAATTCCCGCACCTGGTCGGGCAGCGACGGCAGGTCTGCCTGCCCCCCCAGCAACAAGCGCGGCAACACCACGTCGTCCAGCCGCGATACGGCCTCGGTGATCTGGCCCAGCGCCGGCGCGCTCTCGAACAGCACGCCGCCCTTGTGCTGCAGCCACAGGCCGAATTCGGACGCCGCCAATCGCGGCAATACCTGTTCAGGTGCGCGGTAATGCAGGCCGATCAGCACGGCCTGGCTCCATTCGAGCAGGGCGGCGCGCTGGCGTTCGCGTTCGGTCGAGATGTTCTGCCCCAGCGCGAACAGCCGGTAGGCCTCGTCGTTGCGCGCGCCGCGGTTGATGTCGCGCATGAAGGCGCGGCTCATCTGCTCGATCGCCAGGTCGAAGAGATTACAGACGTACTGGGTCGCGATCGACGCCGCCGTGCCGTCCAGGTCGCTGGCGCGCAGGCGTTGTGCGATTTCGTTCTTCAGGATGCGCGCACCGGCCATCACCAGGTGGATCGGAATGTGCACGCGCGCATGCACTTCGCCGACCTTTTTCTGCGTGGCCATCAGTGCGGCAATGTCGCCCTGCTCGCGCACGCACAACAGGCCCTTGAGCCAGTGTTTCATGCCCTTGTGCAGGCGGCTGGAGACGATTTCGTGCGACAGGCGCGGGCCGGCTTCGGCATCGGCCAGCAAGGTGGAATAGAAGGCATCCACCAGGGCGTGGGCGCTGTCGGACACCACCGCGGCGACCTGGCCGCGGGTGTAGGCATCCACCGACGAATAGACTGCCTGCCAGGCCTGCGCATTGGACGCGCTGAGATAGCAGGCCTGACCGGCAGGATCAGGGGACGACGGAACCGCGCGACTCATCGAAGACATAAAACCATCCGACCGAAGACTCCATGGCGTGTCTCGGAGCGACACGCGACAGGAAAAACCAGCGCGGATTATGCTTGAAATCGCGGGCGCGCCGCCGCAGCGGCGCCACCCCGTGCGGTTTATTCCAGACCGTGGAACACCGAATCGTCAGGACCGACGTGCGACGGATGCTGCCACGTCACGTCGCGCAGCGAGTGTTGCACCAGCCCTTCCACGCCCAGCAGCACCGCGAAGATGGCCATGCGGATGGGAATGCCGTTGTCGGTCTGGCGGAAGATCGCCAGGCGCGGATCGTGGTTCAGGTCCACGCTCAGGTCGTTGGCGCCCGGACGGCTGTCGCGCGGCAG
The DNA here is from genome assembly GCF_058783235.1 of Achromobacter sp. FW305-C-28. Taxonomy (NCBI): domain Bacteria; kingdom Pseudomonadati; phylum Pseudomonadota; class Betaproteobacteria; order Burkholderiales; family Alcaligenaceae; genus Achromobacter; species Achromobacter sp. FW305-C-28. The sequence continues at coordinate 853,549 of NZ_JBYSYL010000001.1, read as the reverse complement.
CGGGTGCATGACGATGGTGTCGGGGCTGCAATACGCGTCGATGATGGCGCGGTTGATCTGGAAATCGGGCGTGTAGCCTTCGTTTTCTTCGTTGGCGAAACGCTCTTTCTGCACCCGCGTCGCGTAGATGACGTCGGCGCCAGCCAGGCCTTCGGCCAGCGTCGTCTTCTGCTCGATGATGTTGCCGTTGCGGCTAGCCTGCTCGATGATGTACGAGGGCATTTCCAGGCCCTTGGGCGACACCAGCGAGAACTTGACGTTCTTGTACAGCGCCATCAGCTTGATCAGCGAGTGCACCGTGCGGCCGTACTTCAGGTCACCGACCATGGCGATGTGCGCGCCGTCCAGCAGTTTGCCCAGGCGCGAGAACTCGGTCAGGATGGTGTACAGGTCCAGCAAGGCCTGGCTGGGGTGTTCGCCAGGGCCGTCGCCGCCGTTGACCACCGGAATGTTGGTGGCGCGCGCGAATTCCGCGACCGAGCCCTGCTCGGGGTGGCGGATCACCATGGCATCCACGTAGCCGCTCATGACGCGGCTGGTGTCGTAGATGGATTCACCCTTGGCCATCGACGAGAACGTGAAGCCCGTGGTGTCGCACACCGAGCCGCCCAGGCGGCAGAATGCCGAGCCGAAGCTGACGCGGGTACGGGTGCTGGCCTCGAAGAACAGGTTGCCCAGCACGGCGCCTTCGAGCACGCGCGATACCTTCTGGCGGCGCGCGATGGGCTGCATCATGTCGGCCACGCGGAACAGGTCTTCGACCGATTCCCGGGTGAATTGGTCCACCGACAGCAACTGGTTCTTGCCTTCCACCGCAATTCGATCGCGCAGCGGGCCATCTTGTACGCTTTGCGTATACTTTTCGAGCAATACCCCGTTTTGCACGATTTCGCTGACGAAGCGCTGCACCACTTCCGGCATGGCGCGGAATTCCTGCGAGCCCTCAGGCAGCAGCCAGGTGTCCAGTGCGCGGCGCTTGACGCCGATCCGGGTCGCGAACACGTCGCGCGTGAGGTTCAGGCGTCGCATCGCGTCGCGCAGGAAAGCTTGCTGGGAAATGGTCATGACAGGTCCCGGATAAAGGGTTTATATACGCACTGCGCATATTATTCCCAACGCAAGTGCAAGTCCAACACTTTTGCGCACACGGGTTTACCCGTTGTTTTTATCGGCGAGCGTACGTGGTCATGTGGGGCGAGGCGTCCGCGGCGGCCTGCCCGGCCGCCAGCCAGCAGCCGGCGCAGAATGCCAAGGCGCTGGCCACATAGCACAGCAGGGCCAGCGTCTGCGCCGGCAGGTGCCCGCGCGTCACCCGGCCGTTGTAGCCCTGGCGCAACAGGCTGACCTGCGCCAGATACCCGAACATGGCCCCCAGGCAGGCCGTCAGCAGGCCGGCCAGCAACAGGAACAGGGGTAATTGCAGATCGGGGGCGGCGATGTCGCCGCCCACCATGCCCAGCGAAAACGCCGCCAGGCCCAGCGCCGCGGCGCCGTTCAACCAGCCCAGGAACCGAAAGGCGCCAGCCAGCAGCGCGAACGGCATGCCGGCGGCGCGGATCTGCTGGGCGCGGGGGTCCATGGATCAGCCCTTGCGGCAGACCGGCGTGGCGCTCTGGATCGAGGCGCGGGCGGCGGCGATTTCAGCGGCGTCCCAGCGGCCTTGGCCCAGGACCGTGACGGTGACGTTGGACTTGGCAGGGCCGTCGGACTCGGCCGACACCAGTTCCAGCACCGTGGCGGGCTCGCCCACCTTGTAGACCTGCACCTCGTCGGGCGCGCCCTTTTCGCCGATGGTGTGGCGCCAGGCATAGGCCACGTTGTACGGGTGCTGCACATTGACGTGGCAGGTACGCACGTATTCGCCGGCGCGGCGGAAGGCCGCCTGGTAATTGGTGTCCACGCTGAACGTTTCCTTCAGCACGGTATCGGACTCGTAGACGCCCTTGCTGGCGCAGCCGGCCAGCACTGCCATCAACGTGACGCCCACCCATACAGACTTGCGCATGATTCTTCCTGCCTTCAGATTCGGATTCCCGCGATTATGCCAGCGGCCGTAAAAAGGCCACGCCCGAAATGCCGGAACATTTCTGCGTGGCCTTTGCGGCGCCAGGGGCGCGCGGACAGCTGGACGCCCCTACTTGTTGGCGGCGCCCTCGATTTTCTCGCCGCCGCGCTGGATGTCCTTGCCGGCACCTGCAACGGTATTGCACCCCGCCGTCAGGGCGGCAATCGAAAGCATCATGACAAGAATGACTTTGTTCTTCATGGGCATCTCCTATCGAGGCGTGGAAACCGAAGCCAGCATACCGCAAAGGCCGCCGTTTGCGCAGGGTGGTCCTCTTGCCCGCGCCGCCGCGGCCTGCGTGCGACCGAATGGTCACACCGCAAGGCGCTGCGCGCTTGTCGCCTATTTGCCGGCAATGGATTAGGATTCGCAAATGACCAAGAAACACCTATCGGAAAACAACGATGGCGGCTCGCCGCAGGCGTGGGGCTGGGAACAGCCGCAATGCCGCGGGCAAGCCGCATTGGCGCTCTTCATCGACGATCTGCACCGTATCTTGCAGAACCATGCCGCGGGCCAGTTGGCCGACAGCAGCACGCTGGCCGACGCGCAGGAACAGGTCGATGACCTGCTGGCGCGCTACAACGGCATTGCCGCGGCACCCGAGATTTTCCTGGGCCAATCGGTCCAGCTCAAGGAAGGCGTCGACCGCAATGGCGTTTCGCATACGGTACCCATTTTCTCGGCGCGCCTGAAACAATCGCTGGTCGCGATGCTTGGACAAGGACCCGGCTGACCCCTCATCCGGCGCGTGCCGCCGGTGGTCAGCCAGAACAGCTCAAACGAGGGAGACCGCACAATGAATACAGACAATGTCGTAGAGTTCCTCCGCTTGCTGTCGCTGGACGTGTCGCTGGGTGCTGCCGCCCAGCACGCTGCCGGCCAGGCGGATGCGCCTCTGGCGTTGGCTCGCCTGGCCACCGCGCACGGCTTGCCTTGCAGCGCTTCTGACTGGTCTGTATTCGCCCGCAGCTGTCTGGATGCCTCGGAAGCGGCCGACGCCGAAATGCCTTCAGGCGAGGCCAAGATCTGGCAACTGGTGCAGGACCCCGGCCAGGATGCCAGCATGCCCGCCAGCGCCATCACCCGAGTCATCGGCATCGTCGCGCAACCGGACGGCGGCCTCGTCGTGGGCCACGTCGTCAATGAACTGCCGCGCCCAGGCCTGGGCGTACAGCCTTACCCCAGCGGCTCCTGAGCCCGGCATTTCGCTGCCCCCGGATCCGCCCCCCAGCCTCACGCACTGGCGCCCGCCAGGAAATCCGCCACGCCCCGCGCCGCGACGCTGCCGCTGGCCATGCACGCGGTCAGCAGATAGCCGCCCGTCGGCGCTTCCCAATCCAGCATTTCACCCGCGCAAAAGACGCCAGGCGCCGAATGCAGCATCAGCCCGGCCGTCACCGCCTGCAAGCTCACACCGCCGGCCGTGCTGATGGCCTCGTCGATGGGCCGCGCCCGCACCAGCCTGATGGGCAACGCCTTGATCAGCCCACCCAGCCGCTCAGCATCGCGAAAATCATCCGCCCCCGCACATTCGCGCAACAGTCCCGCCTTGACCCCTGTCAGCCCCAACCGGCTCTGCAGATGGCTGGACATGGACCGCGCGCCGCGCGGATGCGTCGCCGCGGCCATCACCTTTGCCGGCGTCCAGTCCGGCGCCAGATCCAGCAGCGCAATGGCGTGCCCCGCGGCGTCGATCTGGTCGCGCAGCGGCGCCGACAAGGCATACACCAGGCTGCCCTCGATGCCGTTTTCAGTCACCACGAACTCCCCCTGGCGGACGCGGCCGGGGCCAGTCGCGCCGACCGCGCGCATCGCCACGGACTTGACCGGCTGCCCGGCATGACGTTCACGAAAATGTTCGGACCAGGCCACGTCGAAACCGCAATTGGCCGGGCGCAACGGCGCTACATCGACCCCGTGCGCCGCCAGCCCGGGGAGCCAGGCGCCGTCCGAACCCAGCTTGGCCCAGCTGCCGCCGCCCAGCGCCAGCACCACGGCATCGGCCGTTTCACTGCGTTCGCCCTGCGGCGTATCAAAGCGTAGATCGGACGCCGAGGGCGCGATCGTGGCGGGCCAGCCCAGCCAGCGATGACGCATGTGAAAACGTACGCTGCTGGCGCGCAGCCGGGTCAGCCAGGCACGCAGCAAGGGCGCCGCCTTCATCTCGGACGGAAACACGCGGCCGGACGAACCGACAAAGGTCTCGATGCCCAGTTGCCGCGCCCATTCACGCAGGCCATCGGCATCCAGCAAGCGCAGCCAGGGTTCGACGTGCGCGGCGCGGTCGCCATAGCGAGCCAGGAACGGCGCGGCAGCCTCGCTGTGCGTCAGGTTCAGGCCGCCCCGGCCGGCCATCAGGAACTTGCGGCCCACCGACGGCATGGCGTCATACACGTCGACCGCCAGCCCCTGCGCGGCCAGGCCTTCGGCCGCCATCAAGCCAGCGGGGCCGCCGCCGATGACGGCGACGCGCTTGGGGGAGATGCTCATGGCGTCGCCGCCTGGGCGCAGTCGATGGACGGATGCGGGTGCAAAGACATGGAGAAGCGAGTGGGAATTACCAACGGGGAAATACTCAAGGCGGCAGTACCAAGGCGGTCGGTGCCGCCGGGGCAGCGATTGTCGCACGCGAGCCTGGGGCGCCGCCCCGATCACCCCGATGGGACAAAAAAATGCCCCGAATGGGGCATTTATTCATCGATGGATACAAGCCTTTGATATTACAGGGATATTACGACATGCACAGCGACTATCCCAAGGCTTGTCCACAATCGCTGTGGGTAACTTGCGCCGGCTAGGCGTTGCCCGCGGCCTGCATTGGCCCCGACCAGGGTTCGGCGTCGAGCTGAAAACGCAGTTCCTGGTATTCGCCATCGACCGAGACCGACCGCAACAGCCCCGCGCCCAACGCCTGGCCCAGCGCCCGGCGGCACAGGGTTTCGGGATCATCTGGCAGCGACTGGAATACCCCGTCGGGGATACGCAGCCGCAACAACGCCTGGGGATCGCCCCGTTCGGCCGGTCGGCCGATATGGATGTGGGCCGGATAGCCATGCGGGCACCAGATGCCCACGTGATACTTGCCTTCGGTGCCGGTATCGGCCACGTAGCCGGGATGATCGTATTTTGCTGTGCCCATGGACCCTCCTCGAGTGCGGCGAACTAGCGCGCGTAGCCCATGGTAGCGCAGCGTCCGGCGACTGTGCGGCCGCAAAACCCAGGGAAACTCCGGGCTGGAACGATGACTTGATGCAAGGCAAGGAGGGGGCGAAAAAAAACCGCGACCTGTGTCGCGGTTTTTTTTCGTGGCACCCTGGGCAGGCTATAAAAGCACATTGCCGATGGGGCCAGGGACTGCTTGAAACTGGTTGCGGGGGCAGGATTTGAACCTACGACCTTCGGGTTATGAGCCCGACGAGCTGCCAGACTGCTCCACCCCGCGTCTGATGTGTGAATCATACATCATTTTGAAATCTTGTGCAGCGCACCCAGGCCATTTCGCCGATTATTTTTGCTGACGGCCCGAAAAACACCTCGGGCGAGTGCCCAGAAACGCTGCCCCGCGCGGGGAACATCCAGGCAGATCGCCTGCGATCGGCCAAGCGCCGTCAGCATCAGCGGACCGCCTTGCGGCACGGCGTAGCTTTCGCCCGCATTCAAGCGGACCGGCGGCGGCAAATGCCGGCCTGGCGGCACTTCCGAGCGATAAGGCGGCTCGACGACGAGCAGGCTGCCACTGACGCACACGACCGTCGCGCCGCCGCGCAGGTGTAGTTGCCGGGTGGCGCCGGACAGGATTTCAAACCGCTGGGCGGGCAATTCTGGGGCGGGAAAAAGGGCCATGGTCATCTCCAATCTGACCCCTGTAGCCTACGAGCCCCCTGCTTTGCGCAACAGCCACACAATCCGGCTTTCTGTACCGATGCAGACTCTCGATTTTGACGCTGTTCTGGTGTACTTTGCGTGAATCTGTGCCTACCCTCACACCAACCTAGGGGAGCATGATCGGCGCATGGAACCGCAACCGCTCTATCTACGCCTGGCCAACCACTACCGGCGCGCCATCCAGACGGGGGTCCTGGCCCCGGCGCAACGCATGCCGTCGGTGCGCACGCTGGTGCGTACCCATCATGTCAGCCTGTCCACCGCCCTGCAGGCCTGCCGACTGCTCGAAGACGACGGCCTGATCGAGGCCCGCCCGCGCTCCGGCTACTTCGTACTCAAGCCGCGCCGCAGCAGCATCCCGCCCGTAGACGAACCGGATATTCGCCAGACCCTGGGTGCCGCGCAATACGTCGGCATCCATGACCGGGTCTCGGACTTCGTGGCCAAGTGCGAGGCCCATCCGGTCAGTGCGAATTTTGCGCTGGCCGCGGCGCTGCCGGACGCCTACCCGATGGAAGACCTGAAACAGGCCATGATCCGCACGCTGCGGCAATCGCCCCAGGTGCTGGTCAGCCCGGTGCCGCCGCAAGGTCATCCGGATCTGCGCACCGTGCTGGCGCGCCGCGCGCTGGCCAACGGCATCAATGCCACCCCCGACGACGTCATCGTGACGCACGGCTGCATCGAGGCCCTGAACCTGGCGCTGCGCGCCGTGGCGCGCCCGGGCGATACCATCGCGGTCGAATCACCCACCTATTTCGGCCTGCTGCAGATACTGGAAAGCCTTGGCATGCGTGCGCTGGAAATTCCCACCAGCCCGCAGCACGGCCTGTCCATCGAAGCGCTGGACCTGGCCTTCCAGACGCACGGCAACATCCGCGCGGTCGTGGTCGTACCCAACTTCCAGAACCCGCTGGGCTGCGTCATGCCTGACGCCGAAAAGGCCCGCCTCGTGGCGCTATGCGAGCGCCAGCAGGTGCCGCTGATCGAAGACGACACCTATGGCGCACTGACCGACGACGACACGCCCCTGGCCGCCGCCAAGTCCTGGGACCCGACCGGCAACGTCATCTACTGCTCGTCGCTGCACAAGACACTGGCGCCCGGCATGCGGCTGGGCTGGCTGCTGGGCGGCCGCTGGAAGGCCCGCATCGCCATGCTGAAATTCGCGCAAAGCCGGCCTAACGAACCGCTGGCGCAGATCGCAGTGGCCGACTACCTGGGCTCGCGCGCCTACGACCGGCACCTGGCGCGATTGCGCCGGCAATTGAAGACCCAGCGCGACCAGACCGCCGAAATCATCGCGGCGCACTTCCCGCGCGGCACGCGCTTGAGCGTGCCCAAGGGCGGCATGCTGCTGTGGGTGGAAATGCCCGAAGGGCGCTCAGGGCTGGACGTGTTCGAAGCCGCGCTCAAGCAAGGCATCCGCGTCGCGCCGGGCGCAATGTTTTCCAACAGCACCCGCTACAACCACTTCCTGCGCATCAGTTGCGGCCAGCGGCACACGCCGGACATCGCGCAAGCGCTGGGCACCCTGGCGCGCATCGTCGGCGAGCGCCCCGCATGAATCCGCACCTGCACCAGTTCATCGTCGACTACGGCCTGTGGGCGGTCTTTGGCGGCACCCTGCTCGAAGGCGAAAGCGTAGTGGTGCTGGCGGGCTTCCTGTCGCACCAGCGCTTGCTGCATCTGCCCTACGTCATGCTGTGCGCATTCGCCGGTTCATTCCTGGCCGACCAGGCGCTGTTCTACCTGGGGCGGCGCTACCGCGATCATCGCTTCGTAGCGCGAATCCGCGCGCAGCCCGCATTTGGCAAGGCGCTGGCCGCCATCGACCGTTATCCGCACGGCTTCATCCTGGCGCTGCGCTTCCTGTATGGCCTGCGCACGGTGGGGCCGGTTGCGCTGGGGGTGTCGCGCGTGTCGCCCCTGCGTTTTCTGGTGCTCAATGCCATTGCAGCGGCAATCTGGGCGGTGTGCTTCAGCCTGGTGGGCTATGTGTTCGGCGAGACCATCGAGTCGATGCTGGGCCGTTTGCACGGCGTTGAGACCAAGCTGGCGGTGGCCGCGGCCATCGGCATTGCGGTCTGGCTGGTCTACCGCCTGTATGCGCGGCGGCGGCGCGAGCAAGGCTGACGGAATTCCGACCGACCGTGGACACGCCTTGTCGGCCGCTCCTGACCCGCCGTTTCAGAACACCAGCTTGCCGCTGGCCAGCATGACGTGGCGGCGCCGCGCCTTGCGATACAGCGGGCCGATGAACGGCAGCAGGGCCAGCCGCCGCAGGATGGGATGACGCTGGTCGAAGTCGTGCCACGCCTTGAAGCCATGGCCCAGGCGTTCCCAGCTTTCACGCGCCTCGGGAGAAAGTTTGCCGGGGTCGAACGCCGCCAGCTTTGCCGCTTCCGAAACACGCGCCGCCAGGGGCTTGTTCCGGTATTCCAATGGATACTGATTCCGCATGGGGCCGCATATTACCCGGCTTGGCGGGTGCGTGCCGGCCTCGCAGGCATGGCGGTTACAGAGCCATTTGGCGCGGCCTTTGATCGCCTTTTGCAAGCCCTTGTAATCAAAGGAAAAAGGCTGTCTATGCCCGCACTATCCCAAGGCTTGTCCACAGAAGTTGTGGGTAACTTTGCCGGCGGCAGCCGGCCGAAGGCCTACTTCAGGGCGGCGATGACCTGGTCGCGCACGCTTTCGAAGCCCGCCACGTACTGCGGATTTTCCGAACGGGCCAAGAGGCTGGAGTAGTTCTGTTCGAGCTGGGCTTCGATGGCTTCGCGCAGCCCGGGCGAACCCTTGGCCAGATGCAGCATCGTCAGCAACGCCGAATTGAGCGCGTCGATGCGGCCGCCCTGGTGCGAGATGGTGTGCACGATGACCGCGATTTGTTCCTGGGTGTCCATGGGTAAGCCTCCTGGCAATGATGTCGGCGCAAATCCTAGCATGGGTGCGCCTGGCCGCTGGGCAAGCCCTGCCGCCCGCGCTAGCATGAAGCGTAGCGCGGCCCGGACGGCGCTGCGCAACCGGAGCGTGCCCATGAAGACGATCCAGAACTATCTGCCCCCGGATGCCGCGTCGCTGCAGCGCTTGCAGGAACGGCTGGGCTACAGCGATGCGCAAATGACCGAACTGGCCGGACTGGACCACGCCACGCCCTGGTCCAGCTATGTTGGCGGTCCGCAGCCGCGCACCCTGGGCCGACAACGGCTGATTGCCATGGCCGCCCGGCTGGCGCTGGATGAGGCGGCATGGCAGCGCGTGCTGGCCGCCATGCGCGATGCCGGCGCGCGCTTTGACTATGGTGCACCCGCCGCCGCGCCGACGCCGCCGGCCCCCGCCCCCAGCCCCGAAGAAGAAAGCAAGTTCGGCATGCGCCTGGTCAGCGACCACGGCGCCTTCCACGAAATGGAGCAGCTGCGCGAGTTCGCGCACTTTGCCAACGAATTCGGCGTCAGCGAACTGGTGCGCGCCGCCCGCTACGACAGCGGCGCCGACCTGTGCCGCTTCACGCTCGATGCCGCGCAGGCGCAAGACCCGGTGCGCCGGGATCGCGTCTTCGATGCCGCATTCAAGACCATCACGCGCTTCGAGTTCGACGGCCGCGTCTACCAAGGCGGCATCCCGCCCGAGTCCGACGGTTGAATCCCGGCGAGCCCGCTTGCGCGGACACCCCACGCGGGCACATTGACTTGCGCCGCGTCGCCCTTGTATGGTCGGGCGCATGAACGAACGCCTAGACGCCATCGACCGCCAGCTGCTCAGCCTGTTGCAGGCCAACGCCCGCGAGCCCGCCGCCATCCTGGCGCGCAAGCTGGGGCTGGCCCGCACCACCGTGGTGGCGCGCATCGCCCGACTGGAACGCGAGAGCATCGTGTCCGGCTATGGCGTGCGCCTGGGACGCCTGCTGGAAGAAGCCGCGGTACGCGCCTACTGCTTCATCAGCGTGTTGCCCAAGACGCCCGCGGCGGTGATCCGCGAGCTCGAGAAAATGCCGGAAGTCGAAGAGGTCTCGTCGGTCAGCGGACCATACGACTACCTGATTTTCCTGCGCTGCGAGACCCACGAACAGCTGGACGCGCTGCTCGACCGCATCGGCTTGATCGATGGCGTGAAGCAGACCCAGACGTCCATCGTGCTCAGCCGCAAGGTCGACCGCCGCAGCGCGGTCGGCGCTCCCTGAGCCTGGCCGGATGCCATCCGGCGCCCCTTGCGCCCTACCCGCAGGGACGGCCGGGGCGGCATAATGCTGTAATGTCGTTTATCACCCCTTACGGATCTCCCATGCTTGCACGCCTTGCCTCCGCTTCCGCCCTGCTCATCCTGCTGGCCGCCTGCTCCAGCATGAGCGAAGTGACGTCCACCGGCAAGAATAGCTACAGCGTCACGTACAGTTCAGGCACGCAGCTGCTGACCTGGGTCGAGATCAAGAACCAGGCGCTGCAACGCGCCGATCAGTACTGCCAGTCCATCGGCCGCAAGCTGCAAAAGCCCGCCGTCACGTCCAACCACGCGACGGGCCTGGGCTCCAAGCGTGCCACGGTCAATTTCGAATGCGGCGCGATCGATCCGCCCAAGACCGACAAGCAATAAGCCAGGAACCATCGTGAAGACTCCGCCGCCCGTGGGAATCACCATGGGGGATGCCGCCGGCATCGGCCCCGAAATCGTCGTCAAGGCCTGTGCCCAGGGTTTGAATGCCCCCTGTGTCGTCTACGGTGATGTGGGCGCGCTCCGGCGCGCCGCCGCACTGCTGGGCGCGCGCCTGGACATCGTCGAGATCGCCCATGCCGGCCTGGCGACGGGCGACGCCGGCCAGATCGAAGTCATTGCCTGCGGCCCCGCCCTGCCGCCCGACCTGCCCTACGGCCAGGTCAACGCGGCAGCCGGACGCGCCGCCTACGATTACGTCTGCGCCGCCATCGACGACGCCCAGGCCGGCCGCATCCGCGCCATCGTGACGGCGCCGCTGAACAAGAAGTCCATGCACGAAGGCGGCATCGACTATCCCGGCCACACCGAAATCCTGGCCGAGCGCTCGGCCACGCAGGATTTCGCCATGATGCTCGCCAACGATGAACTGCGCGTGCTGCTGGTGACCATCCACGTGGCCCTGGCCGACGTCATGGCGCGCATCACGCCGCTGGCGGAACTGACCGCCATGCGGCTGGCCGATCACGCCTGCCGCCAGATGGGCATCGCGCAGCCGCGCGTGGCAGTGGCCGGCTTGAACCCGCACGCCGGCGAAGGCGGCAAGTTCGGCCGCGAAGACCTGGACATCATCGAACCGGCCATCCGCCAGGCGCGCGACGAAGGCATCGACGCCAGCGGCCCCTGGCCCGGGGACACGGTCTTCATGCGCGCGCGCCGCGGCGAATTCGACATCGTAGTGGCTCAGTACCACGACCAGGGCCTGATCCCGGTGAAGTACCTGGGACTGGACCACGGCGTCAACGTCACGGTGGGCCTGCCGTTCGTGCGCACCAGCGTCGACCACGGCACCGCGTTCGACATCGCTGGCAAAGGGGTCGCGGACCAGGCCTCGCTGGTGGCGGCCTTCGACCTGGCCTTGGCCATGACGCCCTGAGCCTGCCCGCGCGACCCGGGTCTACAATACGCCCCGATTCCGGCGCCTGCCGTGCGCCGCCGCTTTCCGTTCTACCCCTACCTCCAATGTCACGCCTTGCCCGTCTCCTGCCCGACCGCTTCACCCTCTACCTGATCTGCACCGTCATCATCGCCAGCATCGTCCCCGCCCACGGCCAGGGCGTGGTGGTGTTCGGCTGGATCACCAACGTTGCGGTCGGCCTGCTGTTCTTCCTGCACGGCGCGCGCCTGTCGCGCGAGGCCATCATCGCCGGCCTGACCCACTGGAAGCTGCACCTCACCATCTTCTCGGCCACCTTCCTGATGTTCCCGCTGCTGGGCCTGGCGCTCAAGCCCGTGCTGGAACCGCTGGTGACGCCCGAGCTCTACCTGGGCATCCTGTTCCTGTGCTGCCTGCCCGCCACGGTGCAGTCGGCCATTGCCTTCACCTCGATGGCGCGCGGCAACGTGCCCGCGGCCGTCTGCAGCGCCTCGGCCTCCAGCCTGCTGGGTATTTTCCTGACGCCGCTGCTGGTGGGTACGGTGGTGGCCAACGCCGGCAGCGCGCCGATCTCGTTCGACGCCGTCGGCAAGATCATGCTGCAGCTGCTGCTGCCCTTCGTGCTGGGCCAGTTCGCCCGCCGCTGGATCGGCGCCTGGGTGCACAAGCGCAAGGCGATGCTGAAGTTCGTGGACCAGGGTTCGATCCTGCTGGTGGTCTACACCGCGTTCTCGGAAGCCATCAACGAGGGCCTGTGGAGCTCGACGCCGATCCCCGCCCTCCTGGGCCTGGTGGTCTGCTGCGCCGTGATCCTGGCGCTGGCGCTGGGCCTGTCGGCACTGGCGGGCAAGGTGCTGGGCTTCAACGTAGCCGACCGCATCACCCTGCTCTTCTGTGGTTCCAAGAAAAGCCTGGCCAGCGGCATCCCCATGGCACAGGTGCTGTTCGCTGGCCACGCCGTGGGCGCCATCGTGCTGCCCCTGATGCTGTTCCACCAGATCCAGCTGATGGTCTGCGGCGTGCTTGCCGCGCGCTACGGCAAGCGGCCCGAATCGGAAGAGTGAAATTCCGGCTGCCCAATGAAAAACCGCGCCCAGGCGCGGTTTTTTTATTGGCCGAAGCGACGGCGATCAGTACATGTCCTTGGGCTGCGCGCCCGAGAAGTTCAGGAAGCGCGTGCTGGAGCCCTGGAAGGTCAGGCGCACCGTGCCGATCGGGCCGTTACGCTGCTTGCCGATGATGATCTCGGCCGTGCCCTTGTCCGGCGAATCGGGGTTGTAGACCTCGTCGCGGTAGATGAACAGGATCACGTCGGCATCCTGTTCGATAGCGCCGGATTCGCGCAGGTCGCTCATCACGGGACGCTTGTTGGGACGCTGTTCCAGGCTTCGGTTCAGCTGCGACAGCGCGATCAGCGGGCAGTTCAGCTCTTTGGCCAGACCCTTGAGCGAACGGCTGATTTCCGACACTTCGGTGGCGCGGTTTTCGCCCGAACCGTTACCCGACATCAGCTGCAGGTAGTCGATGATGATCAGGCCTAGCTGGCCGCACTGACGCGCCAGGCGGCGGGTGCGCGCACGCACTTCCATCGGGCTGAGCGCGGGAGTTTCGTCGATGTAGACCTGCGCGTCCTGCATGAGCTGCACGGCGTGGGTCACTCGCGGCCAGTCTTCGGCGATGAGCTTGCCGGTCCGCATGCGGTGCTGGTCGAGCAGGCCAACCGAACCCAGCATACGCATGGCCAGCTGCACGGCGCCCATTTCCATGGAGAACACGGCTACCGGCAGACCCTGCTCGATGGCCACGTGTTCGCCGATGTTCATCGAGAACGAGGTCTTGCCCATGGACGGGCGGCCGGCCACGATGATCAGGTCGCCGCCCTGCATGCCCGAGGTCATCTTGTCCAGGTCGGTGAAGCCCGTGGGCACGCCGGTGACGTCGGAGCTGCCTTCGCGGTGGTAGAGCTCGTCGATGCGCTCGACCACCTGCGTGAGCAGCGGCTGGATTTCCTGGAAGCCGGCGGCGCCACGTGCGCCTTCCTGGGCGATCTGGAACACCTTGGACTCGGCCTCGTCCAGCAGTTGGCGCGCTTCCTTGCCCTGCGGGTTGAGTGCGGCCGATGAGATTTCGTCGGCGATGGACACCAGCTTGCGCAGCATGGCGCGCTCGCGCACGATCTCGCCGTAGCGGCGGATGTTGGCGGCCGACGGCGTGTTGTGCGCCAGAGCATTCAGGTAGGCCAGACCGCCGGCGTCTTCGGCCTTGCCGGCGCTGATCAGCGATTCATTGACCGTGATGACGTCGGCCGGGCGCGCCAGCCCGATCAGGCGGGCAATGTGGTGCCAGATCAGCCGGTGGTCGTGGCGGTAGAAGTCTTCTTCGACCAGCACGTCGGCGATGCGGTCCCAGGCCGAATTGTCGAGCAGCAGGCCGCCCAGGACCGACTGCTCCGCCTCGATGGAATGAGGGGGAACGCGCAGGTATTCGAGCTGGGGATCGGCGGGTGTATTCATGGCTTCAATAGTAACGGCTGCAGGATATCCGCGACGCGGAAAAATCCCTGCACATCGCGCGACGGCAGGCGGCCCAGCAGGGGGCGCAGGGGCGTGGCGATGAAAGTCAGCACCCGGGTCAGGCGGCGCAGGCGCGCCTTGACTTCGGGGTCGGGGTTGCATTCGAAGTAGACCTCGAGCGCCAGTTTACCCAGCGTGCGGCCCACGTCGTCGGGCAATTTACGCAAAGACGCCAGCGAAGCCAGCATCTGGAAGAGGTCATAGGCCTGGGCCAGCGGACGCGACAGCGTCGAGCCGATGTTCTCTTCGAAATCGATGCGCCACAGTTCACCGTCCTGCAAAGTGATGTTGCGGATCTGGGCACCACCGTGCCACAGCCCGCGGGCATGGAAGGCAGCCAGGTCGGCCGCGGCCGCGCGGGCCAGCCACAGGCGCGAGGTGGTGTCTTCGTTGCGGATCAGGTCGGCCAGGTCTTCGCCCACGAATTCCAGGACGAGCAGGCCCTGTTCCTGCCACCACACTTCAGGCACGCGGCAACCGGCCTGCAGCAACTGCTGCAGGCGCCGCGCCTCGTGCTCCAGGCCATTGCGCAGCAGCACGCCAGGACGCGGAAATTCGCCCAGGAACAGCTTGCAGCCCACGCCCAGAAACAGCGCCCGCACATAGCGCAACGCATAGCTGACACCTCGCGCAAAGCTGGGGCGGCGGCGTTTGATGATGCAGCGCACCCCATCGATGGTCGCATCCCGCACTGACGGCTCGGTCTCGGCGTTCAGGCTGTCGAGCCAGGCGCGCAATCCGGCAGGCGCATTGTGGTGGACGGGCGGCTGGGTCAAAAGGTCCTCTGTACAAAACAGCGTGCGACAGGCGCGCAGCCCGAAAGACTACACGCAAATGTCCACGGGCAAAGGCGGTAAAAGCATGGCAAAAAGAAAAAAAAGCCGGCACGCGGGCCGGCTTTTTTTACCGCGAAGTCCGGATCAGGACAGTTCGCCTTCGATCAGCACGGTGACGTCGACAACGACGTCGGCGTGCAGGGCGACCTGGACCGGGAATTCGCCGACGGCCTTCAGCTGGCCATTGGGCAGACGCACTTGCGCCTTCTCGATGCCTTCGAAACCGGCCTTCTTCAGACCTTCGGCGATGTCGGCGTTGGTGACCGAGCCGAACAGGCGACCGTCGACGCCGGCCTTCTGGGCGATCTTCAGCTGGAAGCCGTTGACGCGCTCGCCCAGGGCTTGGGCAGCGGCCAGCTTCTCGGCCTGGACCTTTTCCAGCTCAGCGCGGCGAGCTTCGAATTCCTTCAGGGCGGCGTCGGTTGCGCGACGGGCCTTCTTCTGGGGAATCAGGAAGTTGCGGGCGTAGCCATCACGCACGCGAACGACTTCGCCGAGGTTGCCCAGGTTGACGACTTTTTCGAGCAGAATAACTTGCATTTCAGTGCCCCGGATTAGTTGTGGTTGTCGGTGTAAGGCAACAGGGCCAGGAAGCGCGCGCGCTTGATGGCGGTGTCCAGCTGGCGCTGGTAGATTGCCTTGGTGCCGGTCAGGCGAGCCGGGATGATCTTGCCGTTTTCTTGCACGAAGTCGCGCAGGGTGTCCAGATCCTTGTAGTCGATCTCTTCGACGCCGGCTGCGGTGAAGCGGCAGAACTTACGACGCTTGAAGAGCGGGTTCTGCTGCGTGAATTTGCGTTTTTCTTTGCGTTTTCCGAAGAAAGCCATGATATGTGCCTCTATGTTTGAGGGGACCGGTTCAGCCCTTTTCGGGCCCGATTCCCCATAACCTATCCGTATTCAGAAGGCGCTCTCGCGCCCGTTGCCCTTTCCCGTCAAGCCACCAGCGGATCGCGTCCTGCGCTGCCGCTGATCTTGCGTGCCTGCTGCAGATGCAGCTTGAACTTCACCGAGTCCTTGCGGACGGGGGCCAGAAACCCCTGCACCTGCAATTCGGACCCCAGCGTCGTTCCTTTCAACAGCAACGCCAGATCGCCCAGTGCCACGGCCGAGATCGTCAGTTCCACACGGCGCGGATGGCCGGCTTCGATGACCTCGGATTCGTGCGCCAGCACCATTTCCAGTGCGGGCAGGCCGGCGGGAGTGTGGCGCAAAGGCTCGCATTCGAGAACGCGGGCGCTGAGTTCCAGCTTGTTCATCCTGCCAGGCACCAAGGGGACTTCATGGGTGGGCTCTGCGTGAGCCCTGCTTACTCGGCCTGAGCCGCGACAGCTTCCGCCGAAGCCTTGCGGGCTTCTTCACGCTCGACCGACTTCATCATGATCGAGGGCGTGGTCTGGGCCTTCTTGGTCTTGATGACCAGGTGGCGCAGAACGGCGTCGTTGTAGCGGAACGAGTGTTCCAGCTCATCCAGCGTGGCTTGGCCGCACTCGATGTTCAGGCAGACGTAGTGAGCCTTGACGAGCTTCTGGATCGGGTAGGCCAGTTGACGGCGACCCCAGTCTTCCAGGCGGTGAACCGAGCCGCCTTGGCCCGTGACCAGCGCTTGGTAACGCTCGACCATGGCGGGCACTTGCTCGCTTTGGTCGGGGTGAACGATAAACACTACTTCGTAGTGACGCATGAGTAAAACTCCTTGAGGATGTCTTGCACGCCGTTTTCCAGTGCTTTCTCTATCACTGGTCTTTTGCTTCAGACTTGGCTTGCAAGGGGCAGCCCGCTACCCAAAAAGCATGGGTGGTCGAGCAAGAAAGCTCTCGATTATCACCGATCGGGCCTGCCGATGCAAGCCGCGCAAGGCTCAAGAAATAGGGGACGTGTTACTCGGACCGCTCTGCCCCACCCCTTGCGGCGCATCCGCAACGCCGATGGGCTGGGGCCGGCTGACGAAGCTGACCATCACGTAGCTGATGATCATGAGCAGGAACCACGAACCCAGCTTGGCCATCGACACCATCTGCCAGACCTGGGCCTGGCTGGGATAACGCCAGGCATTGGCGAAGGTGCCGATGTTCTCGGCGAACCAGATGAACAGCGCCACCAGCACGAAGCCCAGCAACAGGGGCATGCGCCGGTAGTCGCGCCAGATGCGGAAATACACCCACGTGCGCGCGAACAGCACCGCGGTCAGGCCGAACAGCGCCAGCCGAAAATCAGGGACAAAATGGTGCGAGAAGAAATTCACATAGATCAGCACCGACAGCGCCGCCGTGGCGGCCAGCGGCGGATGGGCCCGGAAGCGAAAGTCGAACAGGCGCCAGACGCGGGCCAGGTAGCTGCCGACCGCCGCGTACATGAAACCGGTGAATAGCGGCACGCCGCCGATGCGCAGCACGCTGGCCTCGGGGTAGATCCAGGACCCCGCCGCCGTCTTGAACAGTTCCATGCCGGTGCCCACCACATGGAACATCAGGATGACCTTGGCCTCGCCCCAGGTTTCCATGCGCAGGGCCAGCAGCGCCGCCTGGATGCCCAGCGCGGCCAGCGTCAGGAAATCGTAGCGGGCGAGCCAGGCGTTCTGCGGATACCACCAGTGCGTGGCCAGCAGCAAGGCGCACATCAGGCCGCCGAACAGGCAGGCCCACGCCTGCTTCACGCCGAAGCGAAAGAACTCATAAAGGGCCAGGCCAAAACGGCCGCGGCCGGCCAGGTGTCCGGCCAGCCGCGCTTCCCAATCCGCCAGTCTCGCGATGAGCGGCCAGTCGGTGGCCGCCGGATGACTCACAGCAGGGCTCAGCCTTCCACGACGGCGTAGGCCGAGTGGTTATGGATCGATTCGAAGTTCTCGGCCTCGACGCGGTAGCGGGCGATGCCCGGGTGGGCGTTCAGGCGAGCCGCCACGTCGCGCACCAGGTCTTCGACGAACTTGGGGTTGTCGTAGGCGCGCTCGGTGACGTATTTCTCGTCGGGGCGCTTGAGCAGGCCCCAGAGCTCACACGAGCCTTCGTCTTCGATCAGGCGGATGACGCCGTCCATGCTGATGTCGGATTCCAGGATGGCCGAGACCGTGACGTGCGAGCGCTGGTTGTGCGCGCCGTACTCGGAAATGGCCTTGGAACACGGGCACAGGCTGGTCACCGGCACCTGCACGACCAGTTCGAATTCGACCTGGTCGCCCTGGGCGCGGGCGATCCACTGGACTTCGTAGTCCAGCAGGCTTTGCACGCCGGAGATCGGGGCGGACTTGTTGATGAAGTACGGGAAAGCGGCCGTGATGTCGCCACGTTCGGCGTGCAGCAGCGGCAGCATGTCGGCGGCCATGGCGCGGAACAGCGTCGGCGTCATGGGGGTGCTGCGGTACTTTTCGAGCAAGGCCACGAAGCGGGACATGTGCGTCCCTTTTTCTTCGGGGGGCAGCGCCACCGTCAGGGTCCAGTTGGCCACGGTGCCCTGGGGCGAACCGTCGGCGTTCTCGATGAGCATGGGGTGGCGCACGCCACGGATGCCCACGCGCTGGATCGGGATGTGCCGCGTATCCGCCGAGCTCTGGACGTCGGGCATCACAATGGCGGGGTCGATCGGAGAATTCATTTCGGCTTACCTGTCTGGGCGACGAGCGTGGCGTAGGCACGCAGACCCAGGAATCTTTAAGAGGGGCCCATTATCGCCCAAAGTCCAACGAGCGCCAGGGAAAACCCTTTCATTCGTAGGCTGACGGGGCCGGAACACACTGTTTCGCCAGGCGGGCCAAATACGGCGTGGGCCCGCCCGACAGACGTCAGCCCAACAGCGCGGCGTAACGGGTGCGGATCGATTGCTCGATGCCCGCGGCATCCAGGCCGATACCGGCCAGGAGCGCCATCTGGTCGCCGTGGTCGATGAATTCGTCCGGGAAGCCCAGTTGCAGGACAGGAACCAGCACGCCTTCGGCGCTGAGCACTTCGAGCACGGCGCTGCCGGCCCCGCCCATGACCGAGGCGTCTTCGATCGTGACCAGCGCGTCGTGGCGGCTGGCCAGGTCCAGGATCAGGGCGCGGTCGATGGGCTTGACGAAGCGCATGTCGGCCACCGTGGCATCCAGCTTTTCGGCGGCGGCCAGCGCAGGCTGCACCAGGGTGCCGAAACCCAGGATGGCGATCTTGCGGCCTTCGCGGCGCACCACGCCGCGGCCGACCTCGACCGCATCCAGGCCAGGCGCCTCAGTAGCGCCGCAACCCGCGCCACGCGGATAGCGCACCGACGCCGGGCCGGGATACTGATAACAGGTGGACAGCAACAAGCGGGTCTCGGCCTCGTCGGACGGGGTCGCGACCACCATGTTGGGCACGCAGCGCAGGAAGGCCGTGTCGTAGTTGCCCGCATGGGTGGCGCCGTCGGCGCCGACGATGCCGGCGCGGTCCAGCGCGAACGTGACGTCCAGGTTCTGCAGCGCCACGTCATGGATGAACTGGTCGTAGCCGCGCTGCATGAACGTGGAATAGATGGCCACCACGGGCTTTTGCGCTTCGCAGGCGATGCCGGCGGCGAAGGTCACGGCATGCTGCTCGGCGATGCCGACATCGAAGTAGCGCAAGGGGAAGCGCTTTTCGAATTCGACCAGGCCGCTGCCCTCGCGCATGGCGGGGGTGACGGCGACCAGGCGGGAGTCCTGTTCGGCCATGTCGCACAGCCAGGTGCCGAACACCTGGGTGAACGTGCGCTTGCCCGGCGCCTTCGACTGCTGGATACCGACGGCAGGATCGAACTTGCCCGGACCGTGATACAGCACCGGATCGGCTTCGGCAAGCTTGTAGCCCTGCCCTTTCTTGGTGACCACGTGCAGGAACTGCAAGCCTTGCAGCGCTTTCAGGTTCTGCAGCGTGGGGACCAGCGCATCCAGGTCGTGGCCATCGATGGGGCCGACGTAGTTGAAGCCGAATTCCTCGAACAGCGTGGCCGGCGTGACCATGCCTTTGGCGTGCTCTTCGAAGCGCCGCGCCAGTTCCAGCACGGGCGGCACGTGTTGCAGCACGGCGCGGCCGACGTTCTTGGCGGCCGCGTAGAAGCGACCGGACATCAGGCGGGCCAGGTAGCGGTTCAGCGCCCCCACCGGCGGCGAGATCGACATGTCGTTGTCGTTCAGGATCACCAGCAGGTTGATGTTGGGGGTGACGCCAGCGTTGTTCATGGCTTCGAAGGCCATGCCTGCCGACATGGCGCCGTCGCCGATCACGGCGATGTGCTGGCGCTGGACGCCCGCATTGCGCGAGGCCACCGCCATGCCCAGCGCCGCCGAGATCGAGGTGGACGAGTGCGCGGTACCGAAGGCGTCGTACTCGGATTCGCTGCGCTTGGGAAAGCCCGAGATGCCGCCCTGCTGGCGCAGCTTGGCCATGCCGCCGCGGCGGCCGGTCAGGATCTTGTGCGGGTAGGACTGGTGGCCCACGTCCCAGACGATGCGGTCATGCGGCGTGTCGAAGACCTGGTGCAGCGCCAGCGTGAGTTCCACGGTGCCCAGGTTCGACGACAGGTGGCCGCCGGTCTTGGAGACCGACTCCAGCACGAAGCCGCGCAACTCGTCGGCCAGCCGCTTGAGCTCGCGACGATCCAGGCGCTTGAGGTCTGCCGGGGATTGAATGCGGTCCAATAAATCTGTCGTCATGCTTGTATGGGGTTCGTTTGCCCGGCCTGCAGCCAGCCCGGACGGATCACGGTTCAGCGGTCTCGAAGGACGATGAAATCTGCCAGCTGGGCCAGGCGCGTGCCGGCATCGCCCAGCGGTTCGAGCGCGGCCAGCGCGGTTTCGCGCAGTTCGCCAGCGAAGGCGCGGGCCTCGTCCAGGCCCAGCAGCGACACGTAGGTGGGCTTGTTTTCGGCTGCGTCCTTGCCCGGGGTCTTGCCCAGGCTGGCGGAATCGGCGGTGACGTCAAGAATGTCGTCCACCACCTGGAAGGCCAGGCCCATGGCTTGCGCATAGACGTCCAGCGCCTGGCGCGAGGCCGAGCTGGCGCCCGCCACGATACCGCCCAGCGCCACGCTGCAGGCAAGCAAGGCGCCGGTCTTCAGGCCGTGCATGGTCTGCAGTTCGTCGCGCGAGAGCGCGCGGCCGACGCTGAAGAGGTCAATGGCCTGGCCGCCGGCCATGCCCTGGCTGCCCGCGGCGCGCGCCAGCGACTGAGTCGCCTGCACGATCAGCGCGGGCGCGATCGGCATGGACGCCAGCAGGTCGAAGGCCAGGGGCTGCAAGGCGTCGCCGGCCAGCATGGCGGTGGCTTCGTCGAATTGCACATGGGTGGTGGGGCGACCGCGGCGCAGGATGTCGTCATCCATGCAGGGCAGGTCGTCGTGCACCAGGGAATAGGCGTGGATCAGCTCGACCGCGGCCGCGGCGCGGTCCAGCGACGCCTCGACGGCCAACACGCTGCCGCTGACGGGGCAGGCCTGGCCTGCCGCGTAGACCAGCGCGGCGCGCACCCGCTTGCCGCCGCCCAGGACGGCGTAGCGCATGGCTTCGTGCAGGCGGGCGGGCATGGCGTCGGCGGGCGGCAGCAGATCGTCGAGCACGTCTTCGATGTGCCGCACACGACCCTGCAACCACTCGGGAAAAGCGAGTTGAGTTTGCTTCATCCGATTCTTATTCGTCATCCAGCGCCGCCGGGTCCAGGGGGCGCAGCAAATCGCCTTCCAGGACCTTCACCTGCTGTTCAGCCTGGGCCAAGCGGTCCTGGCAGACCCGCGTCAGCGCTACGCCGCGCCGGTAGGCAGCCAGCGATTGCTCAAGCGGCAACGAGCCGTCTTCCATGGCCGCGACCAGCGATTCCAGTTCGGCCAGGGCCGTTTCGAAATCCTGGGGCAAGGGACGGTCGCCGGTCTGCGGATCGGCTTGTGTGGGTTTGGCCAAACGGGTCTCCGAGGGCGCTAGGGGTGGATCAATCCGTGAATTGTACGAGATACCAGGACCGCGCCCCGACGCACCGCCTGACTCAACCCGACGAGCCCGCGAGCCCCGCGATGGCGGCCCGCAGCGCAGACGCCACCTGCGTGCGCAGACCGGCTTCGGGCAAGAGGCCCGCGGGGCCGCCGCAACTCATGACGAACACGCCTTCGCCCGTGACGGATGTGAATGGCACGGCGACGGCGTTGATGCCGGACTGCCACTCGCCAATGGCGAAGCAGCAGCCGGTGTCGGCCAGTTCGATGCGCGCGCGTTCGATCGCGGCCGCCGCGGGGGCGGCCGCGCCCAGGCGATCCAGCACGTCGGCGCAGGCAGCGGGCGGCAGGCTGGCCAGGTAGGCCCGGCCCATGGCGCTGTCCAGGCTGGCGCGGTAGCCCACCGGCAGCCGCAGATACAGGGCGGACGAGCCGTGGATGGCCTCGACGTAGGTCATGGCGTCGCCGTCGAACGCGCCCAACGCCACCGCGCCGCCTGTTTCTCGCGCCAGGTCGGTCATCGACGCCTTGGCCAGTTCGCGTACTTCCAGCCCGGCCAAGAGGCCAAAGCCCAGCGCCAGCACGCCATAGCCCGGCGAATACTTGCCGGTGTCCGGGTGGTAGCGCAGGTAGCCCAGCTCGGTGAGGGTGTAGGTGATGCGGCTGATGGTGGGCTTGGGCAGGCCGGTCAGCCGCGCCAGGTCCAGGTTGCCCAGCGCGGCCACGCCGGGCCGAAAGCAGCGCAGGACTTCCAGGCCGCGCGCCAGCGCGGTGATGAAGTCGGGCGACACGGGCCCTTCGCCCACGGCGCCGGCCCGCTTGCGACGGGCGGGGGCGCTCAACTCCAGCTTCTGGTCGGGCTTGGCAGCGGGATGGGGAATGCGCTTGGGGTCAGAAAAAGATTGCATTTCTATTCGCTTCGTTTTTATAGTTTATTTCGAATGCCAAAACTAAATTCCAATATACGGAATATTAATCCAGATTTCAAGGGGAAAACATGATTCGCAAACGCTACAAATTCCTGGCCGCCCTGCTGCTCGGCGTGGCCGCCCTGGGCAGCGCCCAGGCCGACACCTATCCGTCGCGTCCCATCAAGGTCGTGTCGCCCTTCCCGGCCGGCGGCGCCACCGACGTGCTGACCCGCGTGCTGGCCGAGCGCATGGCCAAGACGCTGGGCCAGCCGATGATCGTCGAGAACAAGGCCGGCGCCGGCACCTCGATCGGCGCCGCCTTCGTGTCGCGCGAACAGCCGGACGGCTACACCATCCTGATGGCCACCAATTCCACCCTGGTGACCAACCGCTATCTGTATAAGGAACTGCCCTACGATCCCGACGGCTTCGCGCCGATCGGCATGGTGGGCATCGGCCCGCTGGTGCTGCTGTCCAGCCCCAAGCGGCCGTTCAACAGCACCCAGGACATCGTGGCCTACGCCAAGCAGAACCCGGGCAAGCTGACCTTCGCCACGTTCGGCGCCGGCACCTCGTCGCACCTGGCAGGTGAACTGTTCAAGGAACGCGCGGGCATCGACATCCTGCACGTGCCGTTCAAGGGCGCGACCCAGGCGCTGCCGGCCCTGATCAGCGGCGACGTGGACCTGTTCTTCGACATGGTCGCCACCGGCATGCCGCAGGCCGAGGCCGGCAAGGTCAAGGTATTCGGCATCACCAGCGCCACCCGCCTGGCCACCGAACCCAACCTGGCGACGCTGGCCGAACAGGGCTACCCAGCCTTCGACATGACGGCCTGGTTCAGCTTCGTGGCCCCCAAGGGCACGCCCGCGCCGGTGCTGGACAAGCTGCAGACGGCGCTGGCCGAGACGCTGAAGGACGAAGCGGTGCGCAAACGCCTGCTGGACATGGGCATCGACCCGCGTTCCGGCACCGCGGCCGAGCTGGACAAGCAGGTCAAGACCGAACAGCCGATCGTGTCGCAACTGATCAAGCACGCCAACATCGTGCTGCAGTAGGTCGTGCGGCAATAGGTCGCGCGGCCATAAATCACGCGGCACCAAGACTCCCCGTGCGGTTTCCTGAAAAAACAGGCCCTAACGCCTGGATACAGAACCCGCACCACCCCGGCTGCTAAGGTGAAAAACGAAGGCGGGCGCCGCGCCCGCCCCCGTTACACCGACGCCCGGGAGCTCGATGCCACTGACCGATGACCGCTACGCCCGACTGGATGCCGCCCGTTGGCTGGCCGCCGCCGCGGTGGT
Organism: Achromobacter sp. FW305-C-28; assembly: GCF_058783235.1. Lineage (NCBI taxonomy): Bacteria > Pseudomonadati > Pseudomonadota > Betaproteobacteria > Burkholderiales > Alcaligenaceae > Achromobacter > Achromobacter sp. FW305-C-28. The sequence continues at coordinate 829,477 of NZ_JBYSYL010000001.1, read as the reverse complement.
GCTGCTGCACAGCGCCGCCCTGATCGTCAGCGAACCATCGGCCTACGGCAACGGCGCCTGGCTGGCCGCCAATCTGTACGATTCGGCGGCCCGCTGGTGCGTGCCGGTGTTCGTGATGGTCAGCGGCGCGCTCCTGCTGGACCCATCCAAACCGCAGGACGCGCGCCGTTTCTACACCCGGCGGATGGCGCGGATCTGCGCGCCGCTGGTGTTCTGGACCCTCTTCTACCTGGTGTGGCGCACCGGCCTGGACTGGTGGGACGACGGCCGGGTGGACTTTTCATTCTGGCCCCGCAAGGTTGCCCAGGGCGAGCCGTACTACCACCTCTGGTACCTCTACATGATCGTGGGCCTGTACCTGTTCGCGCCCCTGGTGCGCGCGCTGTACGTGCGCAGCACGCCGCAATCGCGCTCGCTGTGGGTGGTGGGCATCCTGGGGCTGGCGATCCTGGAGGCCCTGTACCGACGCGCATTGGGCGCGCAGCCCGGCTTCTTCCTGACCTGGTTCCTGCCCTACCTGGGCTATTTCGTCGCGGGACGCCAGATCTTCGACGGTGAAATGCGGGTGCCGCGCCCGGCGTGGGTGCTGGCCGCCAGCGTGGCCGCCACGGCCCTGGGCGTGCACCTGATGTCCAATGGCCGAACGCTCGACACCTACTTCTATGACTACTTCAGCCTGACCGTGCCGTTCATGTCGCTGGCCGCGTTCCAATGGATCGTGTCGTCGCCCCGCGTGCCACGGCTGGCCGCGCTGGCGCCCTTGACCTTCGGCGTGTACCTCATCCATCCGGTGTTCCTGGACTTGGCGCATCGCGCCGGCGCCTTTACCGGCGGACGCAACGACGCCTGGACCGTGCCCCTCTTGACCCTGGCAGTGTTCGCGCTGTCGGCCGCCAGCAGCTGGCTGCTCAGGCGTCATCCGGCCACGCGCAGACTGGTCTGAAAAACCTACGCCGCGAAGGGTTAATCGGCTTTTGCGCAGGGTCAAATCGGGGTGCCCTGATCTTCACCAAGCTTCACCGATCTTCACGGGCGTGGGGAAAAGGGTTGGGGTACAATTTGCGGCCCCAAGCTCAAGCCGTGCCGGCTTTTTATCGCCGGGCCGCCCCAAGAAAGACGCCCCTGTGAGGGGCATCCAGCCAAAGGCAGCCAGCCCACCGGCATTGAACCCAACGATGTGGGCGCGGCTTTTGGGGGGAAATATTCATCCGAGCGGAGGGAATCATGACCGACATCGGTCGGATGGCACATGTTGTGCCAGCTCGCACCCAGCTACCCGTCAGTGCTTATTTTGACGAAGCCCTCTTTGCCCGCGAGCAAGAACTCATTTTCAAGCAATCCTCGCAGTACGTCGGCCACCAGAAGCTGGTGCCTGACGTCGGGGATTGGCGTACGTTGGCCCAGGAAAGCGGAGGGCGCGTGCTGGTTCGCAACCAGCAAGGCGTTGAACTCATCTCAAATGTCTGCCGCCACCGCCAGGCATTGATGCTGGGCGGCCAGGCCGGCGACGTCACGGGCACCTGCAATTCGCACGGCAACCTGAAGGCCACCGGCGGCAACATCGTTTGCCCGCTGCACCGCTGGACGTACAACAACCAGGGTGAGTTGCTGGGCGCGCCGCAGTTCGAGACGACGCCCTGCATGAACCTGCAGAAGTTCCGCCTGCGCGATTGCCACGGCCTGCTGTTCGAAGGCCCGCGCGATCCGGCCGCCGACATGGCGCCGCTGTTCTCGCGGCCCGAGTTCGATTTCGGCGACTACGTGCTGGACCACGTCGAAGTGCACCAGTGCAACTACAACTGGAAGACCTTCATCGAGGTCTATCTCGAGGACTACCACGTCGGCCCGTTCCATCCGGGCCTGGGCCGCTTCGTCACGTGCGACGACTTGACCTGGGAGTTCAACGACTGGTACAGCCTGCAGAAGGTCGGCGTGCACAACGCGCTGGCGCAGCCAGGTTCCGATGTGTACAAGCAATGGCACGATCGGCTGCTGTCGTTCCGCGAAGGCGACGCCCCGGATTTCGGCGCGGTCTGGGTTACGTATTTCCCGACCCACATGATCGAGCTCTATCCGCACGTGCTGGTGCTGTCGACGCTCTACCCGAAGAGCCCGCAGGAAACCGTGAACGTGGTCGAGTTCTACTACCCCGAGGAAATCGCCGCCTTCGAGCGCGAATTCGTCGAGGCGCAGCGCGCGGCCTACATGGAAACGGCCATCGAAGACGACGAGATCGCCGAACGCATGGACGCCGGCCGCAAGGCCCTGATGCTGCGCGGCGTGAACGAAACCGGCCCCTACCAGTCGCCGATGGAAGACGGCATGCAGCACTTTCACGAGTGGTATCGCCGCATCATGCAAGAACGGCTGTAACGCCCCCCTTCATGAAAAAAAGGCCTTGCGATCGCAAGGCCTTTTCTTTTGGGGCGAGGTCTCGGGCGGCCGCTAGCGCCGTCGCCCGGCCATCGCGTCAGCGTCCCAGCACGCCCGCCACGGTGCGCTCGCCGATGGCCAGCCCCACCGTCATGCCCACGCCCGAATGCATCACCGCCACCGTCGTGGCCGTGTCCACCGGCAGCACCGAGAACGGCGCCGGCCCGTGCGTGCCATACACGCCCTGCCAACGTTCCAGCACCCGCAGCCGTGCACCAAGCGCCTGCGATGCCAGGTCCAGCATGGCGTCGTCGACGGCCTCGTCGTTGAACGGAAACGCGTCCTGGCCATAACGATGCGAATCGCCGATGATCAGCTCGCCATGCGGCGTGGGGCTGATCAGCAGGTGGATGCCGTTTTCCAGCAGCATGGGGCTGCGCGCCTGGATCACGTCGCGCAGCGCCAGCGCAGACGGCAGGTCGGAAAACGCGCCGTAGTGCACGCAGGACAGCCCCGTCAGCAACGGCCGGTCCAGCGCCATGGGACGCGTCTCGAAGGCGGCGCGCAGCATCTGCAGGCGCGTCACTTCCAGGTTCAGCGGCGCAAAGTGCTCGGGCAGCAGCGTCAGGTAGTCGTGGCCCGGGCAGACGAACACGTGCGAGCCCGCGAAGTCGCCCGCGGTGGTGGCGACCTGCCCCTGCTCGACGGCGCGCGCCAGCGTGCCGGTGATGAATTGCACCCCCAGCGATTCGGCCAGGTAGCGGGTGATGGCGGGCAGCGCTTCACGCGAATAGATCTGCAGGTCGTCCTGACCGTGCAGCGCGGCGCAGTGATGCGCCAACTGGCCGTCGTACAGCTTGGCCACTTCGCGGCCCGACAGCAGTTCGGCGCGATAGCCTTCCTGGCGCAGGCGGGTCTGGGCGAATTCGTCCAGCACCTCGGCCTCGTCGGCATTGCGCGCCAGCACCAGCGCGCCGTTGGCGCGAACATGGAACTGCGCCTTGTCGGCCAATTCCAGCCACAGCTCGCGCGCCTGCTGGGCGTGCGACAGCATCATGCCCGGCGCCTGGCCGGTCACGATGACCTGGCCGAAGTTGCGGATGGTGGCGCCGTGCGCCTGGCGGCTGCGCTCGATCACGGCCACGGACAGGCCGCGCTTGGCGGCCGCCCAGGCGTGCGCGATGCCGAGCATGCCCGCGCCGACCACGATTACGTCGAATTTTTTCATCTGAATGGCAATGCGAGAAGACTGGCGGGGGAAGCGCCCGCAGGCGCTTCCCGGCTTGCGGCCCGAAGGCTTACTTCTTCTTGGGCTCGGACTTGCCGTCGTAGCGGCGGGTCCACTCGGCGATGATGCGTTCGCGGTTGGTGGCGGCCCAGACGAAGTCGTTCTTGATCATGCGCTTGGTCAGGTCGGCCGGCAGGTTGGGGTTGGACGTGGCGATCGAGGGAATCGCGAGCACGGCGAAGTTGGCCTTGTACAGCTCGTTGGCTTCGCGGCTGGCCGAGAAGTCAGCCAGCTTGCGCGCGGCTTCCAGGTTCTTGGTGCCCTTGACGATGGCGGTGGCTTCGACTTCCCAGCCCAGGCCTTCCGACGGGAACACGGCTTCGACCGGAGCGCCGTCGGCCTTCAGCTTGGCGGCACGGTAATCGAACGACACGCCGATCGGGAACTCGCCGGCGGCAGCCATGTTGCAAGGCTTCGAACCCGAGTGCGTGTACGAACCGATGTTCTTGTGCAGGGCGTCCATGTAGGCCCAGCCCTTCTCTTCCCCGAAGATCTGCAGCCAGGCGCTGACGTCCAGGAAGCCCGTGCCCGACGAGGCCGGGTTCGGCATGACGATCTTGCCGGCGTAGACCGGCTTGGTCAGGTCTTGCCACGAGGTGGGCTTGGGCAGCTTCTGCTTTTCGGCTTCGACGGTGTTGAAGCAGATGGCGGCGGCAAAGCCGTCCATGCCGACCCAGGTGGGCTCGGCCTTGGCATCGCGCATGTTGGCGGCGATCTGGTCCAGGCCCTTGGGGGCGTAGGGCTGCAGCATGCCTTCCTTGTCCATCAGGCCCAGCGAGGTGCCGGCCAGGCCCCAGATCACGTCGGCCTTGGGGTTGTTCTTCTCGGCCAGCAGCTTGGCGGTGATGATGCCGGTGGAATCACGGACCCACTGGATCTTGATGTCGGGATTGGCCTTCTCGAAGGCGGCCTGGTAGACCTTGATCTGGTCCGCTTCCAGCGCCGTGTAGACGGTCAGCGAGGTTTCGGCGGACGCGGCGCCCATCGTGCCCATCAGGGCGGCGGCCAGTGCAAGCAGCTTGAAGCGATTCATGAGGAAACTCCGTGGGTGAGCGGAAAAAAGGGTGAGTCGGGTCGCCACGGCGGGCCGATGCCAGCCGCGGTGCGGTGCGAAAAAGGTTCAATGGTGGTTCGGCGGCGGCCTCAGGGACGCTGCCCCGCCGCCAGGCGGGTCTCGATATCGGCGACGACGCCGGGCAGGTCCGCCACGGTGTCGATCAGGTAATGGGGGGCGGCAGGCGCCAGTTCCTGGCTGGCGCGCTCGCGCGCCTGCTGGCGGCCGGCGTCATCCAGGCTCAGGTATTCATCCAGCGTCAGGCCGGCGGCATTGCCGGACAGCAGCAGGCCGACGGTCCACATGCCGGCGCGGCGGCCCTCTTCGATGCCGGGGGCGGTGTCGTCGACCTTGATGCAGCCAGCCACGTCGGACAGGGCCAGTTCCACCACGTTCTTGAGCGCCATGGCGGGCGCCGGGCGGGCGCGCGGCACGTCGTCGCTGGCCACGATGCAATCGGGTTCCAGGCCTTCGCCCGCGGCGCGCTCCACCACGCGGCGCATCACGCTGGCGGGGTAGCCCGAGCACGAACCGATCTTCAGGCCGCGCTGGCGCAGCGCGCGCAGCAGCTCGGCCGCGCCAGGGATGGCGGCCGAATACTGCGCCACCTTGTCCAGTTGCATCGGCAGGAAGCGTTCGTAGATGGCGGTCACGTCGTCATCGGTCGGCAGGCGGCCAAACTGGGCCTGATACTGCTGGGCAATGGCGGGCTCGTCGCACAGGGCGCGGATGTGATCCCACTTGCCCACGCCCATCGGGCCCCGGGCCTGCTCCAGCGTCACGTCCATGCTGAACTGCGCGAAGGCATCGACGAACACTTTGGTGGGCGCGAAGGAACCGAAGTCCACCAGCGTGCCGGCCCAGTCGAAAATCACCGCTTCCAGGCGGACGGGCAAAGGCGAAACAGTCATGAGGGTCTTCCTTCAGAAATATTCAATCAAAGGGCGGCGGGACGGCGCCAGGCCTGGCTGCGCGCCACCAGGGCGCGGCTGGCCAGGTGCAGCGCCAGCGCCGCGACCGCCGAACTGGCCATGATCACGGTGCACATGGCGGCGGCCGGGCCGATGAAGCCGGCGTCGTCCATGTTCAGCACCGCGACGGCGGCCAGCACCGTGTTCGGGCTGTACAGGAAGACCACGGCCGACACGGTCGTCATGGCGGACACGAACAGGTAGCGCGCCACATCCAGCGCGGCGGGCAGGCACATCGGCAGCGTCACGCGGACGAACGTGGTCAGGCGCGGCACTTTCAACGAGGCGGACGCGGCTTCGAATTCCGGGTCCAGCGCGTTCAGGGCGGTGGCAGCCGTGAGGTGGGCGCTGGTATAGAAGTGCACCACGGTGCACAGCACCAGCAGCGGCATGGTGCCGTACAGCAGGTTCAGTGGATTGGCGGGGCTGTTGAAGAAGAAGATATAGCCCAGGCCCAGCACCAGGCCCGGCACGGCCATCGGCATCAGCGCCAGCATGCCGACCGCGCCGCGCAGGCCGCGCGCCACCGCGCCGCGAGCCGGCACCTTTTCCATCATCCAGGCGCCCAGGAACACCACCACGGTGCCCAGCACGGCCGTGCAGAACGCCAGCTCCAGGCTGTTGCGCCAGGCCAGCCAGCCGCCGCCGTCCATGTTGTCGAAGTCGTACGAACGCAACGACATCGACAGGTTGTAGGGCCACATCTTCACGAACGAGGCCCACACGGCCACGCCGATGATCAGCAGCAGGAAGCTCGCCATCACGCCGGCCAGCAGCAGGAAGGCCGCATCGCGCCGACGGTTGACGCCGGCCGCGTAGGGCTGGGCGCGCCCGCTCATCTGGGCGCCCTGACGGGCACGCAGGCGGCGGTCCAGCACGAAGGTCAGCACCGCGGGCAACAGCAGCAGGATGCCGATGGCGGCGCCCTTGGGGAAGTTCAACTGGCCGACCACGGCCTTGTAGGCTTCCATCGCCAGCACGTTGTAGTCGCCACCCACCACCTTGGGCACGCCGAAGTCGGTGACGGTCAGCGTGAACACCACGCAGCAGGCCGAGAACACGGCATAGCGCGTGCCGGGCAGCGTCACCGTCATGAAGGTGCGCAGCGAGCCCGCGCCCATGGCGCGCGCCGCGTCGTACAAGCGGCCGTCGGCCAGCGTCAGGCCGGTCAACAGGATCATCAGGGCGTGCGGAAAGGTGTAGAAGACTTCGCCCGCCACGATGCCCCAGAAGCCATAGATGGTGGCCCCGCCGAACAGTCCCTTGAGCAGGCCCTGGTTGCCCAGCAGGTACACCAGCGCAATGCCGGGCAGCAGCGACGGCGCCAGCAGCGGCAGCAACGCGATGGTGCGCAAGAGGCCCTTGCCGGGAATGCGGCTGCGGGTCAGCGCATAGGCAAAGGCGTAGGCGCACGGCACCACCAGCATCATGGTGACCACACCCACGGTCAGGCTGCGCCCGACCATGGCAAGGAAGCCATCGGCGCCGATGATGCCCAGCACCACCGACAGGCCGGCCCAATCGCCATTGCCGTCGGTGACGGACTTGAGCAGGATGGCCGCCAGCGGCAAGGCCAGGAACAGCAGCAGGAACAGCGCCAGGCCGGCCTGCCCCAGCGTCAGGCCCAAGCGGCCGATCCAGCCCGGCAGGGGCCGGCGGCCCAGCGGCGAGGCGGCGGCCACAGCGACGGGTACAGCGGGGGCGGCGGCGGGCACGGACACGGCGGGGACGCTGGCGGGCACGGTGGAATCAAGCGTAGGCGCGAATCGCATGGCGCGGCAGCTCCACCCAGCAACGGCTGGCAGCGTGAGGGCCCAGCAAGGCGTCTCCGGTTTCGGGGGATACGATCGAATGCACCGTGGCGCCCGGCACGCCTTCCAGGCGCAGCGCCAGGCGGTAGCCGCGGCCCAGGAACACGCCGTCCAGCACGTCGGCCAGCATGGTGTTGGGTTCTTCGGGGCGCGCCACGCTCACGCGCACGGCTTCGGGGCGCACGAACAGCTTGCCGACGTTGCGCTCCAGCGCCTCGTCCACCGCCAGTTCCTGGCGGCCGACCCGGGCGCGGTGCGCATCGATGCGTTCGAACGGCAGCCAGTTGGCCTCACCGACGAAATCGGCGATGAAGGCCGAGCCCGGCTGTCGATACAGTTCGCGCGGCGTGCCGAACTGCTCGATGACGCCGCCATTCATGACCGCGATGCGATCGGCCATCACCATGGCCTCTTCCTGGTCGTGCGTCACCATCAGCGTGGTGATCGACAGGCGCTTTTGCAGGGCGCGCAATTCGATGCGCAGGTGCTCGCGCACCCGGGCGTCCAGCGCCGACATCGGTTCGTCCAGCAGCAACAGCGACGGCGACGGTGCCAGCGCGCGGGCCAGCGCCACGCGCTGCTGCTGGCCGCCGGAGATCTGCCCCGGATACTTATTGGACGCACCGGCCAGGCCGACCAGCGTCAGCATTTCCTCGACCCGGTCGGCCACGTGCTTGCGGTGGGCGCGCTTGCCGCTCAGGCCGTAGGCCACGTTCTGGGCCACGGTCAGGTTGGGAAACAGCGCGTACGACTGGAACAGGATGCCGTAGTCGCGCGCTTGCGGTTCGGCGTGGGAAATATCGCGGCCGGACAACAGAATCTTGCCGCTGTCCTGGCGTTCCAGTCCTGCGATGGCGCGCAGCAAGGTGGTCTTGCCGCAGCCGGACGGCCCCAGCAGGCACACCAGCTCGCCCGCCCGGATATCCAGGGACACATCGGACAGCGCCGTGTGGGCGCCAAACCGCTTGACCAGGTTGCTGACCGACAGAAAGCCCCCGCGCTGCGCTCCGCTCTGGGGCGAAGCGCCCGTCGGAATCGTGTCTGTATCGCGTTGGGGCTGTAGGGGCATGGTGCCTCCGGTCTGGGAACGAAGGCAGTATGGAAGCGGCGTATTGAGTGTTTATGACACTTCGCGCAAATGCAGTAATAAAAACATCAAATTATTTTGGTGTACTGGCGGTCTTGCGCATTGCGTCCATTACCAGGCCCCAGAACACCGTGCTCGTCGCCGAACTGAAATCCTTCTATGCCGTGGCTCGCTGCGGCACCGTCACCAAGGCCGCCGCCCAGCTGGGCGTGAGCCAACCCACGGTGACGGGGCAACTGCGCCAGTTGGAATCGCGCTATGGCGTCGAACTGTTCCACCGCCAGGGCCGCGGCATGCGCCTGTCGGACGCCGGCCACAGCCTGATGCCCATGGTGGAAAAGCTGGTGCAGCAGGAAACCGAGATCGATTTCCGGCTGCGCGACGCCAGCGACCTGCGCGAAGGCAATCTGCGGGTCGGCGCCACCGGCCCCTTCTACATCATGGATACCGTGCGGCGCTACAACCAGCGCTACCCCGGCATCGACCTGACGGTCACCATCGGCAATTCGCACAGCATGCTGCAGGCGCTGCATGACTATCGCATCGAGATTGCCACGTCGTCATTTCTGATGGATGACAAGCACCTGTATCGCCGCCTGATTGCGGCGGACCCGATCCGCGTGGTCACCCACCGCGACCACCCGCTGGCCCGACGCGGCCAGGTGGCGCTGGCGGACCTGGCCGACCACGCGTTGCTGCTGCGCGAGCCCGGTTCGATGACCCGCCAATTGACGGAAGACGCCCTGCAAGCCGCCGGCGTCAGCGTCAAGCGAACGCTGGAGATCGGCAGCCGCGAATCGATCCGCCAGGCGATCTTGTGCGAGCTGGGCATCAGCCTGATCCCGTCGCGTGAAATTCCGTCCCATCCCGATCTGGTCGCGCTGGACATCCAGGGCGCGGACATCGTGATGCATGAATACCTGTACTGCCTGCGCGAGCGCCAACCGGTGCAGCTTATCGCGCGCTTTCTGGAGATGGCGCCGGCAGCCGGCTGATCCACGGATCACTGCCCGCCTCTTCCCCTTGCGGCCACTAGGAGACAAACATGGCCTTGACCTTGCAGGACATCGAGCAGCTTTTCCTGGAACGCGGGCACCGTTCCTATCATGGCGAATCCGTCAGCCATCTGCGGCACGCGCTGCAGACCGCGGCCCTGGCCGAGCGCAACGGCGCCAACGCGCCGCTGATCACGGCCTGCCTGTTGCATGACCTGGGCCACCTGATCGCCGATCACCCCGGCACCCCCACCCTGCGCGGCGTCGACGACAAGCACCAGTATTTCGTGCTGCCGTTCCTGCGCGGGCTGTTCAGTTCGGCCGTGCTCGACCCGATCCGGCTGCACGTGGAGGCCAAGCGCTACCTCTGCTACGTGGAGCCGCAGTATGAAGCGTCGCTGTCGCAGGATTCGAAGCGCAGCCTGGCGCTACAGGGGGGCAGCTTCGATGCGGGCCAGGCGGTGGATTTCGCCAGCATGCCGGGCGCGCCGGATGCGATCCGGCTGAGGCGCTGGGACGACATGGCGAAAGTGCCGGGCCTGGCCACCCCGCCGCTGGACCACTTCCTGGAGATCGCCGAAAGCGTCTCCAGCAGGGTCAAGCTGGCGGCGGTCTGGTAGGACGCGAAGGGCCTAGTCGCCCTTGGCCACCGGCCGGGACGGATCGCTGCACCATTCGCTCCACGACCCCGGGTACAGGCGCGATCCGGACAGGCCGGCGATTTCCATCGACAGCAGGTTGTGGCAGGCGGTGATGCCCGAGCCGCACTGGTGCACGATGGTCTTGGGATCGCGACCGTCCAGCAATGCCGTGAATTCCTCGCGCAGCACGGCCGCGTCCTTGAAACGGCCGTCGGCTTGCAGGTTCTGGCCGTTCGGCCGATTCAAGGCGCCAGGAATGTGGCCGGCCACCGGGTCCATGGGTTCGACCTCGCCGCGGTAGCGGTTGGCCGCGCGCGCATCGATCACCGTGAAGGCGGGCTGGGCAATGTTGTCCAGCACGGCTTTCGCGTCCACGCTACCCACCAGCGGCGCACCAGGAACCACCGGTGCGCCCGGCTGCACGGGGGGCGCGGGTTCGGTGGCGGTAGGCAGGCCCGCGGCCACCCAGGCCTGCCAGCCGCCGTCCAGCACCGCGACCGGGTGGTGGCCCAGCCAGCGCAGCATCCACCACAAGTGGGCGGCGTACATGCCGCCGCTGGCGTCGTAGGCCACTACCAGGGTCTGGGGCGTGACGCCGTGCGCGGCCATCAGGGCGCCGAATTCGGCGCGGTCAGGCAGCGGATGGCGGCCGTTCTTGCCGGTGCGCGTCGCCGCCAGTTCGGTTTCGTGATCGAGGTAGCGCGCCCCGGGAATGTGGCCAGCGGCATAGGCCTCGCGGCCTGCGGCGTGATTGGTAAGGTCGTGGCGCACGTCGAACACGCGCACGTCCGCGGCGCCAAGGCGCGCGGCCAGGTCGACTGCGGAAATCAGGGTCGTCGTCATCAGGCAGGCTCCTTTCGCTTCATCGGATTCGCGGCGTCAGGCCGGCTTGGGGTCGCGCATGGTGCGCCAGACCGACAGCAGGCCCGCCGAAATGATCAGGCCCATGCCGGCCCACGCCAGGCCATCCAGGGTGTCGCCCCAGAAACCCATGCCGATCAGGGCCGCGAAGATAATCGTGCTGTATTGCAGGGCAGCGGTCAGCAGCGCCGACCCCATGCCGAACGCGCGGGTCATGGCCAGCTGGCCGAACAGGCCCGCCACGCCCACCCCCATGAGGGACGCATAGCCCGTCCAGTCGGCGTGGCCCCAGCCCTCGAAGCCCAGGCCGGCGAAGCTGGAGACGCAGACGGCCACCGAGAAGAATAGGACGGTGCGCCATTCGGGTTCGCCGATGCGGCCCAGTTGGCGGATCTGCATCATGGCGATGGCGGACATGGCGCCGGCGCCCAGGCCCAGCAGGGCGGCCAGCCACTGGTCTTCGTTGATGCTGGGACGCAGCACGGCGATCACGCCCAGGAACCCCAGCGCCACGGCGGCGATGCGCACCGGATCGCGCTGCGCCCCGCCCCACCCGAGCATCCAACAGGCGATGAACAGCGGCGCCGTGTAGTTCAGGCTGGTGGCGGTGGCCAGCGGCAGGTGGGCAATGGCGAAAAAGCCCAGCCACATCGAGGTGACGCCGGACAGGTTGCGCCAGATGTGCAGCTTCCAGCTGGTCGGAATGATGGATTGGCGGCCGGCGCGGGCCCAGAGCAGCAGCAAAATGACCGACGGCAAGCCGCGGAACAACACCACCTGCGGCAGCGACGCGCCGTGCTCGGTGCCCAGTTTCACGAACGAGCCCATGACGGCGAACATGGCGGACGCCAGCAACATCCAAAGTGCCTGCATGGGGGGATTGCGCTCAGGTGAAAGTGAGGAGGAATAAGGGAAAGCGATACTATACTCTCCGTCACCGGACGCAGCGCCGCCAGTCGGGGAACTGGCGCGGCGCCGCACAGTCAAAGCCGGGGTATTTCCCGCTCGCAGAGGAACAAAAAAACATGAAACGCATTGTCCTGTTCGTCATCACCAACCTGGCCGTCATGCTCGTGCTGTCGGCCACGCTACGCATCCTGGGCGTAGACCGCTACATCACGGCCAATGGCCTGAATCTCAACGCCCTCCTGATCTTCTCGGTGGTGGTCGGCTTCACCGGCGCGATCATCTCGCTCCTGATCAGCAAGCCCATGGCCAAATGGAGCACCGGCGCCCAGGTGCTGGATCCGAACGCGCCGCGCAGCCAGCGCGAAGCCTGGCTGCTCGATACCGTTCACCAACTGGCCGACCGCGCCGGCATCGGCCGCCCCGAAGTCGCCATCTACGACGGCGCACCCAACGCGTTCGCCACCGGCGCCTTCAAGAACGATTCGCTGGTCGCCGTGTCCACCGGCCTGCTCGAAAGCATGAGCGAAGAAGAAGTCGCCGCCGTGCTGGCCCACGAAGTGGCCCACATCGCCAACGGCGACATGGTCACCCTGACCCTGATCCAGGGCGTGGTGAACACCTTCGTCGTGTTCCTGGCCCGCGTCGTCGGCTACTTCATCGACCGCGTCGTGTTCAAGAACGAACGCGGCATCGGCCCGGGCTACTACGTCACGGTGCTGGTCTGTGAGATCATTTTCGGCATCCTGGCCTCGATCATCGTGGCCTGGTTCTCGCGCCAGCGCGAATACCGCGCCGACGCCGGCTCGGCCCACCTGATGGGCGCCCGCGAACCCATGATGCGCGCCCTGGCCCGCCTGGGCGGCCTGGAACCGGGCGAGCTGCCCAAGTCGTTCGAAGCCTCCGGCATCACCGGCAAGGGCGGCCTGGCGGCCATGTTCGCCTCGCACCCGCCCATCCCGGCCCGCATCGCCGCCCTGCAGAACGCCCGCGTCATCTGATCCCTGCGCCACGGTGCCCCCGTGGCGCCCACTGCCTGGCAGAAAAAAAGCCTCTTGATCGCTCTGAACTGCACCCCAAAGGTTGGATCGGTGTCCAACTTCTTGGGGTCACTTCAGATCGATCAAGGGGCTTTTTCTTTGGCTGCGCTGCGCCTCAGCACTCGACGATGTTCACCGCCAGGCCGCCGCGCGCCGTTTCCTTGTACTTGGTCTTCATGTCGGCGCCGGTTTCGCGCATGGTCTTGATGACCGAATCCAGCGACACATAGTGCTGGCCGTCGCCGCGCAGCGCCATGCGGGCCGCGTTGACCGCCTTGATGGACGCCATGGCGTTGCGCTCGATACAGGGAATCTGCACCAGGCCGCCGACCGGGTCGCAGGTCAGGCCCAGGTTGTGTTCCATGCCGATCTCGGCCGCGTTCTCGACCTGCTCGACCGAGCCGCCCAGGGCGGCTGCCAGGCCACCCGCCGCCATCGAACACGCCACGCCGACTTCGCCCTGGCAGCCGACCTCGGCGCCCGACAGCGAGGCGTTGTACTTGTACAGCAGGCCAACGGCCGCCGCGGTCAGCAGAAAATCACGCACGCCTTCGCGGTTGGAACCGGGGACGAAGCGATCGTAATAGTGCAGCACCGCCGGAATGATGCCCGCCGCGCCGTTGGTGGGCGCCGTGACCACCCGGCCGCCGGCCGCGTTTTCCTCGTTGACCGCCATGGCGTACAGATTGACCCAGTCCATCACCGACAGCGGGTCGGACAGCGTGCGTTCAGCCCGCTGGGTCAGGTTGCGGTACAGCTCGGGGGCGCGGCGGCGCACCCGCAGCGGCCCGGGCAATTCGCCGTCCGCCTCGGGGTAATTGATGCCACAGCCGCGCGAGACACAGTCCTGCATGACCTGCCAGATGCGGTCCAGGCCGCCCGCGATCTCGCCGGCGTCGCGCCAGGTGAGTTCGTTCTGCATCATCAGCTGCGCCACGGACAGGCCGCTTTCGCGGCACATGGTCAGCAATTCGCGGCCCGTGCGGAACGGGTACGGCAGCTGGTCGTGCGCCGCGATGACCTGGCTGTTGGACGCCCCCGCCGTCACCACGAAGCCGCCCCCCACCGACAGGTAGCGGGCCTCGCGCAGCGATTCGCCCTTGGCGTCGAAGGCATGGAATTTCATGCCGTTGGGATGCTCGGCCATGGCTTCGCGGCGGTAGAACATCATGTGTTCCTTTTCCACGAACGGCACCGGGTAGTGGCCCAGCAACGGCAACTGGCGGCTGGCGCGCACCGACGCGATCATGCCGGCGATGGCCGCCGGGTCGACCGTGTCAGGGGCCTCGCCCATCAGGCCCAGCAGCACGCCCTTGTCGGTGCCGTGGCCCTTGCCGGTGGCGCCCAGCGAGCCGTAAAGCTCGGCGCGCACGTTGGCCACCTGCGGCAACAGGCCGTCGCGCTCCAGGCCCTGCGCGAACAACAAGGCCGCCCGCATCGGGCCGACCGTATGGGAACTGGACGGGCCAATGCCTATTTTGAACAGATCGAATACGGAAACGGCCACCAGAACTCCCATGCATCCACGAATGATCCGGCAATGATACGCGCAAGCCCCGGCCGCGCGCAGCAAAGCCCTGCGAGGCGTATGCTGTATTGCAGGGACGGGTTTCCCCGCCCGCCCCGGCATGCGATCATTACAGAATTATTTCTTGTCATAAAAAGAATGGAACGACTCCAGGATGTCCGGACTTATTACCCTGCTTGACTTCGCCGGCTACGTCGCCCTGCTGCTTTGGGGCGTGCACATGGTCCAGACAGGCGTGCAGCGCGCCTTTGGCGCCGCCCTCGGCGCCGCACTGGGCCGCGCCCTGGGCACCCGCCTGCGGGCCTTCGCCGCCGGCCTGGGCATCACCGCCGCCCTCCAGAGCAGCACCGCCACCGGCCTGATGATCACCGGCTTCGCCGCCGGCGGCGTGGTCGGCCTGGTCCCCGCGCTGGCCGCCATGCTGGGCGCCAACGTCGGCACCACGCTGATCGTCCAGCTGCTGTCATTCGACCTGACCTCGCTGGCCCCCATCCTGATCCTGGCCGGCGTCTGGATGTTCCGCCGCTATCCCCCGGGCCGCACCCGCGACCTGGGCCGCGTCTTCATCGGCCTGGGCCTCTTGCTGCTGTCGCTGCACCAGTTGGTCGAACTGTTCGAACCCTTCCAGACCGCCCCCATGCTGGGCATGATCCTGGACGCCCTGGCCACCCAACCCGTCGCCGCCGTGCTGCTGTCGGCCGCCTTCACCTGGGCGGCCCACTCCAGCGTCGCCGTGGTGGTGCTGGTCATGTCGCTGGCCAGCCACCACATGGTCGCCCCCCACGTCGCCTTTGCCCTGGTGCTGGGCGCCAACCTGGGCACCGCCATCAACCCCATGATCGAAGGCGTCACCGGCGACGATCCCGCCGCCCGCCGCCTGCCCCTGGGCAACCTGCTGACCCGCGTGCTGGGCGTCCTGGCCGGCCTGGTGCTGCTGCCCTGGCTGCAACCGCTGATGAGCGACCTGTCCAGCGACCCGGCCCGCGCCGTGGCCAACTTCCACACCCTTTTCAACGCCGTCATTGCCGTGGTGTTCCTGCCGCTGTTGGCCCCCTACGCCGCGCTGCTCACCCGCTGGCTGCCCAAGCGCACCGACCCCAACGACCCGTCCCGCCCCCAATACCTGGACGAATGGGCCCACGACGTGCCCGCCGTCGCCCTGGGCAACGCCGCCCGCGAGGCCCTGCGCATGGCCGACATGCTGCAGACCCTGCTGCTGTACGCCCGCGCCGGCTTCAAGCGCGACAACCGCCACCGCATGGTCCAGGCGCGCCAGCTCGACGCCGCGCTCGACAAGCTCGAAAACGCCATCACCACTTACCTGGCCACCCTGGACCAGGAAAACATGACGCGCGACGACCTGCAGCGCATGGACGACATCCTGGCCTTCACCAGCAACATTGGCCACGCCGGCGACATCGCCCACCACGGCCTGCTCAGCCACATCGCCAAGCTGCGCAAGCAAGGCTGGACCTTCTCGCCCGAACAACGCGCCAGCCTGGACGACACGCTGGGCGAACTGATCGCCAACCAACGCCAGGCCGCCGCCCTCTTCGTCAACGACGACCTGCGCCAGGCCCGCGCCCTGGCCGGCGAAAAAGCGCGCTTCCGCACCATCGAAACCCAGGCCGCCGACACCCACCTGCAAAAGATCAAGGCCGGCCAGGTAGACGCCGCCGAAGTCGGCGCCCTCTACCTGGACATCCTGCGCGACATGAAGGGCATCAACTCCCACCTGGTCGGCGCCGCCGCCTACCCCCTGCTCGCCCGCCACGGCGAACTCCTCCCCAGCCGCCTGCGCGAAGCGGGGAATTGAGGGCCCCCACGCTGCGCGCTTCGCGCTTGCTGCCCCCCGAGGGGGCTGCCCGGCCTTCGGGCGGCCGGGCGGCCGGGCGGCTATCTTTGCGGGGCGTTGTCTCTAATTCCCCCACCGCGCGCACGACAGCGCTTGCTGCCCCCCGAGGGGGCTGCCCGGCCTTCGGGCGGCCGGGCGGCCGGGCGGCTATGGAATGTGGGCCCCCACGCTGCACACGCTTCGCGTGCTTGCTGCCCCCCGAGGGGGCTGCCCGGCCTTCGGGCGGCCGGGCGGCCGGGCGGCTATCTTTGCGGGGCGTTGTCTCTAATTCCCCCACCGCGCGCACGACAGCGCTTGCTGCCCCCCGAGGGGGCTGCCCGGCCTTCGGGCGGCCGGGCGGCCGGGCGGCTATGGAATGTGGGCCCCCACGCTGCACACGCTTCGCGTGCTTGCTGCCCCCCGAGGGGGCTGCCCGGCCTTCGGGCGGCCGGGCGGCCGGGCGGCTATCTTTGCGGGGCGTTGTCGCTGCGCACTGTCGGTAAGACCCACTCACCCCGTCAGGCACAACGGCCTGCAAGCCAGTAGCCCCAGGCAAGCGCAGCGACGCCGCACAAGCGCGCAGCGTGCTGCGTCACGACGCAGCAGGGCATGTATGCCCAGAGCCGGCCGCCCGCGCGGCCGGTCTGGGCGGGCGACGCAAACCTCTCCCCCATTCCTCGGCCTGGCAGCGCTTCAATTCTCGAAACCGGTAGCCCGGCGCGGGTTGGGCGCAGGGGTGCGCGCCGTTAGATGCGCCCGAGGGAATCCGTAGGAGTCGCCGAAGGCGAGGACGAGGATGACAACGGGGCAGTCCGGAGCGAAGGCTCCGGACCGCAATCGTAGGCGCGCATCCCTGCGCCCAACCCGTGACGGGCGGCCTACGAAGAAAACCCGCCCACACCACACCAAAGGCCGCGCCCCGTCGCGCGCAGCGACGCCAACTCCCTCACAGGTAACGCTTGAACCACTCCAGCATCCGCTTCCACCCATCCCTGGCAGCCTCAGCCTGATAATTCGCCCGGTAATCCGCCATGAACGCATGATCCGCGTCCGGATACACCACAAACTCCGACCGCCTGGCATTGTCATTGCCGCCGGCAAGCTTGCCCTTCATGATCTCGATATCCGACACCGGAATGCTGGCGTCCTTGGCCCCATAAAGCCCCAGCACCGGCGCATGCAGTTCATTGACCACATCGAACGCGACCCGCTTGATCAACGGGCCATGCCCGGCGCTCAGCTTCCCGTACCACGCCACGCCCACCTTGACATCCGGATTGTGCGCCGCGTACATCCACGTCAGGCGCCCACCCCAGCAAAAGCCCGTCACGGCCACGCGCCTGGGGTCGCCGCCGTGCTGCGCGGCCCACGCCACACTGGCGTCCAGATCCGCGAACACCTGCTCATCGGACACCTTGCTCACGATCTCGGCGATCAGCTTCGGAATATCGGTATAGGTAGAGGCATCACCCTGGCGCTGGTACAGATTCGCGGCCACGGCCAGGTAGCCGGCTTTGGCGACCCGGCGGCAGACGTCCTTGATGTGCTCATGCACCCCGAAGATTTCCTGCACTACCAGCACCACGGGCAGGTTCTGCTTGCCCTCGGGGGCGGCGTAGTAGGCGTCCAGGGTTCCATCAGCCACGGGCAGCTGGAAATCCCCGTGGACCAGCCCCTGCGTATCCGTGTGGATCACGGTGGGGGCGACGTTGCCTGCGGCGGCGGAAAAACTCATGGCGAACTCCTGTGTAGGGATCAACGCGGGACCGGCGTCCCGCGATTCGCCAACTAGGCATGCGCGACACGACCGGCCAGGATCAGGACAAAGCCGGGTATCGCGAACGCCGCGCCTCAGTGCGTGTGGACGTGCTCCGTGCGCGCCGCGCCGGCTCCGGTTTCGTGCTCGTGCCCGTGGTGCATCAGCGTCGTCACGCTGTAGATCAGCGCCACGCCCACGCCCACCAGCAACAGCTGCGGCACCGCATCGGCCAGGGATACCCGTTCGTGCATCTGCGGCATCAGGTCGGCCACCGAAATGTAGAGGAAGCTGCTGGCGGCAACCACCAATACGTACGGCACCCAGCCCTGCGCTTGCTGCAGCACGAAGTAGCCTATTATGCCGCCCACGGCTGAACACAAGCTGGTGAAGAGGATCAGCGCAAACGCCCGGCGGCGCGCCAGGCCCGCGTTCAGCAAGACGACGAAATCGCCCAGCTTGTGCGGCACCTCGTGCACGATGATCGAGGCCGCCGTCAGCACGCCCAAGAGCGGATCCGTCAGGAAGGCCGCCGCCACCAGTACCCCGTCGCACAGGTTGTGCAACGAACTGCCGATCAGGATCAACACCCCGCCGCGGCCCGCCTCGTGGCGGTCGTGGCCCGAATGGTGATGGTGCCCGTCGCCTTCGTGATGATGGCTATGGCGCAGCAGCGCGATCTTTTCCAGCACGAAGAAACCGATCAGCGATGCCAGCATCAACCCGAACAGCACGTGGGCGTCGCCCACCGCGCCCTCGAACGCCTCGGGCAACAGGTGCAACAACGCCACCGACAGCAGCACGCCCACCGACAGGCTCACCATGTGGTGCAGGTATTGGGCGAACACCTTGTAGGCCAGCCAGCTGGCGACAAGGACGGCAATGAGGCCACCGGTGACGGTAGCAAGCAGGACCCAGAGCAGCAACATTTGGGGGACGGTTTATTGGCGGGGGAAGCGCAACATTATATTGTTGCAACCGCAAAAGCGGAAATGGGCCGCCCTCAGGCGGCCCCGCGCTCAGTGCGCCTGTTCCCAGTTCTTGCCCACGCCCACTTCGGCCACCAGCGGCACGCGCAGCTCGGCCACATTGCACATCAGGCGCGGCAGCGCTTCCTTGACCAGTTCCAGCTCCGCGTCCGGCGCTTCCAGCACCAGTTCATCGTGCACCTGCATGATCATGCGCGTCTGCAGCTTTTCGGCTTCCAGCCAGTCCTGCACGGCCACCATGGCCATCTTGATCAGGTCGGCCGCGGTGCCCTGCATGGGCGCGTTGATCGCCGCACGCTCGGCGCCCTGGCGGCGCGGCCCGGAAGCGCCACGGATTTCCGGCAATTGCAGGCGGCGTCCGAACACGGTTTCCACGTAGCCCTGTTCGCGGGCCACGCGGCGGGTGTTCTCCATGTACATCGCCACGCCGGGATAGCGGGCGAAGTATCGGTCGATGTAGGCCTGCGCGGCATCGCGGGTGATGCCCAGGTTGGACGCCAGGCCAAACACCCCCATACCGTAGATCAGGCCGAAGTTGATGGCCTTGGCCGCGCGGCGCTGCTCGGACGAAACGTCCTCCAGCGACACACCGAACACTTCCGAAGCGGTGGCGCGGTGGATGTCTTCGCCGGCCGCAAACGCGCGTTGCAGGTTGGCGTCGTCCGACACGTGCGCCATGATGCGCAGCTCGATCTGCGAATAGTCGGCCGACAGCAGCAGGCCTTGCTCGGCGATGAAGGCCTCGCGCACCCGGCGGCCGGCTTCGGTGCGCACGGGAATGTTCTGCAGGTTGGGATCGGACGAGGCCAGGCGGCCGGTGATCACCGCGGCCTGCGAATAGCGCGTGTGCACGCGGCCCGTATCGGGGTTGATCATGCGCGGCAGCTTGTCCGTGTAGGTGGACTTCAGCTTGGACAACCCGCGGTATTCCAGCAGCACCTGCGGCAGCGGGTAGTCCTGCGCCAGCTTGCTCAGCACTTCCTCGTCGGTGGACGGCGCGCCGCCCGCGGTCTTGCGCACCACCGGCAACTGCATGCGGCCGAACAGGATTTCGCCCAGTTGCTTGGGCGAATTCAGGTTGAACGGCTGCCCGGCCAGCTCGTAGGCCTTTTGCTCGAGCTGCAGCATTTCCTGGCCCAGCTTGTGGCTCTGGCGGCCCAGCTCGGCCGCGTCCACCTTGACGCCATTGCGCTCGATGGTGGTCAGCACGGCGGACACCTGCATTTCCAGCAGGTAGATGCGTTCCAGCCCGGCATCGGCGGCCACCTGCGGGCGCAGCACCTGGTGCAGTTGCAACGTAAAGTCGGCGTCTTCCGCCGCATAGTGGCCAGCCTTGTCCACCGCCACTTCGTCAAAGCCGATCTGCTTGGCGCCCTTGCCGCACAGGTCTTCGTACGAGACGCCGCTTCGGCCCAGGTAACGCTGCGCCAGGTCGTTCAGGCCGACGCGGTTATGCGATTCCAGCACGTAGGCTTGCAACATCGTGTCGTCGGTGATGCCGGCCAGGCGGATGCCTTCGTTGGCGAATACGTGCGCGTCGTACTTGGCGTGATGCAGCAGCTTGGCGCGCGAGGCGTCCTGCAGCCAGGGGCGCAGGCGTTCCAGCACGTCGGCCTTGGGCAATTGCGTGGCGTTGTCCGGGCCGCGGTGCGCCACCGGGATGTAGCAGGCGACGCCCGGCGCCACCGCCATCGACAGGCCCACCAGCCTGGCCTGCATCTCGTCCAGCGAGGTGGTCTCGGTGTCCAGCGCCACCAGCTCGGCGGTTTGCAGTTTTTCCAGCCAGGCATCGAATGCGGGCCAGTCGGCAATGATCTGGTAGTCCAGTTCCGTGGGGGCGACCGGCACGTCGACGGCCACGCGGGCGTCGCCCGCCGGCACGCGCTCGGCATCGCCGGTCAGGTCGCGCAGCCAGGTGCGGAAGCCGTAGCGTTCGTATAGCTCGGTCAACGTCGCTTCATCGCGGCCGCGCGGCGTCAGGTCGTCGACACTGTCGACGTGGCCGGTCAGGTCGCAATCGCATTTCACGGTGAGCAGCTCGCGCGTCAGCGGAAAATTGGGAATGGCTTCGCGCAGGTTGCTGCCCGCCACGCCCTTGATGCCCTCGGCACCTTCGACCAGCTTGTCGATCGAGCCGAATTCCGAGATCCATTTGGCGGCCGTCTTGGGGCCCACCTTGGTCACGCCCGGCACGTTGTCGACCGTGTCGCCGACCAGCATCAGGTAGTCCACGATACGGTCTGGCGGCACGCCGAACTTGTTGACCACGCCGGCCTCGTCCAGCACTTCGCCGCTCATGGTGTTGACCAGCGTGACGTGGCTGTTGACCAGCTGCGCCAGGTCCTTGTCGCCGGTGGACACGATGGTGTGCACGTCGCGCTCGGCGGCGCGGCAGGCCAGCGTGCCGATCACGTCGTCGGCTTCGACGCCTTCGATGGCCAGCACCGGCCAGCCCAGCGCGCGCACGGCGCGGTGGATGGGTTCGATCTGGGCCGCCAGGTCTTCGGGCATGGGCGGGCGATGCGACTTGTATTCCGGGTACAGATCGTCACGGAAGGTCTTGCCGCGCGCGTCGAAAATACATGCGGCATACTCTGCCTTATAGTCGGCTACCAGCTTGCGCAGCATATTGACCACGCCGTACAGCGCCCCGGTGGGTTCGCCTTGCGCGTTGCGCAAATCAGGCATAGCGTGGAAAGCGCGGTACAGGTAGCTTGAACCGTCGACCAGCAATAGGGTTTTTTTCATGGTTACAAAGGCAGATATGGCAACAACTGCGGCAAATACGACGGCAACGACGGCGGAAACGCCCGCCAACAAGCAAATTCCGCTGATTATGTCAGAGATACGGACGGCGGCAGACAAGCTGGCCCATATCGGGCCCGCAGTCAGCGTCTTTGGCAGTGCGCGCGTCAGCCGCAACTCGCCCCACTACGAAACCACCGTCGCGATTTCGGCCGCCCTGGCCGAGGCGGGTTTCGCGGTCATCGCGGGCGGCGGCCCCGGCATCATGGAAGCGGCCAACAAGGGCGCTTTCGAAACCGGCGGCACCAGCATCGGGCTGAACATCAGCCTGCCACACGAAGCGCACAACAACGAATACCAGACTATAAGCCTGTCGTTCGAATATTTCTTTTCGCGCAAGGCCACCTTCTTCATGCACAGCTTCGCCTACGTGGCGATGCCGGGCGGCTTTGGCACCCTGGACGAACTCTTCGAAGCGTTGACGCTGATCCAGACCGGCAAGGTCCCGCCCGCGCCCATCGTGCTGGTGGGCAGCGAATACTGGTCGGGCCTGGTCGAATGGCTGGGCGGCCAGGTGCTGGCCAATGGCATGATCGGCGCGCACGACCTGGATCTTTTCATCATCGAAGACGATCCCCGCAAAGTCGTGCGCAAGGTGGTCGAATTCCACCAGAAGGTCAATTCCGACGCGCAATACGCGCCGTCGCTGCCGGCCTGACTGGAAACGGGGCCAAAGCCCCGGCGGCCCCAGGCGGGGCCGCCGTCCTGCCCTATTTGCGCATGAAAGACGGCAGCACGTCCGCCGGAATCGGACAGACATAAGGCTGGCCGCGGCGCATGTCCAGCAGCTCTTGCTTGGCGCGCGCCAGCGCCTCGGGCTGGCGGTACAGGTCCGCGGCGGTCGCAGCGATGATCTTCGCGGCGTGCACCATGCCCTTGTGGGCCAGCGACAGCTTGCCCTGCGCCACCATCTGCCACGAATGGAACGGCGTGCCGTAGGCATAGCAGGCGCCCCAGCACTGCGCCGTGGGCGTGACCCAGCTGACGTCGCCGACGTCGGTCGAACCGTAGCTGATCTCGGTCTTGCCCGGCTCAAAGGGTGCCACGCCGCTGAACAGCGGTGTCGGGTTGCGCAGCACCGCGCCCAGGTTCTTGCCCGCGTTGTCGATATCGTCGGGAGAAATCGCGTCCCACATCCGGCGTGCGGCCTGCTGTTCGCCTTCGGTGTAGGACGGCCCCTGCAACGCCTGCATGTTGGCGTACATGACCTCGTTCAACACCCCATTGGGGATGTAGTTCGAGCAGGCCTTGTCGAACACGATCTCCAGCTCGCAGCCAGTCATCAGCGCCGCCCCGCGGGCCACGTTCTTGACGCGCTCGTACAGCTCGGCCGCCTGCGAATTGATGGGCGCGCGCACCAGGTACAGCACCTCGGCGCGGGCCTGCACCACGTTAGGCGAAATGCCGCCGCTGTTGGTCACCGCGTAATGCACCCGCGCATCGGGCACCATGTGCTCGCGCAGGTAATTCACGCCCACGTTCATCAGTTCCACCGCGTCCAGCGCGCTGCGGCCCAGGTGCGGCGAGTTGGCCGCATGCGCCGCCACGCCGCGAAAGCGGAAATAGGCCTGGATATTGGCCAGGGAAGACTGATGAAAAATGCCGGTGTGCGACGCCGGGTGCCAGGTCAGCGCCGCATCCAGGTCATCGAACAGCCCGGCGCGCGCCATGAAGGTCTTGCCCGAGCCGCCCTCTTCGGCCGGACAGCCATAGAAGCGGATGGTGCCGGGCAAGCCGTTGTCTTGCAGGAATTCCTTGACCGCCACCGCGGCGAAATGTGCGGCTGTGCCCAGCAGATGGTGGCCGCAGCCGTGGCCATTGCCATTGGGAGTTTCGGGCGATGGCTGGCAGGCGAAGGCGCCGCTTTCCTGACTCAGTCCCGACAGGGCGTCGTATTCGCCCAGGATGCCGATCACCGGGCCGCCGCTGCCGGCCTCGGCCACGAAGGCCGTGGGAATGCCGGCCGCGTCACGGGTGACGCGAAAGCCGGCGTCTTGCAGCATGGCGATGTGCAGTTCGGCCGATTTGTGCTCGTCGTAGCGCAGTTCGGCCAGGCTCCAGATGCGGTCGCTCAGTTCCGCATAGCGTTCGCTGCGCGCGTCGATGAACGGCGCAAGTTTGTCGATGGCTCCCATCGCGTCTCCTGTGGCGGGTCTATAGGGTCTACCCCCGCTTTCGCGGGGCGGCGTAAAACCGTTTACTCGTCCAGCTTGATGCCGGCAGTTTCAATGATTTTTCGGTTGGCGGCCAGCGTCTGCGCGATGCGTTCGCCAAAGGCCTGCGGTGTGCCGGTCAGCGGCTCGGCGCCCAGGCCCGCCAGGCGCTGCACCAGCGCCGGGTCCGCCAACGCACGCTGCGCCGCGCCATTGACGGCTTGCACCACCGCATCCGGCGTGCCGGCCGGCGCGACCAGGCCAAACCAGGTCTGGCCCAGCGCGTTCAATTGCGGATAACCCAATTCGGCCAGCGTCGGCAATTGCGGCAGGCCGGCCAGCCGCGTGGGCGCCGACACGGCGATCGGACGCAGCTTGCCAGCCTTGATCAGCGACTGCGCCGAGGCGTACTGGTCCTGCTGCACCTGCACCTCGCCGCCCACGGCCGCGGTCAGCGCCGGCCCCATGCCGCGATACGGTACGTGCAGCACCTCAACCTTCAGGTCGGCGTTCATGGCGGCCAGATTCAGGTGGCCCAGCGAACCGACGCCGGGCGACCCAAACGAATACTTGCCCGGATGGGCCCGCAGCTCGGCCAGGAATTGCGTGAAATCAGTCGCCGGAAACGCCGGGTTCACCATCCACACCACCGGCACGGTCGCCACCGCGCCCACCGGCTTCAGCTGGGTCGCCGGATCCACCCGCCTGGTGCCGTAGAGCAGCGGGTTCACGGCCATGGTACTGACGGTAGCCATGCCCAGGGTGTAGCCATCCGGCTCGGCCCGCGCCACGGCCTCGGTGCCGATCAGCCCGCCGGCGCCGGCGCGGTTTTCCACCACCACGCTCTGGCCCAGTTCCTTGCGCAGCCCGTCGGCCACCGCTCGCGCCAGCACGTCGGTCGAGCCGCCGGGGGCGAATGGCACGATCAGGCGCACGGGCTGGGTGGGATAGGCACCCGCGCCCAGGGCCCCGGAAGACACGCCGGCAGCGACGGCACAGACGACAGCATGCAATAGGCGGAACGTCATGGAACAGCCCCTCCTGGGCGTGATCACGTGAAAAGCGTCATTCTGGGCAGGGCATATCCTTATTTCAAATACATTAATGCGTCGATATATTCGAAATTTGAATAGCTAAAACACCCCAACCCCTGCCATGGACGTCGCTCCCGCCACCCTGCTGTCCCGCCTCTTGGCCAAGGGCCGCCTGCGCCACCTGCAACTGCTGGCGGGCGTGGCCGACCTGGGCAGCGTGCAGCAGGCCGCGGCCCAGATCGGCATGAGCCAACCGGCTGCCACCCACGCCCTGGCCGATATCGAAGCCCTGCTGGGCGTCAGCCTGTTCGAACGCCACGCGCGCGGCATGCGCACCACTCGCAGCGGACAATTGATGGCGGAATGCGCGCGCGGCATGCTCACGACGCTGCGGGCGTCCACCAATTCGGTTGCGGCGCTGCGCGACGGCGCCGCGGGCAGCCTGCGCCTGGGCGCCATTCCCGCGGCCAGCGGCGGTCTGCTGGCCGAGCGCCTGCCGGCCTACATGCTGGCCCACCCCGACCTGCACGTGGAAGTCCAGGAAGGCAGCCGCGAACAACTGCTGCCACTGGCGGCGGCGGGCAACCTGGACATGCTGCTGTGCCGGCGCCCGGAAGCCATGCCCGCCGGCCTGGAATTCGTGCCGTTGCAACAGGATGCGGCTGTCATCGTCGGCACCGAAGGCCATCCGCTGCTGGCCGGCCCTACCCCGCCCACGCTCGCCCAGGTCGCCTCGCAGTTGTGGATCGAACCACGCCCGGAACTGGCGATCCACGCCGTCTTCAGCGCCTTTTTCGAGCGTGCCGGCATCGTTCCCCGACTGTGCCGGCTGGCCAGCGCCGCGCCGCCGATGCCCTTGCTGATCGCCGTGATGCAGGCGCAGCAGGCGCTGGCCATGGTGCCGCTGACGCTGGCCGACTGGTACCTGCGCCATGGCCACTTCCAGCGCATACGGATCGATTCGCCTGGCGCCTTCCAGCCCATCGGCGCCGTCGTGCGCGAAGACGGGCCCGGCCGGGAGTTCCTGGACTGGCTGATGGCGGCGCCCCACCCCTAGCCGATATCAGCGCATCGCCCGCACGATGGCCTCGCGCGCCAGCTCGATGAAACGGTCTTCGCCCGGCCGTGGCGGCAGCAGGCGGAATTCAACCTCGGGCAGCGGCGGCAAGCCCGGCCACTGCGCGCGGGCGATGCCTGGCGCCAACGCCGACTCGTTCAGGCAGGCCACGCCCAGCCCCGCCGCAATCGCCAGTTGCAGGCCCGCCACGCCGGACGCCACGTGCGCCACCGCATACGGCACGCTGCGCCGCGACAACAGGCGCTCGGCATATTGGCGCAGCGCGCAGGTTTCCGGCAGCGCCAGCAGCGGCAACGCCCCGCGTGTTGCCTGAACGCCATCCGCCGCCATCCACAAGAGCGACTCGCGCCGCAGCACCGGCCCTTGCGGGCGGCCTTTGCCTGCGCCGCGTTCCAGGATGACCATCGAGATACCCACGTCGATCTCGCCGCGCTCGTAGGCCGCCTCGATCGCACCGCTTTTCATGATGGTGACGTGCATGCGCACCTGCGGATACTGCTCGTTCAAGCGCCGCAGCATGCCCGCCACATCCCCCGGGCGGAAGTAGTCGGTGATGCACAGGCGCAGTTCGCCCTGCAACGCCACGCCGCGCAAGTCGCGGTAGGCCTCTTCGCTCAGCGACAGGATCGCGCGCGCATGCGCCAGCAGCCGCTCACCGGCCGGTGTGGCGGACACCCCCGACTTGCCGCGAATCAGCAGCGCCTGCCCCGCGCGTTCCTCCAGCTTGCGCATCTGTTCGCTCACCGACGATTGCGACAGGAACACCTTGGGTGCGGCCGCCGTCAGGCTGCCCGCATCCAGCACGGCAACCAGCGTGCGCAACTGGTCCAGGTCGAATCCAGACACGGTCTATCCAACGGTTTATTCGATGGTTGAAATCGTAAATTCCCGCTTTTCCGATGTCAATCGGCTTTCTACACTGGCTCCATACCCTCACCCACTGGAGCCTTCCATGCCTCACATCGTCATCCATGTTTCCGGCCAATCCGATGCCCACGTGAACCGCCGCATCGTCGACGCCGTCGCCGGCCTGACCCAGACCGTCCTGGGCAAGAAGCTGCCGGTCATCGCGATCACCTTGCAGCACATTCCGCATGACCTCTGGTTCATCGGCGCACAGCCCCTGTCCGAAGTCGGCAAGAACGCCTTTCACCTGGACATCAGCGTCACGGACGAAACCAACACCAAGGCCGAAAAAGCGCGCTTCATCCAGGAGATCTACGCGGCGTTCCGAGAGATCCTGGGCGAGCTGCATGAATGCTCGTACGTGCATGTGATCGATGCTCGCGCGGCGGCATATGGCTACGGCGGCAAGACGCAGGAATATCGCCATCAGCACGCCTGAACCGAAGACAAAGCCCTCCCGCCGAGCCGGGTCGTAAAAAAAGGCCGTACACCCTTGGGGCGTACGGCCTTTTTGCTGCCTTGCCAAGCGGGGCAATGCCCCGCGCGGCGCTTAGACGGCGGATTCGCGTGCGGCGCGCTTGCGCTCGTTTTCGAGCAGGTAGCGCTTGCGCAGACGGATCGACTTGGGCGTGATTTCGACCAGTTCGTCGTCGTCGATGAATTCCACGGCGTATTCCAGCGACATCTGGATCGGCGGAACCAGGCGCACGGCTTCGTCGGTGCCCGAGGCGCGCACGTTGGTCAGCTGCTTGCCCTTGATGGGGTTCACAACCAGGTCGTTGTCACGGCTGTGGATGCCGATGATCATGCCTTCGTACAGCGCATCGCCCGGATTGACGAACATGCGGCCGCGATCCTGCAGCTTCCACAGAGCGTAGGCCACGGCGTCGCCGTGATCCTGGCTGATCAGCACGCCGTTGCGGCGCTCGCCGATCGAGCCTTCCTTGACGGGCGCGTATTCGTGGAAGATGTGGCTCATCAGGCCCGTGCCGCGCGTCAGCGTCAGGAACTCGTTCTGGAAGCCGATCAGGCCACGGGCCGGAATCAGGTATTCCAGGCGGGTACGGCCACGGCCGTCCGGCTGCATGTCCTGCAGGTCGCCCTTGCGGCGGCCCAGTTCTTCCATCACGCCGCCCTGGTGGGCGTCTTCGACGTCGATGGTCAGCGATTCGAACGGCTCGCACTTCACGCCGTCGATGTCCTTGAACACCACGCGCGGACGCGACACGGCCAGCTCGTAGCCTTCGCGACGCATCGTTTCCAGCAGAATCGTCAGGTGCAGTTCACCGCGGCCCGACACTTCGAACACCGTATCGTCGCCCGTGTCGCGCACACGCAGCGCCACGTTGGACTTCAGTTCGCGGTCCAGGCGGTCGCGCAGCTGGCGGCTGGTGACGAACTTGCCTTCGCGGCCGGCCAGCGGCGACGTGTTCACCATGAAGTTCATGGTCAGGGTCGGTTCGTCGATGCGCAGCATCGGCAGCGCGTCTTGCGTGGCGGCGTCGGTGACCGTGCAGCCGATGCCCAGTTCTTCGATGCCATTGATCAGCACGATGTCGCCGGCTTCGGCTTCATCGACAACGATGCGCTCCAGGCCGTGGAACTTCAGGACCTGGTTGATGCGGCCGCGGCCGCCCTGGCCTTCGGGGCCGAACTTGTAGGCCACGTCCATGCCGGGGCGCATACGGCCACGGTTGATGCGGCCCACACCGATCTTGCCGACGTAGCTGTTGTAGTCCAGCGAGATGATCTGCATCTGCAGCGGGCCGTTGGGATCGTCGTCGCGCTGCGGCACGTGTTCGAGAATGGCTTCGAACAGCGGGCGCATGTTGCCTTCGCGCACGTCCGGAGTCAGGCCGGCGTAGCCGGACAGGCCCGAGGCGTACACCACCGGGAAGTCCAGCTGCTCTTCGGTCGCGCCCAGCTTGTCGAACAGGTCGAACGTGGCGTTGATGACGAAGTCGGTACGGGCGCCCGGGCGGTCCACCTTGTTGACCACGACGATCGGCTTCAGGCCCAGGGCCAGCGCCTTGCGGGTCACGAAAATGGTCTGCGGCATCGGGCCTTCAACGGCATCGACCAGCAGCAGCACGCCGTCGACCATGGACAGCACGCGTTCGACTTCGCCACCGAAGTCGGCGTGACCCGGGGTGTCGACGATGTTGATGTGCGTGCCTTCGTATTCAACGGCACAGTTCTTGGCCAGAATCGTGATGCCGCGTTCTTTTTCCAGATCGTTCGAGTCCATGACCCGTTCGGTCAGCGCCTGGTTTTCGCGGAAGGTGCCGGATTGGCGCAGCAGCTGGTCGACCAGGGTGGTTTTACCGTGGTCCACGTGGGCGATGATGGCGACGTTGCGCAAGGCGCGAGTCATAGCGAGTCCTTTAAGGTCAGGGTGGAGGGCAGCAAGCCCTCCGGCAATTCGTTCAGTGCAAGCAATGCCTGCTTGGGGTCTGGCATCGCCTGCAAGGCATCCAGCGCAACGGCGCGTTCCAGAGAAAAAGGCCCGACGTGCGTGCGCCGCAGCGCCGCCAGGTGGGCGTAACAGCCCAGCGCGCGCCCGATGTCCTGGGCCAGCGTCCGGATGTATGTGCCTTTACTGCAAGCCACATCGATCTCTGCCTGCGTCCCGTTCAGGGACAGCAGCTCGATGCGGTAAATCGTAATCTGCCGCGGCGCGCGCTCCAGCTCGATGCCGGCCCGGGCGTATTCGTACAGCGGCTTGCCGTCGCGCTTGAGCGCCGAATACATGGGCGGAATCTGCTCGATCGTGCCCGAGAAACGTGACAGCGCTTCGCGCAGGGCCTGTTCGTCGACCACGAAGCCAGGCTCGGCCGTGGACACCACGTTGCCGGTCAGGTCGCCGGAATCGGTTTCTTCGCCAAATTGAAGCGTAGCGCGATACGCCTTGTCGGCGTTGAGCATCGCGCCGGAAATCTTGGTCGCCCGGCCCATGCAGCACACCAGCAGGCCGGTGGCAAAGGGGTCCAGGGTACCGGTATGGCCGGCTTTCGCCGCATCCATGGCACGTTTTGCGCGCTGCAAGGCGTGGTTGCTCGACAAACCTACGGGTTTGTCGAGCAACAGCACACCGTCGAGCGCAAGCCCGCGTCGTTTAGCCATCGTCGGAATCCGGAAATTAAAGCAGTGACGACAGCCCGATCAGGACTGGTCTTCAGGTTCGTCGGGCACGCCCGAGTGCGGGCCGGGCCGGTTTGCGCGGTCGATGAGGATCGACATCTCGATACCACGGGCGATCTGCTCGTCGTGGAAGAAGCGCAAAGTGGGGACAGTGTGAATGTGCAGCAGCTTGTACAGCTGGGAGTGCAGCCAGCCGGCCTTCTCGTTCAGCAAGGTGGTCGCGGCTTCGGGCTCGGCGCCCAAAACCGTGAAATACACCTTGGCATGCGCGTAGTCGGTCGACAGTTCCACACCAGAGAGCGTGATCAGTCCCGCGCGAGTCGTATCGATCTCGCGCTGGATGATCCCGGCCAGATCCTTCTGGATCTGGTCGGCCAGTCGCAGGTTGCGACCGGGGATGGCTTTGGACTTGTGACGGCTCATTAGCAATAATGCCTCGCGACGCTTTACAGCGTACGCGCGATTTCCTTGATTTCAAAGACTTCCAGCTGGTCGCCCACCTGGATGTCGTTGTTGCCGCGCAGCGTAAGACCGCAATCGAAGCCCGACTTGACTTCCTTGACGTCGTCCTTGAAGCGGCGCAGCGATTCGAGATGCCCCGTCCAGTGAACCACGTTGTTGCGCAGCAGGCGTACCTGGGAATCGCGGCGCACGATGCCATCGAGCACCATACAACCGGCGATGTTGCCGAGACGCGAGATGCTGTAGACCTCGCGGATCTCGACCAGGCCGATGATCTCTTCTTTCTTCTCGGGCGCCAGCATGCCCGACATTGCTGCCTTCACTTCATCCACGGCGTCATAGATGATGTTGTAGTAGCGCACGTCGATGCCGTTGTTCTCGGCCAGCTTCTTGGCGCTGGCTTCGGCACGCACGTTGAAGCCGATGACGACTGCGTTCGAGGCGATGGCCAGGTTGATGTCGGTTTCCGAGATGCCGCCCACGGCCGCGTGCACCACTTGCACACGGACTTCGTCGGTCGACAGCTTGACCAGCGACTGCACCAGCGCTTCCTGCGAACCCTGCACGTCGGTCTTGACGATAAGCGTGAGGGTCTGCGTGCCTTCGCCCAGGTTGTCGAACATGGACTCGAGCTTGGCGGCCTGTTGGCGGGCCAGCTTGACGTCGCGGAACTTGCCTTGGCGGAACAGCGCGATTTCGCGCGCCTTGCGCTCGTCGGACAGCGCCATCAGTTCGTCACCGGCAGCCGGCACTTCGGTCAGGCCCTGGATCTCGACGGGGATGGACGGGCCGGCCGACTGGATCGGCTTGCCGTTTTCGTCCAGCATGGCGCGCACGCGGCCAAAGCTCGCGCCGGCCAGCACCACGTCGCCGCGCTTGAGCGTCCCGCTCTGCACCAGGATCGTGGCGACCGGGCCGCGGCCCTTGTCCAGGCGGGCTTCGATGACCAGACCCTTGGCGGGTGCGTCTTCGGGCGCCTTCAGTTCCAGCACTTCGGCTTGCAGCAGCACGTTTTCGAGCAGGGCGTCGATGCCCTCGCCGCTCTTGGCAGACACGCCCACGAACGGCACGTCGCCACCATATTCTTCCGGCACCACCTGTTCGGCAACCAGTTCCTGCTTGACGCGGTCGGGGTTGGCCGAGGGCTTGTCGATCTTGGTGATCGCCACGACCATGGGCACGCCGGCCGCCTTGGCGTGGTGGATGGCTTCACGCGTCTGCGGCATCACGCCGTCGTCCGCAGCCACCACCAGGATGACGATGTCGGTGGCCTTGGCGCCGCGGGCACGCATGGCGGTGAACGCTTCGTGGCCCGGGGTGTCAAGGAAGGTCACCATGCCGCGCTCGGTCTGAACGTGGTAGGCGCCGATGTGCTGCGTAATGCCGCCGGCTTCGCCCGCGGCAACCTTGGCGCGGCGGATGTAGTCCAGCAGCGAGGTCTTGCCGTGGTCGACGTGGCCCATGACGGTCACGACCGGGGCGCGCGGCAGCTGTTCGGCTTCCGACACGCTGGCGGTTTCGTCCAGGAAGGCTTCGGGGTCGTCCAGCTTGGCAGCGATGGCCACGTGGCCCAGTTCCTCGACCACGATCATGGCCGTTTCCTGGTCCAGCACCTGGTTGATGGTGACCATCTGGCCCAGCTTCATCAATTGCTTGATGACCTCGGCGGCCTTGACGGACATCTTGTGGGCCAGGTCGGCCACGCTGATGGTTTCCGGCACGTGAACTTCACGTGCGATGAATTCCTGCGGCGCGGGCTCGTTGCGGCGATCGTTCTGCTGGTTGCGGCCACCGCGGCCGCCACTCTTGCCACCGCCCTTGCCGCCCGCGCGCCAGCCGTCACGGCTGGCGGGCGCTGCCGGCTTGTCGGCCGGCTTCTTGCGCGAGGCGTCGTCAGACCAGGTCGAGGCCACTTCGGCCGTCTTGATGGTCTTCTTGGTACCGGGTGCGGCGGGCTTGGCGTCTTTCTTGGCGCCAGGCGCGGCGCCGGGCTTGCCGGCGGGCTTGTGCAGCGTGCCCGAGATCGGGGCTGCCGGCGCAGCGGCGGGCGCTTCGGGTTCCGGCGCACGCAGCACCTTGCGGGGACGGTTCAGCATCTCGCGCAGGGCAGCGGCTTCGGCCTCGGCGGCACGGCGCGCTTCGTCGCGGCCAGCGCCAGTGGCGGAGGCGGCAAGCGGCGGGCCGGCGCGGCGATTGTCGGCGCGGTTACCCACCCTGGCGGCGGGTGCAGCGGCTTCGACCGGCTTGGCGGCGGATTTGACGGATTCGGACTTCGCGGCAGGCTGGGCCTGGGCGACAGGCGCGGCGGCCTGGGGGGAAGATGGTTCGGACGTATTAGCTAGCACAACGGGTTCCGGCTTGGCTTCTTCAGCCTTGGGCTCGGTGGTTTCAGTCTTGACTTCGGGCTTGGCCACTTCGGCCACGGGCTCGGCAGGAGCGGGCGCCGGCGTCGGTTCCGGTTCAGGCTGGGCCTGGACTTCGGGGGCTTGCGCCTCGACGGGGGCGGGCACTTCGGCCGCGACGGATTCAACAGGCGCGGGCGCTTCTACCGGCGCGGGCGCTTCTACTGCAGCGGGCGTTTCCGCCGCAGCCGGGGCCGAAGCCTCTGCCTGGACGGGCGCGGTTTCGCGCGGTTCGGCCGAGGCGGGAGCCTCGGTCACGGCCGGCGCGGACACCTGCTGCGATTCTTCGACGGCCGCTTCGTCTTCGGCGCGGGCGCCTGCGGCCTGCTCCAGGGCGATTTCGGAGGGATCACGCTTGACGAACACGCGCTTCTTGCGAACCTCGACCTGGATGGTGCGCGAGCGGCCGGTGGCGTCAGCCTGCCGGATCTCGGAGGTTTGGCGGCGCGTCAGGGTGATCTTCTTGCCTTCGGTCGCGCCATGAGCGCGACGCAGCGATTCGAGCAATTTCGCCTTGTCGCTGTCGGTGACGGAATCGTCAACCGATTTGAGGTCAACGCCAGCCGAGCGCAGCTGATCCAGCAGCACATTGGCAGGCATTTTCAGCTCGGTAGCGAACTGGGCGACGGTGTTACTCGACATTAGGCTCTCTCTTCCCTATATGCAGCTATTACAAACAACGTGAACTTGCGGCGGACATGACGGCATCCGCCGCAGACCCGTGTCCTTATGGTTATTCTTCGTCGAACCAATGGGCGCGGGCACGCATGATGAGATCGCTGGCTTCCTGCTCGGTCAGGCCGGCGATTTCCGCCAGCTCGTCCGTTGCCAATTCGGCCAAGTCATCACGCGTATGCACTTGACGCTCGGCCAACTTGGCGGCCAGTTCCTGCGTCACGCCTTCGAGTTCAAGCAAATCCTGTGCCGTTTCCAGACGCTCTTCCTGGGCGATGGCCTCGGTCAGGAGCGCATTGCGGGCACGGGCGCGCAACTCGTTGATGGTGTCTTCGTCAAACGCCTCGATTTCCAGCAGTTCCTGCATGGGCACGTAGGCGATTTCCTCGATACCGGTGAAACCTTCGTCGATCAGGATGTCGGCGACTTCCTCGTCGACGTCCAGCTTGTTCATGAACGTGGCACGCAGGCCCGAACGCTCGACTTCCTGGCGGTTCAGGCTTTCTTCCGGCGTCATGATGTTGATCTGCCAGCCGGTCAGCTCGGACGCCAGGCGCACGTTCTGTCCCTTGGCGCCAATGGCCTTGGGCAGGTTTTCTTCGTCGACCACGACGTCCATCGCGTGCTTGTCTTCGTCCACCACGATGGATTCGACGTTGGCGGGCGCCAGGGCGCCGATGACGAACTGCGCGGGGTCTTCGGACCACAGCACGATATCGACCTGTTCCCCGCCCAGCTCGTTGCGCACGGCGGTCACGCGCGAACCGCGCATGCCGACGCAGGTGCCGATCGGGTCGATACGCTTATCGTATGCCACCACGGCGATCTTCGCACGCACGCCGGCATCACGGGCAGCCGCCTTGATCTCGAGCAGGCCCTGCTCGATTTCGGGCACTTCGTTCTCGAACAGCTGGCGGATGAACTCGGGCGAGGTGCGCGACAGGATGACCTGCTGGCCGCGGGCCGCGTGGTCGACGCGCAACACGAAAGCGCGGACACGGTCGGCGACCCGGAGGTTTTCCTTCGGGATCATTTCGGAACGCGGCAGGCGCGCTTCGATCTTGCCCGTTTCAATGATGGCGTCGCCCTTGTCCATGCGCTTGATCGTGCCGGACACGATGGTTTCGCCACGGTCCAGGAAGTCGTTCAGCACCTGTTCGCGCTCGGCGTCGCGGATCTTCTGCAGGATGGCCTGCTTGGCAGCCTGGGCGCCGATGCGGCCGAATTCGATGGGCTCGAGCGGCTCTTCGATGTATTCGCCTTCCTTGATGCCAGGCACGATCTCGACCGCGTCCGACAGCATTTCCTGCTTGTCGGGCTCTTGCAGGCCGGCTTCGTCCGGCACCACCAGCCAGCGGCGGAAACCTTCGTGGTCACCGGTATCACGATCGATGGCAACACGAATGTCCGCATCATCCTTGAAGCGCTTTTTCATGGCCGAGGCCAGCGCGCT
This sequence comes from Achromobacter sp. FW305-C-28, assembly GCF_058783235.1. Lineage (NCBI taxonomy): Bacteria > Pseudomonadati > Pseudomonadota > Betaproteobacteria > Burkholderiales > Alcaligenaceae > Achromobacter > Achromobacter sp. FW305-C-28. The sequence goes on along the minus strand of NZ_JBYSYL010000001.1, from coordinate 794,234 downwards.
TTCAAGCGCTCCGAACACGACATCACGCGTGACGTTCTTTTCACGCGCCAAGGCATCGACCAACAGAAGAATTTCGCGACTCATCGCTTTTTGCCCTTGAAATCCAGAACGGGATCCAGTTTTGCACGCTCGATATCATCGACCGTGAAGTTCAACACCTGGACTTCGTTCTTTTTTGCCTCAAATTCGAGACCGAACACGGTCTTGTGCATCCCAGCCGCGGCATCCGGGGCTGCGGGCGTGTCTTCGGGCACGGTCAACGTGCCGGAGAAGACCTTGCGCCCGTCCAATGCCTCGCGCAGCTTGATCTCGATGCGTTCGCCTGCGAAGCGGCGGAATTCGGTCTCGTTGCGCAACGGGCGGTCAATGCCCGGCGAACCGACTTCCAGCCGCTTGTAGTCGATGTTCTCGACCTCGTACACCCGCGACAATTGGCGGGACACCTGCTCGCAGTCTTCGATGCGCACACCGCCGACCCGATCGATCGTGACGCGCAATAGGCCCAGCGCGGCACGCTCGACGTCGACGAGTTCGACATCCATGCCGGCAAGAGCCTCTTCGGTCAATGCGAATAAATCAGCCATATACTCAAAAAAAATGGGCTGCACGCCCAGCCCACCGTATTGCACAGCGCCCAGCCGCCACCCTTACTGCACGTAAGGAGCAATGCTGGGCAGTGCCCTATATTGCGACCTAAATTTCGGCTTGCACCGCCACTGCGGCGCACCAGCCCGCCCCACGCAACCCTTCCGCGGCCAAAAGCCAAGGCGCGAAAGCAAGAACGCGAAGCCATGAAAACCATTGATTTTACCAGATAAACTGGAAAAACGCCTGATTCGTCACGGGCTTACGTTTATGTGGGACACATCCGACAGGCGACGCCACCCAGGCGCCGCCCGGCAAGCGGCTTAGCGCCCTCTTCCACCCCGGCCGCTCATCACGCCCAGGCGGGATTCGTGGGCCGAAGCGCCACGCGGCTGCCAGTCGTCGCCACGCGGCGAAGACGACGCATTGCGCGGTGCGCGCGGCTTGCCGCCGGCGCCCGGCCCCTTATTGTTACCGCCGCCAGCGTTACCGCCACCGGCGCGCGAGCCCTCGGCCTTGTTGCCGCCCCGGCCCGCGCCCGCAGGCTTGGCGCCCCGGCCGGCATTGCCGCCACGCGCGCCCGCCGGCTTGCCGCCCGGCTTGCCCCCAGCCGGCTTGCGACCCGCGCCTGCCGGCACCTCGGCCACATTGCCCGCCGCCGTATTGGCCACGGGGCCGCTGGCTGCCGCTGCGCGCGGACCGCGCGGCTTGCCGCCCGTCTTGCCGCCGCTGCGGCCGCCCGGCTTGCCGCCGGCTGCGCCCGAGCCCCGGCCACCCGTGGGCTTGCCGCCCTTGCGGTTGCCATTGCCACTGCTGTTGCCATTGGCTTCGCCCGCCAGCGGATGACCATTGGCGTAACCGCCCGCGATCATCAGGCCGGTACCGAAGGGGTCCGACGGACACGCCGCCGCCTGGCCGGCGCTGCCCACCCGGCCGCCCTGGATCTTGCCGCGGCGACCGATGCGGGCGCCATTCATGCCATTGCGATCCAGCGTGCCGAACCCCGGGGGCAAGGCGCTGTCGTGCGACTGGGGCTGCTTGGAACGGCGGCGATTACCACCGGCATCGTCGTCTTCACGCAACAGTCCCAACTGCACCATCAAGGCGGTGACCAGCGAGGCATCCAGCTCTTCCCAGCGACCACGACGCAGCGTGCGCGGCAGCACCACGTCGCCAAAACGGGTGCGGATCAGGCGGCTGACCGTGACGCCGACCGCTTCGAACATGCGGCGCACTTCACGGTTGCGGCCTTCCTGCAGGGTCACGCGGTACCAGCGGTTGCTGCCGTCGCCGCCCAGGTAGTCCAGCGCGCCGAAAGCGGCCACGCCATCTTCCAATTCGATGCCATCGACCAGCGACTGGCGCTGGGCTTCGTCCATTTCACCCAGCACGCGCACGGCGTACTCGCGTTCGGTGCCGTAACGCGGATGCATGATCCGGTTGGCCATGTCGCCCGAGGTGGTGAAGATCAGCAGGCCTTCGGTGTTCAGGTCCAGCCGGCCCACCGACAACCACTTGCCGGTACGCAGCTTGGGCAGGCGCGCGAACACGCTGGCACGGCCGCCCGGATCGTCATGGCTGACGATTTCGCCGGAGGGCTTGTGATACAGGATCACGCGCGGCGGCTTCTTGGTGTTGGTCCGCATGATGGGCTTGCCATTGACGCGGACCTGGTCGTTCGGGGCCACGCGCTGGCCGATGTGGGCCGGCTCGCCGTTGACCGACACGCGGCCAGCGACGATCAGCTCTTCCATTTCGCGGCGCGAGCCGATGCCGGCGTCGGCCAGCACCTTGTGCAGCTTCGGCATGACCACATCGCTGTTCAGGTACTTGCCCAGCCGCTGTTCCATGCGGTCGGCGGTATCCAGGTACGACAATGCCTGCTCGGCCTCCTGCTCGCCACCACGGGTGTCGGCCGTGTCGGCGGCGCCGACAGCGGGGGCCTGCGCATCCGCGGCGGCGGCGGGCGCCTGCTCGGCAGCGGGCGCATCGCCACGACGGCGGCGGAACGGCGTGCGCAGCTTGCGGCCGCGGCCGCGGGCTTCGCCCTCGGCGGCCGGCTCACGGGTGGCAGAGGCTTCCGGCTGGCCGTTGGAAACGGCGTCATCCGGACGGGGAGTATCGTCCTGCATTGCTGTATTCGTTGTCACTGGGACAGCTCCGAATTTCAAACTTGGGTAGGCTTGCCGGTGGCAGGCGCATCATCATCTGGGGACGCCGGTTCGCGATCAGCCTCGGGCTGATCGGAATCCGGCTCGGCAGGCTCCGCCATGGCGGAGCCGGTATCGGGCTCGAACGCGTCGGCGCCAGGCGCCAGGGGTTCGGCCTTATCTATCGGTTCGGTCGGTTCCGCGCTTTCCGCGTGCTCGACAAGTTCATTCGCAGCGCCAGGGCTGGCAGCGGCATCGGAACTGTCAGTATCAGCAGGATTTTCGGACAACCCGCCATGCGCCTCTTGGGCGGCATCCACGCCCGGCGCCTCGGCTTGATCGAAGCGCCCGGCATCCTCGATGCCCACGGATGGCGCATCGGGCAAGCTTTCGGCTTGCGCCCGGACGGTGGAATCGTCTGCGGGAGTCGCGTCTTCTTCTGGGCGCGAAAGCGGGGATTCTACGCTATCGCCCATGCCTATGGTTGCATCGTCGTCCGAAACAGACAATTCCGCAACCGGGATACTCCCCGGCACGCCAGCCTGGCCTGCGCCGGCGTCGATTGCCGCGTCACCGTCCGCCACTGCGATTTCATGCTGCGCCTGACCTTGCGCGGCAGCCGTTGCATCCTGCGCTTCAGCCTCGGCAGCCTCAGCCAGCTGCTGGACCTCACCCAGGTCCAGACCGGCCAGCGCCGCCGCCGCATGGGCGGATTCCAGGGCGGGCAGCTCATCCAGCGCACGCAGCCCCAGGTCGTCGAGGAACTGGCGAGTGGTGCCGAACAGCGCCGGCCGGCCCGGGGCGTCGCGATGGCCGATCACTTCGATCCAGCCCCGGTCTTCCAGCGCCTTGACGATATTGGACGACACGGTAACGCCGCGGATGTCTTCGATATCGCCGCGCGTGACCGGCTGGCGCCAGGCCACGATGGCCAACGTTTCCATCACCGCGCGCGAATACTTGGGCGGTTTTTCAGGATTCAGCCGTTCCAGGTAGCGCTGCATGTGCGGACGGCTCTGGAAGCGCCAGCCCGTCGCCAGTTGCACGAGCTCCAGGCCGCCATCGGCCCAGTTGCCCTGCAGGGTCTCCAGCAACGTGCGCAAGGCACTGTTGTCGAATTGTTCATCGTCACCGAACAGCTTGCGCATTTCGGACAGTTGCATCGGCTGCACCGCGCATAGCAGCGCGGTTTCCAGCACGAGTATCGCCTCGCTATCGTTCATCGACATTCAAATTCAATAAAAAGGGGCTAACTTGCGTTAGGGTGAAAATAAGGTTAATATTCTTTTCTCAGACGCGGGGTGGAGCAGTCTGGCAGCTCGTCGGGCTCATAACCCGAAGGTCGTAGGTTCAAATCCTGCCCCCGCAACCAAATTGATCAAGGCCTGGCGATTGCGCCGGGCCTTTTTCATTTCTGCCCGCGATTGTTGTGCACGCGATTGCGGCAAATTCAAACCCGCAACGCGCGACACGCCGACCCGCGCAGCCGCCCGAACCAACCGATGGGCGGTACGGCGACAGACTGCGCTGGTTTGCGAATTTCTCACGAGATTCCTGTGTTTACTGACCACCGCCGCGGGCTCGGGCCGCGGGGTTCGCGCCATGCAAGATGGGCTGCACGCACACCCCGGCAATCCGCGGGGCAATGTTTTAAGCAAAATCCGGAAAAGCTGGCATAACAAGCCAACAAGCCTGCGAACGGTGCCGGGTCCAGCACTATTTTCGCGGCAATCGATATTGCAGCAATCGAGATCAAAGGACCTGAATCGTCAGGCACCGGACAACGGCGTGGCATCCACCACCTGCCGAAGGCCCTGATGCGCCTCCCCTCGTGCATCCAGAGCCCCTGCCCCACGATGCCGCGGCCTGTTAAGCCGAAATTACGATTCTTGGATGTTTTTCTAAGACTACATGCTTGCGGACATTGGCAAAAGCCCTGCAGTTCAGCGCCTGGCCGACCGGGAAAGCACCCAAATTATACCGCTATATACCTGTCCCTCAACCGGCGGTGCCCCCAGAAGCGGCACTTCAAACGCCCCAAACCCCTGACGCAGCGCCGTGCGCTAGGGCGCATCCCAGGGCGTGGATCCCAACCGCTCGACCAGGAAATCCAGCATCGAACGCAGCATCAGCGGCATCTGGCGGCGTGATACATAGACCCCGTAAATACCCAGCTCCTGCGGCTTGGCCTGGGGCAAAATCACCTTCAGACGGCCTTCGGCCACATATTCCGTGGCGTAGTAAGTCGGCAACATGGCCACACCCGCCCCCTCCAGCGCAGCCTGCACCAGCACTGACACCTCGTTGGCACTGATATTGCCGCTGACCGGTACGTCCACCGGCACACCGTCGCGCTCGAAGCGCCACAGGCTTTTGCCAAAGTAGGAGTGGGTCAGGCAATTGCGCAGGGACAGGTCTTCGATTCGGGCAGGCTCGCCTTCGCGCTGCAGGTATTCCGGCGACGCGCAGACCACCGACCGGCACACGGCCAGCTTGCGGGCGATCAGGTTGGGGTCCAGGTCATTGGTGATGCGCACGGCCAGGTCGACCCGCTCCTCGACCAGGTTCACGGCACGGTCGACCAGCATCAGGTCGACCGACGTGCCGGGGTGCTGCTTGACGTAGTCGGTAATGACCCGAGCCAGGTGACGCGAGCCAAACGACATGCTGGTGGTCATGCGCAGCAGGCCGCGCGGCGTGTCTTCGGGGGTGGACACGGCGCTGCGCAGGTCGCCCACCATGTCCAGCATCTGTCGACAGCGCGGCAGGGTTTCGGCGCCGGCCGGCGTCAGGCTCAGGCGCCGGGTCGTGCGATGCAACAACCGCACCCCGACCCACTGTTCCATTTCTGCCAGGTAACGTGACACCATGGCCCGGGACATATCCAGATGAACCGCCGCCGCAGACAGACTTCCCCTGTCGGCGACCTCCACGAACACCTGCATCGCTTTCAAACGGTCCATGATTGTCTCGATTTTTGCACCAGACTTTACGGGTTATACCGTACTTCCGTGCATTTTCAGCATCTGAAATGACACACCGAGACGTCGGCAAGGCGCCCGCCGGCCGGGAATGGGATCGAGCCCTACGCGGAAAACTGGCCCAATGCGGCGCACGCCGCTGCCCGAACCTCGGCCGAATCCGCCCCCCTGACGATATAGACCAATTGCGACAAACGATCATCGCCCGGCCATTGGACCAAGGGGCGAATGGGATACAACTCGCCATGCACGCCATGCACCTCGCACGGCAGGGCCTCGCCCTCGAAACAGACCAGGCCTTTCATGCGCAGCAGCGCGGGCCCGAACTGCTCCTGCACACGAGAAACCCCCGCCAGGAAGGCTGCGCGGCCGATCGGGGCGACCAGCGTGATGGAAAAGCTGGCCACCTGCGCATGACGCGCCGCCATCGGCTTTGAAAATGCCTGCAGCCAGCCAGCCAGCTCGACCCCGTCGCGGTGCGACTGCGGGTCCGGCCCTTCCAGCAGCACGCCCGCCAAGGGCGCGTCACCCCGTTGCACGCAGCGCCGGGCACCGGGATTGATCTCGGCCACGGCCCGCTCCACCTCGCGCAACTGCGCGGTATCGGCCAGGTCGGATTTGCTGAACACCACCGTGTCGGCCAGCGCCAACTGGCGCAGCGCTTCCGGCTGCGATGCCAGCTGTTGCGGCCCTTGCCGCACGTCCACCACCACCAAGGCACCCTGGTAGACATAGCGCTCGGCCAGGAAGCGGTCATGCTTGAGCGTGAAGAGCACCGGGGCCGGGTCCGCCAACCCGCTGGTTTCGATCAGCACCCGCCGAAACGGCTTGATGCGCCGACTGAGCGCCAACATGAACAGATCGCGCAAGGTATCGGCGACCGCCCCACTGACCACACAGCACAGGCAGCCGCCTTCGATCAATACGATGTTGTCCGGCGCCAGGCGTACCAGGAGATGGTCCACGCCGATGTCGCCGTATTCGTTGATGATGACGACGGCATCGGCATAGGCGGGCTCGCGCAGCAGGCGGTTGAGCAAGGTGGTCTTGCCGCTGCCCAGAAAGCCTGAAATCACCGTTACGCCAATGCGTTTGTCGTCTTGCGCGCCCATCACGTCGCGAGGCCTTGCCTCGCCCTCCTTCTAGTGCGCCGCGCCCCAGATGGGGAACGGATCCGCGATCGTAGCCAATTCCAACGCGGGACGGGTCATTTCTTCCTGTGTCATCAGGCAGGCCGTCAACCGCGCGCGCAAGGCAGGCTCATCCATGCCGATGCCGATCAGCACCAATTCCTGGCAACGGTCGCCGTAGACCGGGTCCCACTCGGCGACGATGCGGGCGCGAGATTCGGCGTCCTCTGACCAGCGCTCTGCCGGCAGCGCGGCCCACCAATAACCCGCCGCGCCGTAGCGCGTCACCGGCCCGGCCTGCGACCAGGACGCCGCAATCGCCGGCCGCGTCGCCAGCCAGAAGTAGCCCTTGGACCGCACCACGCCTGGCCACTCCTCGTGCACCCAATCCCACAACCGCTGCGGATGGAACGGCCGGCGGGCGCGGAAAACGAAACTGCCGATGCCGTATTCCTCGCTTTCGGGCACGTGCTCGCCGCGCAGCTCCTTGAGCCAGGCCGGCGACCGCGCCGCCTCGTCGAAATCGAAGCGTCCGGTATCGAGCACGCGCGCCAAGGGCACGCGGCCGAATTCGCCCCGCACGATATCAGCGCGCGGATTCAGCTTGCGCAGGATGGCCTCAAGCCGCGCCAGGTCGTGCACCCCCACCAGGTCGGTCTTGTTCAACACCATGACGTCACAGAATTCGACCTGCTCGATCAGCAGATCCACGACCGTGCGCCCGTCCTGCTCGTCCAGCGCCTGGCCGCGCGCAGCCAGGTTGTCGCGGCTGGCGTAGTCGCGCAGGAAATTGTATGCATCGACGACCGTCACCATCGTATCCAGTCGCGCGATATCGGACAGGCTGGACCCATCCTCGTCCCGGAACGTGAAGGTTTCGGCAACCGGCAGCGGCTCGGAGATACCCGTGGACTCGATCAGCAGGTAGTCGAACCGCCCTGCTTCGGCCAACTGGCGAATCTCGATCAACAGATCTTCGCGCAACGTACAGCAGATGCAGCCATTGCTCATCTCGACCAATTTCTCGTCGGCCCGCGACAAGGCCGCGCCGCCCTCGCGCACCAGCCGGGCGTCGATGTTGACCTCGGACATGTCATTGACGATGACCGCGACGCGCCGGCCCTCGCGATTGTTCAGCACATGATTGAGCAACGTAGTCTTGCCGGCGCCCAGGAATCCGGACAATACCGTCACGGGCAGGCGCCCGTCTTGCGGCCGCGCCGCGCCTTCTATCTGCATGATGAGCCACCCGGTTAAAAATAGAATGTTATTACATAACATCAAACTTTCACCAGGCTGCCAAAATACAAACCGAAAATCCAAACCAAAAGGGCCATTCACTTGCGTGAATGGCCCTGAATTCTTTGGCTCCCCGAGCTGGGCTCGAACCAGCGACCTGCGGATTAACAGTCCGTCGCTCTACCGACTGAGCTATCGGGGAACTGCTAAGAAACGAGATTATGAACGAAAATTTTGAAGTGTGCAAATCGCGAAGTTTTTGTGGAAAGTTGCATCGCACGTTTCCCATCGCCAAAAAACTCTGATATGATTTCGGTCTTTCCAGATCAGGCCCCATAAAAAGGCGCTGAGTTGGGAAGGAAAAGATGTTTTGCTTGTCTCTTCTGGCATGTCCGGAAACAAAGCAAATGGTCTTGCCGGCATAGCTCAGTTGGTAGAGCAGCGCATTCGTAATGCGAAGGTCGTAGGTTCGACTCCTATTGCCGGCACCAGAATTCAAAAAGCAGCCCGCTCGGGCTGCTTTTTTCATTTCCGCTCGCGGCAGGCAAACCCTGCTGCACCGCCCCTCAGGGAACTCCCGCCCCGCCCCACGCATCCAACCTGCTGGAACCCCCATCAGGCTGGAACAACCATGCGCATCCTTCTTGTCGAAGACGACATCATGATCGGAGAGAGCGTGCTGGATTGCCTGCGCGCCGAGCACTACGCCGTTGATTGGGTCAAGGACGGCCACGCCGCCGAGTTGGCGCTGCGCACCGACCCGTACGATCTCGTCCTCCTGGACCTTGGCCTGCCCAAGCGCGATGGCCTGGCGCTGCTGCGCGATCTGCGCGGCCGCAAGGACCGCACCCCGGTACTGATCGCCACCGCCCGCGACGCCGTCAGTGATCGCATCGCGGGCCTGGACGCCGGCGCCGACGACTACATCGTCAAACCCTACGACATGGACGAGCTGCTGGCACGCATGCGCGCCTTGATCCGCCGTAGCGCGGGGCGCGCCGAACCGATCTTCGAGCACGAAGGCGTGACTATCGACCCGCAGTCGCACGCGGCAACGGTCAATGGCATGCCTGTGCCGCTGACCGCTCGCGAATGGGCCGTGCTCGAACCCCTGATCGCGCGCCCGGGCATGATCTTTTCGCGCGCGCAGCTGGAAGAAAAGCTGTACAGCTGGAAGGACAGCGTGAGCAGCAATGCGGTTGAGGTTTATATTCATGGCCTGCGCAAGAAACTGGGTCAGGACCTGATCCAGAACGTCAGGGGCGTCGGCTATGTCATTCCTAAAACATGAGCATTCCGCTTAGCTATTCGCTGCGGGCCCGCTTGCTGTTCTTCCTGCTCGCCGCCATTGCGGTGGGCGCGCTGGTGCAAGGCGCCATCGCTTACCGCAGCACGCTTGAGCAGGCCGACGACATCTTCGATTCGCTGCTGCAACGCACCGCCCTGTCACTGGGCACCGGCGACGGCCTGCTGCGGATGGGGCCGGCGCACGCCAAGGGGTCGGCCACGCCGATGGCCGACGACCTGATCATCCAGATCTGGACACCTGACGGCGTGCGCGTCTTCAATTCGCGTTCGCGCCGCCCTCTGCCCGACCAGATCATCCTGGGCTTTGCCGATGCCCAGGTCGAAGGCAACACCTATCGCGTCTACTCGCTGGCTACGCCGTTCCAGGTGATCCAGGTGGCGCAGGACATGAACGTGCGCAAGCGCATGGCCAGCGGCCTGGCCTGGCGCACGATCGCGCCGATCGCCGCGGCCGCGCCGCTGCTGATGCTGATCGTCTGGTGCGTGGTCAGTTGGTCGCTGCGGCCAGTCAAGCGCGCACGCGCCCAGGTGGCCGACCGGCGGCCGGAAGACCTGTCGCCCATCGACGTGCCCGACCTGCCCGACGAGATTCGTCCGCTGATGCAGGAATTGAATCTGCTGCTGGAACGCATGCGCGGCGCCTTCGCGCTGCAAAAGCAGTTTGTCGGTGACGCGGCGCACGAATTGCGCTCGCCCTTGGCAGCGCTGAACCTGCAACTGCAATCCCTGCGCCGCGCAGGCGACGAAGACAGCCGCCACGTGGCCGAACAACGCCTGGCGGCCGGCATCGAGCGCGCCACCCGGCTGGTCGAGCAATTGCTGTCCCTGGCGCGCCACGAAGACACGGCCGAACAACCGCCTGCCGCCGCGGTGGACCTGGGCGACGTGCTGCGCCTGGCCTTGTCCGAGACCCTGGCGGCCGCCAATGCCAAGCAGATCGAGGTGGACCGCCAAGGCGCCCCCGAGGCCTGGGTGGCCGGACATCGCGACGCGCTGGTCCTGCTGGCGCGCAACCTGCTGGACAACGCCATCAAGTACACGCCCCCTGGCGGCCACATCGATATCCGCCTGGATGCGCAGGCGGGCCGCGCGGTACTGGTGATCGACGACAACGGCCCCGGCATTGCGTCCGCCGAACGCGAGCGGGTGTTCGACCGCTTCTATCGCGTGGAAGGCAACCCCCAGCACGGCAGCGGCCTGGGCCTGGCGATCGCACGCGCCATCGCCGACCGCCACGGCGCCGCCATCACGCTGGAAGACGCTCCCGGCGGCCAGGGCCTGCGGGTCAAGGTCGACTTTCCGCTGGGCAATCCGTCGACTTCGCAATCCCGCCCACCCACTTAAGTTTCACCTAAGTGTCAGGCCCGAAGATAGCGCCATGTCCTCAAACATGAACGCAGGAGCCGACATGAAGACCTCGCAAATGAACCCCTCGCGCCTGGTGCTGGCGCTGCTGGCCGCCGGCGCGATTGGCGGCGCGGGCGCCACCGCCGCGTTTGGCGGCGTGTCGATGGCCGCCAATGCGCCGTCGCCCGTGGCCGCTGCCGCCCCCGCGATCAGCCCGTCCAGCCCGCCCAATTTCGTACAGATCACGCACGACTACGGCCCCGCCGTGGTCAACATCAGCATCAGCGGCACGCGCAAGGTGTCCGATGACGATGACGATCCGTTCGCGCAGTTCTTCGGCCAGATTCCCGGCGCGCGGGGCGGCATGCCCTCGCGCGAGGTGCCGATACGCGGCGAAGGCTCGGGCTTCATCGTCAGCAGCGACGGCATCATCCTGACCAATGCCCACGTGGTGCAAGGCGCCAAGGAAGTGACCGTCAAGCTGACCGACCGCCGCGAATACCGCGCCAAGGTGCTGGGCGCCGACACGCAGACGGACGTGGCCGTCATCAAGATCGACGCCAAGAACCTGCCGGTGGTGAAGGTGGGCGACGTGAACCAGCTGCAGGTCGGCGAATGGGTGCTGGCCATCGGCTCGCCCTACGGCCTGGAAAACACCGCCACGGCAGGCATCGTCAGCGCCAAGGGCCGTTCGCTGCCGGACGACACCTCGGTGCCGTTCATCCAGACCGACGTGGCCGTGAACCCCGGCAACTCGGGCGGCCCCCTGTTCAACGACCGCGGTGAAGTGGTCGGCATCAACTCGCAGATCTACAGCCGCACCGGCGGCTTCCAGGGTCTGTCGTTCTCGATTCCGATCGATGTGGCCTACAAGATCAAGGACCAGATCCTGGAACATGGCAAGGTGCAGCATGCACGCCTGGGCGTGACAGTGCAGGAAGTGAACCAGGACCTGGCCAATTCCTTCAAGCTGGATACGCCGTCCGGCGCGCTGGTGTCGAGCGTGGAAAAAGGCAGCGCCGCTGAAAAGGCCGGCCTGCAACCGGGTGACGTGGTGCGCAAGATCAACGGCAAGACCATCGTGTCTTCCGGGGATCTGGCTTCGCTGATCACTCTGGCCACGCCGGGCGAGAAGATCACGCTGGACCTGTGGCGCAACGGCGGGGCCAAGGAAGTGGTGGCTACCCTGGGCGGCATCCCCAAGGACCGTACGCAGGCCTCGGGCGAAAGCCGCGAAGTGCAGAAGGGTCAGCTTGGCCTGGCGCTGCGCCCGCTGTCGCCGCAAGAGCAGGAAGCGTCGGGCACGCAAGGGCTGTTGATCGAGCAGTCGGCCGGGCCCGCCGCCAAGGCAGGCATTCAGGCGGGCGACGTACTGCTGTCGCTGAACGGCGTGCCGGTGCACAACGTCAGCCAGGTCAAGGACGCGCTGTCCAAGGCCGGCAAGACCGTGGCACTGCTGGTGCAGCGCGGAGAAGACAAGATCTTCGTGCCGGTGCAGTTGGGTTGAACCGCGGGGTTGAACCGCTGATTTGAGCCGCAGCGCAGCACGGCGGCATCACACCGACCGGCCGGGACTCCATCTGGAGCCCGGCCGGTTTTGCCTTACTCAGCGTCCGGCTGCTTGCCCGGCGCGGCCGCGTCGAAGGCGGTCAATTCGCGGCAGGCCGCATCGATGCGCACCACAGTGGGCATGGCGCTCAGGTCGCACTCCAGGCGGCGCGCGTTGGCCACCTGCGGCACCAGGCAGAGATCGGCAATGGTGGGCGTATCGCCATGGCAGAACTTGCCGGTGGCTTGGGAGCCCGTCAATTGCGCTTCCAGGGCTTGCAGACCCTGATCCACCCAGTGCCGGTACCAGGCGTTCTTGGCGGCTTCGTCCACACCCAGCGTGTGCTTCAGGTACTTCAACACCCGCAGGTTGTTCAAGGGATGCGTATCGCAGGCAATACCCAACGCCAGGTCGCGCACCCGCGCGCGGCCGATCGGGTCGGCCGGCAGCAGCGGTACCTGCGGATGGGTTTCTTCCAGGTATTCAATGATGGCCAGCGACTGCCCGATGACGGCGTCGCCGTCGATCAGCGTGGGCACCAGGCCCGTCGGATTGACCTTGCGGTAATCGGGCGACAACTGCTGTCCGCCATCTTTCAGGAGATGCACAGCCAGGTATTCGTACGGCAGGCCTTTCAGGTTCAGGGCGATGCGCACCCGGTACGCGGCCGAGCTGCGGAAATAGCTGTACAACTGCATGAAGTCTCCTTGGTTCTTGTCGCGCGCAACGCCCGCCGGGCGTTGCGCTTGTCGAGGGGGGGCGCAGGAACGCCTGGCGCCTATTCCAGCGATTCGGTCTGCGCGGCCTTGCGCGACAGGCCCTTGGGCAGCGGGAACGCCACGTTTTCTTCCAGGCCCGGCATGGTGCGCACCGACACCGCGCCCAATTCCTTGACGCGGGCGATCACCTGCTGCACCAGGATCTCGGGCGCCGAGGCGCCGGCGGTGACGCCGATGCGCTTGCGGTCGACGAGCCAGGCTGGATCGATGGATTGCGCGCCGTCGATCAGGTACGACGCCACGCCCATGCGGTCGGCGACTTCGCGCAGGCGGTTGGAATTGGAGCTGTTGGGGCTGCCCACCACCAGCACCAGGTCGCACTCGGGCGACAGCACCTTGACCGCGTCCTGGCGGTTCTGGGTGGCATAGCAGATGTCGCTTTTCTTGGGTTCGACAATGCTCGGAAAGCGCGCCTTGAGCGCCTTCGAGACGGCCGCAGCGTCGTCCACCGACAGCGTGGTCTGGGTGACGTAGGCCAGGTTGTCGGGATTGGCGACCTCCAGGCCCGCCACGTCTCCGACGGTTTCGACCAGGTACATGCCGCCCTGGGCCTGGCCCAGCGTGCCCTCGACTTCCGGGTGGCCCTTGTGGCCGATCATGATGATCTCGCGGCCGGCCGCGCGCATGCGCGCGACCTCGATGTGAACCTTGGTAACCAGCGGGCAGGTGGCGTCGAACACTTGCAGGCCGCGGGCTTCAGCCTCGGCCCGGACCGCCTTGGACACGCCATGGGCCGAGAACACGACGATCGCGCCGGCGGGCGCGTCTTCGAGTTCGTCGATGAAGATGGCGCCCTTGGCGCGCAGGTCTTCGACCACGTAGCGGTTGTGCACGATTTCGTGGCGCACGTAGATCGGCGCGCCGTGCAGCTCGAGCGCGCGCTCGACGATGTCGATGGCGCGATCGACGCCGGCACAGAAGCCGCGCGGTTGCGCCAGCAGGACTTCGGCGTCGGCGGCGGTGACGACCTGGCTCATCAGAGAACTCCCAATAGCGCCACGTCGACTCGCAACCGGACGCCCGCAAGCGGGTGATTGAAATCGAACAGCGCCGATTCCTCGTTGATTTCCTTGAGCACGCCCGAGTAGCGCCCGCCGTTGGGCGCGGCGAATTCGACCAGGTCGCCCGGCTCGAAGGTAGCGTCCGCGCCGGCATGTTCGGCCAGCATCTTGCGCGTGACACGCTGGATCAGCTCAGGGTTGCGGTCGCCGTAGGCGTCGGCGGGCTCGATGGTGACGCTGAAGCGGTCGCCCTCGGCCTTGCCCAGCAAGGCGGTTTCCAGGCCCGGCGCCCATTGGCCGCTGCCCATCTGCAGCGTGGCCGGACGGCCATCGAAGGTGTCGGTGAACACCGAATCCTGGCCCGGCCCGGAGGCCAGCGTGATGCGGTAGTGCAGCGTCAGGTAGGAGTCCGGACGGACCAAAACGTTCACTTCATTAGAGGCGATGCTCACGATCTGCCACCGTGTTTAAACAGTAAGTAAACCCTGATTTTAGAGCCTCTTATGAAATTGTCTGTGCGGGTGTCCAAACACGAGCGTCCCAGAGAGCGCCTGCTGCGTCACGGCGCCGCCGCGTTACAAGATGCCGAACTGCTCGCCATCGGCCTGCGCACCGGGGTGCCGGGCCTGAACGTACTGGATATGTCCGGCCGGCTGCTCGAACGCTTTTCCGGACTGCGGGGGCTATTGGGTGCCACCCCGGAAGAACTGCTGGCCGTGCCAGGGCTGGGCACCGCCAAGGCGTGTTCCCTGGCGGCAATACTGGAACTGGCCAAGCGCGCCGTCGAAGAAGAACTCACCCGCGACAGCACGCTGGACCACCCCACCCGGGTGAAACAATATTGCAAGGTCACGCTGGCGCACCGCCGGGTCGAACACTGCATCGCCCTCTACCTCGACAGCCAGTTGCGGCTGATCGCCAGCGGCGAACTGGCGCGCGGCACACTGTCGCAGGCCTCCGTCTACCCCCGCGAGGTCGTGCGCGAGGCCTTGCGGCACCACGCGGCGGCCCTGATCGTGGCGCACAACCATCCGTCGGGCCTGGCCGAACCCAGCGCGGCCGACCAGGCCTTCACCCGGCACCTCAAGCAGGCGCTGGCGCTGGTGGACGTTTCGCTGGTGGACCACCTGATCGTCGCGGGCGACGAAGTCGCGTCCATGGCGGAACTGGGCCGCTTGTGACGGCGCCCCCAGGGGGCTGCGTCCCGACCGGGATTTCGTTAGACTACGGCCCGATATTGTTTTAGGCTTAACCTAATTTCCGCTTTCGCGATCCAGCGACTTCCATGAAACGCCTGTGGGACATTTCCCCGCCCGTCTCCACGGCTTCGCCCGTGTTCCCGGGCGACACGCCGTACCGCCAGCAATGGAAGTGGTCGCTCGCGCCCGGCTGTCCGGTCAACGTCAGCGAAATCACGCTGTCGCCGCACGTGGGCGCGCATGCCGATGCGCCGCTGCACTACCAGAACGGCGCCGCCGCCATCGGCGCGGTGTCGCTCGAGCCCTTCCTGGGCCCTTGCCGCGTCATCCACGCGATCGACTGCGGCCCGCTCATCACCCCCGAACACCTGCTGCACGCGGCGGCCAACCTGCCCCCGCGCATCCTGGTGCGCACGGCCAAGCACGCCGCCCAGGAATGGTGGACCGACGATTTCTCGGCCTACGCGCCCCAAACCATCGAATGGCTGGCCGAACGCGGCGTCATGCTGATCGGGTTGGACACCCCCAGCATCGACCCCGCGTCCAGCAAGACCCTGGACAGCCATCACACCATCTTGCGCCACGACATGCGGGTTCTGGAGAACCTGGTGCTCGATGACGTACCGGAAGGCGATTACGAACTGATCGCCCTGCCGCTGGCTCTGGTCCAGGCTGACGCCAGCCCGGTGCGCGCCGTCTTGCGCGAACTGGGCTGAAACACCGGCCGTCGGGCAGGCCGGGCGCAACCAGCATTGCGGCGCGGCAAACGCGCCCGTGCCTGGCGCCGGCCGCCCGCTTTGTGAAAGAAGCACGACCATGACACATCTATCCGATCCGCGCATGGCGCTTGCCTGCGCCTGCCTGCCGTTCTGCGGCTGGCGCAGCCTGCCCGCGTCCGCCCGCCGTGCCGCCCCGCCCTGCGGAGGCCAAGCATGAGCCGCCCCGAACGCCCCGAAGACATCGTCCGCGAAGAAAAGGCGCAGCTGGACTTCGCGCGCGACATGACCTACGGCGACTACCTGCATCTGGATGCGCTGCTGGGCGCCCAGCACCCGCTGTCGCCCGAGCACAATGAAATGCTGTTCATCGTGCAGCACCAGACCAGCGAGCTCTGGATGAAGCTGATGCTGCACGAGCTGCGCGCGGCCATCGCCAACGTGGCCGCGGACCGCCTGCAGCCCGCCTTCAAGATGCTGGCCCGCGTCAGCAAGATCATGGAGCAGCTGGTGCACGCCTGGGACGTGCTGGCGACCATGACCCCGCCCGAGTATTCCGCCCTGCGCCCCTACCTGGCGCGGTCCAGCGGCTTCCAGAGCTACCAATACCGCCAGATCGAATTCCTGCTGGGCAACAAGAACGCGGCCATGCTCAAGCCGCACGCGCATCGCGAGGACCTGCTGGCCCAGGTGCGCCAGGCCTACGAGGCGCCGTCGCTGTACGACGAATCGCTGCGCCTCCTGGCCCGCCATGGCGTCACGGTGCCGGCCGACCACCTGGAACGCGACTGGACCCAGCCCTACCAGGCGTCGGATGGCGTCGAGCAGGCCTGGCTGACGGTCTACCGGGACACGGACCGCTACTGGGACCTGTACCAGCTGGGTGAAAAGCTGACCGACCTGGAAGACGCGTTCCGCCTGTGGCGTTTCCGCCACGTCACCACGGTCGAACGCGTCATCGGCTTCAAGCGCGGCACCGGCGGCACGTCGGGCGTGGATTACCTGCGGCGCATGCTGGAAGTGGTGCTGTTCCCCGAGATTTGGAAACTGCGCACGGAACTCTGATCGCCGGCGGTCCTGTCCCCATATAGAGGAACGCGGGTGGCGCTGCGCAGCGCCGCCCGTAACCCCTGGCCGACCCAGCCGATCCCATGCTAGAATTCGCAGTTACTTTTCGGATACGTGGCAA
Organism: Achromobacter sp. FW305-C-28; assembly: GCF_058783235.1. Classification (NCBI taxonomy): domain Bacteria; kingdom Pseudomonadati; phylum Pseudomonadota; class Betaproteobacteria; order Burkholderiales; family Alcaligenaceae; genus Achromobacter; species Achromobacter sp. FW305-C-28. Next base: position 777,061 of record NZ_JBYSYL010000001.1, on the reverse strand, counting down.
GAACAGCGGCAGTCCATTTTGGCAACCCCAGTGGCAACCCACAGTGGCAACCCGCGCGATCCTGCTGGCGACCCTAACTTTTGAACGGCTCTTGTCTGAGCCCTAGGAAAGCACCATGAAAGAAGGCATTCACCCCGAATACCGCGAAGTCGTCTTCGCCGACCTGCAAACGGGCAACAAGTTCATCACCCGTTCGACGGTCCACACGCGCGAATCCATCGAACTCGATGGCAAGACGTACCCGCTCTTCAAGTGCGACGTGACCTCCGAATCGCACCCGTTCTACACGGGCGCCCAGACGCGTATCGTCGAAACCGGCCGCGTGGAAAAGTTCCGCGCCCGTTTCGCCCGTACGGCCGGCACGGTCAAGTCCGCTTCCTGATCCTGTCGCTCCTGCGGGAGTCACAGCAAAAAGGCAGCCTTCGGGCTGCTTTTTTTTCCCCGGGCACGGCTCTCACCACACCAGGGGCTGGCGCTTCCCGATCACTCGGTTACATTAACGCCCGTGTCCCCACTTTCTATTTCCACTCCGGCCCGGCTCACGTCGGTTGCCACCGCAAAGCTGCCCAGGCTGATTCTGCTTGGGCTGGCACTGGCCTATATCGTGGCGGGCCTGTTCATGCGCGACCCGTGGAAAACGGATGACGCGGTCGGCCTGGCCACGATGATCACCGCCATCCGCGAAGGCGGCATCACCTGGTTGCTGCCGCAAGTGGGGCACCTGGCCCATGCCGAGGAAGGCCCGCTGATCACCTGGGTGGGCGCGGTATCGATCTGGCTGTTCGGCCCGTTCATCGGCGACATCACTGCCGGCCGCCTGCCGAACCTGCTGTGGTTCGGCATTACGGCCATGAGCGTCTGGTACGGCACCTACCTGCTGGGCCGCCGCAGCGAAGCCCAGCCGCTGGCCCTGCCGTTTGGCGGCGAACCCGAACCGCGCGACTACGGCCGCATGCTGGCCGACGCCGCACTGCTGCTGCTGCTGGCGACCGTCGGCATCCTGCAACGCACCCACGAAACCACCGTCGTGCCGGCCATCATGGCGTGCCAGGCCCTGGCGTTCTATTCGATGGCGCGCACGGTGGATCGCCCGATCTCCGGCGCCACCACGCTGGGCATCGCGGTCGCGGCCAGTTTCCTCGCCCGAGGCTGGGTCGGCGCCTTGCCGGTCATGGTCGCCGCCCTGCTCGCCTTCTATCCGCGTGGCCCCTTGTGGAAGCACAAGCGTTGGCTGCCCTGGGCCGCGCTGGTCGCCGCCGCGCTGATCCTGGCCTGGTGGATACCGGCAAGCCATAGCAGCGAATACTGGATCCGTAACTGGAAGAGCTGGAACCTGTCGTCATTCGCGGTGCCCCCGTGGCGCGACGTGGGCCGCACCCTGCGCGACCTGCCGTGGTACCTGTGGCCCACCTGGCCGTTGGCACTCCTGGCGATCTGGCGCTGGCGCGCCTGGATCTACGCGCCGCATATCTGGCTGCCGCTGATGCTGCTGATCTGCGCGGCGCTGGTGCTATTCGGGCTGGACGAAGCCAGCGATTCCGAATACGTGCTGATGGCCGTGCCGTGCGCGGTGCTGGGCGCTTTCTCGCTGCCGACCCTGCGGCGCGGCGTGGTCAACACGCTGGACTGGTTCGCGGTGATGTGTTTTTCGCTTACCGCTGCCACCGCCTGGCTGGGCTGGATCGCCCTGCACTTCCAATGGCCCGCCCAGATTTCGCGCAACATCGGCCGCCAGACGACCGGCTACGAGCCGGTGATTTCCTGGGGCGCCTTTGCCCTGGCGGTCGTGTTCACCCTCAGCTGGATCGCGCTGGTGGTCTGGCGCCTGAGGGTCAAGCCGCAGGCCCTGTGGCGCGGCACGGTGCTGTCGGCCGGCGGCCTGACCGTGACCTGGATCCTGCTGGTGTTGCTGTGGCAGCCCGCGGTCGACTATGCCCGCAGTTATCGCACGGTGTCGGGTGAACTCGCCCAGGCCGTGGCGCAGAACACCCGTCCTGGCGAATGCGTGCGCGGACTCAGCCTGGGCAGCGGCCAGCGTGCGTCGTTCCTGATTTTCAATAACCTGACGTTCACCTTCGACTCCAAGTGCACGCTGGTGCTGCAGCAGACCACCAACCAGAGCCTGCGCGACAACACCGCCGCCTATAGCGACAGCGCCGACGTGCTGTGGCAGGGCGGACGTCGCGCCGACCGCCAGGAGGTGTTCCGCCTGCTGCGCGTCGGCCCCAACCGATGACCCCTTCCCTCGCGGCGCCGATCTCTTTCGGCGCCACCTTGCGCGGCATCGCCAAACAGGCCTGGCCGGTGCTGATCAGCCAGTGGGCCGGCATCTCGTTCGGCGTGCTGGACACGGCCATGACCGGCCACGCCAGCGCCACCGACCTGGCGGCGATGGCGCTGTCCGCCTCCATCTACATCACCATCTTCGTGGGCCTGATGGGCGTCGTACACGCGCTCATTCCCATCCTGGCGCAACACTTTGGCGCGGGCAACAACCTGGAAGTCGGCCGCAGCTGGGGCCAGGGCGTCTGGCTGGCGCTGGGCCTGTCGGTGGTGGGCGCCGTCCTGATGCTGTTCCCGGACCTGTGGCTGTCCATGTCGGGCAATGTCGACCCCGCCGTGCGCGACCGCATCGCGTCGTACCTGTGCGCACTGGTGCTGGCGCTGCCCGCCGCCCTGGTGTTTCGCACCATCTACGCGCTGGGCACATCGGTGTCGCGGCCCAAGCTGGTCATGGCGATCAACCTGACCGCCATCGGCTTCAAGGCGTTCTTCAATTGGCTGTTCATCTACGGCAACCTGGGCCTGCCGGCCATGGGCGCGACCGGCGCCGGGCTGGCCACGGCGCTCGTCTCCTGGATGAGCCTGGGGCTGGGCCTGTGGGTCGTCACCCACGACCGCTACTACCGCCGCTTCCACTTGCACGTGGGCCGGCCCGACTGGAAGTCGCTCAAGGAACTGCTGCGCCTGGGCATCCCGATGGGCGGCTCGTACCTGGTGGAAGTATCCGCTTTCACCTTCATGGCGCTGCTGGTCGCTCGAGAAGGCACGTACGTCACCGGCGGCCACCAGATCATGTCGAACCTGGCGGCGCTGTGCTACATGATGCCGATGGCGCTGGGCGTGGCCACCGCCGCGCTGACGGCGCAGGCGATCGGCGCCGGCAACCTGGCGCACGCGCATCGCACCGGCATGGCCGGCCTGGTATTGGGGCTGATGGGCGCGCTGTTGACCGCCGTGGTGCTGCTGGCGGGCCGGCCGCTGATACTGGCCGCCTATACGGGCGATCCCCAGGTCGCCGCGGTCGCCACCACGCTGCTGGCGGTGCTGCCGTTGTTCCACCTGTTCGACTCGATGCAATGCATCAACTCGTACCTGCTGCGGGCCTACAAGGTGGCCGTGGTGCCGCTGCTGCTGCAGACGGTGGCGCTGGCCGGCGTTGGCCTGGTCGGCGGCTGGTGGTTTGGCTTCGGCCCCGGACGCGGCGGCCTGGACGGGCTGCGCAACGTCCTGGTGCCCGGTTCACCGCAAGGCGCCGGCAGCATGTGGCTGATGGCCATGGTGGGATTGGCGCTGTCCGCCGCCCTGCTGCACTTCTGGTACCGGCACATCGTGCGCGCCGTCGCGAAATAGGCGGGACCCGCCAGAAAAAAAAGGCAGCCGATGGCTGCCTTTTTCCATTGCGAAGCAGCGCCGCTGCGCCGCCTGTGCGCGGCGCGGGACGCTGCACTCGCCTCAGCCCTTGGGCCGCTTGTCGATCACGCGGCGGGCCTTGCCCGTCAAGGTGCGTTCGACATGGCCCGATTCCGACACCTGGATGCGAGCGCTGACGCCGATGTGCGTCTTGACCGCATGCTGCAATTGCTTGCCCAGGGCGGCGCGTTCCACATCCGACAGGGTCGAGAATTCGGCGCGCACTTCGGTCAGGATCTCGAGCTCGTCCATGTTGCCCGAGCGCGACAGCACCAATTGGTAGTGCGGCGCCAGTTGCGCGATCTTCAGGACCAGTTCTTCGACCTGCGTCGGGAACATGTTCACGCCGCGCACGATCAGCATATCGTCGCTGCGGCCGGTGATCTTGCCGATGCGGCGCATGCTGCGGGCGGTCGGCGGCAACAGGCGCGTCAGGTCGCGGGTGCGGTAGCGGATGATGGGCATCGCTTCCTTGGTGAGCGACGTGAAGACCAGCTCGCCCGGCTCGCCGTCCGCGACGGGCTCGCCCGTGTCCGGATTGATGATCTCGGCGTAGAAATGATCTTCCCAGACGACCGGGCCGTCCTTGGTCTCGACGCACTCGCTGGCCACGCCGGGGCCCATCACTTCGGACAGGCCGTAAATGTCGACGGCGTCGATACCGGCTTCGGCTTCGATGTCGGCGCGCATCTGGCCGGTCCAGGGTTCGGCGCCGAAGATGCCGATGCGCAGCGAACTTTGACGCGGATCAATGCCCTGGCGGCGCTGTTCTTCGAGAATATTGCAGAAATAGGAGGGCGTGACCATGATGATGTCCGGACGGAAATCGTTGATCAGCTGCACCTGCTTTTCAGTCTGTCCGCCCGACATGGGGATGACCGTGCATCCCAGCCGCTCGGCGCCGTAATGCGCGCCCAGGCCGCCCGTGAACAGGCCGTAGCCGTAGGCCACGTGCACCGTGTCGCCGGGCTTGCCGCCGGCCGCGCGGATCGAGCGCGCCACCAGGTTGGCCCAGTTGTCCAGGTCGTTCTTGGTGTAGCCCACCACGGTCGGCTTGCCGGTCGTGCCGCTGGACGCGTGGATGCGCGAGATGCGCTCGCGCGGCACGGCGAACATGCCGAACGGATAGTTCTCGCGCAGTTCTTTCTTGGTGGTGAACGGGAACTTGGCAATGTCGGACAGCTGCTTCAGGTCGTCCGGATGCACGCCGGCCTCGTCGAAAGCCTTCTTGTAGTGCGGCACATTGTCGTAAGCATGCTTGACCGACCACTTCAGGCGCTGCAGCTGCAGCGCCCGCAGTTCGTCCTGGCTGGCATGCTCGATGGGGTCCAGCCCCGGCTTGCTCATGGTGTTGGACATGGTTATCTCTCTCCTGGAATTCTCTTTACGCCGGCCCGGGCGGCGCGGATTCCGTCCGCGCGCGCCTCGTCCGGCGGCCTTGTCTGGGGTGGGTCGATGGGTTCAGGCTTCGGCGGGTGTGCCGACGATCTGCCCCTTGATCCGATAGGACCGGCCGCGGAACAACGCAACGTTGCGGCCATCCTGGTTAGTCACGGTGACGTCATACACGCCGGTGCGGCCGGCCAGCGAACGCTCCTGCGCCACCGCCGTCAGCAGGTCGCCCTCGAAGCCGGGCGCCAGGTAATCGATGGTGCAGCCCGACGCCACCGTGCTGACGTTGCGCGAATTGCAGGAAAAGGCAAAGGCGCTGTCGGCCAGGGCGAAGATGAAGCCGCCATGGCAGGTCTTGTGGCCGTTGAGCATGTCGGGACGCACCCGCATGGTCAGGCGCGCGTAGCCCGGCGCCATTTCCTCGACCTTCATGTCCAGGCCTTGCGACGCGGCGTCGCCGGCATACATCACCGTGCCCACGGCCTGCGCCAGTTCCTGGGGATCGGCCGGCGCCTCGACGGGCGGAACGTGCGTGCTCATCATTGCCCCTTGAACTGCGGTTCGCGTTTGCCCAGGAAGGCCGCCACGCCTTCGGCGTAATCGGCGCTGCGGCCCAGTTCGCGCATCATGTCGCGTTCCAGGTCCAGCTGGGTCGCCAGGTCGTTGCCCAGGCTGGCCTGCAAGGCCCGCTTGGTGAAGGCCAGGCCCTTGGTCGGGGCGCGCGAGAAATGCTGCGCCAGTTGATCGAGCGTGGCGTCGAACGCGTCGTCGGCCACGCATTGCCAGATCAGGCCCCAGGCTTCAGCCTGGCGCGCGCTGAGCTTGTCGCCCAGCATTGCCAGCCCCATCGCGCGGGCACGTCCCACCAGGCGCGGCAAGACGAACGTGCCGCCCGTGTCGGGGATCAGGCCCAGCTTGCAGAACGACTGGATGAAGCTGGCCGATTCCTTGGCGATGACGATGTCGCCCGCGAATGCCAGGTTGGCGCCCGCCCCCGCCGCCACGCCGTTGACCCCCACCACCACGGGCAAGGGCAAGGCGTTCAGGCGGCGCACCAGCGGGCCGTAGAACTTGTCGACCGTCTCGCCCAGGTCGGGCGGCGTGCCGTCCGGCGCGGGCTTGCGCTCGCTCAGGTCCTGGCCGGCGCAAAAGCCGCGCCCGGCGCCGGTCAGCACCAGCACGCGCGCGCCTTCCGTTTCGACGCGCGTCAGGGCGTGGGCGACTTCGCCGTGCATGTTGGCGGTGAAGCTGTTGAGCTTGTCCGGGCGATTCAGCGTCAGGCGCGCAATGCCGTTGGCAAGTTCGAACTGAATGTCTTGATAGTTCATGTCCGGGTCCGCCGCTTAGATGTGACGGCGGGTCTGCACCACGCGGAAGCGGTTCGACACGAAGGCCGTGTCGGACAGCGCCGCATTGGCTGCCGGGTTGGCGCCGGTGCCGTGGAAATCGCTGAAGGCGGCCGTCTGGTTGACGAAGACCGCGCCCGTCAGGTTCAACGACAGCGACACGCCGGATTCTTCGGCGGCGTCCTGCACCTGCTCAGCCACCTCGTTGTTGGTGGTGTAGGCCGACAACGACAAGGCGCCGTGCTGGATCACGCTGTCGCGCGCCAGCTGGATGCTGTGCGCGGTGGAATCCGTGGCCACCACGAAGGCGATCGGGCCGAACCATTCCTGGCTGATGGCGGCGTTGCCGGCTTCGGTGCGCAGCACCAGCGGCGTGCGCACGCGGGCGTTCTCGAACTGCGGGTGTACCAGCGTGCGGCTGTCGGCCACCACGGGCATGCCCAGCGCACGGGCCTTTTCGATGCGTTCCACGATGCCTTCGTTCTGGATCGCGCCGGTCAATTCCACGGCCTTGGCGGCGTCGGCGCCCAGCTTGTCTACCGCGGCGCCCAGGGCGGCGGCGACCTCATCGAAGCTGACCCGGCCTTCGGGCGTCTGGATGCCGTCGCGCGGCACGTAGATGTTCTGCGGCGCCGTGCACATCTGGCCCGAATAAAGGGCCAGCGAGAACGCCAGGTTGCGCGCCACGCCCTTCAGGTCGGCTGCGGAGTCGATGATGACCTGGTTGACGCCGGCCTTCTCGGTGTAGACCAGCGCCTGGCGGGCGTTGTTCTCGAGCCAGTCGCCGTTGGCGGTGCTGCCGGTGAAGTCGATGATCTTGACGGCCGGGTCCAGTGCCAGTTGACGGGCGGTGTCTTCGTCGGCGGCATGCGCGGCCAGTTGCACCACATCGGGATCGAAACCGGCTTCCTGCAGCACTTCGCGCGCCACCTTCACGGTGAGCGCCAGCGGCAGGATCGCGCCCGGGTGCGGCTTGACGATAACGGTGTTGCCGGTGGCCAGGCTGGCGAACAGGCCGGGGTAGCCGTTCCAGGTCGGGAAGGTCGAGCAGCCGATCACCAGGGCCACGCCGCGCGGCACCACGGTAAAGTGCTTTTCCATGCGGATCGGCTCGTTCTTGCCCTGCGGCTTTTCCCAGATGGCCACGCCGGGAATGCGCGACATTTCCTGCCAGGCATACGCCACGGCTTCAAAGCCGCGATCCTGCGCGTGCGGGCCGCCGGCCTGGAAGGCCATCATGAAACCCTGGCCGGTGGTGTGCTGCACCGCGTAGGCCATCTCGAAGCTGAGCTTGTTCAGGCGGGCCAGGATCTCGAGCGACACGCCCACCCAGGCCTGCGGGCCTGCACGGCGCCAATCGGCCAGCGCGCGCTTGGCCGCGGCAACCAGCTTGGGGGCCGGCATGTGGGGATAGGTGATGCCCAGGTCGAAACCATAGGGGGACTTTTCGCCGCCCACGGTGCCGTCGGCATCGTGCTGCGTCAGCGGAAACGGTTTGCCCTGCAACGCTTCGAAGGCGGCGCGGCCGTCATCGTTGGCGGTTTCGCCGTAGTTGCGGGGGCTGGGGGATTCGGCAAACGGGCTCCAGTAGCCGCGCAGCGAGGCGGCGGCCAGGGCCTGTTCCAGCAGGGCTTGATGGCGTTCGAAGAATTTCTGGGACACTGCGTCTCTCCAAATATTGAATATTCTCTGCCCGGCCAGACCGGCCGGAACCGATGACTTGTCTCGCGGCGGTCAGGTTTCCTGGTCGAAATCGATGACCAGGCGGTCGCTGACCGGAAAGCTCTGGCAGCTCAGGATGAAGCCCCGGGCCACCTCGTAATCTTCGAGGGCGAAGTTGGCATCCATGTCGACTTCGCCTTCCACCACCTTGCAGCGGCAGGTGGAACACACCCCGCCCTTGCACGAATACGGCAGCTCGATACCTTGCGCCAGCGCCGAATCCAGCACGCTGTCCTTGTTCTTGTCGATGACGAACTTGCGGCTGTGGCCGTCCTGCACCACGGTCACCTCGCACTGCCCCTTGCCGGGGGCCTGGCGGGCTTCCTGCCCGGTGCGCAGCGCCCGCGGGCCCTTGGGCGCGCCGAACAGCTCAAACTTGATGTTCGCCTTCGGGATGCCGCGAGCCTGCAGGCGCTCGACCACGCTTTCGGTCATGGTCTGCGGACCGCACACAAAAGCGTAATCGATATCCTCGGGGCTCATCCAGGCCGACATCAGCTGGTCGACCTTGTCGCCATCCAGGCGGCCGTTGAAGAGTTCGATGTCCTGGGTTTCGCGGCTCATCACATAGACCAGCGAGAACCGTTCCATGTACAGGTTCTTCAGGTCTTCGATTTCTTCGCGAAACAGCACGGCCGAAGACGCGCGGTTGCCGAAGAACAGCGTGAATTTGCTGTCGGGCTCGGTCGACAGCGCGGTCTTGACCAGCGAGAACACCGGCGTGATGCCGCTGCCTACCGCGAATGCCACGTAGTGGCGGGCGTTCTCGGGCGAAAAGTCGACGGTGAAGTTGCCCGCCGGCGCCATCACTTCCAGCGTCTGGCCCGGTTGCAGTTCATGGTTGGCCCAGCTGGAAAACGCGCCTTCGTCAACCTTCTTGATGGCCACGCGCAAGAGCTTGTCGCGCGGCGCCGAACAGATCGAATACGAACGGCGCAGTTCTTCGCCGTTCAATTGCGTGCGCAGCGTCAGGTATTGCCCGGGCAGGAAGGCGAATTCGTCGGCCAGCGTGTCGGGCAGGTCAAAGGTGACGACCACCGCGTCGCGCGTGTTGCGCGCCACCGAGGCCACCTTCAGGGAATGGAATTGGTTCAGGCTCATGGGAAACCACGCTCAGTGAGTCTTGAAATAATCGAAGGGCTCGCGGCAGGCAACGCAGCGATACAGCGCCTTGCACGACGTCGAGCCGAAATTGCTGACCAGGCGCGTATCGCGCGAACCGCAGCGCGGGCACTCGATGGCCGGACCGGCGGCGCGCCGGCTGATGCCCGAGATATCGATGGCCTGCTGCGCGGGCGCGGCGATGCCGTAGCCCTTGAGCGCGGCGCGCCCTTTTTCGCTCATCCAGTCGGTGGTCCAGGCCGGCGACAGGCGGGTCTCGACACGGACCTCGGCGATGCCGTGGCGCGCCAGGACCTGGCGGATGTCCTCGGTGATTTCACGCATCGCCGGGCAGCCGGAGTACGTGGGCGTGATGACGACCACGCAGGCCTCGCCGTCCCAGGACACCTCGCGCACCACGCCCAGGTCGACCACCGACAGCACGGGGATCTCCGGATCGGGGACCTCCTGCAGCCAGGCATAGACCTGGTCGATGGACACGGGCGCCAGCGCGTTCACCAGGTGGCTCCCGGATAGGCGCGCGGCAGGAATTGCATCTCGGCCAGCACGTAGCCCAGCTCTTCGGTGTGCTTGCCTTGCCGGCCGCCTCGATACGCCAGGTGGTCCGCGGCCGCGGCGTCGGGTACCGTCAGGGTGGCTTCCTGCAACACGTCACGCACGTGCTGGTCCCAGGGGCCGCGCAGGGCCGCCAGTTCACAGCCGATGCCGCGCGCGGCCATCTCCTGGTCGATCGCATCGTCGGCGAACAGTTCGCCGGTGAAACGCCACGCGTCATCGATGGCCGCCTGCATGCGGGCATGACTGACCTCGGTGCCGTCGCCCAGGCGCACCACCATGTCGGACGAGCGCCGCACGTGGTAGGTGACCTCTTTGATCGACTTGGCGGCAATGGCGGCCACGCGCTCGTCGGACGATTCGGCCAGGCGCTGCAGCAGGAAGTAATGCCACACGTCGAACAGGAACTGGCGCGCCATGGTGTCGGCGTAGTTGCCGTTGGGCCGTTCGACCAGCAGCGGGTTGTGGAACTGGTGGGCGTCGCGCAGGTAGGCCAGCGCGTCTTCGTCGCGCCCGGCGCCTTCGACTTCGCCGGCCAGCGTCAGCCACATGCGGGCCTGGCCCAGCAGGTCCAGCGCGGTATTGGTCAGCGCCAGGTCTTCTTCCAGGATGGGGCCGTGCCCGGTCCAGGCGCCCAGGCGCTGCGACAGGATCAGCGAGCTATCGCCCAGGCGCAGCAGGTATTCAAAGAAAGTCTTGTCCATGTCTCCCCCGCCGTCTTACATGTGCTTGATTTCTTCGGGCATCGGGAAAAACGTCGGATGCCGGTAGACCTTGCTGTTGGCCGGCTCGAACAACGGATCCTTGTCGCCGGGGCTGCTGGCCGAGATGTCGGCGGCGCGCACGACCCAGATGCTCAGACCTTCGTTGCGGCGGGTGTAGACGTCGCGGGCGTGGTTGATCGCCATTTCCGCATCGGGGGCATGCAGGCTGCCCACGTGCTTGTGCGCCAGGCCGTGCTGGCTGCGGATGAACACTTCCCACAGAGGCCAGTCTTTGCTCATGATGGATATCCTTGAATGCCGGACGCGCCGCGCCCGGGTATGAATAAGTGATGGAGTGGCCGGACCGGGCCCGGCCCGTTTCAGGCGGCCTTGCGTTCGGCCTGCTTGTCGGCGTAGGCGACCAGCGCGTCACGCACCCAGGCGCCGTCTTCGTGCGCCTTGACGCGCGCGGCCAGGCGCTCGCGGTTGCAGGGTCCGTTGCCCTTGAGCACCGCATAGAACTCGGACCAGTCGATTTCGCCGAAGTCGTAGTGGCCGCGTTCGGCGTTCCACTTCAGCTCGGGATCCGGCACGGTCAGGCCCAGGAATTCGGCCTGCGGCACGGTCTGGTCAACCATCTTCTGGCGCAGTTCGTCGTTGGAGAAGAGCTTGATCTTCCAGGCCATCGACTGGGCGCTGTTGGGCGAGTCGGCATCGGACGGGCCGAACATCATCAGCGCCGGCCACCACCAGCGGTTCAGGGAGTCCTGCACCATCGCCTTCTGTTCGGGCGTGCCGTGCAGGCACATCTGCATCAGCAGGTCGTAGCCCTGGCGCTGGTGGAAGGACTCTTCCTTACAGACGCGCACCATGGCCCGCGCGTACGGGCCATAGGAACAGCGGCACAGCGGAATCTGGTTGATGATGGCCGAGCCGTCGACCAGCCAGCCGATCATGCCGATGTCGGCCCAGCTGAGCGTAGGGTAATTGAAGATGCTGGAGTACTTGGCGCGGCCGGCATGCAGGTCGTCGATCAGGTCGTCGCGCGACACGCCCAGGGTTTCAGCGGCGCTGTACAGATACAGCCCGTGGCCAGCTTCGTCCTGCACCTTGGCCAGAAGGATGGCCTTGCGCTTGAGCGACGGCGCACGGGTGATCCAGTTGCCTTCGGGCAGCATGCCGACGATTTCAGAGTGCGCGTGCTGCGAGATCTGGCGCACCAGCGTCTTGCGGTAGGCCTCGGGCATCCAGTCCTTGGCCTCGATCCGCACGCCATCGTCGATGCGGCGCTGGAACGTCTGTTCCGGGCCTTCGAGCTGGTCCGCGGTCTTGACCTGCTTGACGCCGGTTTCGACGAGTTGAGCGTACATGGTTGTCTCCTTGAGACGGGTTGCGCAAACGCAAAGCAAACGTCGCGCAGTGCCGTCATGTCATAGGTGGATTATTTAATACAAAAAAACCATTGTCAAACTCAAATCTGTATCACATTGGATTTATGTATCATATCGAGGATCCCGATACCGGCCGTCCCCGGCCCCCCTTATGGCAAACCCTCAGTCACCCCTGGACCGTTACCTGTCACGCCTGATCAAGAACGATCCGCCGCGGGCCAAATCCCTGTGCGTGAGCCTGCTGGGAGACGCGCTGACGCTGCATGGCGGCGCCATCTGGCTGGGCGACCTGATCGAACTGCTGGCCCCCCTGGGGATCAACGAGCGCCTGCTGCGCACCAGCGTGTTCCGGCTGGTGGCGCAGAACTGGCTGCAATCCGAACGCCATGGCCGGCGCAGCCTCTACCTGATTTCCGAACACGGCGCGCGCCATACCGCGCACGCCTCGCAGCGCATCTACGAGGGTGCGCCGCGCGACTGGAACGGGGAATGGACGCTGGTGGCCCTGCCGCGCACCGGTAATGGCCTGGCCGAGCGGGCCGAGCTGCGCCGTGAATTGGTCTGGGAAGGCTTCGGCATGATCGCGCCGGGCCTGTTCGCCCATCCACACACCGAGGCCCGCGCGGCCCACGAAATCCTGGAAAAGCTGGGCATTCCCGACCGCGCCCTGGTGCTGTCGGCGCGGGACCTGGCCGGCGCGGGCGGCCTGCCCATCGCCAGCCTGGCCTCGCAATGCTGGAACCTGGACGACGTGGCCGAGCAATACCGGCAATTCATCAAGAATTTCGGTCCGCTGGAAAAATTGCTGGAAGACGCCCCGGCGCCCGCCGAGGCGTTCATCGCCCGGGTGCTGCTGCTGCACAGCTGGCGCCGGATCGTTCTGCACGACCCTCAATTGCCCACGCCCATGCTGCCGGACAACTGGCCGGGCCACGCGGCGCGTGAGTTGTGCGGGCGCATCTACTGGCGGGTCTTCGATGCCTCGGAAGCGCACCTGGACGCCCTGGCGGGCAAGGACAACGACCGCTATACGCCGTTGACGGCCGAAGGCGAGTCGCGCTTCGGCGGACGACCGCCCGCCGCCTGACTGGCGCGCGCAAGCAGCAGCGGGTCAGCCCGTGGCCGCGGGCGGCGGCATCGCCACGCCCAGGGCATGCACATGGCATTCGCCGGCGGCCTCGCGGCCCTCGCCAGGCGCCTCCAGCCCCCGCGCCATCGCAATGAAACTCAGCGTCCAGCGGGCGCGCACGGGGCGGCCCAGCGCCTGGCCGGTATCCGCGTCGATGCCGCTGGGCACGTCCAGCGCCAACACGGGCACGGCGCCGCTGTTGAGGCGGTCGATCAGGACCTGCCAGGATGCTTCCAGGGGACGATTCAGGCCGATACCGAACAGGCCGTCGATGACAACGGCGTAACCGTCGAGGTCAGGCAAGGCGCCAAGCGAAGCGCCGCCCGCCTCGTGCCAGCAGAGCCAGGCGCGGGAGGCATCGGGCGGCAATGCTTCGGGCCCGGACGGCAGATAGAGGTCGACCGCGTAGCCAAGCGCCTTGAGCCGCGTGGCCGCGGTGAGCGCATCGCCGCCGTTGTTGCCCGGGCCGGCCACGGCCAGCACCCGGGCGGGCGGCGCAAACCGCGACGCGATGAAATCGGCGGCGGCGGCGCCCGCGATCGGCATCAGTTCCCGCCCCTGCGCCAAGGCCAGCCGTTCGGCCTGGCGTATCTGGGCAACGGGAAAGGACGCCATGGCGCTTACACCTTGAGGAAGTGCTCGCGGTAGTACTTGAGTTCGTCGATGGATTCGTAGATGTCGGCCAGCGCTTCGTGGCGGCTTTTCTTCTCGAAGCCCTTGTATACCGCGGGGGCCCAGCGACGCGCCAATTCCTTCAGCGTGCTGACGTCCAGGTTGCGGTAATGGAAGAACTGTTCCAGGCGCGGCATGTAAGCAAACATGAACCGGCGGTCCTGGCTGATGGTATTGCCGCACAAGGGCGATTTGCCCGCCGGCACGTGCTGCGCAAGAAACGCCAACAGCGTATCCTCTGCTTGCGATTCGGAAATCGTCGACGCGCGCACCTTGTCGATCAGGCCGCTCTTGCCATGGGTGGACTTGTTCCAGTTGTCCATGGCGTCGAGTTGGCTGTCGGACTGGTGCACCACCAGCACGGGGCCTTCGGCGACCACGGTCAGGTCGGCCTCGGTCACCACCACGGCGACCTCGATGATGCGTTCTTTTTCAGGGTCCAGGCCGGTCATTTCCATGTCGAGCCAGACCAGGCGGTTTTCGTTCACAGCCATATAATTTGCCTATAAAACACGCGATTTTCGCACATACCTACTTGAGCCTGCCGCATTGCCCATGTTCACACTGCTGTTCGTTGCCTTCCTGCTGACCGATATCGCCGTGCGCATGTGGCTGGCCACCCGGCAGATCCGCCACGTGGCCCGCAACCGCGACCAGGTACCGCCCGAATTCTCGCATCGTATCGGCCTGGCCAGCCATCAGCGAGCGGCCGACTACACGGTGGCGCGCGTCAAGCTGGGCATGCTCGAGCGCACCTACGACGCCATCCTGCTGGTATGCCTGACGCTGATGGGCGGATTGCAGGCGATCGATCTGCTGGTAGGCCAGCTTACCAGCAATGATTTCCTGCGCCAGATGCTATTGCTGGTTGCCGTGGCGCTGCTGCTCGGCCTGCTGGGCCTGCCCTTCACGTTGTGGCGGCAGTTCAAGCTCGAAGCCCGTTTCGGCTTCAACCGCATGACGCCCGAACTGTTCCTGTCCGACGCCTTCAAGGGCCTGCTGGTCGCAGCCGCCCTGGGCCTGCCGCTGGCCGCCGCGGTGCTCTGGCTGATGGGCAGCGCCGGGCAATACTGGTGGGTCTGGGCCTGGGCGCTCTGGACCGCCTTCAACCTGGCGCTGCTGATCATCTACCCGATGTTCATCGCGCCGCTGTTCAACAAGTTCACGCCACTGTCCGACCCCGAACTCGCCGGACGCATCCAGCGCCTGGCGCAGCGCTGCGGCTTTGCGCTGAACGGCCTTTTCGTCATGGACGGTTCGCGCCGCTCGGCCCACGGCAACGCCTATTTCACCGGCTTTGGCCGCTCGCGCCGCATCGTGTTCTTCGACACCTTGCTGGCCCGCCTGAACGCCGACGAAATCGAAGCCGTGCTGGCCCACGAACTGGGCCATTTCGCCAAGCGCCACATCATCAAGCGCATCCTGTTCAGCTTCGCCGCCGCGCTGGGCTTTTTCGCCATCCTGGGTTGGGTGGCGCAACAGCCGTGGTTCTACGAAGGGCTGGGTGTGCTGCCGCAATTGGGCGGCCGCAACGATGCCATGGCGCTATTGCTGTTCTTCCTGGCCATCCCGGTCTTCACCTTCATCTTCACGCCGCTGGCCAGCTGGTATTCGCGCCGCGACGAATTCGAAGCCGACCGCTACGCGGCCGAGCAAAGCTCGCCCGACCGCCTGGTATCCGCCCTGGTCAAGCTCTACGACGACAACGCCGCCACCCTGACACCCGATCCCGTGCACTCCGCCTTCTACGATAGCCATCCCCCCGCCGCCGTGCGCATCCGCCACCTGATGGCGCCCGCGGCATGAGCCTGTCCGACCGCTCCAAGGCCACCTTCGCCAACGCGCCGCAAGACAGCGCGCCTGCCAATGCCGCCAACGAAGGCCGCATCATCGCGGCCCACGGCCGCCACTACACGGTAGAACTGGCCGACGGCAGCCTGCGCAAGTGCTTCCCGCGGGGCAAGAAGGCCGGCGCGGCCGTCGGCGACCGGGTCCGCATCACGCCGCAGGGGCAGGACGAAGGCGCCATCGACGCCATCCTGCCGCGGCGCAACCTGCTGTACCGGTCAGACGAAATGCGCTCCAAGCAATTTGCGTCCAATGTCGACCAACTGCTGATCGTCGTCGCGGTGCAACCCACGTTCTCCGACGACCTGACTGGCCGTGCGCTGGCCGGCGCCTGGAGCGCCGGCATCGCGCCGCTGATCATCCTGAACAAGACCGACCTCGTCGACGCCCTGCCCGCCGCCCGCGCGCGCCTGGCACCCATCGCCGCGCTGGGCGTGGACATCGTCGAACTGAGTGCCCTGGAACCCGAAAAGGTGCATACCGTGCTGGCCCCGCGCCTGGCGGGCCGCACCAACCTGCTGCTGGGGCAAAGCGGCATGGGCAAGTCCACGCTGCTGAACGCCCTGATCCCCGACGCCCTGGCCGCCACGCGCGAACACTCCACGGCGCTGGACATGGGCAAGCACACCACCACCAGCACCCGCCTGTATCACCTGCCGGCGCCCGGTGGCGACCTGATCGATTCGCCCGGGTTCCAGGCCTTCGGGCTGCAGCACCTGACCCGCGAAGACATCATCCGCGGCTTTCCCGAATTCACCCAGCCGATCGAATCCTGCCGGTTCTACAACTGCACCCACCGCCACGAGCCGGGCTGCGGCGTGGTCGCGGCATTGCAGGCGGGCAAGATCGACCCGGCCCGCTATGCGCTGTACCAGCGCATCCTGGAAGAAAACCTGGCGGGCCAGCAGCGGTACTAGGAATCAGCGCGGCTGAAAGCCGTTGCGCAGCAAGTGGTACAGGTTGCGCAACATGCCGGCCGTGGCGCCCCAGATAAAGTGCCGGCCGTAGGGCATGCCGTAGTAGTGGCGTACCCGGCCATCGTCCAGCCGCGCCTCGTACAGGCGGTGGTTGGCCGGATCCATCAGGAACGACAGCGGCACCTCGAACACCTCGGCCACCTCGAACGCATCAGGCGCCAGCTGGAAGCCGGGCGTGACCAGCGACACCACCGGAATGATCGAAAAACCCGTGGCCGTCAGGTAGGGCGGCATGCTGCCCAGCACTTCGACGTGGTTGGCGGGCAAGCCGGTTTCTTCCTGCGCCTCGCGCAGCGCCGCGGCAATCGGCGTGGCATCGCTGGTCTCGATGCGGCCACCGGGAAAGCTGACCTGGCCCGCATGATCGTGCAGGTGCGCGGCGCGCTGGGTCAGCATGATGTGCACGCCATCGCTGCGCGTCACCAGCGGAATCAGCACCGCTGCCGGCACCGGCACGCCTTCGCGGCCGGGATAGCGCAGATCGTTATCGCGCGACAGTTCCAGGGTCCAGGTGGACGGCTGGCTGAGCGTGCCGCGCAGCAAGTCGGGCGTCAGCAGATTGGCAGGCACCGCGGGCAGGGAATCGTTGGCGACAACCCATGGCTGCGACGCCGGATCGAATCCGGGACGCGCCAGCGGCCGCCTGGGCCGAGCAGAAGACGAGGAATCAGACATTCGGCTTTTCAAAAAGAAAAAGGCACCCTCGCAGGTGCCTTTTTAACCCGGAAACCCGTGCCGAACGAAAACGCTGGATGGCGTGTGCGTCCGACACTGGTAGGGCCGTGTGCCGATAAGCGATCAAGCCGCCGAGGCTTGCTTGCTGACCAGCTTTTCCTTGATACGTGCCGACTTGCCCGAGCGGTTGCGCAGGTAGTACAGCTTGGCGCGGCGCACGTCGCCGCGGCGCTTGACTTCGATGCCGGCGATTTGCGGCGAGTACAGCTGGAACGTACGTTCCACGGCTTCACCCGACGAAATCTTGCGCACGGTGAACGCGGAGTTCAGGCCGCGGTTGCGCTTGGCGATCACGACGCCTTCGAAGGCCTGCACGCGCTTGCGGGTGCCTTCAACGACGTTCACGCTCACGATGACGGTGTCACCGGGAGCAAATTCAGGCTTGGCTTGGCCGCCGGTCAGACGGGCAATCTCTTCCTGTTCCAGGATAGCGATAAGGTTCATGAGAACTCCTAGATCATCGTGCCTTGCGGACTAAAAACGCTTTGCCAGTCAATGTCGTTTTAGTGTTGATCGGGTCGTTGGAATCCTGCTGGAACCCAGTGACCATGTACCGCAAGCAGAGGATGAGATTTGGCAAACCAATGATTCTACACCAAAATTTGCCCGGAGCGTCAGGTAACATGGCGGCCTCCCCACCGCTTTGCGGTACCCTAGCAGTTCCTGTAACAAACACGTCACAAGACGCTGTCTTTCCCCATGTCGTATTCGTCCCTGATATTGGTCGTCCTGGCGGCGATGGCCCACGCAACGTGGAATCTCCTCGCCAAGCGCGCGGCCATGGTGGGCGCTCCCTTCGTGTTTGCCTACGGGCTGTGCGCCTCGGTGCTGTATGCCCCCTGGGTGATCTGGGTGCTGCTGCATGACGGCATGACATGGACCTGGCCCGTGGTGGCGGCGATTCTGACGTCCAGCCTGTTGCACCTGGGATACAGCCTGTGCCTGCAACGCGGCTACCAGGTGGCGGACCTGTCGGTGGTGTACCCCATTGCACGGGGAACCGGCCCCCTGCTCTCGACCACCGGCGCCTTTCTGCTGCTGCGCGAACCCGCCACCGGCACCGGCATTGCCGGCATGCTGTGCGTGGTGATCGGGGTGCTGTTGATCGCCACCCAGGGACGGCTGTCGATTTTCCGCAACGCCCAGGCCTGGGTGGGCGTGCGCTGGGGCATGGTGATCGGTCTGTTCATCGCCGCCTACACCGTCGTGGACGCCTACGGCGTGAAGGTACTGTTGATCAGCCCGGTGCTGTTCGACTGGTTCACCTGCGTAACCCGCACCACCATGATGACGCCCCACATGCTGCGCCGACGCACCCAGGCCTGGGAATCCATGCGCGGCCACTGGCACCTGGCGCTGGCGGTAGGCCTGCTGTCGCCGCTGGGGTACATCCTGGTGCTGTATGCCTTGCGCAACGGCGCGCCGCTCAGCCTCGTGGCCCCCGCCCGGGAAATGTCGATGATGCTGGGCACCCTGGCCGGCATGTTCCTCTTGCGCGAGAAAGTGGGCCCGGGCCGGCTGGCCGGTTGCCTGGCGATCCTGGCCGGCGTGGTACTGCTGGGGTCGACCTGACCCGGCGAGCGTCAGAATCCGCCGGCGGCGCCCAGCCACATCAGCGCGGGGATCATCGCGCCCCAGGCCAGCACCAGCACCACATCCACCACCATGCTCTTGACGCTGACCTGATCGGACACCGGCTCGACCGTGGCGTTGCCCAGGCTGCGTTCGCGCGGGCCGCGCACGACGTGGCTGGCAGCGGGCGCCGCCACATCGGTCGCGGCCGGCGGAAACGGCCACTTGCCCGGCCGGGTGCCGGAGCGGCTGCCCTTGCCGGTATCGGCCGCGGCCGTCCCGGACGACGCTACGCCGCCCGCCCCCAGCGTCAGGTCCATCGCCTGCCCCCGCGCCCCGGGCGCTGCCGACCAGGGCATGGCCAGTTCGCTGAAACGGGCGCCGAACGTACGGACACGTTGCACGGCGCGGCGCAACGGGGTCAGCGATACGGCGGCAAGATCGTCCGGCAGGACGGAGAGTTGAGCGGTGTTCATAGGAACTCCTTGGTAGCGCGGTAAAAACGACAGTCAGAATCGACGGGCAACAGCAACGGACTCGGGCGGACAACAAGGTCGAGCGGACGACAAGGGCCGTCCGGCGCCATGAGGTCAGTCAAACAAGGACAACTGCCCGGCAGCAACGGTGCGCCATTGGCGTTCGCCGCGCCCGAAGGCGCCGGCCGTCGGTGAGGGGCTGGGCGTGACACCGGACGGGGTGCCGGAAAAAGGGACCCCTGAAGACGCTTTCGCGCCAACCGGGGATAGGGAAACGGGGGCCGCACCTGCGGCCGCAGAAAACAAGGACTCGGCCCCACCGGCAGCCAAGGGCGGCTGGAAACGGCCGGCATCCAGCGCCAGGCGCTGGCGGTTCAAGCCCAGCTTGCGCGTGGCGACCGCGAACCGCTGGCGCAGCAGATCGGCCCAGATGCCGGTGCCGCGCATGCGCGAACCGAAGTTGGGATCGTTGCGGCGGCCATTGCGCAGGTCTTCGATGCGATGCAGCACGCGCTGGGCGCGATCCGGGTAATGAGCGTTGAGCCAGTCTTCGAACAGGGTTTTGACTTCCCAGGGCAACCGGATGACGGTGTAGCTGGCATAGTGCGCGCCGGCCGCCTTGGATTCCTGCAGGATGTGTTCCAGGGCGTCGTCGTTGATGAACGGGATAACGGGCGCCACCAGCACCCCTACCGGCACGCCGGCGGTCGTGAGATTACGCACGGCTTCCAGGCGACGCCAGGGCGCGGCCGCGCGCGGTTCCAGCGTGCGGGCCATGCCGGCATCCAGCGTGGTGATGCTCATGTAGACCACCACCAGCTTCTGCTCGGCCAGCGCGGCCAGGAGATCCAGGTCGCGGGCGACCAGGGCGTTCTTGGTGACAATGGTGACCGGGTGCCGGGTTTCCAGCATCAGTTCGAGCATGCCGCGCGTCAGGCGCCAATCGCGTTCGATGGGCTGGTAAGCGTCGGTGGCCGACCCGATATTGATGGGCGATGGCTTGTAACCCGGCCGGCTGATTTCGGCCCGCAGCGCCTGGACCGCATTGGCCTTGGCCACCAGGCGGGTTTCGAAGTCCAGGCCGGGGGAATAGCCCAGGTAGGAATGCGTGGGCCGGGCATAGCAGTAGACGCAGCCATGTTCGCATCCCCGGTACGGGTTGACCGCGACGTCGAAGGGAATGTCGGGCGAATCGTTGCGCGACAGTATCTTGCGGGCTTCTTCGGCCGTGACGGTTGTCTTGGGGGCCGCGGGCGCCAGTCGGGCGTCGGGCAGGATGGGAATGACTTTGGGGGAAATATCGGGGACAGCATCGACGAAATCAGCCGGGAGACCCGAAGCGGACCAGCCGTCGTCGACCTGCACGCGATCATCGCGCTGAAAGCGATGCCGAATATTAGTAACCGCACCCCGACCGCGCAAGGCGGCGGGGGCGGCAGCCGGGGACCCAGAACCGGCGGGAAAAGAATGATCGGTGCGTGCCATGAAAACTACTGTACAAAAACACAGTGGTTTTGACAAGCACCAAAAGCCTTTTCGTAAGACAGCCCCACTTTACCGCAAGACGAAGACGCCGTCCGGACAATTCGATTCCATCTTGCGATATCGCCCGGAAACCCGCGCCAGCATTGGGTTTGGAATAAAAACAACACCTCATTTGGGGGAGCAAAGGGGTGTTGTTTCGCGGCCCGCTTGCGGTTTACCGAAGCATGCCCGCCGCCGCCGTCTGGTGCGTGGCCTCGTCGATCAAAATGAACGCGCCGGTGGCTGCGACATCATCGTATCGATCGACCGCCAGCGCTTCACGCGTGGTGAAGGTGACGCGACCAATGTCGTTCATGCGCAGCGTGCCTTCCGTGTTCTGCACTTCCTGCAGTTCGTGGATATCGCGATGCGACAGCACCGCGCGGATCTTCGCCGACGTCAGTCGCGTGCCGTGCTTGAGCAAGTACTTGCGCGCGGGGTTCAGCGGCTGCGTATCGAGCCAGCACAGCTCGGCTTCGAACTCGCGCGCGACCTGCGCTTGCGCGTTTGCATGCACGATCACGTCGCCGCGCGACACGTCGACATCGCGGTCCAGCACCAGCGTCACTGAATCGCCGGCCACCGCTTCATCCAGCACGCGGTCGAACACGCGCACTTCGCGCACGCGCGCCGTCACGCCCGACGGCTGCACCGTGACCTCGTCGCCCGGGCGCAGCACGCCGCTGGCGATGCGGCCGGCATAGCCGCGGAAGTCTTCCTTGCGGTCACCATCGTGGCGCGCCACCCATTGCACCGGAAAGCGCAGCGGGCCGCTGCGGCCATCGCCGGACAGGTCCAGCGATTCCAGCAACGTCAGCAGCGGCTGCCCCGTGTACCAGGGCGTCTTGTCCGACAGCGTCACCACGTTGTCGCCGTTCAGCGCCGACAGCGGCAGCGCGTCGAAGTGCGTGATGCCCAATTTTCCCGCCAGGTCGGCATACGCGTCGCGGATACGCTCGAACACCGCGCGGTCCCAGTCCGCCAGGTCCATCTTGTTGACCGCCACCACGATGTGGCGGATGCCCAGCAGGCGAGCGATGGTGCTGTGGCGCTTGGTCTGCGGCAAGAGCTTGCCATCGGCAGCGCGGGTGGCGTCGATCAGGATCACCGCCACGTCCGCCGTGGACGCGCCCGTCACCATGTTGCGGGTGTACTGCTCGTGGCCTGGCGCATCCGCGATGATGAACTTGCGCGCCGGCGTCGAGAAGTAGCGGTAGGCCACGTCGATCGTGATGCCCTGCTCGCGCTCGGCCTCCAGGCCGTCGGTCAGCAGCGAGAAGTCGATGCCGCCTTCGGCCACGCGCTTGTACTTGGCGCGCGAGATCGCGTCCAGCTGGTCGGCAAACACGCCCTTGCTGTCATACAGCAGGCGGCCGATCAGCGTCGATTTGCCGTCGTCGACCGAACCGGCCGTGATCAGGCGCAGCACGCCCGTGCCGGCGCCCGAAAGAAAAGAATCGTTTACTGCATTCATGTGCGTCCCCTGTGGCCGGCGCTGCGCCGGCCGCTCGTGCAATCAGAAATAGCCTTCTTTCTTGCGGCGCTCCATCGAGGCCTCGGAAGTCTGGTCGTCCATGCGCGTGGCGCCGCGCTCGGTGATGTCGGTCACGGCCGTCTCGGCGATGATGGCGGCGGTGTCGGCGGCGTCGGACGCCACCGGGCAGGTGCACGAGATATCGCCCACCGTGCGGAACCGCACCGGCAGGCGCTCGACCGTCTCGCCGTCCTGCGGCGGCGTCAGGCGCGTGACCGGCACCAGCAAGCCTTTGCGCCGGACCACCTCGCGCTCGTGGCTGAAATAGATCGGCGGCAAGGCCAGCTGCTCGCGCTGGATGTATTGCCACACGTCCAGCTCGGTCCAGTTCGAGATCGGGAACACCCGCATGTTCTCGCCGCGGTGCACTCGCGTGTTGAACAGGTTCCACAGTTCCGGGCGCTGGGCCTTGGGATCCCATTGGCCGAACTCGTCGCGGAACGAGAAGATGCGTTCCTTGGCGCGCGCCTTTTCCTCGTCGCGGCGGGCGCCGCCGATGCAGGCGTCAAAGCCGAATTCCTCGATGGCTTCCAGCAGCGTCACGGCCTGGGCGGCATTGCGCGAATCGGTCTCGCGGCGCAGCACCACGCTGCCGCGCTTGATCGAGTCTTCCACGCTGCGCACGATCAACGTTTCGCCCAGCTCGGCAGCGCGGGCATCGCGAAAGGCGATGACCTCGTCGAAGTTGTGGCCGGTGTCGATATGCATCAACGGAAACGGGAAGCGTCCGGGGCGGAAGGCCTTCTCGGCCAGGCGCAGCAGCACCACCGAATCCTTACCGCCCGAGAACAGCAGCACGGGCTTTTCGCTCTCCGCGGCCACCTCGCGCATGATGAATATGGCTTCCGATTCCAGCCAGTCCAGGTGGCTGCGTTGGATCACTGCGGACATAGGTATTCCCCTAAAACAGATTTCTGATGAGCGGCGGGCGTCACGTACGCGCCGGCACGACGCTGATGACCCGGTTGCCTGCATGCAGGCCGCATTCCTTGGAATCGGACGATTCCCACCACCACCGCCCCGCCCTCAGGTCTTCGCCTGGACGGATCGCGCGGGTACAGGGTTCGCAGCCGATGGACGGATAGCCCTGGTCGTGCAGCGGGTTGTACGGAATGCCCAAGGCGCGGATGGCGCTCCAGACGTCCGCTTCGCTCCAGTCGGCCAGCGGGTTGAATTTGTAGAGACCGAAGGTCTTGTCGTCTTCTTCCAGGTGCAGTTCGCCGCGCGTGGTCGACTGCGCCCGCCGCTGGCCTGTGATCCAGGCGCCCCGCCCGGCCAGCGCGCGCTTGAGCGGCTCGACCTTGCGGATCTGGCAACAGGTTTTGCGCAGGTCCACGCTTTCATAGAAGGCAAAGGCGCCGTGCTCGGCCACGTGGCGCTCGACCGCGTCGGCGACCGGCCGGTACACGGTGATGTCACGGCCATAGCGCTCGCGCACGGCGTCCAGCACGCCCAGCGTTTCCGTGTGCAGGCGGCCGGTGTCCAGCGTGAAGACTTCGAGGTCCAGTCCGGTGTCGTAGATGGCGTGCGTCAACACCATGTCCTCGGCCGCCAGCGACGAGGCCAGCGCGGCGTCGGGATGGCGCTGGCGGATATCCGCCAGCCTGGTCGTCAGGTCAGCCCAGCGGGCGGCCAGCGCCGGATCGGCATCCAGCGCGGCCTGCGGGGACAGTTCAGTTGTCGTCATGATTGCACCGCGAAAATGCGCGCCCGGCGCGGCCGCGCCAGCAGGGTTTCGCCGTCCTGCAGACCCAGTTCCCGGTACAGGTGCTCGGGCACTTCGGCTTCCAGAATGGCGTCGGAATCCTGGCGAGTCAGTTCCAGGTAGGCGCTGGGGCCGGCCAGGTAAGCATGCGCCAGGCGCACCGGGATGCCGTCGCCGCCGGCGCGATAGCGTTCGATATCGAATTCATGCGGCCGCACATAGGCGGTGGCGCGCTGGTTCTCGGCCTGCGCCAATTCGGGCGCCGGCAGCGACAGGCCTGCGCCTTCCCAGACGCCGCGACTGGCCACGCCCTGCAACTGGTTCACGTCGCCCAGGAAGCCGTAGACGAACGGCGTGGCCGGGCCTTCCCAGACTTCGCGCGGCGTGCCCACCTGCTCGATCTTGCCGGCGTTCATCAGCACCACCCGGTCGGCCACTTCCAGCGCTTCTTCCTGGTCATGCGTGACGAACACGCTGGCCACATTCAGTTCATCGTGCAGCCGGCGCAGCCAGCGGCGCAGTTCCTTGCGCACCTTCGCGTCAAGCGCGCCGAACGGCTCATCCAGCAGCAGCACGCGCGGTTCGACCGCCAAGGCGCGCGCCAAGGCGATGCGCTGGCGCTGGCCACCCGACAACTGGGCCGGATAGCGGTCCGCCAGCCAATCCAGCTGCACCAGCCCCAGCAGATCGTGCACCTTGCGCTGGATCTGGTCTTCCGACGGCCGCTGCGAACGGTGCTTGACCCGCAGGCCGAAGGCCACGTTCTCGAACACGGTCATGTGTTTGAACAGCGCGTAATGCTGGAACACGAATCCCACCTGGCGCTGGCGTACGTCCACCGACGTAGCGTCTTCGCCGGCGAACAGCACGCTGCCGCCGTCGGCCGATTCCAGGCCCGCGATGATGCGCAGCAACGTGGTCTTGCCACAGCCCGAAGGCCCCAGCAGCGCCACCAGCTCGCCGGTCTCGATGTGCAGGGATACGTCGTTCAGCGCCCGGAACTGGCCGAAACGCTTGGATAGGTTGCGAACTTCGATGCTCATGCTTGTCTCCGTCTGGCCAGCCGCGTCAGGCGG
The DNA here is from genome assembly GCF_058783235.1 of Achromobacter sp. FW305-C-28. Classification (NCBI taxonomy): domain Bacteria; kingdom Pseudomonadati; phylum Pseudomonadota; class Betaproteobacteria; order Burkholderiales; family Alcaligenaceae; genus Achromobacter; species Achromobacter sp. FW305-C-28. Next base: position 751,888 of record NZ_JBYSYL010000001.1, on the reverse strand, counting down.
CGGCCGGCTTGATGGCCGTCACGGGCCCGGGATATTCGACCGGCAGTTCCGCCGCCCGCAGATAGCGCGCGTTGCGCCACTCGACCACGTTCTTGGCCACCAGCGTCACCAGCGCCAGCAACGCCAATAGCGAGGCCACTGCAAACGCCGCCGAGTACTGGTATTCGTTGTAGAGAATCTCAACGTGCAGGGTCATGGTGTTGGTCAGGCCACGGATCTGGCCAGACACGACCGACACCGCGCCAAACTCGCCCATGGCGCGCGCATTGCAGAGGATGGCGCCGTACAGCAGGCCCCACTTGATGTTGGGCAGCGTCACCCGCCAGAAGATCTGCCAGCCGCTGGCGCCCAGCGTCAGCGCGGCCTGCTCTTCTTCGCTGCCCTGTGCCTGCATCAGCGGAATCAGTTCGCGCGCCACGAACGGAAAGGTCACGAACAGGGTGGCCAGGATGATGCCGGGCACGGCGTAGACGATCTTGATGTCGTTGTCCTGCAACCAGCCGCCGAACCAGCCCTGGGTGCCGAACAGCAGCACGAACACCAGTCCCGCCACCACCGGCGACACCGAAAACGGCAGGTCGATCAGGGTGATCAGGAACTGCTTGCCGCGAAACTGGAACTTGGTGATGGCCCAGGCCGCGGCCACGCCGAACACCAGGTTCACCGGCAACGCAATGGCCGCCACCAGCAACGTCAGCTTGATGGCCGACCAGGCATCGGGCTCGACGATGGCGTCCAGATACAGTTGCCACCCCTTGCGGAAGGCTTCGACGAACACCGCGGCCAGCGGCACCAGCAGGAACAGCGCCAGGAAGCCCAGCGCCAGGAACAGCAGAATGCCGCGCACCCAGCGCGGCTCGGTCAGATGGGCGGGACGATCCGCAATGCTCATACCTGTCTCCCTTGGCCGCGGCGAGCCTGCCAGCCCTGCAGCAGATTGATGACGAAGAGCAGCACGAAGGACAACGCCAGCATCACGGTCGCAATCGCCGCAGCGCCGGCATAGTCGAACTGCTCCAGCTTGGCGATGATCAGAAGCGGTGTGATCTCGGACACCATCGGCATGTTGCCGGCGATGAACACCACCGACCCGTACTCCCCCACCGCGCGGGCAAAGGCCAGCGCGAACCCGGTCATCAGCGCCGGCAGGATCGTGGGCAGCAGCACGCGGCGGATGGTCTGCCAGCGGTCGGCGCCCAGGCTGGCCGCGGCTTCCTCGATCTCGCGTTCGACGTCTTCCAGCACTGGCTGCACCGTGCGCACCACGAACGGCACGCCGATGAAGATCAGCGCAATCACGATGCCCAGCGGCGTGAACGCCACCTTCAGGCCGAACCACTCGGCCAGCGGCGCGCCCAGCCAGCCTTTTTCGGAATAGAGCGCCGTCAACGCAATCCCGGCCACCGCCGTGGGCAAGGCGAACGGCAGGTCGACCAGGGCGTCCAGGATCTTCTTGCCGGGAAAGCGATAACGCACCAGCACCCAGGCCACGATGGTGCCGAACACCAGATTCACCAGCGCCGCCAACAGCGACGCGCCAAAGGTCAACTGATACGACGCCACCACGCGCGGCGCCGTCACCGCATCCCAGAAGCCCTGCCAACCGAGCGAAGCGCTCTTGATGGGCAATGCCGCCAGGGGGATCAGCACGAGCACGCTCAGGTACAGCACCGCGTAGCCCATGGAAATGCCGAAACCGGGCAGCACGCCCGGGCTGTTGCGCCGAACGGCAAAAGGCGCCTGCGCGCCCTTTGCCGTCGGAATCGAGGCTGAAGTCATGGCCGTCGTCCGCTGGTTGTCCGCTTATTTCTTCTGCGGCTGGTAGATCTGGTCAAACGTGCCGCCGTCGCTGAAGTGGTCCTTCTGCGCCTTGCGCCAGCCGCCGAAGATCTTGTCGTCGATGGTCACCAGCTTGACCTTGGGGAACTTGCTTTCGTACTTGGCGGCCACCGTCTTGTCGATGGGGCGGTAGTAGTTCTTGGCGATGATTTCCTGCGCGGCGGGCGTGTACAGGAATTCAAGATAGGCCTGCGCCGCGGCGCGGGTGCCCTTCTTGTCGACGATCTTGTCGACGATGGCCACGGGCGGCTCGGCCAGGATGGACAGCGACGGCACCACGATGTCGAACTTGTCCGGACCCAGTTCCTCGAGCGCCAGGAAGGCCTCGTTTTCCCAGGCCAGCAGCACGTCGCCCACGCCGCGCTCGACGAAGGTGGTGGTGGCGCCACGGGCGCCGGTATCCAGCACCGGCACGTGCTTGAGCAGGTCGCCGACGTAGGCGCGCGCCTTCTCTTCGCTGCCGCCGTTCTTTTCCAGCGCGTACGCCCAGGCCGCCAGGTAGTTCCAGCGCGCGCCGCCCGAGGTCTTCGGATTGGGCGTGATCACCTGCACACCGTCCTTGATGAGGTCGTCCCAGTCCTTGATCTGCTTGGGGTTGCCTTTGCGCACCAGGAACACGATGGTCGAGGTGTACGGCGAGCTGTTCTGCGGCAGGCGCGCCTGCCAGTTCTCGGGCACCAGGCCGCGGTCGGCGATGGCGTCGATGTCGTAGGCCAGCGCCAGCGTCACCACGTCGGCTTCCAGCCCGTCGATGACCGAACGCGCCTGGCGGCCCGAACCGCCATGCGACTGGCGAATCGTCAGATCGACGTTGGCCTTTTCCTTGTATTGCTTGATGAAGGCGTCATCGATGGCGCGGTACAGCTCGCGCGTCGGATCGTAGGACACGTTCAACAGGGTCTGCTTCTGCTGCGCCTGCGCCGGCGCGATCGCGGCAAAGGACACCGTCACTGCGGCCAAGGCGGCCAACCAACCCGCTTTCCTGAAAGACATTCCTTGCTCCCTTCCCGTGTTTGGCAATGTGGAAGCAAGTTTGCCGGGGGCCTGTTCTGAACGGAACGAATCATTCTTTGATTGCTCATCGCTCCCAGGCATATAGCGCGGCGGCGCGTGGCGGCCCCAAAAAGCAAAAAAGCCGCGCTTTCCCAGGGGAAAACGCGGCGCGACGGGCGCTGCCCGCCGAAATCGGGCGAGGCGGCGCGGGCCGCCTTGCGCACGATTTTCTTATTTACTTATTCGGTTGCGGCGTAATGCGCAGGTATGGACGCACGGCCTTGTAGCCTTTGGGGAATTTCTGCTTGATCACGGCTTCGTCCTGCAGGGACGGAACGATGATCACGTCGTCGCCGTCTTCCCAGTTGACCGGCGTGGCCACGCTGTGGCTGTCGGTCAGCTGCAGCGAATCGATGACGCGCAGGATCTCGTTGAAGTTGCGGCCGGTGCTGGCCGGGTACGTGATGGTCAGGCGGACCTTCTTGTTCGGGTCGATGATGAACACCGAGCGCACCGTCAGGGTGGCGTTGGCGTTCGGATGGATCATGTCGTACAGCTCGGACACCTTGCGGTCCTTGTCGGCCAGGATCGGGAAGTTGACCTTGGTGGACTGCGTGTCGTTGATGTCTTCGATCCACTTGCTGTGCGAATCGGCGCCGTCCACGGACAGGGCCAGCACTTTCACGTTGCGCTTGGCGAATTCATCGGCCAGCTTGGCGGTGTAGCCCAGCTCGGTCGTGCAGACCGGCGTGAAGTCGGCCGGATGCGAAAAAAGGACACCCCAGCTATTGCCCAGATACTCATGGAAGCGGATCGGGCCGGCCGAGGATTCCTGTTCGAAATCGGGGGCGGTATCGCCCAGGCGTAGATGACTCATGGTGTCTCCTGCGTGCGCATTCAGGTTTACGGAACCGGCCGGCCTCCAGGCCCGGGACCCGCCGGGAAATCGTTTCAGCGGCGGCAAGGGCCGCCCCGGAAAACGATTCTTCCATCAAACCTGTTGCGGGGGAAATACGCAAGGCATATAACCTTATGCAATATTCGCAGCGGCTCCGCAGGCGTCCGCCACCACCCCGGCGCGCACTGCGGCGGACAGCGCCAGGGCGCGCGGCAGGATGTGCGCCGCATAGAACAATCCGGTGGCCAGCTTCTCGCGAAGGAACGGATCGGTCGAGCCGCCGGCCAGGCGCCGGCGGCAGACCAGCACCGCGCGCGCCATCTGCCAGCCGCCATGCACCACGCCGGCCAACATCAGGTAAGGCACGCTGCTGGAATAGACGGCCCGGATGTTTGCAGCCGATTGCTCAAGAATGAATTCCACGCCGGCCTCGTAGGCCTGGATGGCGCTGTCCAGGTTGTCGCGCAACAGACGCAGCCCGTCGCGCTCGGGCGCCGAAGCGCGCGAGGATTCGGCCTCGATCGCCCGCAACGTTTCGCGCATCGCCGAGATCGCGGCGAAGGCGGTGGCGCCGGCGTCGCGCTGGGTCTTGCGGCTGACCAGGTCGTTGGCCTGGATCGCGGTGGTGCCTTCATAGATGGGCAGGATGCGGGCATCGCGGTAAAACTGCGCCGCGCCGGTCTCTTCGATGTAGCCCATGCCGCCATGCACCTGGATGCCCAGCGACGCCACCTCGACGGCGGACTCGGTCGAAAAGCCCTTCACGATGGGCACCATGTATTCGTAGAACGCCCGGTTGCGGGCGCGCTGCTCGGGATCGGGATGGTGCGTGCCCTTGTCGTGCGCCGCCGCCGTCACGTAGGACACGGCCCGCGCCGCCTCGGTCAGCGCCTTCATGGTCAGCAGCATGCGCTGCACGTCAGGGTGGCGTGCGATGGCGACGGGCGCGGCCGAGCCTTCCACTGCCCGCCCCTGCACCCGCTCGCGTGCATAGGCCAGCGCGTGCTGGTAGGCGCGTTCGGACACGCCGATGCCCTGCTGCCCCACCGAATAGCGGGCGGCGTTCATCATGATGAACATGTATTCCAGCCCACGGTTGAGCTCGCCGACCAGGTAGCCCACCGCGCCCTCGCCAACCTCGCCCTTGCCCGAGCCGTACAGCAGCACCGCCGTGGGGCTGCCGTGGATGCCCAGCTTGTGCTCGAGCGACGCGCACCAGACGTCGTTGCGCGCCCCCAGGCTGCCGTCGGCGCCGACCAGGAACTTGGGCACGATGAACAGCGAAATGCCCTTGACCCCCGGCGGGGCGTCCGGCGTGCGCGCCAGCACCAGGTGAATGATGTTCTCGGCCAGGTCGTGCTCGCCGTAAGTGATGAAGATCTTCTGGCCGGACAACCGGAAGCTGCCGTCTTCCTGGCGCACGGCGCGCGTGGCCACTTGCGCCAGGTCCGAACCGGCCTGCGGCTCGGTCAGGTTCATGGTGCCCGTCCACTTGCCGCCGATCAAATTGGGGACGAACTTCTTGCGCTGCTCGTCGGACCCCACCGTCAGGATGGCCTCGATCACGCCGTCGGTCAGCATCGGACACAACGAGAATGCCAGGCTGGCCGCCTGGATGTTCTCGCCGGGCGCGGCGGCGACCAGCTTGGGCAGCCCCTGCCCGCCCCAGGCCTGCGGATGCTGCAAGCCCTGCCAGCCTCCGGCCGCGTAGTCCTTGAAGCCTTGGGCGTAGCCCGGCGTCGCCGTCACGTGCCCATCGTTCCATACGGGCGGCCGGGTGTCGCCCGGCACGTTCAGCGGCGCAATCGCCTGCTCGACGAAGCGGCCGTTTTCTTCCAGGATGGCGTCCACCAGGTCGGGCGTCACCTCTTCGAAGCCGGGCAATTTCAGGACGTCGTCCAGGCCGGCGAGTTCTTTCAGCGCAAAGCGGAAATCCTGCAGAGGGGTAAGGTAGGGCATCGTGTCTCCATGAGCCTGTCGTCCGTGACGGCGGACGCGGCGGTGTGCAGGGGGGCGCCGCCTTCGGTGACACGCATGGCGCGGGTCGATGGGCGGTCTCGGTGGTTTCCCTAACCGATCTTAAACCCTCCACCGCGCTTTGCGGGCGCGAGGCCGGTAAAGTCGCCGCGACAGAATCGCCGCATCAAAGTCACCGCACCGCAGTGACCTCAGCTCAGGTGATAAGCCAGCGACACGATGATCGGCCCCAGCACCGGCAGCAGCACATTGGCGATCGCATAGGTGACGGTATAGCCCAGCAACGGCACGGCGCTGCCGCTCGCCCCCAGGATCGCACTGATGGCCGGCGTACTGACGTGCTGGCCGGCGATGGCCCCCACCAGCAGCGGCCCTTCGATCTTGAGCAGCTTGTGCCCGACCCACAGCGACAGGCAGGCAGGCCCCAGGGACACCAGCAGCCCGATCAGGGGCAGCACTGCACCGTGCTCGCGGATCAGCGACACGGCCTCGGGCCCCGCCGACAGGCCGACGCAGGCGACGAACACCGCCAGCCCCAGATCCTTGAGCAACTGCACCGCATGGTCGGGCATGTGGCCCAGCGCGGGCCGCTTGGCGTTGATCCAGCCGCACACCAGGCCGCTGACCAGGGCGCCGCCACCGCTGCCCAGAGAAACCGGAATACCCCACAGGCGCGCACTCAGGCTGCCTATCAGCAACCCGGCCAGGATGCCGAACGCCAGGAACACCAGGTCGGTCACGCCGCTGCGACGCAGCTCGTTGCCCAGCGCCGCCCCGGCCTCGGACAGTTCCGGTTCCGCCCCCACCAGCGTCACCAGGTCGCCGTACTGCACCACCGTGGCGGGCGTGACCGGCAGCATATGCCCGGACCGCTGGATCGATTGCAGGAACACGCCGCGGGCCCGCTTGGCCCCCGGCCGCTGGGCCAGTTCGCCCACCGTATGGCCGTTGACCGCCTTCTTGCTGACGATGACCGCCAGTTCGCTCAGTTGCAGGTCGTCGGCATGCGCTTCCGGCAGCTGGATTTCCGGCCCGATCACCGAGCCGGCCCGCAATGCGAAACGGCGCAGGCCCAGCACCACCACGATATCGCCGGTCGCCAGCGTATCTTCGGGCGCGGGCTCGACCGCCTCGCCATTGCGCAGGATGCGGCTGATGGCCGTGCGTCCGCCCAAAGCCGCCTCGACCTCGGCCACCGTCTTGCCGTCGGCGTCCTTGACCACGTGCGAACGGCCCACCAGGCGCGGCAGCGTCGGCAGATTGCTGTCTTCGCTTTCGCCCGAGGTCACGCCGAGCTTTTCCTCCAGCGCCTTCGAGGCGTCGCGCAGGTTGATGCGTAGCAGGGCCGGCGCCACCTGGCTGGTAAAGAAGACGATGCTGATCAGCCCCACCAGATACGTCAGCGTGTAGGCCGTGGCGATATTGGCTTCCATGCGCTGCACGTCGGCATCGGGCAGCCCCAGGTGCTTGAGCGCTTCGGCGGCGGTACCCACCACCGCCGATTCGGTTGCCGCACCAGCCGCCAGCCCGGCTGCCGTACCTGCGTCCAGCCCGAACAGCGGCACGGCCGCCAGCACGATGGTCAGCACCAGCAAGGCTTCGATCACCGGCAGCACGATATAGCGCAAGCTGGACCGGTTCAGGTTGGCAAAGAACTGCGGCCCGCCCGAATAGCCCATGGCGAAGATGAACAGGGCGAACGCGACCTCTTTCAGGTCGCCGCGCATCTGGCAACCGGTCTGGCCGATCAACAGGGCGACGATCAGCGTGCCGCACACGCCGCCCAGTTGAATCGGTCCGACCTTGAGCTTGCCGATCAGGTATCCCAAGCCCACCGTCAAGAACAGCACCGCGATGGGAACGCTATTGAAAAACCCGACTGAGCACGTCATAAGGTCATGTCGCCCTGGTGGTTGCTGCGAGGTGCTACTTGCCCGCCGTGGCCTTCTTGGCGGAACGTTCCGCCTTGGCGGCCTGTTTCACCGCTTTTTTCACGGCCTTCTTGGCGGCGCCCTTATCGCCGGCCTTGCGCTTGGCCGCCGATGCCTTGACGGTCTGGCCCTTGCCCGCGGTCGGGCCCGAACGCACCAGCTGGCCGGCCTTCCATGCTTCGACGTATTCGGTAGCAGCCTCGACCATGTGCTTGCCGATCTTGGAATAGTCGCCATCGTCCAGGTTGGCCAGCGAGATGCGGATGGACCAAGGCGGGCCGCCGAAGCCGCCGCCGTCCATCAGCACCACGCCGGACTTCTCGGCCAGGCGGAACAGGAAGTCCACCGGCTCATAGTTCGACGTCATGTACTTGCAGAAGGCATCGCCATAGGTGTTCTTGGCCCACACCATGAAATCCAGCTCGACGTAGTACCAGCCGCGCATCGGATCTTCCGGCGGCAGCGGCGCTCCCAGGCCGCGCCACAGCGCATCGCGGCGCGCCCGCACGATCTGCATCGTCAGGTGCTTGTACGCATCCTTCAGGTCCAGCAGGTGCGACAACGCGAAAAAGCCCATCTGCACCTGCTGCGGCAGCGACAGGCCGGCGGTGTGATTCAGCGCCACGTTGCGGCTGTCTGCCACCATCCGGTCGATGAACTTGAGCTTTTCGGGCTCCATCGTCATGGCGCCATAGCGCTTGTTCAGGCGCTGCTTCCACGACGCGGGCAACTCGGCGATGCGGCGGTCCATCGTGTTCTTCTCGTGGGTCGCGATCACGCCCAGGCGCCAGCCCGTGCAGCCGAAGTTCTTCGAGAACGAATAGACGCAGATGGTGTTGTGCGGCACCTCGGCCATCAGCGAACGGAAGTTGGGCACGAAGGTGCCGTACACGTCGTCGGTCACCAGCACCAGGTCAGGATTCTTGCGGATCAGGCCCACGATCTGCTTCATCTCGACCGGGCTGAACGCCACCGAGGGCGGATTGCTGGGGTTCACGGTCACCGCCAGCTTGATCTTCGGGTTCTCCAGCTTGGCGATCTCTGTGGCCGGATAGTGCCAGTCGTGGGTGCCATCGGCGCGCACGCTGCTGGCATTGATGGCCACGATCTTGAACTGGAAGCGCTCCAGGTGCGCGATCTCGATATACGGCGTGAAGGTCGGCAGGAACAGCGCGATGGTATCGCCCTGCTTGAGCAGGCCATTCTGCATCAGCGAGTCGAAGATGTAGCACATGGCCGCCGTGCCGCCTTCGACCGGGAACAGGTCGAACTTGCCCTTGGGCGGACGGCCGTCGCACATTTCCTTGATCAGGTAGTCGTGCACCACCTGCTCCAGGTGCACCAGCGACCGGGGCGGCACGGGGTAGTTGTCGCCGATGATGCTGTCGGTCAGTTCATGGATCCATTCGTCCGGCACGAAGTTCTTGATCTTGACGCCATACTCCAGCACCCCGGCCAGGAAGTCCGCCCCCGCGGCGCCCTTGTTCTTGGACAGGAATTTGCGCAGCCGGTCAGCGCAGCCCTTCTTGGGCGGCATGCCCGCCAGGATCACGTCATCGCGCACCCGGCGCGCTTCCTTCATGGCGAACTGGCCCAGCAGGAAGAACGCGTCGCGCGGTTCGGTGGCGATCCAGTTGGGGTTGCCGCGGCCGGCGTTCAACATGGTCAGCGCGGCGGTCTGCTGGCTGTCCTTGGCCAGGGTGATCAGGTAATCCTTCAGCTCGAACGGCGACAGTTGCTCCAGGTCGCGCTGGCGGGAACGGGTGGTTTTCAGGGCCGAGGCCAGGCTGACGGTGAGAGGCGCGGTGGAAGCCATTATTCAGTACTCCTGGTTTGCGATTTGACAGGCGCTTGCCGGGGATTTCCCCGTATCCGCTTGATGCCCCGTCCGCGCTGCGCGGACGGGGATTTCCCGCTAGGTCATCAACATGACGATGACGATGCCCCAGATGATGAGCAAGGTGTTGCCGATGGCATAAGGCACGGTGTAGCCCAGCGCGGGCACCTGGCTCTTTGCGGTCTCGGTGATCTGCCCGATGGCCGCCGTGGTGGTGCGGGCGCCCGCGCAGACACCCAGCACGATGGCGGGGTGGAACTTGAACACGTAGCGGGCGATATACACCCCCAGGATCATCGGTATGCTGGTGGCGATGATGCCGGCGATGAACAGCTTGGCGCCCAATTGCTGGAAGCCCAGCACGAAGCCCGGTCCGGAACTGATGCCGACCACCGCCACGAAGGCCGTCAGGCCGACGGATGTCAGGAACCAATGCACGGGTTCTGGCACCCGCCCGAACGTCGGATGCACCGACCGCAGGTAACCGAAGATCAGGCCGGCGATCAGCGAGCCGCCCGAGGTCGACAAGGTGATGGGGATGCCGCTCACGGTCAGCACCAGCGTACCGAACAGGCCGCCCAGCAAGATGCCGAAGCCCACGAACACCATGTCGGTCTGGTCGGTGGGACGGTCCACGTAGCCCACCTTGCCGACCACCCGTTCCACGTCGCGCTTGGCGCCCAGGATGAACAGGTGATCGCCGCGGTCCAGCTTCAGCCCCCAGTTGACCGGCATCTCGTGGCCGCCTCGCACCACTTTGCGCAGGAATACGCCACGGCCCAGCTGGCGCACCGATTCCAGCTCGGAAATCTCCTTGACGGTCTTGCCGGCCAGGTTCTTGTTGGTCAGCACCACCTCGATGATCTCGGCGGGCAGGTTGAGCAGGTCGCGGTCCTCGACTTCGGTGCCGATGATGCCGGCCGCCTGCAACACCAGCGCATCGTGCCGGCCGGTCACGCCCAGAACGTCGCCGGCCTGCAGCACGGTGGTGGAATCGTTGTCGATGATCTGGTCGCCGCGGCGGATGCGTTCGACGAACACGCGCGCCTCGACGAAGTGCGATTCCAGTTCACCGACGGTCTTGCCGACGTATTCCTGGTGCTCGAGCTTGTAGGCACGGGCCGTGAACTTGCGATAGCCGGACAGTTCCATCGAATCGGAAGCGCCGGACATCTTGGCCTCGTACTCCTTGCACTCCTTGACGATGTCCACCCGCATCAGCTTGGGGCCCAGCGACGCCAGCAGCCAGGCGCTGCCGACCGTGCCGAAGATGTAGCAGACGGCATAGGCCACCGGAATGCTGTCGATCCATTTCTTCTTGGTCGCCGCGTCGATACCCAGGCCGTTGATCGTGTCGGTTGCCACGCCCATCACGGCTGAAATCGTTTGCGCGCCGGCCAGCAGGCCTGCACCGGTACCCGCGTCAAAGCCAAAGCCCACGGCAGTCGCCCAGGTGACCAGCAGGCAGATGACGCAGATGACGACGGCGAAGATGACCTGCGGCAGGCCATCGCTTTTCATGCCGCGGAAGAATTGCGGTCCGACGCCGTAGCCCAGGCCGAACAGGAACAACAGGAAAAAGACTTGCTTGACGATGGGGGCGATGGTGATGTCGAGCTGGCCGACCAGCACACCGACCAGCAAGGTGCCGGTCACTGCCCCCAGATTGAATCCGAATATTTTCTTGGCCCCTATCCAGTACCCCAGACCCAGGGTGAGGAAAATTGCAAGCTCCGGATATTTTCGCAGAGTGTCAAAGAACCATTCCATCCCGAATCTCCTTCGTTATGTATAGGCCAAGCACTTGCGCGAATCTAGCTGCGCGCGGAACACATTATCAGAATCTTTCCAAAGATCAAAAGTTTTAGTGGGTCGATATCAAATAGTTTCGATTGTCAGCCGGCCATGAAAAAACCCGCGGACATTATGTCCGCGGGTTTTGGGTACCACTGGAATATCGAGGCTTACAGCGCGCCGGTCAGTTCGGGAACGACCTGGAACAAATCGCCCACCAGGCCATAATCGGCCACGCCGAAAATCGGCGCTTCGGGGTCTTTGTTGATGGCCACGATGACCTTGGAGTCCTTCATGCCAGCCAGATGCTGGATGGCGCCCGAGATGCCCACCGCCACGTACAGCTGCGGCGCAACAATCTTGCCGGTCTGGCCGACCTGCCAGTCGTTGGGGGCGTAGCCGGCGTCGACGGCCGCGCGCGACGCGCCCAGCGCCGCGCCCAGCTTGTCAGCCAGGGGATCCAGGATCTTGAAGTTCTCGGCGCTGCCCAGGCCACGGCCGCCGGACACGACGACGCGGGCGCCGGCCAGTTCCGGACGGTCGCTCTTGGCGACTTCGCGGCCGACGAAGCTCGACAGGCCCGAATCGGCCACGGCGGCGATATCTTCCACGGCAGCCGAACCGCCCTGCGCGGCCACGGCGTCAAAGCCGGTGGTGCGCACGGTGATGACCTTGACCGAGTCGGCCGATTGCACGGTGGCAATGGCGTTGCCGGCGTAGATCGGGCGCTGGAAGGTGTCGGCGGATTCCACGCCGATGATGTCCGAGATCTGGGCGACATCGAGCTTGGCGGCCACGCGCGGGGCCACGTTCTTGCCCGAGGCGGTAGCGGGGAACAGGATGTGGCTGTAGTTCGAGGCCACGGCCAGCACCTGGGCCGCGACGTTTTCGGCCAGGCCGTCGGCCAGTTGCGGGGCATCGGCCAGCAGCACCTTGGCCACGCCGGCCGCTTGCGCGGCCTGGTCGGCCACGGCGCGGGCGTTGGCGCCGGCGACCAGCACGTGGACGTCGCCTCCGATCTTGGCGGCGGCGGCGACGGCGTTCAGGGTTGCGCCCTTGAGCTGGGCGTTATCGTGTTCGGCAATAACCAGCGTCGTCATCTCAGACCACCTTCGCTTCGTTCTTGAGTTTGTCCACCAGGGCCGCGACATCGGCCACCTTGATGCCGGCCTTGCGGGCGGGCGGCTCGCTGACCTTCAAGGTCTTCAGGCGCGGCGCGGGGTCCACGCCCAGGTCTTGCGGCGTGACGGTGTCCAGTTGCTTCTTCTTGGCCTTCATGATGTTGGGCAGCGTGACGTATCGCGGCTCGTTCAGGCGCAAGTCGGTGGTGACGATGGCGGGCAGCTTGAGCGTCAGGGTTTCCAGGCCGCCGTCGACTTCACGGGTGACCGTGACCTTGCCGTCGGCCAGTTCGACCTTGCTGGCGAACGTGGCTTGCGGCCAGTCCAGCAGCGCGGCCAGCATCTGGCCGGTCTGGTTGGCGTCGTCGTCGATGGCTTGCTTGCCCAGGATCACCAGTTGCGGTTGTTCCTTGTCGACCAGGGCCTTGAGCAGCTTGGCCACGGCCAGCGGCTGCAGCTCGGCGTCGGTCTGGACCAGCACGCCACGGTCGGCGCCGATTGCCATGGCGGTGCGCAGGGTTTCCTGGCATTGCGCAACGCCGCAAGAAACCGCCACGACTTCGGCCACGGCGCCCTTTTCCTTCAGGCGGGTGGCTTCTTCGACGGCGATTTCGTCAAAGGGGTTCATGGACATCTTCACATTGGCGATATCCACGCCAGTCTGATCAGACTTGACGCGCACCTTGACGTTGTAGTCAACGACGCGCTTGACAGGTACCAACACCTTCATCCCGCTGCCTCCAAATGGAAATTAATTACCCGGCGTATGCGCCGGGATCGCATTGCACAATTTTTTCCTGATTCTACAGCTTCGCCAGCGCCCGTATATGCGCCACGACGCTGCGCCCCAGGGCGGACAGGTTGTAACCGCCCTCGAGCGTGCTGACGATCCGGCCCTGGCAGTGGCGTTCGGCCACGTCCACGAGCTGCTCGGTGATCCAGGCATAGTCGGCCTCCACCAGCCCCATCTGCCCCATATCGTCCTCGCGATGGGCATCGAAGCCGGCTGATATCAAGATGAGTTCCGGGCGGTGCGCTTCCAGGCGCGGCAGCCAGGTATCGGTGACGATGGGGCGCACGGCCGCGCCCGTCGTGTAGGCTGCCAGCGGCACGTTCAGCATGTTGGCGGCCGGGTCGGCGGTGCCGCTGTTGGGAAAGAACGGGTGCTGGAAAAAGCTGCACATCAGCACGCGGTCGTCGCCTGCGAAGACATCTTCAGTGCCATTGCCGTGGTGCACGTCGAAATCGACGATGGCTACCCGCGACAGGCCGTGGAAATCCAGCGCATGGCGGGCCGCGATGGCCACGTTGTTCAAGAAGCAGAAGCCCATGGCCTGCGAGCGGCAGGCATGGTGCCCCGGCGGACGCACCGCACAAAAGGCCGTGCGGGCCTCGCCGCCCATCACCGCGTCGACCGCCGCCACCCCCGCACCGGCGGCGTGCAGCGCGGCTTCGTAGGTATGCGGGTTCATGAGCGTGTCGGGATCTATCGGGTAATACCCGTGGTCCGGCGTATGTTCGCGCAAACTGTCCAGATACTGGACAGTGTGCACGCGCAGCAGGTCGTGGCGGGACGCCTGGGGCGCCTGCCGGTCGTCCAGATATGGCATCAAGCCGCTGGCGAGCAATTGGTCGGAAATGGCATCCAGCCTCTGCGGGCTCTCCGGATGCCAACTGCCCATTTCATGCAAGCGGCATGCCGGGTGGGTAAGATACATGGTCTCCATAAGGAAGATTATGTTCATCTGTCGGCGAATACTGCAACTCGGAACCCTGACGGCTCTCCTGGCCGGGTGTTCCACCACCGCTCCCACCGCCCCGAATTCGACCGCCGCCCTGGCGCCGGCGACCACTGGCACTACCCCCATCCGCATCGGACCCACCGCGCCGACCCCCGGCTCCGACGTGGCGGATGACGGCCCGGCCACCCTGACGCCCTCGGGCGCCCTGCGGCCCGAGGTGCGCGCTTTCGTCGAGTCGCTGGCGGCCGAGCGCAACCTGCCGCTCAAGCCGATGGTGTCGGCGCTGGAAGGCGCACGCTACAACGCCACGGTGGCACGCCTGATCGCGCCGTCGCCCCCGGGCAAGAAAATCTGGCGCAGCTGGCTGACCTACCGTTCGCGCTTCGTGGAACCCAAGCGCATCGGCTGGGGCGTGGAGTTCTACAACGAGCACCGCGACCAGCTCAACCAGGCGGCGCAGCGCTTCGGCGTGCCGGCCCCGATCATCGCGTCGATCATCGGTGTTGAAACGCTGTATGGCCGCAACATGGGCAACTTCCGCGTGCTCGACGCGCTGGCTACCCTGGCCTTCGACTACCCGGACCCGGCCAAGCCCGAACGCGCCACCATGTTCCGCGGCCAGCTGGCCGATTTCCTGACGCTGGTCATGAACGGCAAGCTGGATCTCGAAACCCGCGGCTCGTATGCGGGCGCCATCGGCATGCCGCAATTCATGCCCACCAGCATCAAGCACTACGCAGTGGACGGCGACGACAGCGGCCATATCGACCTGACCAACAACACCCGCGACGCGATCATGTCGGTGGGCAGCTTCCTGGCGCAACATGGCTGGCAGCGCGGCCTGCCGGTATTTGCGCCGGTGACCCTGCCGGCGGACCCCACGGCGCTGGTCGATGGCGGCCTGGAACCCAAGCAAAGCTGGACCAGCCTGACCGCCGCGGGCGCGCGCCTGCAGCCCGGGGCCTCGAGCACCGGCTGGGGCAACCAGCCGCTGGGCGTCGTGGACCTGGTCGAAGAAGCCCGCGGCACCGCGCAATATCGCGTCGGCACGCCCAACTTCTTCGCGCTGACCAAGTACAACCGCAGCTATTTCTACGCCACCTCGGTGGCCGATCTGGCCAGCGAAATCGAGGCCCGGGTCGGACGCTGACCCCCGCACGCCGCACAGACAGCGGGCCCGGCTTGCCGCCGGGCCCGTCCTCTTTCAGCCGTTCTGCACTGCTGCTCAGACCGTGGCCACCGGCGTCGCAGGCGAACCCACCGCGCCGGGCAGGTTCAGGGGCGGTGCGGTCAACAGGAACCGGCTGCGGCCATGCGCGGCCAACCAGCGGGCCAGCGCGCCCAGGTACCACATCTCGCCGATCGGCATGCCCAGCTTGAAGATGCAATGATGATGCAGCGGCAATGCGGCGCAGCAGGCGTTGGGCTTTTGCGTCGGGTAGATCTCCAGCGCATGGTTGTCCGACGCCATGGCGGCCACTTTCGAATCGGTGATCCACTGCAACAGCCTGTCGTCGCTGCCATCCAGGCCGGCGCAGATCTCGTGCAAGGTGTGGGGGTCCGGCTCGCGATTCTTTTCCAGCAGGGCATCGCCGAATTCAGTATGGAACAGCACGATATCGCCCTGCTCGATCTCGATCCGATCCGCCTCCAGGATGCGCATAAGGTCGTCGTAGCCCACCGCCTTCTGCTCGCGACCGTAGTGCCGGGCCAAATCGACCATCACGCCCCGACTTTGCAGGCACGACTCGGCCAGGTGGGTGATGTCCAGCTTCTTGGCGTTCGACGCGCCGCCCTGGCCCAGGTCGGTCTTGGCAAAGCCGTTGTCCACGTCGTAGTCCACCGGACCCACCACGTGCTCATTGGGGCGGTAGCCGTTGTAGTAGACGCGTTCGGGCAGGCCGTCGCCGTTGGCGTCGAACAACGCGCCCACGTGCGCCAGCGAATCCCATTGGGTCGAGTACTGCAGGCTCATCTCGACGATGTCGTCGCTGAGCACGTCGACGCAGCCCGGACGCAGCCGCCCCAGCGGGAAGTTCAAGTACAGGTCGCCGTCCCTTTCGGTGGGGCGCAGCTTGGGCGGATGGCGCCGGACATTGACGCCGTTGCTGCCGGGATAATCCAGCGGCAGCGACAAACAGAAGCTCAGTCCCTCGCGGACTTCCTGGATCGCCTTCATCACGTTCGCGGAGGTGATGTAATTCAGGCAACCTCTTTGGTCATCAGGGCCGAAGTCCCCCCAGTTCGATCCCTCGGGACGGTTCTTCCATCTCATGCGTCGCAACTCCTAGGCGATTAACTGCGAATTGACATAAATTTATCACGTATAGGATAATATCATCATGGATGTGAAAACAGCCGCTCGGGTGCTCGATGTCCTGAACCTCTTCGCCGAGGCGCAGAAGCCGCTGCTTTACAGCGAAATCGCGGCCCAGATGGAGATCCCGCTGTCCAGCTGCCATGGCCTGCTCAAGACCATGGTCGCGCGCGGCTACCTCTATGAAATCGGCAAGAAGCACGGTTACTACCCCACCCAGAAGCTGATCCACGTCGCCACGCTGATCTGTCGCAGCGATCCCCTGAACGCGGTGATCGAGCCGGTCCTGGCGCGAGTGCGCGACATCACGGGCGAAACCGCCCTGCTGGCCAAGCTGGCCGACGACAAGGTGGTGTACCTGATCGTGGCCGAATCCAAGCAGACCATCCGCTTCTCGCACCAGCCTGGCGGCTTCAAGGCGGCACACGCCACCAGCTCGGGCAAGGCCCTGCTGTCGGTGCTGACCGAAGACGAACGCCAGAAATGGTTCAAGACCTATACGGGATTCACCCGCTATACCGAAACCACGCTCACCAGCCAGGCCGCGTTCGAACGCGACCTGCAGGCCGGCATCCTGCGCGGCTGGCAACGCTCCATCGGCGAAAACGTCGAGGACGTGATGTCCATCTCGCTAGGCTTTCGCGCCTATGAGCAACCCTTCGCCATCGTGGTGGCCGGCCCCTTGGGGCGCATGCAGAAAAACGAAGCCGCCACTGGAAAACAACTGGAAGAGGTCAAGGGGCTGCTGCTCGCGGCCCTGCCCTCGGCCAATCTAACCTTTGTAGGAGAAGACAGCTGATGAACAAGCGCACTTTGCTCGCCGCGGCAGGTTCGGCGATCGCCATCGCGGCCCTGCCGCTGGCCAGCGCGCAGGCGCAGGACGCCTATCCCGACAAACCGATCCGCGTGATCATGCCGTGGGCGGCAGGCGGCCCGACCGACGTCGTGGGCCGCGTGATCGCGGTGCGCATGGGCGAGATTCTGGGCCATCCGCTGGTGATCGAAAGCCGGCCCGGGGCCAGCGGCACCATCGGCGCCGCCCAGGTGGCGCGTGCGCCGGCCGACGGCTACACGGTGCTGATGAACCCGTCCGTGCAGGGCATCTACCCGGCGCAGTTCAAGAGCCTGACCTTCGATCCCATCAAGGATTTCCGCATGGTAGGCGTGCTCGGCACGGTGCCCATGGTGGCCGTGGTGCCGCCCGATTCGAAGTTCAAGACCTTCGGCGAGCTGATCGCCCAGGCCAAGGCCCAGCCCGGCACGCTCAGCTTCGCATCGCCCGGCGTGGCGACCCTGCCGCACCTGGCCGGCGAGCTGATCAACACCACCACCAAGGCCTCGATCTCGCACGTGGGCTACCGCGGCAGCAGCCCGGCCCTGACCGACGTGGCCGGCGGCCACGTCGACCTGATGTATGCGCCGCTGGCGCCCGCCCTGCCCCTGATACAGAGCGGCAAGGTGCGCCCGCTGGCCGTCACCACCAAGGCCCGCCTGGCCGAGCTGCCCGACGTACCCACCATCGCCGAAAACGGCCTGCCCGGCTTTGACATCGTCACCTGGTACGGCATGTGGGTGCCCAAGGACACGCCGGAGCCCATCATCGCCAAGCTGAACAAGGCCATGATCGAAGCCTCGCAGTCGCCCAAGGTGATCGACGCCCTGAAGTCGCAAGGCACCCTGCCCAGCACGATGAGCTACCAGGAAGCCGAAGCCTTCAACCTGGCCGAAAGCGCACGCTGGATCAAGGTCATGAAAGACGCCAACATCCAGCCGGAATAAGCGTCAGGGCGCTTGCTGTGGCCCGAAAGCAAAAGCCCCGCGCACCGGAGACGATCCGGTGCGCGGGGCTTTTTTTGGGGGCGTGACGCGGCAGTCCGGGCCTTCGATCAGTTGAAGACGCCCGTGGACAGGTAACGATCGCCACGGTCGCAGACGATGAACACGATGGTCGCATCGTTGACGCGCTCGGCCACGCGCAGGGCGGCCACCAGCGCGCCCGCCGACGAGATGCCGCCGAAGATGCCTTCTTCGGATGCCAGGCGGCGCGCCATGACCTCGGCCTCAGCCTGCTCGATGGATTCGTAGGCGTCGACACGGCTGCGGTCGAAGATCTTGGGCAGATAGGCCTCGGGCCACTTGCGGATGCCGGGAATGGACGAGCCTTCGGCCGGCTGCGCACCCACCACCTGCACCGCGGGATTGCGCGACTTCAGGTAGGTGGACACCCCCATGATCGTGCCCGTGGTGCCCATGGCGCTGACGAAGTGGGTCACGCGGCCGTCGGTCTGGTTCCAGATTTCGGGGCCGGTGGTTTCGATATGGGCGCGGGGGTTGTCGGGGTTGGCGAACTGGTCCAGCACCAGGCCGCGGCCGTCGGCTTGCATTTCGGTGGCCAGGTCGCGGGCGTATTCCATGCCGCCCTTGTCGGCCGGCGTCAGGATCAGCTCGGCGCCATAGGCCGTCATGGCGGCGCGGCGTTCCACCGACAGGTTGTCGGGCATGATCAGGATCATGCGGTAGCCGCGCATGGCCGCCGCCATGGCCAGGGCGATGCCGGTATTGCCGCTGGTGGCTTCGATCAGCGTGTCGCCGGGCTTGATGTCACCGCGCTCTTCCGCGTGCTTGATCATGGACAGCGCCGGGCGATCCTTGACCGACCCCGCGGGATTGTTGCCTTCCAGCTTGGCCAGGATGACGTTGCCCCGCGCGGCGCCCGCGGCTCCGGGGATGCGCTGCAGACGCACCAACGGCGTATTGCCGACGGTCTGCTCGATGGTGGGATAGGTGGTAGTCATGAGGCCGATCATAACTCTCCCCGGCGCGGGCCACGGCGAAAAGCCGCGCTCGCGCCAGGGGTTCATGGCCGGATCAGGGACGAGGCCGCGCCGCGGTGGCAGGCTTGGCGGCTGGGGCCGAAGCGCCTGCCTTGGCGCTGCCCGGCCCCGCGGTCCCAGCCCCGCCATTGGTGGGCTTGGCACCGGACCGGGCCGGGGTTGCCGCGGCGTCTGGCGCCGCGGCGCTCCTGGCTGCGGCTGCGCCGCCCACGGTCAGGCCGGCCGCCTCCAAGGCCTGGGCTTTCTTGGCGCTGATGCCCCGCACGCGTTCGGCCAGGTCTTGCAACGATTCGAACTTGCCCCCGCGATCGCGCTCGCGCACGATGGTTTCCGCCGTGCGCGGACCGATGCCGCGGATGCCCTCGAGCTGCTGCGCGGTGGCGCCATTGACGTCGACCGCATGCGCGGGGGCGCTGGCCAGCCCGGCCGCCAGCAAGGCCGTGCCCAGCGCCAGCCGCAACACGCGGCGCGCGGCGCTCGCCGCCGTCCGCGGCCGGCGCCAAGGCGCTGCAAATCGGGGCAGTACAGGCAGCACTACATGAGGCATCACAGGGGGCGCCGCTCGGGTCGCCAGATCAGTCGCCACGGTGGATTGCAAAAAGGGATTCATGAACAGGTCTCCGGATAAGGGCGGCGCAACGGCTGTTGCACCACGACCTGATCATGGGCCGGCGCACATCCGCGATGTCCGGTCGGTGAACGATTGCATCCACCCCGGCAACTACGCCGGACGAAAAAAAGCCACCGGCAGGCGGTGGCTTTCTCAAGGCGGCAGGCAAGCGCCCAATTGGCCCGGCGGCCAGCCCGGCAGCCCTACTTGCGGGCGCGCCAGTAGCGTACGTATTCGGCCACGCCGGTCTGCACGTCGCGCATGGGCGCGGTAAAGCCCGCCGCGCGCAACTGGCTCACGTCGGCCTGGGTGTAGCTCTGGTAACGGCCCTTCAGGTCGTCCGGGAACGGGATGTAGCGGATCAGGTCCAGTTCGACCAGCTGGGCCAGCGTCAGTTGCGCCTCGCCGCGCTCGGCGCGCAAGGTGTTCACCACCGCCGCAGCGACGTCGTTGAACGGCTGCGCACGGCCGGTGCCGCAGTTGAAGATGCCCGACGTTTCCGGGTGGTCCAGGAAATGCAGGTTCACGGCCACCACGTCTTCGACCGAGATGAAGTCGCGGCTCTGGCCGCCATCCACATACCCATCCCAGCCCGCGAACAGGCGCACGTGGCCGTGTTCCAGGAACTGGTTCATGTTGTGGAACGCCACCGACGCCATGCGGCCCTTGTGCTGCTCGTGCGGGCCGTAGACATTGAAATAACGCAGGCCGATGACTTGCGCGGTCAGGCTGTCCAGGCGGGTGCGCAGCACCTGATCGAACAGCAGCTTGGAATAGCCGTAGACGTTCAACGGACCTTCATTGGCCGGGTCTTCGACGTAGACCGACGACCCGCCATAGACGGCGGCCGACGAGGCATACAGGAACGGAATGCGGCGCGCCTGGCAGAACTCGAACAGCTCCAGCGTGACGCGGAAGTTGTTGTCCAGCATGTAGCGGCCGTTGCGCTCGGTGGTGTCCGAGCAGGCGCCCTGATGCAGTACCGCACGGATTTTCGGCAGGCTGCCGTCGGCGACGCGGCGACGGAAATCGTCCTTGTCGAGGTAGTCGGCGATCTTGCAGTCGACCAGGTTGACGAACTTGTCGCCTTCGGTCAGGTCGTCGACCGCGATGATGTCCTGGATGCCGCGGCGGTTCAGGCCCCGCACCAGGTTGCTGCCAATGAAGCCCGCGGCTCCGGTTACGACGATCATGAGAGTTCTCCTGCCAATTCGGCGGCGGTGACGACGGACGTGCCCAGCTTGCCCACGGCGATGCCGCCGGCCCGGTTGGCCCAGCCCATGGCATCCACCCACGGCAAGTCGATGGCGCGCGAGACGGCCAACGTGGCCAGCACGGTATCACCCGCGCCGGACACGTCGAAGACCTCGTGCGCTTGCGCGTCGATGTGTTCGCGGCCCGTGTCGGTAAACAAAGTCATGCCTTGCTCGGAACGCGTCACGAGCAGGGCTTCCAGGTCCAGATCGGCGCGCAGGCGCTGCGCCCGATCGGTCAGTTCGGATTCGGTGTTCCAGCGGCCCACGGCCTGCTGCATTTCAGAGCGGTTGGGCGTCACCAGCGTCGCGCCGCGGTAGCGCGAGTAGTCGTCGCCCTTGGGGTCGACCAGCACGGGAATGCCGGCGTTGCGGGCCAGCGCGATCAGCGACTCGACCCGCGCCAGCACGCCTTTGGCGTAGTCGGACAGCACGACGATATCGTGGTTGGCCAGGTGGCGCGCCAGGGCAGCGTCGATGCTGTCCAGGGCCTCCTGCGCCGGATGCTGTTCGAAGTCGACCCGCAGCAACTGCTGTTGGCGTCCCAGCACGCGCATCTTCAGCGTCGTGTGCAGGCTGCGGTCGGTGATCAGGTCGGTCTGGATACCGGCCTCGGCAGACAGGCGGCGCACGCTGTCGCCGGCCTCGTCTTCGCCCAGTACGCCCACCAGGGTGACATGACCGCCCAGCGCGGCCACGTTGCGGGCCACGTTGGCCGCGCCGCCCAGGCGGTCTTCGCGGCGCGCGACGCGCACGACCGGGACCGGCGCTTCGGGGGAGATGCGTTCCACTTCGCCGAACCAGTAGCGGTCCAGCATGACATCGCCCACCACGAGCACGCGGCTATGCGAAATGGATTCGGCGGGAAATTGCTTCATTCAAGTTCTTCCAGACGACGCGGCGCGTAGGTCTCCCAGGCATTGCAGCCCGGGCATTGCCAATAGAAGCGACGCGCTTGAAAACCGCAGCTCCGGCACGCGTAGCGGTCCAGACGTTGCGTATGCTTGTGGATCAGGCTGCGCAGCAGCGTGAGGTCGGCGCCGGGCACCGGGCCTTGTTCGGTAGCGCCTTCGCCATTGGCGAGTTCGGCTTCGAGCAGGCGATCCAGGCCCAGCAGCGAAGGATGGCTGCGCAAGGCGCCGCGGGCGAATGCCCAGGCGGGGGCAGACCCTTGCTGCACGCGCAATTCACGAAACACGACATTGAACAGGTCGAGCGAGGCGTGGCGCGCATACTGCCGCTGCAGCAGCTCAAGCCCGGCCGCGGCCTGGTCGGCCGCACGGTAGTTGGCCAGCAATTGCTCGGCGACCAGGCCGGCGTATTCGGGGGCGTCGGTCATGACCGACTCCAGGTACAGGCGCTCGCGCTTGGGGTCTTGTTCGAGCAAGGCCAGGCGCGCGCGCAGCATGGCGGTGCGCACGATGGCGCCCTTGCTCGACATGCCCGCATCGGCCGTGGACAGGGCGTGGTCGGCCGCATCAAGCGCCGTGTGCGCGGCATCGACGTTGGGCGGCTTGGCTGCCAGCGCGGTGGCGGCCTGTTCGCAGTAGTAGTGCACGATCTGCGGCACGGGTTCGTCGACCAGTCCATGCAAGGTCTTGACGGCTTCGATGGCACGCGGCCAGTCGTGTTCCGATTCGTAGATGCGGATCAGCGAACGCAGCGCCGGCAAGGCGTAGCGGGTGTCTTTGAGCTGTTCGAAACCGCTCTCTGCGCGGTCCAGCATGCCGGCCTTGAGGAAATCCTGGGCCAGCTCGTGCTGCGCATGCTCGCGCTCGGCGACGGGAAGGTCGGACCGGTTCAACAGGCTTTGGTGCACGCGGATGGCGCGTTCCATCTCGCCGCGGCGGCGAAACAGGCTCCCCAACGCGAAGTGCAGTTCGGTGGTTTCGGGGTCGAGCTTGGCGACTTCGACGAACGCGTCGATGGCGCGGTCGGGCTGCTCGTTGAGCAGGAAATTCAGGCCCCGAAAATAGGAGTCAGGCAGGCTGCGGGTTTCCCGGAGCATCTGCCGGATGTCGAAACGCGCGGCCAGCCAGCCCAGCGCGAACAACACCGGCACGAATATCAACCACCAAGGTTCAAAATCCACTGTGCGGGCTCTTGCGGTAATTCAGTACGGGAAAATGGGCATGCCGGCGGCGCTGCGCCATCACAGCGGCGACATCGGAGCGACGGCTTCTGGCGGCACGACCGGCGTGGTGCCATTGACGGCAGCCTGGACGCGGTCGAGTTCGCGGCGCAGGCGAATGGCCTCGCGGCGGCGGCGCATGGCAGCGGGCACGGTCAGGAGCAGGCCGAACAGAGCGCCCACCACGAAGACCACCAGCATGACGACGATCAGCGGCACATCCTGCACGACGTAATCGGCGTAGAACTTCACGGCGACGGGATCGGTGTTCTTCAGTGCGAACATCAATACCGCCACGAACACGAGCAATCGCAGGGCCCAGACAAGGTAGCGCATGACGCATGCTCCTAAGTATTCAAGAGGGTCAATTGTAAGCGACCTCCACTACTGAAGGGAGGCCCCAAAAAACAAAGCCCCTTGATTGCTCAAGGGGCGTTGCTCGCGGTCCGATCTGCCCGAAGGCAGCCTTACTGGCCGGTGCCGTCAGTGCATGGCGTGAAGACCTGCCATGGACGGCATCGGTTCACTCGATCCAGAGGATTGAGCGTCCTCGTCGTTGCCGCCGACCAAGTCCACCCGCTCGCGCAATTCCTTGCCTGCCTTGAAGTGCGGCACCTGTTTACCAGGCACCAGCACTTGTTCGCCAGATTTCGGATTACGACCGATGCGGGGAGACCGCTGCGACAGCGAGAAGCTGCCAAAACCGCGGATCTCGATGCGTTGACCCGAGGCCAGGGCCTGGGTCATTGCGTCGAGCACGGTCTTGACCGCGTAATCGGTGTCGCGGGCGGCCAGCTGAGGATAGCGGGCCGCCAAGGCGGCGATCAGCTCCGACTTGGTCACGAATTAACCGTCGTTGCGCTGTTGGTCCAGCTTGGCCTTCAGCAGCGCGCCGAGGTTGGTGGTACCGGACGAGGCGCTGGCATCGGACATGCGCTGGATCGTTTCGGCGGTTTCGGCGTTGTCGCGGGCCTTGATCGACAGCTGGATCGAGCGCGTCTTGCGGTCGATGTTGACGATCATGGCTTCGATGTTTTCGCCGGCGTTCAGGACGGTGGTGGCATCTTCGACGCGGCCCGAGGAGATCTCGGAAGCGCGCAGGTAGCCTTCGACGTCCACGGACAGCGTCACGACGGCGCCCTTGGCTTCGACCGACTTGATGGTGCCCGGAACCACGGCGCCCTTGTCGAACGTGGCAACGAAGTTGTTGAAGGGGTCGCCTTCCAGCTGCTTGATGCCCAGCGAGATGCGTTCCTTGTCGGTATCGATGCCCAGAACCACGGCTTCGATCTCGTCGCCCTTCTTGAAGTTGCGCACGGCTTCTTCGCCGGTTTCCGTCCACGACAGGTCGGACAGGTGAACCAGGCCATCGATGCCGCCGGGCAGGCCGACGAACACGCCGAAGTCGGTGATCGACTTGATGGCGCCGCGGACCTTGTCACCACGCTTGAAGTTGGTGGCGAACTCTTCCCACGGGTTCTGGCGGCACTGCTTCATGCCCAGCGAGATGCGACGACGGTCTTCGTCGATTTCCAGGACCATGACTTCGACTTCTTCGCCCAGGGTCACGACCTTGCGCGGATCGACGTTCTTGTTGGTCCAGTCCATTTCGGAGACGTGCACCAGGCCTTCGATGCCGGCTTCGACTTCAACGAACGCGCCGTAGTCGGTGAGGTTCGTGACCTTGCCGAACAGGCGGGTGCCTTGCGGGTAGCGACGAGCCAGACCCACCCACGGATCTTCGCCCAGTTGCTTGACGCCCAGCGAGACGCGGCTCTTTTCCTGGTCGAACTTGAGGACCTTGGCTTCGACTTCCTGACCCACTTGCAGGACTTCGGAGGGGTGACGCACACGGCGCCAGGCCATGTCGGTGATGTGCAGCAGGCCGTCGATACCGCCCAGGTCCACGAACGCGCCGTAGTCGGTGATGTTCTTGACCACGCCCTTGACCACAGCACCTTCGTGCAGGGTTTCGAGCAGCTTCTGACGCTCTTCGCCCATGCTGGCTTCCAGCACCTGGCGACGCGACAGCACGACGTTGTTGCGCTTGCGGTCGAGCTTGATGACCTTGAATTCGAGGGTCTTGCCTTCGTACGGGGTGGTGTCCTTGACCGGACGCAGATCCACCAGCGAACCCGGCAGGAACGCGCGGATGCCGTTGGTCATGACGGTCAGGCCGCCCTTCACCTTGCCGGTGATGGTGCCGGTAACCAGTTCGCCGTTTTCCAGGGCCTTTTCCAGTTGCAGCCAGGCCGACAGGCGCTTGGCGCGGTCACGCGACAGGATCGTGTCGCCGTAGCCGTTTTCCAGGGAATCGATGGCCACCGAGACGAAATCGCCGGGTTGCACTTCGAGCTCGCCCTGGTCATTCAGGAACTCTTCCAGGGGGATCAGCGCTTCGGACTTCAGGCCGGCGTTGACGACGACGAAATTGTGGTCGACGCGCACGACTTCGGCGCTGATGACCTCGCCGGACTTCATGTCCTGGCTCTTGAGGCTTTGTGCGAAAAGGTCGGCGAAGCTTTCGCCGCCGGCGGCGGTAGTGGAAACGGAAGACATGGGGTTGAAATCCATTGGGCCGAAATGGCCGTTAAGAACACACCGCAGCGGATTGCCCGCCACAGTGGAGTCAAAATACCTGCCTGCCGGTTTGCCCTTGCGGGGTGTCCCGTGGGGGTGTCGCCTGGCTAGCGCAGGGCCTATAACAAAAACAAAAAAACGACGTGCTTGCTCTACGAGTTTGCGCTACGGATTTGCTGCGGACTGCCAGAAATCCAGGATCGCCTGCACGGTTTGCGCAATCGTCAGGTTCGACGAATCCAGTACCTGTGCATCTGCCGCGGGGGCCAAAGGCGCAGTAGAACGCTGGGTATCCCTTGCGTCCCGCTCGCGCATGTCTCGCAGGAGGTCATCAAGATTAGCAGAAATTCCCTTTTCGATCAACTGCTTACGCCGCCTCTCGGCCCGAGCGACCACATCGGCCACCAGGAACACTTTCAGGGACGCATCCGGGAACACCACCGTACCCATGTCGCGGCCATCGGCAACCAGGCCGGGCGGCAGGCGAAATGCCCGCTGGCGCTCGAGCAAGGCTTGACGCACCCCCGGGAATGCCGCCACGCGCGAGGCAAAATTGCCCACCGCCTCGCGGCGGATGTCATGGCCGACATCGGCGCCCTCGAGATAAACATGGGGGCCGTCGAACCGGACATCCAGCGTTTCAGCCACCCGCGCCACGGCGGGCTCGTCGGCGGCGTCCACCCCGCGATTAATGGCGGCCAGGGCAGTCAGCCGGTACAGCGCCCCGCTATCGAGCACCGCCCAGCCCAGCGCCTTGGCGACGCGATGGGCAACGGTGCCCTTGCCCGACGCGGTGGGGCCATCGATGGTGATGACGGGAACGGGAGAAGTCACGCTTGAATCTGTCGAAGTCATGGAAAAGGAAATGGCCGCGGCCCGTGAACGGCTACGCCGACACCAGGCCCGCGTAGACATCAAAGTAACCCGGGAACGTCTTGCTGACACACCCCGGATCGAGGATGCGCACTGCCGCCGGGCCGAACGCGGCCAGCGAAAAGCACATCGCCATGCGGTGGTCGTCCCAGGTGCCGATGTGCGCGTCGCGCCAGGCGCCTTCGGCGGGCGGGGTGACGCGCAGCCAATCCGGCCCCGATTCCACTTGTGCGCCCAGCTTTTCCAGCTCGGTCTGCATGGCGTGGATGCGGTCGGTTTCCTTGACGCGCCAGCTGCCGATATTGCGCAGGCGGCACGGACCGTCGGCGTACAGCGCCAGCGCGGCCGCGGTCATGGCGGCATCAGGAATCAGGTTGAAGTCGGAATCGAAGGCCTTCAGGCGGCCGCCGTCGGCCACGCGCACACCGGTGACCTCGATCCAGTTGTCGCCATAGGTGACGCTGGCGCCCATGGCGGCCAGTGTATCGGCGAATTTGACGTCGCCCTGGATGCTGTCGGCGCCCACGCCGGTTACCCGCAGCGGGCCGCCGCCAATCGCGCCCAAGGCCAGAAAATACGAGGCCGTGGACGCATCGCCCTCGACCGCGATGCGGCCGGGGCTGCGGTAGCTGGCGCCGGCCTCGATGGTGAAGCGGCTCCAGCCGTCGCGGCGCACAGTGACGCCAAAGCGCGTCATCAGGTTCAGGGTGATCTCGATGTACGGCTTGGAGATCAGTTCACCGACCACCTCGATGACTACCGGCTGACCGCTCTGCCCCGCCTGCAGCGGCGCGGCCAGCAGCAAGGCGGTCAGGAACTGGCTCGACACCGATCCCTGCACCTGGGTGATGGCGGGCGCGGCGATCTGGCCGCGGCCGATGTGCAAGGGCGGATACCCCGGCTGGCCCAGATAGTCGATGCGGGCGCCCAGGGCGGTCAGTGCGTCGACCAGATCGCCGATGGGGCGTTCGTGCATGCGCGGCACGCCCGACAGGCGGTAGTCGCCGCCCATCAAGGCCAGCGCGGCCGTCAGCGGCCGGATGGCGGTGCCGGCGTTGCCCATGAACAGATCAGCGGCGTCCACCGGAAAGCGGCGCACGCCCTGCACGGTGACCTGGCCATTTTCCAGGTCGGACACCGCCACGCCCAGTTGGCGCAGCGCGGCCAGCATCACGCGCGTATCGTCGGAATCGAGCAGCCCCGTGATCGTGGTGGCGCCGTCGGCAATGGCCGCCAGCAGCAGCACCCGGTTGGAAATGCTCTTGGAGCCCGGCAGGGCCATCACGCCCTGCGCGCGACGCACGCGCGGCAGATCCAGGAAAGGCAAAGCGCCCATGTCAGCTACTCCTTGCGCCAATGGCGACGCGCCTGCGCCGCGGTATCCAGCAGCGCCAGCAAGGCCGCGCCATCACCGCCGTCGATCGCGCGCTCGGCGCGATCCAGCACGGCGCGCACGGCCGCGATCTCGGTCAGCATGGCGCCGCGGTTGGACAGAAAAATATCGCGCCACATCTCGGGCGAACCGGCGGCGATGCGGGTGAAATCGCGAAAGCCGCTGCCGGCCAGCGCCAGGCGGGTCGCGGCGTCATCGGCGGTGGCGACCTGCTCCATGTAGACGGCCGACAGCAGATGCGGCAAATGGCTGACCGAGGCCAGCACGCGGTCGTGCGCCTCGGCGTCCATGTCGATGACGCGGGCGCCGCAGGCCTGCCAGGCGGCACGCACAAGCGCGACGGCCCCGGCGCTGTTTTCAGGCTGCGGGGTCAGGATGACGCAGCGGCCACGGTACAGCGCCGGGTCGGCGGCTTCCGGGCCGGTACGCTCGGCGCCCGCAATGGGGTGGCCCGGCACGAACTGGCCGATGCGCGGGCCCAACGCCGCACGGGCCGCATCGACGACTTCGGCCTTGGTGCTGCCGCCGTCGGTCAACACGACGCTGTCGGGCAAATGCGGCAGCATGCGCGCCAACACGTCCTGCAGGCCGCCCACGGGGGTAGCCAGGAAAACCAGGTCGGCACGGGCGGCGGCGTCTTCGGCGCTGACGGCCTCGTCGATCAGGCCCAGTTCCACGGCGCGCGCCAGGGATTGCGCATTGCGCCCTACTCCCAGCACCCGGCCCACCTGCCCCGCCTGGCGCAAGGCCGCGGCGAAGGACCCGCCGATCAGGCCCACGCCCACCACCGCCAGCACAGGAATCAGGGGGCCAGCGGCCCCCTGATCTGGCGTAGAGGAAGCGCCGTTCATTCGGACAGGATGGCGGTCAGCGCGTCGATGAAGCGGGCGTTCTCTTGCGGCAGGCCGATAGACACGCGCAGCCACTCGGGCAGGCCGTCGCCAACCACCGGACGCACGATGACGCCGCGCTTGAGCAGCGCCAGGTTGATGCGCGGGGCGTCACCCACGTGCACCAGGACAAAGTTGCCATAGCTGGGAACGTAGCGCAGCTTGAGCTGGTCGAACGCCGCGCACAGTTGCGCCTTGCCGGCCTTGTTCGAAGCGTAGGCCTCTTCCAGGTAGGCGGCATCGCCCAGCGCTGCCACCGCGGCGGCCTGCGCCAGGGTGTTGACGTTGAACGGCTGGCGCACGCGGTTGAGCAAGTCGGTCAGGGCCGGCTGCGCCACCGCGAAGCCCACCCGCAGGCCCGCCAGGCCGTAGGCCTTGGAGAACGTGCGCGAGACGATCAGGTTGGGATAGCGGCGCACCAGCGCGGTGCTGTCGAAGCGGTGTTCCGGATCGAGGTATTCGTTGTAGGCCTCGTCCAGCACCACCGTGACGCGATCGCCATGCGCGGCATGCACGCGCTCCAGGAAATCAGCCACCTTGTCGCCCGGCACGAAGGTGCCGGTGGGGTTGTTCGGGTTGGCGATGAACAACAGGCGCGTGTCGTCGGCAATGGCCTCGAACATGGCGTCCAGATCGTGGCCGTAGTCTTGTGCCGGCACCACGATGTGGCGCGCACCGCGCGCCTGCGTGGCCAGGCGGTAGACCGCGAACGAATGCTGTGCGTACACCGCCGAGGCACCCGGTTCCAGCAGCGCCAGCGCGGCGATTTCCAGGATGTCGTTGGAGCCGTTGCCCAGCGTGATCCAGTTCATCGGCACGTCGTAGCGCGCGGCCAGGGCGGCCTTCAGGTCAAAGCCGTTGGGGTCCGGGTAGCGCGCCAGCGATTCGGCGGCGGCCAGCATGGCCGCGCGCGCCGACTGGGGCATGCCCAGCGGGTTTTCGTTGGACGCCAGCTTGACGATGCCAGCCGGATCCAGCCCGAACTCGCGGGCCAGTTCTTCGATGGGCTTGCCCGCCTGGTAGGGCGCGATGGCACTGACGTGAGCGGGAGCGGCGAGGGGCTTGGTGGTGTTGGTCATGGCAGACTCACGGCGCCGGGTAGGAACCCAGCACTTTCAGGTAGGCAACCTGCGCCCGCAGGGTATCCAGGGCGAGCGCGACGTTCGGATCATTGCGATGTCCCAGGACATCGACGTAGAAATAGTATTCCCACTCGCCGGTGCGAGCCGGCCGCGACTCGAAGCGCGTCATGGAAACGCCATTGGCAGCCAACGGCGCCAGCATTTCATAGACCGCGCCCGCGCGGTTGGGGACAGCCAGGATCAGGCTGGTCTTGTCCTTGCCGCTGACCAGGGGCTCGATGTTGCCGATGGCCAGGAAACGCGTGCGGTTGTGCGGATCGTCCTGGATGCCGGCGCTGACGACCTGCAGGTTCCAGGCCGGCGCGGCGACTTCGCCGGCGATCGCGGCGATGGTCGGATCGGAGGCGGCCAGGCGCGCGGCTTCGGAATTGCTGGCCGCGGCCACGCGATCCAGGTCGGGATAGTTGCGCGTCAGCCAGCCCTGGCACTGGGCCAGCGCCTGCGGGTGCGCGGAAATCGTCTTGATGCCGTCCATGTTGCCCGACTGGGACATCAGGCAGTGGCGGATCACCAGCGAGCGTTCGCCCAGGATCCGCAGCGGCGTATTGAGCAGCAGGTCCAGGCTGCGGTTGACCGCGCCTTCGGTGGAATTCTCGACCGG
This sequence comes from Achromobacter sp. FW305-C-28, assembly GCF_058783235.1. Taxonomy (NCBI): domain Bacteria; kingdom Pseudomonadati; phylum Pseudomonadota; class Betaproteobacteria; order Burkholderiales; family Alcaligenaceae; genus Achromobacter; species Achromobacter sp. FW305-C-28. The sequence continues at coordinate 721,132 of NZ_JBYSYL010000001.1, read as the reverse complement.
CACCATGCCGACGTCGGCCTGCCCGGCCTCGACGGCGCGAAAGACCTCGTCGAACGACACGCACGGCAGCTTTTGCACAGCGTGGCCGAAATGCTCAAGCGCGGCCTGCTCGGAAAACGAGCCTTGCGGCCCCAGATAGGCAACCGTCATGCCGCGCTCGAGACCGCGACAGGCCGAGATGATTTCCGTCCAGACAGACGCCACGCCCGCGGCCGGAAACGGGCCGGGGTTCAGCTGCTGCAGGCGCCGGATGACTTCGGCTTCGCGCTCGGGGCGCAGCACCGGGCCATCGGCATGCGCCGCGTGCTTGGCTTCGCCCACTTCCTGCGCGGCGCGGGCGCGCTGCGACAGCAGGTCCAGGATTTGTGCGTCGAGCGCATCGATGCGGTCGCGCAAGGGGCGCAGCTTGCGCTGCAGATCGTCATCCATAGCGGCGCTCGAATTCCTTCAGGTACTCCACCAGCGCGGCCACGCCGGCCAGCGGCACCGCGTTGTAGATCGACGCGCGCATGCCGCCCACGCTCTTGTGGCCCTTGAGCTGGGTCAGGCCGGCCGCGTCGGCGCCTTGCAGGAAGGCGTCGTTGAGCGACTCGTCGCGCAGCACGAACGGCACGTTCATGCGCGAACGCACGGGCGCGTGGATGGGATTGCGGTAGAACTGGGTGCTGTCCAGGTAGCCATACAGCAGGTCGGCCTTGGCGCGATTGGCGGCTTCCATGCCGGCCACGCCGCCATGGGCCTTGACCCACTTGAACACCAGGCCAGCGATGTAGATGGCGAAGGTGGGCGGCGTGTTGTAGCGCGAGTGGTCCGCGGCCACGTTGGCGTAGTCGAACGCCGACGGGCAGATCGGCAGCGCGTGCCCGATCAGGTCGCGGCGGGCGATGACCATGGTGACGCCGGCGGGGCCGGCGTTCTTCTGGGCGCCCGCGTACATCATGCCGCAGCGGCTGACGTCCATGGGACGAGACAGGAAATGCGACGAGGCATCGACGACCAGCGGCACGTCGGGCGCGCCCAGGGCGGCCGTGTCGGGCCAGTCCATGAACTCGACGCCGCCGATGGTTTCGTTGCTGCACAGGTGCAGGTAGGCCGATTCGGGGCGCACCTTCCAGGTGTCGGTCGGCGGCACCCACGTGAACGGCGCCTGTTCGCGACCGTCCAGATGGGTCGCCTGGGCGCTGGCGGCGGCGACGTGGGTGTCGCCATAGCGCCCGGCTTCCTTGTAGGACCGCGACGACCAATGGCCCGTCACGACGAAGTCGGCCTTGGGTGCGCCGCGCCGCCCCATGAGGTTCATGGGGACGATGGCGTTCTCGCCGGAGCCGCCGCCCTGCATGAACATCACGGCGTAGTCGGGCGACAGGCCGAGCAGTTCACGCAGGTCGTTCTCGGCTTCATCGCAGATCTGCACGAAGTGCTTGCCGCGATGGCTCATTTCCATCACGGACATGCCGCTGCCGTGCCAGTCCAGCATTTCCGCAGCGGCTTGCTGCAGCACCACCTCGGGCAAGGCCGAGGGGCCAGCCGAGAAGTTCCAGGGGCGGGCCATTATTGCTCCGTAGGTTCCGTCGTATCTGCTGCGCCGGCGTCGTCGCCTTCGCCACCTGCTTCCAGGCCGTCTTCCAGATCTTCGCCGTCGTCGTCCGCATCGCTTTCGACGACACGGCGCACGCCGGACAGCGTGCTGCCGTCGTCGACGTTGATCAGGGTAACGCCCTGCGTGGCGCGGCCCATTTCGCGGATTTCCGCGACGCGGGTACGCACCAGCACGCCGCCGGTGGTGATCAGCATGATTTCATCCGAAGGCATGACCAGCACGGCGCCGACAACCTTGCCGTTGCGCGAGCTGGTCTGGATGGCGATCATGCCCTTGGTGCCACGGCCGTGGCGCGTGTATTCGCCGATCGGGGTGCGCTTGCCGTAGCCATTTTCGGTGGCGGTCAGCACGGTCTGGGTTTCGTCGCCCGCGACCAGCAGCGCAATCACGTTCTGCGTGTCTTCGAGCATCATGCCGCGCACGCCGCGGGCATTGCGGCCCATCGGACGCACGTCGTTTTCGTCGAAGCGCACGGCCTTGCCGGCATCCGAGAACAGCATGACGTCATGCTTGCCGTCGGTGAGGTCGGCGCCGATCAGGTAGTCGCCATCGTCGAGGTCGACCGCGATGATGCCGGCCTTGCGCGGGTTGGAGAAGTCGGACAGCGGGGTCTTCTTGACCGTGCCGCGCGAGGTCGCCATGAAGACGTAGTGGTCTTCGCTGAATTCCTTGACCGGCAGCACCACCGTGATCTTCTCGCCGTCAGCCAGCGGGAACATGTTGACGATGGGCTTGCCGCGCGAGTTGCGCGTGCCTTGCGGCACTTCCCAGACCTTCAGCCAGTACACGCGGCCGCGGTTCGAGAAGCACAGCAGGAAGTCGTGCGTGTTGGCGATGAACAGCTGGTCGATCCAGTCGTTTTCCTTCATCGCGGTCGCCTGCTTGCCACGGCCGCCGCGCTTTTGCGAACGGTACTCGGACAGCGGCTGGCTCTTGATGTAGCCGCCGTGCGACAGCGTCACGACCATGTCGGTGGGCGTGATCAGGTCTTCGGTGTCGAGCTCGGTGGCGTTCAGCTCGATGTCCGAGCGGCGCGAATCCTTGGCGCCGGTCGAGAACTCGGCCTTGATGGCCTGCAGCTCTTCGCCGATGATCGTCGTGATGCGCTCCGGACGGGCCAGGATGTCCAGCAGGTCGGCGATGGTGGACATGACGTCCTTGTACTCGCCGACGATCTTGTCCTGCTCCAGGCCGGTCAGGCGCTGCAGGCGCATGTTCAGGATTTCCTGCGCCTGCGTATCGCTCAGGCGGTACATGCCGTCGCCTTGCAGGCCGAATTCCACGCCCAGGTCGTCGGGGCGGAAGGCCGCGCGGCCACCCGGCGTATCGCCGTCGGCACGCGAAAGCATCTCGCGCACCAGCGACGAATCCCACGACTTGGCCATCAGTTCCTGGCGCGCGACGGGAGGCGTCGGCGCAGCCTTGATGATGGCGATGAAATCGTCGATGTTTGCCAGCGCGACGGCCAGGCCTTCCAGCACGTGGCCGCGTTCGCGGGCCTTGCGCAGCTGGAACACCGTGCGGCGCGTGACCACTTCTCGGCGATGCTGCAGGAAGTAGTCGATCATCTGCTTCAGGTTGAGCAGGCGGGGCTGGCCGTCGACCAGCGCCACCAGGTTCATCCCGAAGGTGTCCTGCAGCTGCGTGTTCTTGTAGAGGTTGTTCAGGACAACCTCGGGCACCTCGCCGCGCTTGAGTTCGATGACCAGGCGCATGCCGTCCTTGTCCGATTCGTCGCGGATGTCGGAGATGCCTTCGATCTTCTTGTCATTGACGAGCTCGGCAATGCGTTCCTGCAGCGTCTTCTTGTTGACCTGGTAGGGAATCGCGTCGACCACGATGGCCTGACGGTTGCCCTTTTCCATGTCTTCGAAGTGGGTCTTGGCGCGCATGATGACGCGGCCACGGCCCGTGCGGTAGCCTTCGCGCACGCCGGACATGCCGTAGATGATGCCGCCCGTGGGGAAATCGGGCGCCGGGATGATCTCCATGAGTTCATCGACCGTGCAAGCCGGATTGCGCAGGCAGTAAAGGCAGCCGTCGACCACTTCCTGGAGGTTGTGCGGCGGAATGTTGGTGGCCATGCCCACGGCGATGCCCGAGCTGCCGTTGACCAGCAGGTTGGGCAGACGCGAAGGCAACAGCAGCGGTTCTTGCTCGCTGCCGTCGTAGTTGGGGCCGAAGTCCACCGTTTCCTGGTCGATGTCGGCCAGCAGTTCGTGGGCGATCTTGGCCAGGCGAATTTCGGTGTAACGCATCGCCGCGGCGTTGTCGCCGTCGATGGAGCCGAAGTTGCCCTGGCCGTCGACCAGCATGTAGCGCATGGAGAAATCCTGCGCCATGCGGACGATGGTGTCATAGACGGACTGGTCGCCGTGGGGGTGGTACTTACCGATGACGTCCCCGACGATACGCGCCGACTTCTTGTAGGCGCGGTTCCAGTCGTTGTTCAGCTCGTGCATCGCGTAGAGCACGCGCCGGTGGACAGGCTTGAGCCCGTCCCGCACATCCGGTAGCGCTCGCCCGACGATCACGCTCATCGCGTAATCGAGGTAACTGCGGCGCATCTCTTCTTCCAGCGAAACCGGAAGCGTCTCCTTGGCAAAGGAATCCATATATATAACGACAGAATCGTGTAAGGAGGAACCCGGGCCGGGTAAACAGGAAATTCTATCATTCGAATCGGATCGTGGTCCGAAGGGCGCCGCCCCTGGGCACGCACGGGCCGCGGACCGGATGTCGGCGGCGGGCGGCGCCGGCACGTCCGCCAACGCTCGGGCGCCCTGTTGCCAAAAACCAACAGGCCAAACGGATGGAGCGCCGAAATCGCCATATCCAGCGTCAATGCGCCTCTCCAGGGAAGCCAAAGCCCCCCAAATGCCTTAAGATTGTTTCCAGCACGCAGGAAACCCAGTAGCTATTCCTTTGAACCAGCTCTTGGCGTTGCTATACTGGCCCCGTTTTCCTGATATGCGGCGGGGGTTCGCTGCGAGTCACTTATCCAGCTTCAAGCTCAACGAGGAGAAACATGAACAAACCCTCCAAATTCGCTCTGGCGCTCGCCTTCGCTGCCGTCACGGCCTCGGGTGTAGCCTCGGCCCAGTCCTATCCGCAGACGGTGGACAACTGGCGCAATCCGTTCGGTAACGTTTGGAAGAACGGTACGAACGAACTGTGCTGGCGCGATGCGTTCTGGACCCCGGCCACCGGTATCCCCGGCTGCGACGGCGTTCCGGTTGCACAAGCGAAGGCGAAGCCGGCCCCGATGGCGGCCAAGGTCGTCTTCAACGCCGACACGTTCTTCGACTTCGACAAGTCGACGCTGAAGCCCGAAGGCCGTCAGCTGCTGGACCAAGTCGCCCAGCAAGCACGTGGCATCGACCTCGAAACCATCATTGCTGTGGGCCACACCGACTCGATCGGTACGGACGCCTACAACCAGAAGCTGTCCGAGCGCCGCGCCGCTTCGGTCAAGGCTTACCTGGTCAGCAAGGGCATCGATCCCAACCGTATCTATACGGAAGGCAAGGGTAAGAAGAACCCGATCGCTTCCAACAAGACGAAGGAAGGCCGCGCCCAGAACCGTCGCGTTGAAATCGAAATCGTGGGTAGCCGCAAGTAATTGCCGGACTAGCTACAATAAGGGGCCTCGCATAGCGAGGCCCTTTTTTTCGCCCCGCCCGCACCAAAACCGTGCAAGCTACCCGGCACTCGTGGCGCTACCCGGCGCTGCACCCCTCTATATATATAGAGAGCCGCCTTATGCTGGACCGCCCATGACCACCCATACCTCCGACACCGCCCAAGCCACCATCAACGCCGACCAGGCCGAACTGGACAAGTTCGGCGCCCTGGCCAGCCGCTGGTGGGACCCCGAAAGCGAGTTCAAGCCCCTGCACGCCATCAACCCGTTGCGCCTGGAATGGATCCAGGAATCCGTGGGCAGCCTGGGCGGCAAGAAGGTGCTGGACGTCGGCTGCGGCGGCGGCATCCTGTCAGAAGCCATGGCGCGCGCCGGCGCGGACGTCACGGGCATCGACCTGGCCGACAAGTCCCTCAAGGTGGCTCGCCTGCACGGCCTGGAATCAGGCGTGAAAGTCGACTATCGCAAGGTGCCGGTCGAACAACTGGCCGCCGAACAGGCCGGCCAGTTCGATGTGGTGACCTGCATGGAAATGCTGGAACACGTGCCGGATCCGGCGTCCATCGTGCGCGCCTGCTCGGCCCTGACCAAGCCCGGCGGATGGGTGTTCTTTTCGACGCTCAACCGCAACGCCAAGGCCTTCCTGTTCGCGATCGTGGGCGCCGAGTACGTGCTGCGCCTGCTGCCGCGAGGCACCCATACCTACGACATGTTCATCAAGCCCAGCGAACTGGCCGCGGCCGCCCGCGGCGCGGGGCTCGAGCCGGTCGGCATGCGCGGCATGGAATACAACCCGATCACTCAGATCTATTCGCTGACGTCCGACACCTCGGTCAACTACCTGATGGCTACCCGCAAATGAGCGCCCTGATCCTGTTCGATTTCGACGGCACGCTGGCCGATACCGCCCCCGACCTGGCCGCGGCCGCCAACCAGCAGCGCACGCGCCGCGGCCTGGATCCCCTGCCCTACGAAGCCCTGCGGCCGGTGGCCTCGCAGGGCGCGCGCGGCCTGCTTCGCGTGGCGCTCGGCCTGAAGGCCGGCGACCCCGATTACGAGCCGACCCGCCTGCAATTTCTGGAAGACTACGCCGCCAGTTCCACGGTTCACAGCAAGCTGTTCCCGGGTATCCAGGCGTTGCTGGACGACATTCGCCAGCGCGGCCTGTCCTGGGGCATCGTGACCAACAAGGTCACCTACCTGACGCTGCCGATCGTCGACTTCCTGGACCTGACCCGCGACAGCGCGGTGTTGGTCTGCGGCGACACCACTGCCCATGCCAAGCCCCATCCGCTGCCGCTGCAACATGCCGCGCGCGAGGCAGGCTTTTCGGTGGACCGCTGCGTCTACGTGGGCGACGACCTGCGCGACATCCAGGCGGCGCATGCGGCCGGCATGCCGGCGGTCGCGGCCGCCTATGGCTACGTCGGCGAAGATGAAAACCTGACCACCTGGGAAGCCGAGGCCTGCGCCAATACACCGGCCGACCTGTGGGCGGCGATCCAGCCGCTGCTGCCGCGCGACCTGCGCTGACCCCCAGTCTTTCCGGCGTGACACGGGTTCGGTCGAATTAGTTGACTTGACCGAACAATTTATCCGGACTCGGCGGCTTTATCCGGCGCCGCTGTTGAATTAAAGTTGAGTCCATACCGGCATTCGGGTGCTTCCCGATTGCCTTTCCCGGCAGATGCCGGCGCCGTGCGGCAACGCCCGCACAGCAAATCCACGCCACGCACCGACGGCTTGCAGCCCTCGTGCAATTGCGCACCGATCTGTCACCGGTGCGCAACCCAGACCTTTTTTGAACGCCCATCCCGCACTATCCGCGCGTTGCCGACGGCATCGCGCGCACCAGGAATTGCCTATGCTTTTGCCCATCCTGCTACTTTCAGCCGCCGGCTTCACCATTCTGACAACCGAATTCCTGATCGTCGGCTTGCTGCCCAGCCTGGCCCGCGACCTGGGAGTCACCGTGTCCCAGGCCGGCCTGCTGGTAACACTATTCGCCTTCACGGTGGCCGCCACCGGCCCGCTGCTGACCGCATTGATGGCCAATATCGAACGCAAACGCCTGTTCATCGGCGTGCTGGTGCTGTTTGGCCTGTCCAACGCGCTGGCTGCACTGGCCCCCAATATCTGGGTCATGGCGATCGCCCGCTTCGTCCCCGCGCTGGCGCTGCCCGTGTTCTGGTCGCTGGCCAGCGCCACCGCCGTGGAACTCGTGGGACCGGCCCGCGCCGGCCGCGCCATCTCGATGGTGGCGTTCGGCATCGTGGCGGCCACGGTATTCGGCATCCCCATTGGCGTGTTGATCTCGGACGCCTTCGGCTGGCGCGCCGCTTTCTGGGTGCTGTCCGTGGTGGCGTTTGCCAAGGCGCTGTTGCTGTTGCTGGCCTTCCCCAGCACCCGCATCCGCGCGGAAAGCGTCAAACTGGTCACCCAGCTGCGCATCTTGCGCAATCCCATCGTGGTGGGCCATGTGCTGCTGTCGCTGCTGGTGTTCACCGGGATGTTCACGGCCTACACCTATCTGGCGGACATGCTGGAACGCCTGGCCGGCTTCAATGGCCAGGTCGTCGGCTGGACGATGATGGCATTTGGCGCGGTGGGCCTGATCGGCAACACGCTGGGCGGCCGCCTGGTCGATCGCAGCCCGCTGGGCGCCACGGCACTGTTTTCGGCGCTGATGGCCGCGGGCCTGGCCTTCGTGGGTCCGGTGATGCAATCGCACGGCCTGTTGGCGGTGGCGCTGACGACCTGGGGCATTGCCCAGGCGGCGCTGTTCATCGTCTGCCACGTGCGCCTGATGAAGTCGGCCCCCGAAGCGCCCGCCTTCGCCGCGTCGCTCAATATCTCGGGCGCCAACATCGGCATTGGACTGGGCGCCGTGGTCGGCGGCCGCGTGATCGACCAATACGGCCTGGCCTCGCTGGGCTGGGCGGCCGCTGCGATCGTGGCGCTGTCAGTGGCCCTGGCGTTCCTGCTGATGGCGGCTTCACGCCCGCGCGCCTCCAGCAAGGCAGCGTGCGCCAACGTAGCTTGAGCCGGCTCGCTGCGCTGGCGCGTCTCGCCCTGCCGGGCGAGGCGCACAAACGCAGCAGGCTATTGCGTTTACCAGTACAATAGACTTCTTGGGGCCGATCCGGATTCGACGTGGGTCGCGAAACAACTCAGGGCATGCCGAGCACCAGTTCGCTCGTTAAACCACTGGAAACACTACAAACGCCAACGACGAGCGTTTCGCTCTCGCCGCTTAAGCGGTGAGCCGCTGCACTGATCTGTCCTTGGGTCAGGTGGAGGAAGGCAACTTCCTAGGGGGGGTAACCCTCGAACCACAGCAGCGACATTCACAAGGAATCGGTCTGCGCTGGGGTCACACGGCTCAGATTTAAATTACGTGAATCGCTTTGGTCCGGCCTGTCGGTTGGCTAAGTCCAAGGTTAAAACTAAATAAATCGACTACGCATGTAGAACTGATTGCAGAGGGCTTGCGGACGGGGGTTCAATTCCCCCCGGCTCCACCAAATACCCTAGTGTTATCAAGCACTTAGAAAAGGCCAACCCTAAAAGTTGGCCTTTTTTTTGGGCTGTTTTGGGTTGAATGGTCAGCTTTTTGGTCAGCATTTGGAGCGCCGTGGTACTGTTCATAAAAACAGTGTTTCTGCCATGCCATTCAAAGCTCCCCTCACCTACGCCGCGCTGCGCGCCATCCGAGAGCGGCAGCCCGAAAATCCCGACGTGATCGCCCTGCTATGGGAGGTCAAGCGCCTGCGCTCGGCCCTGCTGCGCATGCACCAGGTGTCCTGCGACCTGAAGCGGCCGCCGGGCCTGATGGGCGACATCTACGACGAGCTGCTGGCCGGCCTGGCCAATGAACCCTGTGTGCTGGAGCGGGATCAGATGACAGCCGAATTGCTGGAAGCGCCGGCCAAGCTACGCAAGGGCATGGCACCGCGTTAGGGCCTGCAAAGCCTGGCCCAAGTCTCGTTCCACTCCAGCACCTGGCGCCGCACCTGGGCCGGCGTTGCGTCAACTTGTGTAGCCGAATCAAAGTAGACCGGCTGCGCGTGGTCGCAGTACTCAACGCCCACCCTTGCCGGCGGGGCCGCGCACCCAGCCAGACTTAAGGCGATCAGCAACAGCATCATCGTCCTTGCGGGCCACTTCGTCCTGTACATCGCGCACCTCCTGACGGGCCTTCGCCGCCTGTTCGTTGATCTGCTCGGTGCGCCGCTGGCGCTCGGCCTGGCTCCCCGTGGCGCGGCCCCGATAGAACACCCCCACCAGCGTGCCCAGGAAGATGCCGGCCAGCAGCAGCCAGCCCTGCATGCGTTCAAGCCACGTTCGCATTTCGGCCCCCTATCTCGATGTAGGCCTGCGTGTGGTTGCTGGCCCACTTCTTCCGCAGGGCTGCCCGCACTTCAGGCGTGCCCCGGCTGTACGCGCCAGGGCGCCAGGTGCGCAGGTACAGCAACCAAGCCCCCTCTTCATCGCCAATGCCTGGCAGGCGCCCCGGATCGCTCCACAACAGTAGACGGGCTAAGCCGGCCGCCAGCACATTGTCCTGCTCGATGGCATTCCAGATTGCGGCGTTGTCGGCCGCCACGCCTCGGGCGCGATACAGTTGCGCCGCCAGGTCACGAGTGGCCGCATGAGTCCGCACGCCGTTGACCATGCCACCGCCCTGCTCGGCCTGCCAGAAGCTCTTAGCCGGGCCTGTCGGCCGCGGTGGACTACCGACAAGTTGCCGGCGGTCGATAAATCGGCTTTCCTGCAGGCCAATAGCCAGCAGCATCACCCGCGCCTCCGGCGTGTCCATCCTCGCCGGCAGCAAAGCCAGCGCCGGGGTGATCGCGGTATCGTTGATCGTCTGAAGATTCATGATCAGCCCTCGCCACCAGGCCGCACGCCGAACAACTTTGCTCGCGCCTCGGCCACCCATTCCAAAAGTCCCTTTTGGCGCATCGTCGCCATCCAGCGCATGTATGCACCCAACACCCACCACGCTGGCAGGCCGGCAAGCAACATGCTCGGCCCGAGAACGTAGAACTTCGCCAGCAGCGCATCGTCGGAGCCGGCGCCGTGATGCGCCAGCCATGTCATGGCTTCCATAAGCCCTGGTTTCCATGCGATGACGGCGCCGGCCAGCGCCGGCCCGAACATGAAAGAGCAGGTGACCGTGCAGACGCTGCGTACAGTAAATTCCCGCGGCGTCTTGGGCGGCATGATCAGCAGCCCGAGCATCGCAGCCAAGGCGGCGGGAATGCCGTAAGCCATTGCGACCTTCAACGCCGCCAAACCACCCAGACCAGTAGATCCCGGTTCCATATTTGCCCCGCTCCTGTTGACGGTGTGCATGATTGCCTCTCCCGTATGGACGAAAAAAAGCCCGCCGTAGCGGGTGCGACTTTCATTTTTTTCTGGCGCCCTAAAGGCCAGCAACATCTACTACGTTAATGAACAGTTTTCGCCGATCGATCGTCGGTTCATTGGTTGGAAAGTCGTATATCCCACTCGCATATCTCGCCATGGTTCCACCAAGGACACTGCCCATTTGCCTGAACAAGCACATCGATCTTATGTTCATGTACCCCGGATTAGGCCCCACGCCCGTCGCCGCCTCTGTCGAATACCACGGCACGGCCCCTTGCATGATCGCAGGCACCGCACCCAACGGGTATGAGAAAAGAGCCATGTTTGGCGCAGCATCGCTGTCGGTGGTCGGGAGCATGGATACATCACCATTGATGAATCCCATATGTCTTAGATAGGGAAATCGAGAATCGTAAGTGACGCCCCCGGCCGAATTTTTTACGCGCAAGCCGTAGTGGTCATTGATCGGTGCGGCGAAGTTTCTGGGGTCGTCGAACAGATACCAGTCCACTAGTGGGGTGCCTGACGCCCCCACGGTATAAGCCCCAAACTGGGCACTCCGCCCCGACCCGGAAGAGAAATAGTTGAAGAGAACTGCCGGCCAAGCAGACTTGAATGCCAAAACGCCGGTAGTGCCTGGGATTGCAGTTGTTCCGAACAACATCCGGCCAGATCCGGACTGAGTACACGCAACGCTTCCCTTGGCCCGTAGTGCCAGGTTGCTGTAGGTGCTATCTATCTGCACTACAGCGCCATTCACAACTTTCAAGCCGTAGTCAGCCATCATCCAATCACTCCGTAGTGGATCTTCACCCCTCGCCGATATAGCTGCGGAACCTCTTCAAAGGACCAGACCAGCGAGTTGCCAGAAATGCTAATTTCCGGAATCGATAACACGCTTCCATCCTCGGTCAATTCCCACGCAAACCAGCCTTGTCGCCCTCCGAACTCGGGCACCGCTACGGAACTGCTCACTCGCCCCGTTAGCACTTCCCCTATTCGCCGAGGGAGCTTGTCCGTGACCCGCACGACGATCACGCCGGCCGCGTTTTTTACTTGCAGTCCATAGGTCGCCATTACGGTATGTACCCCAACGTCGTACGATCAACCCCATTCGGATCAAAAATGATGACCTGCTGCGGATTGATCTGCATCCGCCCCCCGCCAGGAAGCGGCGAGTTGATCTCGAACGTTCCCGACTTATTGAGCCGCCATCCCTGTTGGCCGGCGACATAGTTGTTGGACTGGATGTAATCGCCGATCTTCGCGTTCGTGATGGTCCCGTCTTGAATGAAGGCCTGGTTGATGAACGTCTGGCCGCCCTGGATCGCAAACGGCGTGGATATGACGCCGTTGATCAGATTGATGAAGGCGAAGCGGTCGGCTAGGAAAAGGACCTGCGACTGCATGCCCTCCGGCGTGTTCTCGACGCCCACACCGATGCCTGCGGCGTACAACTTGCCATCCGGCCCGGTAGACTGCGCCTTGATGCTCACCATCGCGTTCAGGCCGTCTTTGACCTGCTTAATTTCGGTCGCGGCACCGCCCCCAGACTCAATCTCGGTGATCAAGTCCTGGCCGAGCATCGACTTTTCAATCTTGCCGCCAATCTGTTCCAGAATCGGCCCCGCGTCCGAGCTGGCCTGGCCGCGCACGCCGAGGCCAGAGGCCGCTGGATACCAGGCACCTGTCACGCCGTTCTTATCCACCAGGCGCGCCCAGAACCAAAGCTCCTTTCCGGCACTCAAGCCGAACAAGGTATGCGTGTTCTGCGGGTAGGCGAAGACGCCCAGCGGTATCGCAGCGTCGAAGCTCGAATTGGTGGAATATCGAATTTCTGTGCTGGCGATGATGGACGGGCCAGGCGGCAGTCCCCAATCCAGTTGGATAGCGAACAGCAAGCCCGTGGCAATCAGGCTTGTGATGACCGGCGGCGGCCCGACGATGCCGTCCAACTGCGTCAAGACCGACGTGGTCCAAATCGAAGCCACGCCAAGAGCATTCAGCGCCCGCACGCGGAATGTATAGCCCCCGGAGTAAATATTGGGAACCTCCACGCGTGCGTAGCCCGTGCGCGGCAGATTTATCCAGTCCGAATTGTCGCGGCGCCATTGCACCTCATATGCCACCGCGCTGTCCGCCCCCTTCCATTCGAACACCGCGGTATGGTTGGCCACGCCCTGGCTAAGGATGTAATACGAACTGATCTTAGGTTCCGTGGGCGGCGCCAGCACGCCGGGAGGGATAACCGAAATCGGTGGCCGATCCAGTCGCGTGCCGAAGTCAACATTGTTGAACTTGCCCGGCTCATGCTGGATGGCCGACACATCCGCCAGCACTGCGCCCTTGCGCTTGATACTCAAGACGCGAAACGTCTGCGCGGACAGCGCCTCCGATTCCAGCGTCCATACGCACTCCGACTCCGGCACCTCCGAAAACGGCACCCTGACATCGATATGCATAGCCGAACCTGGCAGGCCAACAAGGTCCGCCGTCAGCTTCGTGGAGTCATAGCTGTAAACACCCGAATCCAGGGTAAGCGGCTCGCCCACCGCTGACGAAACAAGCCGGGTTTCAGACTTACCGCTGGGCAGGTTCACCGTAAGGCGATCACCCGGTCGGATTCCCAGCTCGGCGTCGACCACGATGCGGCTCGCCGTGGCCTCACGGACGCGCCCACCGATACGCCGGCCGGCCAGATGCTGGTCCGCGACTCGAATGATGCTGCCAGGGCGGACCTGGCATTGTTCCAGGCCGACGCTGAAGGTGACGCCGCGGGTCTCCAGATTGGAGGTCAGCAGAAGCCACTTTCCGACCCGGTTCGCCTGGCCGCGCGACGTGCATCCGAAAGCGGTGACTTCCAGCTGCTTGATACCGTAGCGCGCGATGCCCTCTCGGTTCTCGACGTACTCGACCTTCTGGCGCCCCATGTCCGTCAGATCGCACCAGGACACCAGCGCGACCGTGTAGCGCGTGTTCAGTGCCGACCCGGTGTAGGAGAACCGGCCATCAATGACGTTGGCCGACGAGTACGTGTAAACCGGATCGCCCGGCATATCCGCCACTGCGATCACCGAAGAATTCGCCCAGTACGCCATGCCTCGAAACACCGATGCGAGATCCTGGATCACCCGGTACGCGTCGGCCGTCGTCTGAAGGTAGACGTTGCAGGTAAAGCGCGGCTCTTTCCCGCCGAATCCATCGTCTACCAGCTCGTCGCAGTAGCGCCCGATCTGGTACAGACCCCACTTGTCCAGCCATCCGGCCGGAACTCGCTCGCCCAGGCCGTAGCGGTCATTGCCCACCAGGTCGAAGAACACCCAGGCCGGGTTATCGGTCCACGCCGTCTTGAACGTGCCGTCCCAGGTTCCGATATAGGCGCGCGTCTCCGGGTCGTAGTTGCTCGGCACCCGGATGATGCGCCCCTTAATGTCGTAGGCACGCGTGGGCACGCTCTGAAACTGCGCTGCGTCGATCTTGATTCCGACGACAGCGGACATGGGATAGCGCAGCTTGGCGTCGATCACCTCGGTCACGGCGTCGACGATGGTGCGATCCGCGATCGTGTTGCTGTTCGCGTTGGCTGTCAGGCGCCGAACGCGAACGCTCCACCCCTGCTGCGCACCGGCCGGCAGGTCGATGCGGTGCGACCGCGCGTAGCGCTGCGTGGTTTTGCCATCAAAGGCGCTGGCCAGCACCTGCTGGTAGGCCGCGCCGTCGCGGCTTACGTCGATGGCGTACTCGACGCGGTAGCCGTTGATATCGCCGTTCGACGTGTCGGCCTTGCTCAAGCCCTCGACGGCCAGGGTCACCCGCACCGCGGACAACTGGCGGTTGGTGAACAACCGCACCCAGGGCTGCGTGGCCTTCAGTTCGGTGTTGACGCCGATCGTGTTCTCGGAAGCGGGGAACCCGGGCAACGGGTCTTGCCATTGCGTACCGGTGCGAAAATCGATCGACACGTTGGAGAAATTGAGCGTACCGTCTTCGTTTGCAACGGGCGTGCCGTTGAGGTACACGTCGCGCAGTGCGCCGCCAAGGCCATGCACCGGGCCGTAGATTTCGCCCTCGCTCAGAAGATCGATGACCCGGGCATAGGCGATGCTGTGCAGGCTGTCCGGGGCTTCGCTAGGCCCACGGCCACCGCCGCCGCCTTTGCCGCCTTTATGGCCGACGACAGGCGCGCCACCACCCAGACGACGCCCATAAAAAAAGGCACCCGAAGGTGCCTTTCGTTTCATGCGATACCGCTGTTTCATGCCTGATCCTCGCTGAAGATACCCGCGGATATCGTTGCGCTGCCAATAATCATCCGTCCGTACAACACCGGCACGGGGTTGCCCTGGGCCGACGTGTTCACCGGTCCGTTGAAGTTGTAGGAAGCCCCGTTCTCCGGACGATCGGCCGCACTCAGCGCCCGCTGCTGGGGCGAGAGCATCTGCACCACCCCACCCAAAGCTAACGACACCCCCATCGAGAACATCGCGGTCGTGCCAATTGCCCCCTGCGCACCCAATGCCACCCACCCCATTGGGTTCCAAACTGCCAGCGCAATAAGCGCGGCTCCCAGAACGGTCTGGAACAACCCGCCGCGTTTGCCACCGGCAGGCATTGGAGCTATGCGGATATCGGCGTCACCGACCGGATGGGAAAGCTGGTCCTCTCTCAGGTTCCGCTTTCCGACAAAGCAGGCGTAGGCCACGCCCTCGCCAGCGCTGGACGCCATCTCAGCCTCAAGGCCAGGCAACAGCACGCAGAGCGCGCGGACGGCCTCTGCGGTGCTGTTAACTGCCAGCCTATGCACCCGGCCGAATTGCGCGCCCAGGCGCCCGTATAGCCGCACTGTGCGTAGTGTTTCGCTCATGTATCACCCTTGATATCGCAGCACCAGACGCGTGGCCTCGCGCCAATAACCGCCATACACCACCCGTTCGGACTGGCGCCCGTAGAGGTGGTGCAGCATCGCGTCAGGAACCGAGAACAGGCCCGGCGCTTCCTTCAGCCCCTCGGCGCCCAGGAACACGCCGGCGTGGTTGGCGCGGTTGGACCGGACCTGCATCAGGATCACGTCACCTGGCGCCATGTCCTCGCCGGCCTGCAGCGGCCGGAATCCCGCCTCGGCGTAGTGGTCCATGTACAGGTCGCCTTCGCGGCCTGGCTCCCACCATCCGTCCTCTCGCTGGAAGTCCGGCAGCTCGATGCCGCGATCGCGCTTGTACCAATCCCGCACCAGGCTGTAGCAGTCCAGCACGCCATGCGCGAACTGGCGGCCCAGCAATGGGGCCTGGAAGCCCACCGGGGTAAAGCCCCGGACCTCGCCCGCCACCACGGCGCCGTCGTCGCCCTTGGCCACGGCCACGATGAACCAGGGCAGGCCCGTAGCCTCGCAGGCCACTCGGTCCGCCTCGCTCGGTGCCGGCGTCTCGTCGGGATGGGAGTGCACGATCGCCACGATCCGCCCGGCGTCTTCGGCCGCGGCGTAGTCGTCGGCCGCAAGGACGAAATGGTCGCCGCTGGCCGCGGTGTTCCGGCACGATACATACACCTCCCGGCGCGCCACCATCACCACCAGCCCGCAGCACTCGCGCGGGTACTCGGCCATCGCGTGGGCGCGGATGGCCTCCATCGTCTTCTTGCGCATGTCTATCCCCTTATCAGGTCGGCCGAGGGGAAGCCGCCGAAGTTGATGACCTCGTATTCGCCGAATCGCTTCTTGCAGTCGGACATGAGGCCCGAGCAGCGATCGCGCGCTGGGTCCGTGACCGGGTTGCCAGCCAGGTCAAACATGCGGCTTCCGGTGTAGCCGCAGTACGGACCGCGGTACCCGCCCTTGCGCAGCCAGCTACACACACCGGCGAGAATCGGCCGGCTGGGCAACTGCTGACCGTCGAAGTCCAGCGCGCTCGACAACTGGAACTCCACCGCCTCGGCGGTCTCGGCCGTCTTCTGCTGCACGATCCAGACTTCGGGCGGCAATTCCTCGGTGGGGTTGGCGGTGGGATTGCCCTCCGGGAAATTGCGTGCATCAAGATAACTACCCAGCGTGCGCCGCACCCGCACCCAGGCGCCCACCATGTCGTCCAGTGCGATACACAGGGAAGAAATCACGCCGGCAATCGGCTTGCCTTCGGCGTCCGCGCCAATATTCCCCACCGACAAAGTGGGCGTTGGCTGCTGGCCGTCGCCGACCTGTTCGAAGCCCTCGGCCGTGATGGCCCAGGGGTCGTATTGGTTTCCTTGCCACCAGATCGGTCCGACCTGCGTGTAGCCGTGAAAGCGCTGGAGCGTGCCGCCGATCGGCGTGGCGTCCAGTTCATAAAGTTCGACAAGATCCCCAACTTCCAGCTTTTGCACATCTGCGTAAATCCGCATCTTTCCCCCTATGCCTTTAACGCGGCCGCCAGGCGGAACAGATCCAGTCGCTGGTCCTGAGTCAGCCCCAACACGTCCGCAGCCGCGTGAAGCATGGCGCTGCCCCATTCGAACGCCTGTAATTCGCCCCAGGCGCGCCGGTAGTAGGCCGGCGTGGCCGGATCGTTCAGGAGTTCTTCGAAGGCGTCGAACAGCGTCCAGTCCAAACGCCCGTCCTTCGGATAGGGCGTGAGGCGCATCGCCTCGCGCAACTGATACCGAGAAACTGGCTTTGGGAAGGCCGGCGTCGGCGCAACCCAATCCCCGCTTTCGGATGCCACCATTTCAGGAGCGGGGCGCTCACCAGTCATGACTACCCAGCCATTCTCCGGACCACCGCCGATCTGCTGATCGCTATATCCGACTTTTCCGTAGACATTCATAGCGCACCTCGAACTTTCCACACCCGAACCCGCAGACGACCATTGGAAATTACATCCACTTCGCCCCCCCCACCGCCAGACAACGATCCAGGCGCTGCAAGGCTGTGGCGTCCCGTTTGCACAACAATGTGACCCGTTCCAAGTTGACTTGCACGAGTCCCATGTGTTTGCCACTCCACGGGCACCGCTGAAGTGTTAAACGTGGTCAGCCATCCGGAATCAAACCACTGGTCCGTCAGGGCTGGATGGCGAAGCTGAGCTTCGCAAACGACCGGGCAGCCTGGAAATGGGTTGTCGTATACGTACCTGGTGTTTATTTGGATGGTCGGAGGATTTTGCAGCGAACCACCGGGGTAGTAATGTAGGAAGCCAACCGAAGTTTCCAGACTCTGGAAGGCGGCATTTAGAGCCGCATAGTCGCTGGCCAGTTGCGCGGCATCTGCCGCCCCCGGGTTGGTGACTGCGCCGAACGCCTGCACAGTCCATACCCCGGCGACGTTAGAGGGTCGGGTTTCGGCGGAAGTGCGAGCTACTCGGGACGCATCAAATGTGTAGCTAGATGCATAGTCGCTTGCAATGCGCTGTGAGCCTTCGATGAGATAGCCATTGCCGCCATCCACAACCGCCCTGAATGGCCCAGAGGTGTTTCCTGAAGGGTTAGCCACCATGCGGGCAATGTTGCGGCCCCAGCCGATATCAAGCGGGCCAGCGATATTCTGCAGGGCGTCTCGTTGAATAGATCCGGCGGCACCTGACGAAAGCGAGCCGTCACCACGCATAAACAGCGCGCCAATCGAACCCGACGCTTTGCCGTTGTAGTCGGGCATGCGGATAGTCGTGGAGCCGTCCCCCAGCGTGTAGGCACCACGCTTCAGCGGGTCTGCGAGCCAGTCCGATTCCGATACCACCGGCACCGTCCCAGCAGCCACCATCGCTGCCAGGTCAGGAAATGTGGCCCGTGATACGGTCTGACCGTCCGCAGGAATCTGGCCGGCTGGTATAGAACTGCGCAGAGGCCACCAAGCCACACTGCCCACCGCAGGCCCGATACGGGGCAACTGGGGAATTGGGACTTTTCCCCCGCTGTCCAACGTCGCCACCCCACCCGCGACACCTTTCTGCGACATCGGGATCGCGTCGACTGCGTTTGGCAGCTGAGTCGGTGTGACTTTGCCATCGGCGCCCAGCGTGGCGACGCCCCCAGAAGCGCCCTTCTCGTCCGAATGCACAAAATCGTCAAGGTGAACAGACGGCACTTTGCCAGCCGCATCCAACGGAGCGACCCCGCCTGCCATGCCCTTCTGCGACTTTGGCACCGCGGCGTCAGCGACAACCTTCGCGGCAATCGCTTGCTCTTTGGCTTCTACCGCAGTGAGGTCGATCGCATCGACACCTGTCTGCACCTTGGCGAAGTTGGCGTTGACCTTGATCATGCCATTGCGAAGCGGGTCACCGGTTTTGTCGTTTTCCTGCTGGCCAACTTCGATGTGTTCGAGTTCTTGCATAGCGTCTACGGCCTAAAAACCTGTTGAAATTTTGCGGACACGGTGTAAGCAGGCCCACCCATGGGCGTAGGGCTGTAATCGGGGGCCTCGTAGTAGCCCTCGGTGCCCATGGGCGGCGTCCAGAGGAAAGACCGCGTGCCGGCATGGCGATCCAGGAAATCCACGATCTCCTGCATCTGCTCACGCGTGCCGGCGAACTGCACGGGCCACGACTGGACCTTCTTGTTGATACCGTCGCCGACTACCTGTCGGTAGCCGTCGCCAAACTGCGCGACAATCCGCCTGAAGGTGACGGTGCCGGCCGGCTGCCCGACTGGCGCCCAGCGAAACGTTTCTGTCGTCATGCCCTTCCATTCCTCTTGTTCCAATTGGCACCGCCTTGGCGGTTGGCTCGGTCGATTTCTCGACGAACGACGGCGGTGATGCTTTCCGACAGCCGATCGCCAAGCTCGCTTTGCCCCGTCCCCTTGCGATCGTCGCCACCGTCCTGCGTGACGTTGACCTGGATGGAGATGTTCGGCGCCGCCCCCAAGCCGCCTGCCGCCGGCGCACCCTGCGCCACCATCGGGCTGACATGCCCCGACTGGGAACCCATCAGCAGGAACGACTTATCCCCGATGCGTGCCACCTCCGGCATGCCGCGCTCGTTGACCTCGTACATCTGACGCGCAGCCACAGGCCCGCCAATCGCGCGGCGGCCGACCGCGCCCCATGCGCCCGACATGCCGTCGACATTGCCGGTCATCGAGCCGCCCGCCGAGGCACCCGCCCCGGCGGTAATGCCACCGGCCAACGAGCCAACGATGCTGCCGATGGCCCCGACAATGGCCTGCCGGGCAGCGATCCGCGCCAGGTCCGCCAGGATCGACGTGGCCAGGTCTTTGAAGCTTGCCTTGCCCGTGGTCACAAACCGGGTCAACGCGTCCTCCATGCCCCGGAAAGCGCCCGCGAAGACCCCTTGCGACAGCTGAGCGACATTCCCAGCGGACTCGGCGTAGTCAGAGAACGCTTCGCGCGCTCCGTTACGCCAGTTGCCGTTCAGCTTGTCGACTTTGTCGTAGTAGTCCTGCTGGTCAGCCAGCGCCGCCTGCAGGGAATCGCGGATCTTGCCCTGCGCTTCCCGGAAGCGATCCGAGTCAAGCTGGTCCTTCGGCGTGGCCTTGGCTAGCTGGTCCTGATAGCGCTTGAACTCCAGGCGAATCGAGTTTTCAGCCTCCACGCGCTGGCGCGCAACCTGGCCCAGGCCGGCCGTGCCCAGCTGGCGGTCGTACTGCTCCTGCCGCGACTCAGCCGACGACGCGATAGCCTGCTGGATCTGCGCCGCCCGCTCGTCCATCTTGAGCATGGCCTGCTTGGCGGCCAGTTCCTTGGCTATCCCCTCGTTCTTCGTCAATTGGGCGCGGATAGCGTCCTGATTCGCAAGCAGGCTCTTCTGGTCCGCCGTCAGGATCTTCTTGTCCTTCAGGTCGGCAATTTCCTGCTCAAACTCGGCGCGAGCCTTGCCGGCGTCCGTGAGCTTCCTTTCGCCGACCAGCTGCGCAGCCAGCGAGGCTTCCTGCTGCCGAAGATCGGCCAGGCGCCGGGTACCGGCGTCGTCTTTGTATGACGCCCCCTTCTGGTCCTTGTACTTGTCGTTGATGCGCTTTTCCGCATCCGCCATCTGCGTCTCTGACCATCCGGCCAGCGCCGCGTCAGCGCGCATCTGCCTGATTTCGTCAGCGCGGATTTGGGCGCGATCACGCGTCGCCTTTACCTGCTCGCGCAGGCGTTCAGACGCGGCAATCTTCTCCTGCTCACGCTGCGCCTTCAGGCCTTCGCCGCGTGCAGTGGCGTCTTGTTCCTCACGGCGGCGCAGTTCTTGCTCGGTAGCGGCCAGTTCAGCCGCAGCCTTCTTGCGGGCACGGTTCGCGGCGTTTGAACCGCCCCCGTATGCGGCCCCTCCGTCGGTGGACCGAAATCCCTGGTTCTTCTCCAGGTCTTCCAGCAACGCCCGTTGTGCCTGGGCCTGCTTACGCAGTTCCTCTATCGGCTGCGGCCGACCGATGTTGAGCATTGCGTCCCAAGCTTGGCGCGCAGCCAGGCCCAGGCTATGCCACCCACGTTCCAGTGTGCCCGCGCTTTCACGCACACGGTCGGCCGCGCGATTCGTCGCATCGGCAAGTGTCGACTGCGCCAGCGCCACGGCCTGCTCTTTCTGGCCCTGCGTCTCCAGCGTCCGGATGCGCTCATACGTCGCCGCATCCAGGAAATGCATAGACTCATTGATCTTGGCGACAGCCTGGCTGGGGCTTTCACCCAACCGTACAAACTCGGCCACCAGGTCATCCACTGACCGCGTGCCGGTCTCGCTCATATTGACGATGGCGCCGGCCACCGTCTCCAACGAACTGCCCGCTACGCGCCCCGAGGCTACTAGCTTGGTCAGCACGTCAGCCGACCGGCCGACCGTGCTCTGGGCCTCACCGACGCGCCGGGACATGTCAACGAGGCCCTGCGCGGTCTGCCCGGCATAGTTGCCTGTCAGGATCAGCGAATTGCCATAGTCCCGGATCTCGCTCGACCCTTTATAGAACGCCGTGCCCACCAGCGCCAAAGCCGCGCCGACGCCGCCCACCGCCAGCGAGAACGGCGTCACCATCCCCAGCAGCGACCGGAACATAGGCCCGATGCCGCCGAAGCTGTCCTTCATCTGCCCGCCCTGCTGGATCATGATCAGGAACGGGTTCTGGCCGCCCGCCAGCTGGGTAACGATGTCGGTCATCTGAGCCGGCACCATGCGCAGGGCCGCGGCGGTCTGCCGAGCCGAAACGCCTGTGCCGTCCAGATTTTTGTTGACCTGGGCAAGCCGAGCGATGAGCGGGGCTGCACGGTCACCGACGCCAAGCTGGGCGGCGCGGTACTCCAGCAACTGCCGGGCCGTCATGCCAGCGGTTTCCGCCTGCTCACGCAAGCCGGCGATGAACCGATCACCCTGGGCCGCTGCCTGGGCGCTGGAACGCGCCAAAGCCGCTTCTGAGGTGTCCAGGCGCTTCACGGCGGCGCCGTACTGGTCCGCCGTGATTCGGCCTTGGTTCCAAAGGGAAACCAGCTTGTCGGTCTGCGCCTGGATCGCCGATTGCGAACCGGCCCCACGCTCGATGGCCGCCAACGCGGCGTTGACCTCGTTGATATCGCGCGTCAGTTCCTGGAAACCGCGATTCTGACCCGCCAGGACGCCCGCACCTTGCCCCCGCGCACTTCCCGACGAGGCGGCCGACAGTTCCCGTTCCGCGATGGCCGCGGCTCGGGCTTGTTCGACCTGGCGCTGCAAGGCGGCAGCGCGCTCCACGGCCGCCTGGCCGATGTCCCGATACCGGGCGGCAGTCTGCGCCTCCGACTGCGCCGCCTGGGCGCCAGTGGCCGCTACGGTCCGCTGGCCGGCACTCAGGCCGCCCATTGCCGCTTCCGCCTCGCGGATCTTGGCCACCAGCGGTTCGTACACATCGCGCGGCAATCCCGCAGCCTGCGCACGATACTCGGCGACCTCGGAGCGAGAGCGGCCCAGAGTGTTCGCCAAACGCTCCAGCGACTGCCGAGCGCGCTGCTGCGACGAACTCAGTTTCTGGGCGGCTCCCTCGGCCGCCGTTCCGATTCCCTGGAGGCTGCCCGAAGCCTTGACGGCGGCAGCAGCGGCGACAGAGGCCATGCCGTTGACCTCGCGGCCAACCTCTTGCACGGCAGTCTTGACTCCACTGTTGTCTGCGCCGAATTCCAGTGTGGCTTTGCCTACAACGTCTGACATGTCAATCCTTGTGCATTTCTTCCAGGGCGGCTCGCTCCATCACGCGCACCGATTCCCACACCCCAGACCATTCGGCCCGTTTGACGCCTGAGAGGCGGAGCACCGTCGGCAGCGCGCCGTAGTCCAGGCCCGTTGCGCCGCCAACGCCCACTCGCCACTGCGTGTCCATGGCGCAAAAAACCTCGAACGCAAGGCGGTTTTCAGGCAGCAGCGCCACCAGCGGCGGGGCTATGTCCTGGGCGGTCAACCCCAGCCAGGTGTATTCATCGGCGGGCGGCGGTCGCCAGTACCGCCGCCGGGCCGCCGCGATCAGTTTCCCCGGCGAGTCTCCGTCAATTCCGCCAGGAACTTGTCCACGATGGCGGTCACGGCCGGCGCGTGGTAGTTGTTGACCAGCTTCGCCAGCGCCTCGACGGAGAACTCGGCGCTTACGCCTTCCCAGCCTTCGACGATGCCGGCCAGCCACTCGGCGTCGTTCTTCGCTTCCTTGGAGCCGGCGAGCCAGGCATTCAGCTGCTCGCCGGTCAAGTGGCGAAAGACCAGACGCAGCGGCGCCGGGTCCTTGCCAGGACGGGGAATGTCCACCACGGCCGCGAACGTCGTCGGCGCGTCCAGGGAAAAAACTTGCTCTTCGGTCTTTTTCGACATGGCTGGTCCTTACGCCGCGTAGCGGGTCGGGGCGCCGGTCAGCGACAGGGTGACCTGCAGCGTCATGGCTTCGTTCTTGGTGGTGGTGGGCATCTCGCTGAACGAGACGTAGGCGCGGAAGTAGATAACCGAGCCATTGGGCAGCTGGAACCGGATCGCCCGCGGCTGGCGGTCGTCGTTGGCGGCCTTCAGCACCGGGTAGTGCGGCAGGGTGTCGTCATCGGCGATCGTCAGGGTGATCGACCGCGCGCTACGCGTGGTCGGGATCTGGCGTTCGTCGCCGGTGTCTTCCAGGAAGGAATAGTTGTAGAACTGCTGTTCGCCGCCCTGGCTGGCCGATTCCATGACCTGCGAGATCTGCGTCCAGTCTTGGATTCGGCGCACGCTGCCACCGCCCGTGCCGGCGGGATAGCGCTTGGTGTCCGTCGTATCGATGCCTTCCAGCGTCAGGCTGTCGGTGGTCACGGCGTCCGCGCGAGCGATACGGCCATCGAGCGCCGTCCAGCCGGACGCCATTTCCACGATATCGCCGTCGGCTGCGCCATGGGCGGCCGCCGTCACGACGGGCGGCGCTGCATTCGTCACCACAGTCGCCACAGCGACCGCGGCATAGGTCTTCGCAACCGAGAAGATTGCGCCGTTGGGAAGTTTCACGCCCATGTCGGGCCTCCATGAAAAAAGCCGCCCGAAGGCGGCTGAGTTTTTGCCCGGGACGGGCTAATCCTTGAACCAGACAGAGAAAGTCTGCTTTCTGGCGTACAGCTTGGTGTCGGGTTCGTGATCCGACAGCGCGCCGCCTTCGGTTGTGGCGCGCAGCACGGGGCTGAGCCGCAAAGCGTCCTCGGCCAGGCGGATGATTCGAGCCGCATCCTGGTCCAGCAGCGCCCATACATCGATTTGCAGGCGCCCATTGCGCAGGTCGGGAATACCCGCCAGGAAGTTCAGCGGCTTACCCCCCGCCCAGTGATAGGTGATACGCGGCTGGTCGGCACCCTCTGGCGCAACACCCGGGTACAACTCGTCATCAACCAGCGGACCGAGTACAGCGCGAATATCATCTTCAACCATACGAATGCTCCGCAGCGATTTCCCCGATCAGTGCGCGAGCGCGCTCCCGGGATGCTTCCAACGCCTTCTCGTAGAAGTCGAACGCCGGCCGGATGAAGGGCTTGGGGCCGTGGCGACTGTTGCCGTACTCCATCCAGTGGCCGTGGGGCGCCTTCGTGTGGTTCCAGCTGATCTGGTAAACCTTGGCGTCATCGGTAGACCGGTCGTCGGAGAAGACGCGGTAAATCGCCGCTCTCAGCTGGCCAGGCTTGATGCCACTCTTAGGCGGTCCGGTGTACTCCGGCGCAAGCTCTCGCGCCCGCTCGTAGAAGACCAAGGCACCAGCGTGGGCGGCTGGCCGCACTACACGCTGCTCGACGGCATCGACGAAGCGCGTTAAACCCTCAACCGCATCACCGCCCATCTCGAAAGTCAGTTTCATGGTTTCGCCCCCGGTATGGATTGACAAACCAGGTCGACGTACTCGCGCCGGGCCAGATCAGGCAGCACCGCTTGGATGTCGAACACCAGCCCGCCGGTCGCGACCCGCATATTGGACCGGATGTCCTCGCGAAAACGGATGCGTATGCTGGCGCGCACCAACGAGATGTCGGCGTCTGCCTTGATTGTGGCGCTGCCACTCGGGAACCGCACATTAGCCCAGGTCGCAGCATGCTCGACCCATTGCCCCACGATCTGGCCGCCGCCAGTTTTCACCTGCTCCTGGCGCCGGATGGATATTCGCGTGTTGAGTTTTCCGGCCCTCATGGCATCATCGTCCGTCGATCAGGTTTCAGCAGTTCCACCACGCCCTGCGGCAATTCGGCTGCGGTAACGCCCACCACAACCTGCTCACGATTCGCATAGAGGCTCCCCAGCGTCAACCTGACAGCCGCAGTGACGCGTGGATTCGCCACCATTCCATGCAGAACGCGACTGAATCCCAATTTGGCTGCAGCCAAGCGCTCGCGCGCCAGTGATACAGCCATCTCCTGCGCGGCAGGGTTGTTCAAACTGGAAGCGTTGGCGATGGCTGCGTCGTAGGCGTCCTGAGCCTCACCGGCAGCCAAGGGCAACGCATCTTGAGCGGCGCGCAGTTCAACCGCACTGGCAAACACGGCTCTATTGAGATGGCCCGCCACCGCGCTCTCTGCCGATGCCAGAAGCGATTCGAGAAGCGGCCCGTCTTCCGGCTCGGCTCGGCAGTGCTGTAGGCACTCTTCAGGCGTCAGCAGTGGCATAGTCAGTCCCTCTTACCTTCGGCCAGGGCGGCGCGCAGCTTTTCCATGCCCCACCGCTTGTCGTACTTGATTTCCAGCGCATCAAGCTGAGCGCGCAGCGCCACCATCTCAGGAGGGTCGTCATTGAAATCTTCCAGCGCCCCTTGGTCGCGCGCGGCAGACAGCAGCCAAATGGGGCAGTCTTCGCCTGCGGAATACTCGACCGGGTAGATTTCCCCTTCAGGCACACCGCGAATGGTCTTGATCAGTTTGGGCATTTCAGCTCCAGTGCGTTGTCAGAGGGACGGCCGGCGGCCATCCCCCAATCAGGGCTTATGCCGCGACGGCAATCTTCATCGCGCGCATCGGCTCGGGGTTGTGGACACCACCACCCACGCGCTTGGTCGTGTAGAACTGCACGAAGGGCTTGTTGGTGTAGGGGTCACGCAGCACCTTCACGCCCACGCGGTCGTAGATGGTGTACGTGCGTTTGAAGTCCCCGAACAGCACAGCGGCCGAGCCGGCCACCGCATCGGGCATGTCCGGCACCTCGGTGAGCGGGAAGCCGCCCAGGGTGGACGGCTGGCCCGCCACCATGGACGGCTGCCACAGGTAGTTGCCTTGGCCGTCCTTCAGCTTGCGCACCAGGCCCTGGGTCTTGCGGTTCATGGCGAAGCGCGCATTGCCCGTGAAGGCCGAGGGCAGGTCGTAGATCAGGTCGATGATGCCGTCCGAGGTGATGGCAGCCGCAGCGCCACTGTTCACCACCTTGATCGCCCCGAAGGGATGCTTGGCGGCATTGGCACCGCCCACGATGTAAGTCAGGATGCCGAAAGGCTTGTTGGTGCCGTTGCCCGAAACATAGGCCAGCCCTTCCTGCTGGGAAAACTCGGTTTCCACCTCGCCGGCGAGCCAGCTTTCCAGGTTGATCGCGGAGTCATCCAGCATCTGCTGCGTGGCCGCCGGGTTGGCGTAGATCTCGCCCCAGCCGAAGGTCAGCGAGGCGAAGCCCGCGGTGTTCGTCTGCGGACGGGCGGCGGTTTCGCCGACCCAGCCCGAGGCCGTGCCGCCCAGGTTGTACAGCTTGGTGAGTCCGGCGCCCGAAACGGGCTGCACGGTTGCCAGCTGGCGCATGGGCGAAACCAGCACCAGCTTGTCCGTGATTGTGCGGTCCCATTCCACCGGAGCAAGGTAACCCCCTTCTTCCGCGGCCCCCTTGTTCAAGGCGGCTTGCACGTCGCCCTTCTTGAAGTGGGCGTTGAACGCGTCGCTGTACTCGGCGTCCTTCAGGACCTGGCCGCCGCCCCCGCCCATCTGGGCCGATGCGATCTTCAGGTTGGCTTCGTCGATACCGGTTTGCAGCCGGGAGATGTCAGCGTTGATCTTCTCGACCTTGAGCGCCTGCAGGGCGTCGTGCGTGCCCTTCTTGACCTCGTCCAGCTGCTTCGTGTGCTCGTCCTTGAACGTGGCGAAGGCCTGGTTCAGTTGCTCGATCAAGGCCCGTACTTCTCCCGGACCGCCAGCGTCGGCGCGAACGGAAACCAGCCCGCGCAGCACGTGGGCATTCGATTGGTGCTTCATGTTTAACCTCGCAGGGTTGAAAGTGTGGTTTGCAGCAGGGCTGCTACGTCGGCACCAGCGCACGGCTTGGTGGGTTCGGCAGCGCTCGGCTTGCCGGAGAAAAGTGCTTTGAAGGTGTCGCGCCGCGAAGACCGGCTGTATCCGGCCTTCGCCATGGCCGCCTCCACTTGGGCCAAGGCCCGCCGCTCCGCACTGGATTGGGGGGCCTCACTAATCGCGGCGCCGTCCAGTAGCCCGGTGGCGAAACCATCTTCCACGGCCTGGTCCGCGCCAATCCAGGTTTCCTTGTCCATCAAGGCGGCAGCCTGTTTGGGCGTCATCCCCGTGCGGGCCGCATAGACATGCGCCATGGCCTCGTCGAACGGCTCCAGCTTCGCCGCAGCATCGACCAGGTCGTGGCGGTTGCCGATGGCGACAGCCCAGGCGTTGTGGATCATCAGGAATGACCCCTGCCCCATCAGAATTTCATCGCCGGCCATGGCGATTACTGAAGCGGCCGATGCGGCCAGGCCAAGGACCTTGACCGTCACCTTTGCCTTGTGTTCTCGCAGTGCGTTATAGATCGCCACGCCTTCGAAGAAATTCCCCCCAGGCGAATTGACATTGACCGTCACGTCCCGCGCACCGATGGAGCGCAATGCGGACTGGATACGCTTGACGGTCACGCCGCTTCCATCCCAAGCTTCCCCGATGGCGTCGTAAATCGAGATACTGGCATCCTCGCCTTCGTTCGCGGCGCGCACTTGGGGTGCCCACCGTTCCAGGGCGTCTGGGCGAAGGTCGAAATCGGCCCCCCCCAGGCGGGCGTCCGCCTTGATTTCAGGAAGTTGCAGCAGGCTCATTAGATTTTCCTTTCTGGGTAATGGGGTCGCGCAGCCTGTTTGCCTGCGGGTCATCGCTCGCGGGAAGGTCGGACAAGTCCCGGATCTCGTTCTGCCACATCCAAGGCGCATGCCCGCCCGCGCCCGATGCCTTGGCGAAGTAGTCCGCCTGGTCTTTCAAGGTGCCGCGCATAAGCGCGCGCTCGTTGAACTTGTAGGCCAGTTCGTCCAATTCCTCATCGGTGAGGAAGGTGCGCATCGCGGCCTGCTCCCACGCCGTAAACCAGAACTGCAATCCATACTGCACAAAGAAGATCCCCAGCTGCTCGATGCCCGACCCCCAACTGGTGTCATCCATCATCAGGAGCGGTCGTGGCACGCCAAAGGCGCGCGCTACTTCTTCGATCTGCGCGTTTCGGTTCTCGATGTGCTGCGCTTCGGCTGCGGTGACCTTGAATTTGTTTGCCTTGGCGCCTTCCTCCAACAGCATCCAGCGCTCGGCGTTCTCGGCCCCCGCAAAATCGGTGTCAAGGGAACTGCGCATGCGGCCATAGGCCGTATCCGAGAGGGCTTTGGGCACCTCCACTGCACCGCCCGCCAGGTTGCCCGTTCGAAACACCCGACCAGCAGCGCGCTCGGCGTCCCGCGCCAACGAGATGGCATCTCGCGCGAGCTTCATGCGGCCCAGACCCGCTACGCCGTCGATAGAGATGTCTCGCAGGTGGAATACATCCTTCTGGGCAAGCAGTACCTGCTGACCATCCGGCCGCGTGTACGTGTAGCGCATCTCCCAGCCCGCCAACTCGGCCTTAACGGACCCAAGCGCCATGGGAACAATCGCAATCGGCCGACCAGCCGACCAGATCACCCGGGCGTAGGCATTGCCCTGCTGCAAAACGTGCAGCTGCATCATGCTCTTGAATTCGAAGGGCGTTTGCCAGCCGTTCGGCTTCAGCTTCATCAGCCGATACCCTGGATGGTCTTTCGCTGACGCTTTGGATGCGTCGTTTCGAATCAGATTAAGCGGTAGCATGCCAAGGGACGTGGCGATTAGAGACACGCACCGCAATGCAGCCATGTTCCGCAGCGACTCCACCCGGCTGCTGTAGTCTCCGCTGCGGATGTATTCCAGCAACGCCGGGTCATCCAACCCCCGGAAAGCTTGCCCCCTTGGCTGCTGCGAAGCCTGCACGCTTTCGAGTGCAATGCTGGGCTCTAAGCGCGGGCCAGCTTCAGGCGCCGACTCGTTGGCCGTGCTGCCCAGAAAGCGGTCCAATAGTTTCATGGGTTCTCTCAGATAAAGCGAATGCCGCGAGTCTCGTACACCGACCGACCGCTTGCTTCTGGGTTTAGCGCCATCAGGTGGCTCGCATCGAAAAGACCCATGAGCGGATCAATCTTGGCAGTTCCACTGGCTTGTTTCGTGATCAGAATTGAATTGGCCCGCTGCTCGACTCGGGCGTTTCCTACGCTCCAGGCCATCAAAGCAGTGCCCCCGTGTAGAAAAGTGCCTTCCGCTAGCTTGCGTTCGACCGTCTTGATCGTGCCGCCCATACGCCACCCCTGCGACACGCCCACAAGCAGTTCTTCGGGAATCTCTGCCTCAGCGAATGCTTCAGCGAAGGTGATACCGCTGGGATCGGCGCCGACACCCTCCTTTTCAGGGAATAGGCCAGCATCGAATACACGCCGGATGATCGCAGCCAGTTGGGCCACGTCCTCGCCGATCTTGCTAACGATGACTAAGTCTTCATCTCGTTCGAAATCCCGCAGACGAGGCGCGATTTCTTTGCGGCGCTCAAGCACTGACGGGTGCGCCCACGCTCGGCCCCAATGCAGCCATCGACCGCTACCCTGTTCTCGGCCAACCAGGCCTAGACCGAGCAGGTCGTCCAGTCCTCCACCGTCAATACCTCCCGTCACTACCTCGACCCGGCGCAGGAAGTCGTCCAACAGACGCAGCGATCGATCCGCCTGCGCCTCCCAGTGATCCGCGCCAGCCCAGCGGTCGGATCGCAGATTCAGGCCGATTTCGACATTTAGGTGCTTTGCCAGGAACTGCTGGAAGCTTCCGTCAGTCCTGGCGCGCATCAGCTTAAGCTGATCCTCCAACCACTCAGCACTTACGGACCTGCCAATATTGGGGTTGGTGAAGTAGAAATTGGCGGGGTCCAGATACGCCTTGGATTCAAGCATGTCATCTGGGAACTCGTACAAGATCCCCAGCGTCTTGGGGTCCACCACCTTGCCATCTCGCACATCCCGCCAGTAGGCCAGCTTTTCCTTGAACACCCCTGCCGGCGGATCGTCACTTTGCGTGGTCAGGTAGATAACCCAGCCCTCGTCGCGTGATACCTGACCGCCCAGCGCTTCCATGAACATGGCGACGGCGTTCGCACGCTTGCCGAATAGCCAAAGCTCATCAACCAGAATCCTGCCGGATTTCTTGCCAGATACCGTGTCGGTGTCAGCTGCAACAACTTTCAGACTGTTGCGTGTCACGCGGTGCGTTATGGTTCGGACATGATCCTGCACATGGAACATCTCCGACAGTTCCTCATCTGCGCGGACCATTGCAGCGGCAGGCTTGAAGCTGTTGTCGGCAACCTCTTTCGTCGGCGCCAGGATCAAGTGCTCCTCTTCCTGGCGCCAGCAGATGATCACCGCCGTTAGCATGATGCCGGCGGCAATGGTGGACTTCGTATTCTTCTTGCTGATGAGCAGGCCATACTCACGGATCAGCTGCTTACCCGTGTCGGCCTCATAGCCGCCAAAGATGGCGCGAACGAAGTCAAACACCCATTCTTCGGAGCATTCGCCAAACGTCTGATGCCGGTACTCACCGATGGCGTCGTCATAGATCTGCGGGAGGTCGACCACCTTCAACTGCTTGAAGATGCCCAACGCATACTCGGCTTGGTCGGAAAAGATCGGCGGCGGAATGATTGACTTGCGCGCCCGCAGCCGATCCGCCCAATCTGGGCACGCGGTTGTCCAACCCATGGCTTAGCCCTTCCCAACAACACGCAGATGCGGAGGCCGTGGCGGCGCACCAAACTTACCGCCAGCCACAGCCGCGTCGGCCGCCTTCTTCTTGGCGTCCTTCTTGCCCGGCTCCCCGATCTTTCCATGGACGTAGGGAACCCATGCTTTCGCTGCATCCACGCGCAGCTTCATGTCCTGTTCGGGATCGTTCGCGACCGCCTTCAGGAACTCCAACGGATCGGAATAGAGCGCGCCCAAATCCGGTAGCGAAATCGGCTTTCCCGCGGCTTCGGCCTCTTCCTTCAGCTTGTTAACCTGGTTAACACGGCCCAGGGCTTCCTGGATGTCCTTGTCTTTCATCAGGCGGGACGCTGCAACGGCCGCCCCTTTTTCGCTGTAACCCGCATGGATAGCGGCTTTCGCACCGGACAGGCCCGACTGCAACGCCTGCACAAAGCGGCGCTTTTTGTCGGTTAATGCCATTAGCAATCTCGGTTAACAAATCCGGTTAAGGGAATATTTTCTGCGCGTGAGGGAACAGGTGGTTTCCAATGATGCGACCCCTCGGACTTTCGCCCCCCCCCACCCCTTCGGAGGGGTCTGCGGGCCGCCCACAGGGTCGCCATGAGGCGGCCGCCACGACGCCCGGCCCGCGCCATGCCTTCGCAGGAAAAGCGCTCTCACGGCTTCTACTGGCCTGCTGACCTACTGTCGATGCCGATACCCAAGATCGCTGCGGGTTTTCAGGTCGTGACACCCAACCTTGCGGCCCTGGCTATCTCGATGGACACAGAGGATCTGCGTGTTGGCGTCGGTATCTTCGCCACCATCGAAGAGGCCTACCTTGTGGTCCAGCTCGAACCCTTGGGGGTACACCGTCAATGCCCCGCAATGCGCGCAATGGGGGTCAGCGGACCAAACACGCAGTCGCCGCTCTTGTAACCTACGCCCAGTCATCCGCTTAGCGCTGGGTGTTGGAGCGTGCGCCAACCTTGCGGCAGCCACAACCAAACGAGGCTTGAGCGTCTTGAGCTTCATGGTTTGCGCACCTTGACGTGGGGCCGTAGGCCGCGCTTGACCCAGTACATCACCTTGTCTGGATTCGGCTCTACGCCCGTCAATGCGCTGGCGATGGCTACGCCCTGTAGATAAGGGCGTAGCCACCAAGCCAGGCGGATAGATAACTCAATTGTCGTGACTGCCATAAGGAAGCCTTTCATGTGCGTGCCGGGTGCCACCAACTGCACACCGCCCGGCGCGATGATCCCTTCCCCGCGCGTCATGCCCAACGCGCGGCCCTCGGTGGCGAAGGTTCGGATTAGGTGGGCCGTCAGTCGGCCCAATTCTGAATCAACAGTTCACTGCGCGGTACCCCCGCGCCGCCGCCGACCGTGTACCGGATATCCAGTACCTGCATGGGGAAACCTGCGAACGCCTCACGCATTTTCGGATGATCGTTGACGCTGACCAGGGCACGGCCTTTCATGGTGCGCATGGCCTCGGCCATTGAGGCGTATTCCTGTATGCCGAACTCGACGCCATAGCCGGCCGTAGCCCAATACGGTGGGTCCATGTAGAACAGCGTATGCGGCCTGTCATAGCGCTTGATGCAATCAAGCCACGGCAGATGCTCGACGTATATGCGCGCAAGCCGCAGGTGTGCTGCGGACAGCGTTTCCTCCAGCCGTAGCAGGTTCAGGCCTGGCGGGGAGGTGGTTGCTGTGCCAAAGGTTTGCCCTTCCAGCTTGCCGCTGAAGCAGTTCTGCATCAGGTAGTAGAAGCGGGCTGCGCGCTGAATGTCGGTCAGCGTCTCGGGCCGCGTTTCCTTCTGCCACTTGAACATCTGCCGGCTGGTCAGCGCCCACTTGAACTGGCGCACGAACTCTTCCAGGTGGTGCTGAACCACGCGGTAGAGGTTGACCAAGTCGCCGTTGATATCGTTCAGCACCTCGACCTTGGCCGGCTCCGGCCTAGCGAACAGCAGCGCCGCCCCACCGGCGAATGGCTCGACGTAGCAGGAATGCTTGGGAAAATGGTGGAGAATCTTGTCGGCCAGGCGGCGCTTGCCACCCAGCCAGGGAATGATCGGTTTTGCCACTTGTGAGCGTCCATGTAAACTGGCCGCCGCCTGTACAGGTGGGACGGCCTTGGGTCGATCACGGGTCAGTCCGTGTTTCGGCTGTCAGTCGGGGAACTCGCGATTCTCCGGCTGTCGCCGTCTTCTATAGCTTCAATGCAAAAGCCCCGACCGGACGTATCCGTATCGGGGCTTATGTGTAGATGTGCGGCCGGAATTGAACCGGCGTCCTCATGCCGCGCTTCGTTCTCGTTTAACTCTGCGCACCATGCGCTCTATCCGCTGAGCTACGCCACAAAATGGAGCGGGCTGCGGGGTTCGAACCCGCGTAGGAGGCTTGGAAGGCCACAGCCTGACCACTCGGCCAAGCCCGCAGAAATGCAAAAACCCGCCGGCTTTCGCTTGGCGGGTTTTGTTGGACGCAGTAATACACCGTATCCGTTAAGGGCCTATATTGAGGGTAAAAAACCACATCGTCAAGAGAATTTATTCAGCCCCTGTCGCATCGAGCCACCCGCAGTCCCGCAACCGCTGAGTAAACGCTTGGCTGGCCTGCTGATGCAAGCCAACCTCGCCATCCGCCCCGAACAGCCACCGCTTGAGCTTGGTGTGATGCGCACTGACAGTGCGCTCATCGACTTTGTGATCTTCTGCCAGCTTCGACAAAGTGACCTTAGCGCCAAACAGACGCTGAATAAGCATCGAGCGCAGCCGATCCTTCGAAACGCAGCCAGACAGCGCACCGGCCGCCGCGGCAGTGGTGAGGTCACGTACTGCATTTGCCCACTCCTGATTGAGCTTCAGGCCAGAGCAGCAGGACACCTTGCAATCGCAGGGCAATTGTTGGGGCGCCGCGCTCGCGATAAGCGCAGCCTGTTGAATCGGCTTCAACTGAGCGAGTTCGATTCGCACCATGCCTGCCTGCCCTGCACCGTCCAGGCCGCTGAGCCCTTTCCCGGGACCGACAGCAGGGCCAGCCGCTTTCTTGTTCATCAGCGGCCTGTCGTACTGTTGCATCGAGTAGTTGAGCGCGAACACCAGGGCTGCGTGGGCACTCTTGAACAGAGGCTCGGCCTTGGATGCCCCGGCCGGCACCGAGGAAATGCGGGAAATCGTCAAGGTAGTCATCAGTAGATATCCGGTGAAAAAGTAACTTTCGCGGGCAGCTTCTCCCGCAGCCACTGCATGGCGGCATCCCACCCCAGGGTCACCGTGTGGCGCCCCCGGACGGGAAATGTCTTCGGGTTCAAGTCGTGGGCGTCCAGCATCACCAAGTCGCCCACCGTGCCTGTGCGCTTGTAGACCAGCACGGGGATTCCCTCCGCGCCGGCCTGGTTCATGGTCTGACGCCACCAGGCGGGCAGGCAAAGCGTGTTTGCGTGCTTGCACTCGATGCTGATACGGGCATAGGCCGGGTCGTCGGCTACCACGTCGCTGTCGTTTTCGTGATTCCGCACCCGGCGGCGCCATGCAGCCCCCGTCGCTTCGGTCAGCTGGTTGGCGATTCGGCGCTCGTAGGCAGCGCCCTTGTTGCGAGATAGCGCGCTCATGCCTGCGCCCCCTGCTCCACACCCATGCGCAGCGCGTTGTGCGCCATCGCCACGACGCCCGGGGAGTAGCGCCGCCCCTTCGGATTCTGCGTCTCGGCGATGATCCGCTTCCAACCGCGCAATGGATCGCGCCCAGTTTGGTTCATGATGCCTGTCGCCCCAATCTTGCGCATCTGCTCTTCAGCCTGGGCGCGGCTTGTTGCCGTCACGGGCGGGGCAGGCAGGGCCTTGACGATGGCCGGAACCGGCTTCCACTCGCCACGGGCCAGCACCTCATTGAAAGTGCGTTCCCAGCGGGCTTTCATCGTGGCATAGGAGCAATGCTGCATGTCGTGCGCCCCCACTTCCACTGCCGCCCAGAAGATGGCCGGATGCGGCCAATTGCCCTGTTCACCGTTGTGCCGGGCCACCATCCCAGCAGCGGCCTTGTGAAATGCCACCTCGGGTTCCAAGTCCGGACGGCAGGCCCGGATAAACACGCCCAGCGTAGGTGTCCAGTCGGGAGACATGCGCCGGCACATACGCAACCCTTCGGCCACGTCGCGTGGGGTCAGCCGCTCTTCGTCAAACCCCTCCGCCCAAGCCTGCTTCCAGTTCTCAATGCTTTGCATGTCCGGGAAGCCCCGAAGCCAACGCTCCCCGTACTGACCCGAAAGCCGGTTCCACAGGTGGTCGATCAGCGAAATGCCTTCCAGCTTCGCCATGGGCACGGCCCACATGGACTGCTTAGGCGTCGATTGTGCGGTCATCGTCATAGCCGTTTGCTCCTGAGGTGCGATTGCGGTTCACGTGTGCCGTGGGGTTGAACTTGCTGGGCCGGGACGAAGCTCCGACTACGACTCCATTCGGTGCGAACAGGCCTTGCCAGCTTCTGCCGATGGCATGGGCAATGACGGACTCAGGCGCGTGCCCCTGCTGCCGGAAGCCGGCCAGGTCGACCACTTGCTGCTTGGCGGCTTCTTCGGTCAACGGCTTGCGGATCTGCACTCGGTGACGCACCCAGCGCCCCCACAGTTCCGCATCGAGCCATTCCGGCAACTCCAGGCTCATCGGATCGAACCCTGGCGAGCGCCTGCGCACGCCTTTGACGGTTCTTGATGGTTCTGACGGTTCTATGACGGTTATATGCGGGTGCAACCCGTTGCACCCTTTCGTGTCGCCGTTTGCACCCTTTACGTCGTCAGTTGCACCCTTTATGTCGTGGTTTGCACCCTTTTCCGCTTCTTCAACGGGTGCAAAATCTGCACCGCTTTCTTGGCTGGGAGCGGCCGGTTTGAGGGATGCAAAATCTGCACCCTTTATCCAGGCCTCGGAAATACGGTACTCACGGCGCATATTGCGCCCCCCATTGCCGGCGTTGACCAGAATCAGCCAACCCGCCTTTTCCATGCCGCGCAGCTGGTACTGCACTGCCCGGACGGACTGACGCGTCTTCTCGGCCAGGGACGCGATGGAGGGATAGATACCGGTCCCGTCGTCGCTGGAATGGTCCGCGAGCGCAAGCGCAAGGATCATTTCCCCGCCGCCGTTCGGATACCGGTCAAACACCATCCCCATGACTTTCACGCTCATGGCGACTCTCCATACAAAAGTTGATACCCGCGCTCCGCTTCCTCGGGCCATTTGCCCATGGCCATGACCCGCAACCGCGTAAGACGCAGGGCGGGGATGAAGTAGGACAGCTTCAATGCGAGCGGGGCGGTAGATTGATCCAGGAAGTAGTGGCAGCCGCCGCAGGCGTGGGCCGTGGCCCAGTCATGGGCCTTGATCCCCTTCCCCTTCCCGTCGCGGATTCGGTTGGAATGGGCTGCAACTGTCGATTCAGTGCCGCCCCAGCAATACTTCGGCACCCGAGTAAGACACTCTTGGTCCTTGGCGAGAGCCAGCAGCGCCGGGTTGCGGTAAACGGTCTTGGGCGGCTTCTTGCCCTTCTTGCGCGCCTTCATCGCAGCCCGCGGCGGCGCCATGGGCTTGGCCCGCATCATCGGGACCGCGCTGCGCTTCATCGGGGTTTTCTGACGCAACGGCGTGGAGCGCTTCAACGACATGCCGCCCCCGTCTGCACCTTGGCCCGATACCAAGCCGGCCAGCGCCAGGCGTTCGCGTGTCGCGTGACCAGGCCAGCGCGAACTGCGTCGAACAAAAACGAGTCCACTGCCCTGGCTGCAGCGTCTTCTCGGGTGGTCTTGGGCCAGGGCTGCACCGCCACCAAAGCAGGCACAACCAGCGCACGCAACGCCGACACATCGACACGTCGCGGCGTGCCGATGATGGCCTGGCGCACCGCCTCAACCGTCTCCGGCGGCACGCGGTAGCCCTTGAACATGTGCAGGCAGTCAGGCATACAGGCCGCTCCATTTCACGAACGGCTTGCGCACCGCCTCATGGAACAACGTGGCGGCCCTGGCGTTGTGGTCCAGCTGGGCGCGACTCTCGACGCCGCACACATCCCGAACGAACTGCGCAGCATGCTGGCTGGGGGCCACGCCCAGCGGGGCGGCGCCGATGCGGGATTCAACCCACCGCTGAAACTTCGCGTTGCCGCACATCATGGCCGCCACGCGAGACAGCGCCGCCCCCTTGCCCGCCGCAGGCGCGCGTACTGCGCGCACCGGGCGTCCAGAATCTGCACGCGTCAGCATCCCAGCCTCGCTTTATCGCTTGCGGCGCGCACCACGTTGCGTTCCAGGCGCTGGGCCTTCTCCACGATCTTTCGGCACTCGATCACGATGGCCGAGGCGTCCGCCTCGCAGATATCGCCATCAGCCAGCGCTTCAATCGCCACCGCCGACAGTTCGCCGTTCAGTTGCGACATCTCCATCACCTTCTGGCGAGCAGCGTCCACTTCGTTTGAATGCAGCGGCGCCGGGGGCAAGACATTGGCGGACACGCCGTGTCGCAAGTTCAACGCCAGCAGCCAATCCCGTGCGTAAGCCTCGCCCCCCTGCTTCTCCATCATCCATTCGGTGGCGAGTTCGAACAGGTCCAGGGACATGGATTGGCCTTTCACCCGGCGCAGCTTCTGGCGCAGGGTTTCCGCATGCATCGACACGCCGCGGCGGTTCGTCATGAAGGCGGCCAGTTCTTCAACGCCCCCGGGCGTCTTCTGCACGCCGATATACAGCGCGTCATGCGGATCAATCTGTGTGTAGCGATGGGTCATGAGGTCTTACCTTGAATTCCGGGTGCGATCAGGGTTTCGGGCTTGTCGCCCCCGCCCTACGATGTGCGACATGGAACACATCACGGCACATCAAGCGGGCCTATCTGGATCGCGCCAGGCGCGGGCGGCGTTCGCGTGTCGTTGGGATCGTGCGAGCGAATCAGATGGAGCGGCAGCGCGTGCCGGTTGCAGATGTCTTCCAGCAGATCGCGCAGCACCTCGCCAGCAGTCAGCGCATCAGGTGATTGCATGGGTCGCCTCCCGGGGCTTAGGCGGAGGGAACAGGTCGGGCCGCGCGATGCGCAGGAACTGCCGGCGCGCCTTGGGAATACCCTTTGTGCGCCATTGGGAAATGGCGCTAGTGGTGATATCGAACAGGCGGGAGGCTTCCACCGTCCCGCCCAATGCATCAATGATTTCCGAATCGGTCATAGGCTCTCTCCTTGATGTATCTTAGTTCACTAAGATTTTAGGGTCAAGCCAACTAAGCTAATAATTGTTTAGCATCCTAAGATGGCATTCCAAGATCGAATCAACCTCGCCTTCGAGACAGAAGCGGCGCGCCGCGCAGTTGCCGGGCTCCCTCGCCTCACGAAAACGGAACTCTGGAAAGCGGTGGGCGCGACCTCTGCCGCGGCAACTCATTGGTTCAATGGCGCCAATGGCATGGACCTAGCGTCATGCTTCAAAGCCGCCCCTGTTCTCAACGTGAGCGCGCAGTGGTTGTTTGACGGTACGGGGCCGATGCGGCCGGAGCACGGGGCCACGAAGGAAGGCCCGAATCAAATGGTGCTCGCGTCTGCGACACGTCGGCGTGAGGTGGAGATACCCCAGTTTGAAACTGGCGGCGCAATGGGAAACGGTTTGGAACTGAGAGACCAGCCTGGGATCATCCAAGCCTGGCACGTCAACAGCGAATGGCTGCACAAGAACGTGCCGACTTACTCCGCTAAGGAAAACCTCTGCATCGTGACGGGGTTCGGTGATTCAATGCGTCCGCTATTCAACCCCGGTGACCCGCTAATCGTGGACCGTGGGGTTAATTCGGTTGAGTTTGACGCCGTTTACTTCTTCCGCGTTCACAACCAGGGCTACATAAAGCGGTTGCAGGCCATACCCGTGGCAAACGGGATGATAATTCGCGCGAAATCTGAAAACAGCAAATACGATTCGTGGGACATCACCCCGGATATGGACTTTGAGGTCTTTGGCCGAGTCCTAAAGGTGTGGTGTAGTCACGACTTCTAACTCTTCTAGGGTTCGTGACTCATGAAAAAAGCGCTTTTTTTGGCCTCTGTGGTTTCCCTAGCCGGCTGCACTACTTATGACTTGAACCTGATGGCTCAAAAAAGTGGCGCTGTTGGAAGAGGGCAAGCAAAAGCCAACGGTGCCACTGCGACAATTGAATTGAACGGGAAAACCTACACCGGGCTTTTCTCTTACCGATCCGACGCGACTTACTCTGTTCCGTCCATCAGCCTCGCCGACGACCTTCCGCCGCCGATGGAGGCTAAGCGGGAAAAACTAGGTTTCGTGGGCGGTAACGGCAGCGTATTCGCACGGGCTGGCGATGGCAGCGGGCTGCGCTGCATCTTCGCGTTCAACCCTCGCCTACAAATGGGTTCAGGCGCGTGCCTCGACGACGCCGGAACCACCTACGATATGCAAATCAACTGATTGCTTTTGCTACCGCGGCGGGGGCCACTGCCTTCGCCGCAACGGCAGCTACTCCTTCAAGCGCCGGACCGGATGATGCGCCAAAGACAAAAGAATGATCCACGTTCATCCAGCCGGCGGGCAGTTCCATAGCCAGCTCAATCTCCTTCGCCATCTCGCTGGGCAAAGGCGCCTTCCCACAGATGCTGTTGCGGATGGCGCTTTCGGTGACCAAAGCGCCTGCGCTTATCAACTTACGCGCAAAGCCCGCGACGGTAGGCACTTGGTCCGTATAGGCCCGCGCCAAAAGCAGCTTTAGATTCTCGGCTCGAACTGCGTTCGCGCGCTTATCCAACGTCGCGCCCGACACCATCAACATCTTCACCGACCGACTTATCCCACCGCGCATCCCTGCTGCCTCCACTGGCTGATCTTCAGCGACCTTTCAGATACGTATCTGATTGTGCCATAGGCCTTTCGCTAAATAAATCTAAGTTGGCTAAGTTTTTCTTGACTCTCTAAATCTTAGTCTACTAAGATGTAAGAACGGAATGGCTCTTAGGCGAAAGCCCAATGCCCCCGCCGCTCTTTAACAACCGAGGCCGCCCGCCCCCACCGGGGAAGGGCGAAACAGGACAAGCCAGGCGCCAGCGCGCCCCCCCGGCCCCTGTGTGCTTGGCCTACAGCCAGGCAACGCCCAGCCGGGCGTGGCGACGATAACCCCGGCATGAAATCCGATTCCGCTGAAAAGCGGGTTTCGGCCAGCGCTGCGAGTCAGCGCTTACCGAAGCCAACACCTCACCCCCGGTGGGAAACAGGGAGAACAGCATGCACCGCTACTACGTCGCAAAGAATCTGGGCGATACATCGGGATTTAACACCCTCGCTGTCGATTCGGCCGAGGCCCTGGACCTGTTCGCCCAAACGCGCGGATGGGAACACTACGACGAAATGGCCTGGGTCATGGGCGACTTGTGGCTGGCATTCGTTGCCTAAAAGCCAGGCCCGCAAGGGGCCAGGAGAACACCATGCAAAGCAATCTGATCCTCACCGCCGCACAGGCCCAGGCCGTATACAGCGCCATGTGCGCGCTGAACAACGTCTGCGCCCGAGTGCAGGTATCCAGCCTGGATTCCGACGGGCTGGAAGTGCGCGAGCACAGCAAAGGCGCCATCGTCATCGGCTACCTCGTCGGCCATGCCCAGCGCGGCACCGTACTGGAATCCCACGCCGATCAAGCCGCCTTCGCCGCCGCCTACGGCCTGGCGGGAATGCCCGATCTTCCCGGCCTGGTCGAGACTGCCACCGACGCCTTGCGGCTGATCGGAAAGCTGGACCCGGCGCACCCGAATGCCGTCGCCGTGCACCAGCGTCTCGGAATGGCCCTCAAAGTCGCCGCCTGACCACCCCCACCCGCCCCGGGTGCCGGGGCAAATCCCTCCCCTCTAGGACACACCCCTCATGGAACTGAAGATCAACATCGACCTGGAAGCCGCCCTTGCCCAGGCCCTAGCGCCCGAAAAGCTCCAACCCATTCTGGACAAGCACATCATCGGAGCCATCACCAGCGCCATTGATGACGCCACAGGCTATCGCAGCACCTTCCGCACCGCCCTCAAGGAACAACTTGCTGGCGCAATGCCGCACGGCATCGAGATAGCCGATGTCGCCAAGTTCCAGCATGTTTTGAATGAAGTGTTGCGCGATGCGGTCCACGGCCACAACGCGACCACCCTGACTACCGCGCTGGCAAAAGCCGCCGCCAGCGTGATGCCCGACATGCCCGCCACCGTCAAGCTTTCCCAACTCATGGAGGATGCACGGCACGGCTTGCACGTCGAAGAACACGGGGCGTTCTACGCGCTGTTTGAGCAACAGTATGGGTTCTCGCACCTCTACCTTGACCACAGGACGACCAAAGGGAGCCTGTACGGAAGCGGAACCAGCGAGACCAAAAAATACGCCGCAGACTACCGGCTCGATTTCGACCAGGACGGCCACTGCTACTCGCTGAAACTGAATGGCACGCAGATCACCCCCTTGTCTCTGCCCCATGCTGTGGGCGGATTTGAAGCCACCCTGCTTGCGCTGTACGTCGGCCGCACAAAAATCGAATTCGATATGGACGCGGATGACGTGGAGTACGCCGCGCGCGGACAGTACGACGACTGACCCAGGGGCCGACCATGAACGAAGCCGAAGCCCTCTCCCGGGCAATCTCCGTACAACTCGCCGCCGCCGTCGCCATCCACACCACGCACGGCGATATCCCCCTCGATGACGAAATGCGCGCCGCAGTCGACAACGCAGTGCGCCCCATCCTCAAGCGCCGCTTGAATGCGGCCATCGTCGAAGCTCAACCCCAGCAGTGAGGAAATGACCATGAGTACCAACGGCTTGGCCCGCCCCTTTCAGGTGGCCATCAACAGCACCTGCTCGGGCGCGTGGCCCGTTATTTACGAACCCTGCGTGGACAAAAACGAGGGGGAATGGAACCGCGAGGTCGCTCAAACGAACACCGCCTTCGTTGAAACGGACGCTCATCGCCAGTCGGGCAAGGCGGCAACATGGAACGAAGATCCCAGTGCATTCCAGCCCACCGAGAACAGCGCCGAAGAAATCGCAACTGCCTACCTCATGGCGGCAGCGCCGACGATGGCCGACGCGCTGCGCGCCGTGGCACTGTCGCCCAGCGCCCCCCGGCACCTCAAGACCTTGGCGCGTGCCGCGCTGGCTACCGCCGAAGTGCCTGCGGTGCTGCCCCAGGCTGATGCTTGCCCGGAGTGACAGCCCCGGCTCATGCCCCGCGTGCGGGGTATCGGCAGGCGCTGTTGCCTGATCCCCCTCCCAAGGAATCCCCGTGAACCGTAGACCCAACCCCCAGAAGGAAGTCGACGCCTGGAACGCCCGTGTACAGGTCGGCGACATCGTCGAATACAGCGAAGTGAAGGGGCTGACTCCGCCCAAGACGTTCAAGACCAAGACCCCCGCCGAAGTCTTGAGCGGACACACCGCAGTCGTCTGGCTGGAAGGCAAGAGCGGCTGCGTGTGCGTCACCCACTGCCAACCCATCACCGCCTGACCTGGAGCCACACATGGTCAAGTTTCTCGAAGCCCTGCTCGACATCATCGCCCCGATCCTTAGCGTGCTGGATCGCAACGGCAAGCTGTAAGCCCCGCCCTGCCCCGCACGCCGGGGC
This sequence comes from Achromobacter sp. FW305-C-28, assembly GCF_058783235.1. NCBI lineage: Bacteria > Pseudomonadati > Pseudomonadota > Betaproteobacteria > Burkholderiales > Alcaligenaceae > Achromobacter > Achromobacter sp. FW305-C-28. Next base: position 678,488 of record NZ_JBYSYL010000001.1, on the reverse strand, counting down.
GGCTTCGGAGAGCGGGCCGGCGCCGCTTCGTCACCGGCGCAAAGAGTGACTTTCCCCTGGAAGTGAACTGATCGGGCCTCCGGCCTGCTCTCCGAAGCCTCACCACCGCGCATCCGCGCAAATCCCCATGACCTACATCGAACCCCTCGCCTGGGGCCTGGGCCTGCTCGCCTTCGCGCGGCTGGTGCTGGCTCCCCTTGGCGACTACCTCTCACGCCGCTACGTCGCGGCAGACCCCTGGAACCCGCAATGACACGCAAATTCCTGCGCCTTCACCGCGAACTGCTGACCAATGCCGCTTTCTGCCTGATCGCCCTCGCCATGCTTATCTCGGGCTACGGCGAACGGCAGCAACGCGATGAATCCATCCAAACAGCCCAGGACGGCGGCAAAACCGCCTACGCCGCGAAGGGCTAAACCGGAGCCTTCCCCATGTGGTTCAGAAATCTGAAGATTTACCGCCTGTCCAGCGCCTGGCAACTGTTCGGCGATGACCTGGAAGCGGCCCTGGAGCGTCAGGCTTACCAGCCTGGCAACAACCTGGAAATGCAGGCCCTGGGCTGGATTCCCCCGCGCGAAAGCGGCGGCCTGGCCCACGTCGTGGGCGGCCAGATCCTGCTGACCCTGCGCGCTGGCAAGAAGCTGCTGCCGGCCTCGGTTATCAACCAGGTCGCCAAGGCCCGCGCCCAGGAAATCGAAGAGCAGCAAGGCTACAAGCCCGGTCGTAAGCAGATGAAGGAAATCAAAGAACGCGTCACCGATGAGCTTCTGCCGCGCGCCTTCAGCGTCTACCGCGATACCCGCGTGTGGATCGACCCGATCAACCGCTGGCTGGTGATCGACGCCGCAGCATCGTCCAAAGCCGATGAGGTGATCGGCCTGCTGGCCAAGTGCGTGGACCCGTTCCCTCTCGAAAACCTCTACGTCGCGCAATCGCCCGCCTCGGCTATGACAGGCTGGCTGGCCGAAGACGAAGCACCCGCCAACTTCAGCATCGATCAAGACAGCGAACTGCGGGCCTCTGGCGAAAGCCGCGCAGCAGTTCGCTACCTGCGGCACTCCATCGACGCCGACGACGCCCGCCGCCACATCCAGGCCGGGAAGCAATGCACCCGGCTTGCCCTCACCTGGGCCGACCGCGTTTCCTTCGTGTTGACCGAATCCCTGGATATCAAGCGCCTGTCACCGCTGGACGTGCTGAAAGAGGGCAACGACGCCATCGCCACCAACGATGACGAGAAATTTGATTCGGACATGACGCTCATGACCGGCGAACTGGCCAAGCTATTGGCTGAGCTTGTCGATGCCCTCGGCGGCGAAAAGCGCATCTAACCCGCGTACGCCAACGGGTGTGGAACCCCATCGTCGCTGACCGTCTGTACCGCCGCGACAACCGAATGCGCTGCGCGCATTGCTTCCTCTGCTGTACGAAACGGACGCGGTGACAGGACCGTGAATACCCGCGCCTTTCCCTCGCCAGTTGTGGGCTTAGTAGTGACATGCGCCACCGCCGGTTCATCGCCACTTTGAAACGCACCCGCATAGACGACGAATTTCCCAAAGACTCGATCACTCATTGCCGATCTCCAGATTGGTCAATGGACGAATCGTACCCCTAATCAATGGACATTAATTCTAGAGGCCGCATGGCCCGCCGAGGCTCCTCCATGACCAATCCCCCCGCATCGTTCAAGACGATGATCAAGGACGGCACGATCAAGCGCGCCGACGCCATGAAAGTTCCCTACGTGGTTATCCGCGTGAAAGAGGGTTTTAACCTGCGCGACCTGGATGCCGACTACGAAGCAGGCATCGAAGAACTGACCAAATACATCATGGCCGGCGGCGTGATTCCCCCACTGGAAGTCGTGGCACTGCCGGACGGTTCCGGCGTGGAAATCGTTGATGGTCACCGCCGCTACGACGCCCTCGGTCGCGCAATCGCCCGCGGCATGCCGATTGAACTGGTCGCCATCATCGGATTCCAGGGCAACGAAACGGATCGACAGGCCCGGATCTTCACCAGCAACAAGAACGCCCTGCTGCGCCCCCTGGAGGCCGCGCGAGGCTTCAAGCGCTTCCGCGGCGCGGGCCTGGACAGCGGGGAAATCGCCGCCATCGTCCATTGCAGCCGTACCCACGTTGAAAACTATCTTGTCTTGGCCGACGCCGAACGCGACGTCCAAGACCTGGTGCGGTCGTGCAAGGTGTCCGCCGAGGTAGCAATCGATGCCGTCCGCAAGCTGGGCGCCTCCGCTGGCGATTTCCTCGCCGGCAAGGTCGATCAGGCCAAAGCCACCGGCAAAGCCAAAGTCACCGCCAGCACCATCAATGGCCGCGCGCTGCCCCGCAAAGTCGTCTCCCCGCTCATCAGCAGCGTGGATACCTTCGTCAAAGCCCTGGCCCCCCAACAGCGCGCCGCCATCTTGGACGCCCAGGAAGGCCGCGTAGCAAGCGAAACCATCACCATCCCTACCGCCGCCCTTCTGGATCTGTTCCAGGCCCATGGCGCCGTTGAAACCGTCCGCGCCAAGCAAGCCGAAAAGCAGCGCCTCGCCGCCGAGGCCACCGCAGCAGCCGGCCAGGTGTCGATCCCCGAAGGGGAACCCGCAGCATGATCAAGCTCACCGAGTCCAGGGGCGCCGCCCTCTACCTGGCCGCCGACGCCATCGCCAGCATTCAGCAGGCCGGCGCCAGCAGCGCCTGGCACGGCATCCGATCCTACGTTCGCACCTTCGAGGGCAAGACCTACGAAGTGCAGGAGGATGCCCGCGAAATCAACGCCGCGGTGGAAGCCGCCGAGCAAAGGAAAGAATCATGAACACCCCCGCCCCCAAGACCACAACCGCCCCCGATGAAGCGCTTAGCAGCCTCATGGGCGCCGCCCTGAACGTGCCCGTTCCCCTCATCCAGGCCGCCCCCGTCCAACGCGACAGCGATGGCTACTGGACGCACCCGGCGCACCCCGATTTCGAAGAAGGCGAAAGCGTCGAGGCCGCCGCCTGGTTCAACGCCCAACAGCTGCAAACCCACATCGCCTATCTGGAAAGCGAAGCCGAGGACCACCCCGCCTATATCAACTATTGGGGCGATGACCCGGACTCCAACATCAGCGCATGGGAACCACCCCGCCCCGAGGGCGAAGGCTGGTTCGTCCTGTCCATCCATGACACCGAAGACTGGGGGCCGGTCTGCATCTGGGTCCGCCGTGCGGCCCAGCAGGGCAAAGGCGGCGAGGAATGACAAACGGCCTCGATGTCCTCAACCAGTTCACGAAGGAAGAAATCATCGCCTTCGTGCGTGAAAAGGGGATCTTCCTGCGCATCAGTCGCCGAGACCTGCTTTTCATCCGCTGGAAGACTGCTAGCGAGAAGCTGCTGGCCGACTACGGCGCGGAGTTTTCCCGCTGGGAAACTGACAAGCCCGACTTCGCGAAGCGCGACGCACTGGCCGCCCAATGTAACGCGACCACCGACACCCAAGAAAAGCTCCGGCTGCTACGCGAGATCGAACCCTACGACAAAGCTCTGCACGGCCACCTGACGCGCACCAAGAAGCTGGATGCCCGGCAGAAGGCCGTGGACCGTATGTATCGCGACATCGAAAGGGAGGCAGCATGACCACGCCCACATCAGCATCGGTCCTGGTCACCTTGAAGGTTGAGGTGCATGTCGGCGCTTGGAACGAGACAGCAACGTTTGCCAGCCTGCGTGAACAGGTAATCCGCGAGGCAAAGCAAAGCTTGCGAATCGCCCTCCAGAATCACAACGACATGGCAATGGTCGGAGAACCCGTCGCCATTCAAGTTGTCCTTGCGGGTGACAGCAAATGACCATTCGAACCTACCTCGCCGGCCCCATGACGGGCCACCCCGAACTCAATTTCCCCCTGTTCCACGCCGAGGCCAAGCGCCTGCGCGACTGCGGCCACGATGTGGTCAACCCCGCAGAAATCAACCCTGACATTACGTCTGGCTGGGCTGACTGCATGCGCGCCGATATCGCCGCCCTCGTGACGTGCGATGCCATCGCCATGCTCCCCGGCTGGGACAAGTCCCGCGGCGCAACCCTGGAACACCACATCGCAACGCAGCTGGGCCTGGTGGTAATCCACCTGGCGCCGGCCCAAATGGAGCATTCGGAATGCTGACTCCCCAGTTCGTCCTCGGGATTTCCACCAAGATCGTCGTCGACATCTTTGCCGGTGGCGGCGGCTGGTCGACCGCGTATGAAATGGCCACCGGCCAGCACGTCCATATCGCCATCAACCACAACCCCACCGCACTGAGCATGCATCAGGTCAATCACCCGCAGGCCAAGCACTTCATCGCCGACGTGCGCGAAGTCTGCCCGCGCCAGGCTACCGGCGGGCAGGCAGTAGGCTGGCTTCACCTGTCGCCCGACTGCACCGATCACAGCCAAGCCAAGGGCGGTCAGCCGCGCGACAAGAACATCCGCGCGCTTGCCTGGGTGACTGTGCGTTGGACCGGGACGGTAAAGCCGGACATCGTCAGCCTCGAAAACGTGGTCCAGATCCTCAAGTGGGGCCGCCTTATAGCCAAACGTGATCCGGCAACTGGACGCGTGGTCACGCTGGACCTCGTGCGTGACCCCGAGACAGGCCGCATGGTCAACCGCGTGGCGGCCCCTGGTGAGCGCGTGCCCGTACAGAATCAGTATCTGATCCCGGATTCCAAGGACTTCGGACGACACTGGCGGCGCCTGGTGGCGATCCTGCGCAGCCAAGGCTATGCAGTCGATTGGAGGGAACTGAATGCCGCAGACTACGGCGCCGGCACCAAGCGCACCCGCCTGTTCATGATGGCGCGCCGAGACGGGCAACCCATCGTCTGGCCGTCCGCCACCCACTTCAAGATGCCCGGCAAGGGCCAGCGCAAGCGGCGCGAAGCAGCTGATGGAATCGACTGGAGCATTGAAGGGAAGACCATTTTCGACCGTCCGCGCCCCCTGGCTGACGCGACTATGCGGCGAATTGCCCGCGGCTTGAAGCGCTACGTACTGGATTGCGCGGATCCGTTCATCGTGCCCATTGCCAACTGGAGCCGCGACGCATCCCATTCGACGCGCGAACCAATCAGCACCATTACGGCGAAGCCCCGAGGCGGGTCGCATGCAGTCGTGGCTCCGTCGCTGGTCCCCGCCACTCACCAGGGCGCGGATCGTATCCACACCCTGCAGGACTCCGCCCCCACGATCACCGCAGCACACCGCGGCGAATTGATGCTCTCCACGCCAGTACTCATCCAGGCCGGATACGGTGAACGTAAGGGACAGGCCCCGCGATGCCTCGATCTTCATCAACCCATCGGCACCGCCACCGCCGGCGGCATTAAACACGCCGTCGCCGCGGGCTATCTCGTGCAGGCTGGGCACGGCGAGGGCAAGCCTGGCGCCAGGCGTTGGAGCTACGGCTGCAACGACCTAACCGACCCGGTTGGCACGCTGACAGCGAGCAACGGCGGTTTTTCGGTAGCTGCGGGATTTATGGTCCAGGCCAACGGTGGTTACAACGCCACACCGGCTCACGACCTGCGACAGCCAGCGTCCACGATCACCAATTCCGGCAGCCAACAGCAGCTCATCACAGCGCACCTAACCACCCTGCGGCACCATAGCACCGGGGCGCAACTCACGGACTCCCTCGGCACGATGGCGGCGGCCGGTCAACACCACGCGCTGGTTGAATACGACCTGTCGGCTGAGCATGAGGCCGGCGCCCTCCGCGTAGCCGCGTTCCTGATGCGCTACTACGGCGAAGGCGGCCAGCTGGGGGACCTGCGCGAGCCGGCCAGCACCGTAACCACCAAGGACCGCCTGGCGCTGGTGACCGTCTACATAAAGGGCGCCCCCTACGTCGTTGTCGACATCCGGCTGCGCATGCTAACGCCGGCCGAACTCTACAACCTTCAGGGGTTCCCCCCCAGCTACATCATCGACCGCGGGCACGACGGGCGCCGGTTCACCAAGACCGAGCAGGTCCACATGGTCGGAAATAGCGTCAGCCCACCCCCGGCCATTGCCCTGATTACCGCCAACGCACCCCGCGAACTCTTCTTGAGGATGGCAGCATGACCAATCAGAACCTGAACAACGCCGCCCAGGCGGCAATCAACAGCATCCCGGCCACCACTTGGTGGCATCAGGATGGCTACGCGGTCACCAACAACGCCAGCGGCCAGGATCTCATCCTGCGCGCCGACGCCATAGCAGCCCTGTCCAAGCTGCGCGCGGAGGGCGTGCAGGCGGGCGATGAGGATGCGCCGCCGATAGCCCCGGACGATGAGACGATCTCGGCGGACTGGATCAGCGCCAGCGACTGCGATGGCATCGCTTACGACGGCCCGTCGTTTGAACGTGGCTACCGCGTGGGGGAAATCGCTGAGCGGGACCGCGCCGCCCTGGCAAGCGCCCCTGTAGACGATGAGCGGGTGGTGGTCCAGGCTGCACCGAGTCGTCAGTACCACATCCTCAAGACAGACCCCGAGGTTTTCCAGGCGGTCCTGTCTGGCGCGAAGACGTTCGAAGTCCGTCTGAACGACCGAGGCTATGCCGTTGGTGACGTGCTGGGCCTGCGCGAAACGAAGCACACCGGCGCGGAAATGCGAGCCGGCGCGCCGCTGGTGTACACCGGGCGCGAGTGCCAGCGCTTCGTCAGCCATGTGCTGACGGGCTACGGGCTTGCGGATGGGTGGTGCTGCCTGTCGTTCAAACTGCCTCACGCTGACGGGGAAAGCGCCCCTGTAGCCGATGAGCGGGCTTTGCGGAAAGCTCTGCAAGACTGCGAGGCACGGCTGGCGCTGCTGGTCCACTCCGGACGCGGCAAATTGCTTGACGCCGTGGCGGCTGAAAATGCCCGCGCCGCCCTGGCAAGCGCCCCTGTAGCCGGGGAGGCGCAGCCGGCGCAAATAACCGCCCGACGCCCCAGTGGTGTCCTGTCGATGGACGGGGCCAGCCTGCATATGCAGCGCGACGGCAGCTGCCAGATCATCGTCGCAGAGGACGATTTCACCCTGGAAGATGATCGAAGCGAAGGGCCTGACGGCCCCGAGGGCAGCGTCCATTGGGTCGCACGCCTACCAGCCAGCGAACTGACCGCGCTACGCCACTTCCTGAACGGGCACGCCCGCCCCTCCGATGACGATCTGTGGGATCAGACGCTGACCGAGCGCGACGATTACCACGACATGGCCGACAAGCTGGCGAACGCCATCGCTGACCATCTGCTGGTGGCAATCGGCGAACACAGCAGCAGCAACTGCCCGTGGATGCGCGCCCTGGAAGCTATCGAGAATGCCGCGCCCCAGGCCATCGAGGCTGTGCGCAATGCGGCGCTGGAGGAAGCGGCGCGGCAGTGTGAGGATATCTACGGCTGGAGCGGCGCGTTTTCCGCAGGGGTCATGCATCAGAACGTTCTGGACGCGTGCGCATCTGCCATCCGCGCCCTCAAGCGGCCCCAGGCGGACAAGGCCGCGCCGGTCTGCTCCTGCCCCAGCGGTGACGGCTCCCTGCGACCGTGCCCTGTGCATCAGCCAAAGGAACCCCAATGACAGCCCTCTACCTTCTCGCCCTGCCTGCGGCAATCATCATCGGCGCCCTTGTCGGCCTGGTGATGTCGCCGCATCGGCCCAAACGCCCCCGGGTGTGCCGGTGAATACCGAATCGCAATTTGCAATCTCTAGAAGCCCGCCATACGCGGGCTTAGTTTTGGAGGAGCTATGCCAGTCAGACATTTGACCATCAGGAAGTTTTCGGATGAGTCTGGCTATACTGAAGACGCCATCCGCACCAAGATAAGGGACGGAATCTGGCCCGAAGGAACCATTTGGGTAAAAGCACCAGATGGCCGGGTTCTCATCGACACCGAAGGATACGACGCATGGGCAAGCAGTACGATGGCGTTCGGCCAGCTTCCGACTCGTCCATCGAAATCGATTTCTACTACGCGGGGCAGAGGTGCAGGGAGCGCATCAAGCTCCAGCCCACCCCCGCTAACCTGAAGCGCGCCGCGAACCATCGCGCCGCCGTTTTGGACGCAATCACGCGCGGCATCTTCAGCTACGCTACGACGTTCCCTGAAAGCAAGAACGCCGCAAAATTCTCCCCAAAGCCTGTCGGTCAGACCGTCCAAGCCTATTTGGAAAGCTGGGTAGACGGCAAAGCCAAAACCATCAAAGCCAGCACAGCAGACGGCTACAGAAAGGCCGTCAATGGCCGCTTGGTCCCATCCCTCGGCCGCCATGAGTTGGCCGACCTTCGCCGCGCTCACGTCCGCGCAATGTGCGAAGGCATGGCCGCCACGAACAAGCGTATTGCCAACGTGCTGTCCGTCTTGCGTACGGCGCTGGATGACGCCGTAGTTGACGAACTGATCGAAACCAACCCCATCGCAGGCTGGACTTACGCCAAGAACGAGCCACCAAAAGAAGAGGATGATGTCGATCCCTTCACGGCGGCGGAACAGGCAGAGATTCTGAAAGCCCTGGACGGCCAGGGCCGCAACCTAGTTCAGTTTGCGCTTTGGACGGGCTTGCGCACGTCGGAAATGGTCGGCCTGCGCTGGGAAGACGTGGATATGGCGCGCGGCGAAATGCGAGTAAGACGCGCGACAACCCAAGCAGCCAAGGGCACGGCCGAGGTGCCGAAGACCAACAGCAGCAAGCGTATGGTGAAGTTGCTTGGCCCCGCCCGCGAAGCGTTGGAGGCTCAAAAGGCCTTTACGCTGTTGGCGAACGCTCATGTCTTCCTCAATCCCCGGACCAACGCCCCCTGGGAAGGCGATCAGCCGATCCGCAAAACCCTATGGCAGCCAGCGCTCAAGCGTGCCAAAGTTCGTTACCGCGTCCCGTACCAAACCCGCCATACTTACGCGTCTATGATGCTGTCGGCTGGCGAGCATCCGATGTGGGTTGCCAACCAGATGGGCCACGCAGATTGGGGGATGATTCGGCGCGTGTATGGCCGCTGGATGCCCGATGCCGCCCCCGACGCCGGCTCCAAGGCTGAAGCCTTGTATGGCAATACGGACGGTCAACATTTGGTCAGCATTACCCCCAAGACCCGCATAAACACTGGATAGCCCGGGGGTTCAATTCCCCCCGGCTCCACCAAATACTGCGATGTCGCCAAAATGGCCAACCTTACCGGTTGGCCATTTTTTTTATGCCCCTTTCAGTGAATGTGCTCCGCGCCCGAGCGGTCGGTGCGCTCCATCTGCAGGGTGGTGTGGTGCAGGTCGAAGCCTTCCTGCAGACGCTGCTCGATATCCACCCGGACGCTTTCGCCATCGGCGCCTTGTGCCAGCACCACGTGCCCGGTCAGGAGGGGCTGCTTCTGCGTGATCGCCCACAGGTGGATGTCGTGCACATCCGCCACGCCCGGGGTTTGCACGATGGTGTCGCGCACGGCGCTCAGGCTCATGCCGGGCGGCACGCCTTCCAGCAGCAGATTGATGCATTCGCGCAACAGCACCCAGGTTCTCGGGAAAACCATGAAACCGATGGCCACGGCCAGTGCGGAATCGACCCAGCGCCAGCCCGTCAGCCAGATGATGACCGCCCCCGCAATGACGGCCACCGAGCCGAGCATGTCGGCCCAGACCTCCAGGTAGGCCCCCTTCACGTTCAGGCTTTCATCCTTGGCGCCAGCCAATAGGCGCATCGACACCAGGTTGATCACCAGCCCGGCGATGGCCACGACCAGCATGCCGCCCGACTGGATGTCGGGGGGTGCATCCAAACGCCGATATGCCTCGTACAGGATGTAGAAGGCCACGCCCAGCAGCACCAGCGCGTTGACGGCGGCAGCCAGGATCTCGAAACGGGCGTAGCCGTAGGTGCGCATCAGGTCCGCCGCCTTGCGGCCCGCCCGGATCGCGATCAGGGCCAGCAGCAGCGCGATGGCGTCGGTCATCATGTGCATGGCGTCGGAGATGAGCGCCAGGCTGCCTGTCCACAGGCCGCCGACGACCTCCACGATCATGAAGGCGCTGGCGAGCCCGAATGCGATCCACAGGCGGGATTCGGGCAGTGCGCGTAGTTCGCCGTGCTGGTGGCTGTCGCTCATGCTTGTCCTTGCTGGCGCCGCGGCGGTTGCCGGGCCTGAGCTGTATGAGAAAGCCTGAAGTAGCTATAACGTCAAGAAGCAATGCAACGGCCGTTCACGATGTCGGGATTATTCAAAAATGAATGATTATTTCTGGCTTTACCCGGGCAGTCGTCAACGCGGAACGATTAATCCCGCACATTATCGGCAAGGTTTATTACTGGTCTATTAGTAACTAAACGAAACCCCATCGGATATACCGTGATACCACATTGGCAGCGGATTGAAAGCTGATGCGGCACCATTTATGCACCCGGGAGAGCGTCGCTTTCATCTGTCCCCCGAAAATTTCGCAAACTGTTGCCAGCCATTCGGAAGGTCGGGAAATACTCCGTCACATATTACCAATACTTTCAAGACATAATAAACGCAAGAAAATGCCACCGGCCTGGGCCGCTCACCCGCGATGAAGATACTTTCCCTATTCGGAACGCGTCCTGAAGCCATCAAGATGGCCCCCCTGGTGACGGCGCTGCAAAAAGAGCCGGAGATCGACAACGTCGTCTGCGTCACCGGCCAGCACCGCCAGATGCTGGACCAGGTACTGGCATTGTTCGATCTGCATGCCCAGCACGACCTGGACATCATGATGCCCAACCAGACCCTGAACGGCCTGTATGCCCGCCTGATCAGCCGCGTCGACGAGGTGCTGGAGAAAGAACAGCCGGACTACGTGCTGGTGCATGGCGACACCAGCACGGCATCGGCCTGCGCGCTGGCGGCGTTTCACCGCCGCATCCGCATCGGCCACGTGGAAGCAGGCCTGCGTACCGGCAACCTGGCCATGCCCTTCCCTGAAGAAATGAATCGCCGCGTCGTGGACGCCATCGGCGACCTGCTGTTCGCGCCGACCGCGGAGTCGCGCAGCAACCTGCTGCGCGAGAACCTGGCCGGCCGCATCACGGTGACCGGCAATACCGTCATCGACGCACTCGCCATGACCTGCGCCAAGCTGGCCCCCGACGGCCCGCTGGCACAGGGACTCCAGGCCCGCTATGACTGGCTCGACCCCGAGCGCCGCCTGATGCTGGTCACCGGCCACCGGCGCGAGAGCTTCGGCGGCGGGTTCAAGAACATCTGCGCCGCGCTGGCCGAGCTGGCCCGCCGCGAAGACCTGCAGATCGTCTATCCCGTGCACCTGAATCCGCAGGTACGCAATGTGGTCATGACGGACCTGGCCGGGTTGGACCGCGTGCACCTGATCGACCCGCTGGATTACCTGGATTTTGTCTGGTTCATGCAACGCGCGCATCTCATCCTGACCGATTCTGGCGGGGTGCAGGAAGAAGCACCGTACCTGGGCAAGCCGGTGCTGGTGATGCGCGAGGTCACCGAGCGCCCGGAAGCCGTGCAGGCCGGCACCGTCGCCCTGGTCGGCACCGACACGCAGCGCATCATCGCCGAAGTCAATCGACTGCTGGACGACCCCACGCTGCACGCCTCTTTTTCGCGTCGCATCAATCCCTATGGCGACGGCCACGCCAGCCAGCGCATCGTTGACGCGCTGTGCGGCCGCCCTGTCGCCGAGTTCGATCCCTATGGATCCCACGCCGGCACGCCGGCCTGACGCCTTCTGCCCCGTCTTCCCCGCCCGGAGCCCCCATGTCAAAGCCCACTTCCTTTCCTGCCGCCCTGACGCTTTGCCGCGCGCTGATGGCCGCCGGCCTGCTGCTGCCGCTGGGCGCGATGGCCAGCCCTGCCGGAGACGCCCTGCGCCAGCTGCAAGGCGACGACTGGGTGACGCGCAACACCACGCTGGCCGATCTGGGGATCGGCGAGCCGGTGGTGCTGAGCAACAGTGATGCGCGCCAGGAGTTCTACCTGCCCGTGCCGCGCGGCGTGCCGATCACCGATGCCACGCTGAATTTCGACGCCAAGTACACCAAGGGCGAGCCGGGCCGCACCAGCCTGGTGCTGTGGGCCGATGGCGTGCCGCTGAATGCACAACGCATCGCCGACGGCGACGGCACGGTGGCGCGCGGCTTCGCGGTGGATCCGCGCAGCCGCGAAAGCGGCTTTCTGCGGGTAGGCGTGGACTGGCAGTCGGAAATTGCGCTGCGCCACTGTGAAAGCAATCGGGCCACCGCCAACGCGCTGACGATCTCGCCGCAGACGCGCCTGACCTACCGCTACGACGCCTCGGCCATCGGCAACCTGGATGACGCCTGGGGCACCCTGCCCGGCAAGCCGACCCTGATCGTGGCCGGCGCCAAGCTGGACCAGCAGGCCTTCGACAGCGCCTGGCGCATCGGCGTGGCGCTGGAACGCGCCGGCAAGCGCGTCGCGGTGCGGGCCTTTCCGGCCGTGGGCGACGAGATCGACACGCGTGGCCTGCAGGCCCCCGAGGGCCTGTCGCACGTACCCGCGTTCGCCGCGTTGACGGGCAGCGAAAAGCACAAGCTGGCCAATGCCGCCGAAATCGGCGCACTGCTGGTCATGGGCGCGCCGGCCGTGGCGGGCGATGTCGTGATTGCCGATGCCGGGTTGCGCGCCAAGCTGAACGAGGCGCTGGACGCGCTGCAATCGCAGTTCGCCTCTGATGCAGATGCCGCCGAGGCTTTCAAGACCTGGCGAGCGCACCGCGCGCCGCTGGCCGCAGCCGACCTGCAGTCCAAGGAAATCCGCCTGGCCGCCATGGGCCGCCAGGCCGTGATCGCGGTCGCCGCGGATGCCGGCGCCCAAGGCGCGGGCGCCTTCGACACGGCCTGGCGCCGCATCCTGGTGACGCGCCAGGTGCAGGTCAAGGCCGCGATGCCGCCCGAAACCTTCAAGGACGGCGGCCTGCGCCTGACGGCGCTGGGCGGCTCGCCCAACAGCTTCAACGTCGTCGCCAGCGGCGACTGGAACACGACCTTCCCGCTGGCCGCGGTGTCGTCCGATGGCCGCATGCCCGGCGAACTGGTCATGGACGTGTCGGCCGCGCCCGGCGCATCGTCGACCCGGCCGGTGGCGTCGGTGTTCTGGAACGGCATTCTGCTGGCCGCCAAGCAACTGGACGCCAACGGCAAGCCTGAACGCCTGACGGCGCGCGTGCCCGGCTACGCGCTGGGCGTCACCAACGCGGTACGCGTGACCTTCCAGCGCCAGCCGGTGTCGGTCGATTGCAACGAGATTCCGCAGGGCTACCCGGTGAACGTGCTGCCGACCAGCTACGTGAAACCGGATCGGGCCGAGCCGGACGGCACCTTCGTGGGCCTGTTGCCGTTGCTTGCCGGCAGCCCGCAGGTGATCGTGCCCGACAGCTACCTGGCCGACGCGCCTGACAATCTCAAGCGCCTGATCGGCATTGCCTCGGCCAGCGGCGTGTCGACCACCCGCGCCGAACTCACCGTGGCGGCCGGCGGCCAGGCCGTCAAGCCCGCCCGCCCATTCCTGGCGATGGAAGTGGCCGTGGACGGCGCCAAGCCGATGGTCACCGTCACCGACCGCAAGCAGTTGCGCGTGGACGGCAAGAACGCGACCTGGCTGGACATTTCCGGACTGGATCACCTGAGCACGGCCGAAGTCATCAGCGCCAGCGGCCAGGACGGCGTGCTGTGGCACACCCTGGGCCAGCACGCCGGCATGCTGGACGCGCCGTTCGTGCTGAACCGCGGTAACGTGGCGATCATCGGCGCCGCGGGTCCGGTGGCCTGGATCGATAGCGCCAATCCCGACGCGAGCCATCCGCCCGGCGCCGGTGAAAGCGCGTTCTTCGAGTGGCGCCGCTACATTTCCTGGAGCGTGCCGGCGATCAGCATCAGCTTGCTGGTATTGCTGCTGATCCTGATCTTCGCGATGCGCGCCAGCCGCAGAAGGAACAAGGACAGCAAGTAATCCAGGACGCGCCAGCTCATGTCTTCGCTTTACTGGCCCTATCTCATCGCCGATTACTACCGCGGCCTGGAGATCGTGACCGCCATCGTTGGCGTGATCATCCTGCTTTCGAGCCTGGATGATCTGTTCATCGACGCGTGGTACTGGGTGCGCGAGACCTGGCGCTCGCTGACCATCAAGCGGCGCTTTGCGCCGCTCGCGGCATCACAGCTGCGCGACAAGGAGGAACAGCCGCTGGCGATCATGGTGCCGGCCTGGCTCGAGTACGACGTGATCGCGTCGATGCTCGAGACCATGGTGTCGACGCTGGAATACAAGAACTACATGATCTTCGCCGGCACCTACCAGAACGACGAGCGCACGATCAAGGAAGTCGAGCGGATGCGTCGGCGCTACCGCCAGTTGATCCGGGTGGAAGTGCCGCACGACGGCCCCACCTGCAAGGCAGACTGCCTGAACTGGATCGTGCAGGCGATCTTCGCGCAGGATGCCAAGCAGCCGGTGCCATTTGCCGGCGTGATCCTGCACGACAGCGAAGACGTGCTGCACCCGCTGGAGCTCAAGTACTACAACTACCTCTTGCCGCGCATCGACTTCATCCAGCTGCCGGTGACCTCGCTTGAACGTCACTGGTACGAATTGGTGGCCGGCACCTACATGGACGAATTCGCCGAATGGCACACCAAGGACCTGGTGGTGCGCGAAAGCCTGTCCAAGATGGTGCCGTCGGCCGGCGTGGGCACCTGCTTTTCGCGCCGCGCCCTGGTCGAACTCGCGAACGAGACCAATAACCAACCCTTCAATACCGACACGCTGACGGAAGACTACGACATCGGCGCGCGACTGGCGCAGCGCGGCATGCGCCAGATCTTCGGCAAGTTCGGCGTCGAATACGTGACCCGCCGGCGCGCCTGGTTCGGCCTGGGCAAGGAAAAGATTTCCAGCGTGCACATGCCGCTGGGCGTGCGCGAGTACTTCCCCAACACCTTCCGCACCGCCTATCGGCAGAAGGCACGCTGGACGCTGGGCATCGGCTTGCAAGGGTGGCAACAGGTCGGCTGGACCGGATCGCTGGCCACCAAGTACCTGCTGTTCCGCGACCGCAAGGGCCTGGTGACCTCGTTCATCGCGATCCTGGCGTACCTGCTGCTGGCCAACTTCTTCGTCTTCTACCTGGCGGACCTGTTCGGCTGGTGGAAGGTGTATTACCCGTCTTACTTCAAGCCGGGCGGCTGGCTGGTGACATTGATGTGGGTCAACGCGGTGGCGCTGCTGCTGCGCGTCGTGCAACGGGCCTATTTCGTGGGCCGCATGTATGGCTGGGAGCACGCGCTGCTGTCGATTCCGCGGATGATCGTGGGCAACTTCATCAATGCCATGGCCGCGGCACGCGCCTGGAAGCTGTTCATCGGCCACCTGATCACGGGCAAGCGGCTGGCCTGGGACAAGACCATGCACGACTTCCCGTCCACCGACCAGTTAGCCCAGCAGCGCCAGCGCCTGGGTGAACTGTTGTTGTCCTGGCAGGCGATCGACGAAGATAAACTATCGCGCGCACTGGAAATCCAGGCGCGCGACAAACGGCCGCTGGGCGAAATCCTGATGGAACAAGGCTGGCTGGACGAAGGCACCCTGAAAGAAGCCATTCATTTCCAGCAAGGCGGCCAGGCCGATGCCACGGCGGCCGCCGGCGCGCCGGCACATACCGACGAAAAACCCGCGACCCCATGAAGCCACTGACCCGAACGTTGTTGCTGTCCGCCGCGCTGGCTTGCGCCGGGAACGCCGGGCCGGCCCAGGCCCAATCCGCGCCCCGCGCCGCCGAGGCGCCACTGGAAGGCGCCGCCTACCAATTCGCCGACGAAGGCTACAAGAGCTACGACGCCGGCAACTACGCACTGGCGCAGCAACAGGCCGAATCGGCCATTGCGCTGCGGCCGGACGTCGAGCGGTTGCGGCTGCTGCTGATCTATTCGCTGCAAAAGCAAGGCAAGCTGCAAGAAGCCGACAAGGCGGCAGCGGACGCGATCAAGAGCGGGCTGGACACGCCGGGCCTGCGTCAGGCCCGCGCCAACCTGCGCCCCCGCACGGCCCAGCCGGCGGGCGCGGCAGCTGGCGGGGCACCAGGCACCACGGCGGCCTACCGCCGCGGCTTCCCGATAGCCACGCGCGCCTATACCGACTACAACCGCGGCGACTTTCCGGCCGCGCAGCGTGGCGCCGAGCAGGCCTTCCGCATCGACCCCAAGCAGGGGGCGTGGGCCATGCTGTGGCTGGACGCGCTGGAAGCCCAGGGCAAGTACGCCGAGGCCGAAGCCGCCGCGGACAAGGCCATCGCGCTGGGCGCGCCCAACAAGAATGACCTGACGGCACGCCGTACCACCATGAAACGGCGCCTGGCGATCAAGCCCGCCGAACAGGGTTACCAGGCGCTGATTGCCAACCGGCCCGGCGACGCGGTGCCGCTGGCGCGCGAAGCGGTGGCGCTGGCCCCGGACACCGCCAGCCACCGCCTTCTGCTGATGACGGCGCTGATGCTGGACAACCAGTTGGCCGCCGCCGAAGACGCCGCGACCGATGCCTTGAAGCAGGACGACGAGAACACCGTCGCCCTGGTGATGCGCGCCTACCTGCGCCAGCGCCAGGGCAAGACGGACCTGGCCAACGCCGACTTCGACGCGGCGCTCAAGCAGGATTGGCTGGATGAAGACCAGCGCCGCAATGTGCGCCTGATTGCCGCCGACGCCTCGCTGGCCGGCGGCGACTCGGCGCGCGCGCTGGCGCTGCTGCAACCCCTGGGCGCCAAGGACGAAGCCGCGACCGCCCGCATCAAGCGCGCCCGCACCAAGCCCACGGTGCCTGCCACCTTGACGCTGGCCAACTACCCTGCTCCCTTGCAGGATTGCCGCGACACGCCCTACGGCACCTCTTGCGAGCTGTTGCCATCCGACGCCGCGGGCAGCGGCGGCCCCGCATCGCTGGCGTACGCGGCGTATGCGCGCGAGGATTACCAGGAAGCCATCGCCCAGGCCCGCAAGGCGTCGGAACAGGACCCCAGCAACAAGGAATTGCAGCGCCTCTTGACCACCACGCTGGCCGCTGGCAACGCCGCGCAGCTGGCCGAGGCCGACAAGCGCATGAGCGACGCACTGGCCGCGCAACCCGATGACCCCGCCCTGCTGATGCAGCGCGGCTATCTGCACCAGCGCATGGGCCAGCCCAAGCTGGCGCTGCAGGATTTCCAGGCGGCGCGCGCCACGGGCAAGGCCCCGCCCACGGTGATTCTGGACGAGGGCTACGCCTTGTCCGGCGTGGGCGACAAGCGCGGTGCGGTCGACAAGCTGAAAGAAGCCATCGACGAGGCCGACGCCGGGCGCCTGGAACTCACGCCGCAGCAGCGCTTTGACACCCGCAGCGGCATTGCCGGCCTGTCGCGTGAATGGGGCGGGTATGTGTCCGCCGGCTATCGCGGCGCGCGGCCCGCCTCGTCGGGGCTGGGCGGCGCGGCCATCACCGTGCCGGGCGATGCGATCTTCAGCACCACGGAAATCTTCTGGCGGCCGTCGGACTTCCTGAACTCGTCGACGCAGACCTTCGAGCTGTACGGCCGCTTGTCGAACACGCTGTACAACAAGGGTGGCAAGACCGCCAGCCAGACGGTGTCGGACCCTTGCACCGGCGGATCCATCAACGTCGACGAAACCCGCAACCAGGGCATCTCCGGCATCCCCACCACCGTGGGTTCGCTGGGGATGCGCTTCACGCCGTCGACCGAAGTCGGACTGACCTTCGGCCTGGAACGCCAGTTCAACCTGGGCACCGCCACGCGCCAAGGCACGTTCAGCCCGAAGCCCGACGACCTGCGCTGCAGCCTGAACAACCGCAACCAGACGGCCCACTACAAGACGGACGCCGGCAGCGGCGGCTGGCTGGCCTACGTGACCTACGGCATGTATGAAGGCACGACGCTGCGCATCGACCGCCCCAACTGGTTCACCATGGAAGGCTACGTGCAGGCCGGCTATTCGTGGCAGGACATGTCGGCCCGTCTGTGGAAGCGCAACAACACCACCGGCGCCGACACCGACCAGACCTCGGGCAAGCTCAAGCGCGACCAGGCCTTCGGGGCCGGTGAATTGCGCGTGGGCCGCAGCTACCGGGTCGACCCGATCAGCGAACGCCTGGTGTTCTTCCCCTACGCCGTGGTAGGTGCCGACTGGCTCTGGAACAAGAATCGCCTGAGCGGCCTGGATATCGACGGCACCGATTCGTACAACCAGCTGGGCGACGGCTCGTCCTGGTCGATGGGCGCCGGGCCGGGTTTCAACATCCGCTACTGGTTCCGCGAAGACCACTACAACGCGCCACGTTCGTACCTGGACTTGACCACCCAGTACCGCTTCAATATCGGCGGCGGCCAAGCCGACCGGGCCAAGGGCTTGTTCATCAACCTGACCCTGTCCTACTGAACCGCCCCCCTCTTTTTCAGGAGTCCGCCTGGCATGACTACCGTTACCCTTCATCCGCCCCGGCCCGCACGCCGGCTGGCTGCGGCCCTGTGCGGCGCCCTGCTGGCGCTGGCCGCGGCTGGCGCCCAGGCGCAGCAAGCCTCGTCCATCGTCATCCAGGGCAAGGACAACTGGCTGTTTCCCGGCTGGGGCAGCCTGACGCAAGTCGATACCCGCGGCATCGACGCCTCGACGCAACTGGTACGCGAAACCCGCGATGCACTGGCCGCCAAGGGCATCCAGCTGGAAGTGCTGGTGCTGCCGGACAAGACCCTGTTCTACCAGGACAAGCTGCCGGATGGCACAACCCTGAGCGCCGACGTCAAGAAGCGCTACCAGACCATCCAGGACAAGCTGAAGGCCGCCGGTGTGTCCACCTTCGATGACGAAGCCGTGCTGCGCCGCGTGAAGGACGGCGGCCAGGAGGTGTTCTACCGTACCGACCAGCACTGGACCCAGCCGGCCGCCGACGCCACCGCCGAAGCGCTGGCCCAGCGCATCAAGCAGGACGTCAAGACGCTGGCGGGCAAGCCGGGCACCGGCATGCCGCTGGGCAGCGTGGTCAACGAGCGTCGCTACGGCGATCTGGCCGAGCTGTTCCTCACACCCGACCAGCGCAAGCAGGCTGGCCGCGAGACCTTCACGGTGCGCCGCCAGGCCGACAGCCAGAGCCTGATCGACGACGCACCGGCGCCGGTGCACGTCACCGGCCACAGCATGGTGCAGCCGTACTTCGGCTTCCCGCAGAAGCTGTCCAACGTGCTGGACCGCCCGGTTTCCGTGAACTGGAAGCCCGGCAACGTCGGCCAGTGGATCATGCTGCTGGAATACCTGGAGTCGCCCGCGTTCAAGCAGAACAAGCCGCAGGTGCTGGTGTGGCAGATGTTCGAGCCCACCTTCGCACAGGGGCCTGACGCCAAGGGGCTGTGGGACAACGCGTCCATCATGACCGCCGACAGCTGGCGCAGCCGCATGAAGGCGGCGGTGGGGCAGTAACGCCGTGGCGCAAGCGGACAAGGCGACGCCGCCGCCCCCGGCTCCCGGACACCGGCTGCACGCCATCGTGTTTGGCGTGCTGCTGGCGCTGGGCCTGGGCTGGGGCGCATGGTGCCTGGTTCAGGCCAAGCTGACCGCGGCCGACGTCGCGCCGTCGGCCTGGATGAACGGCACGGCGGGCACGGCATTGAACAAGTCGTTGCGCCTGCCCGCCCAGGCCACGGTAGACACCTGGAATTCCTCGGTGCGCTACCGCGTGCTGGGGGAACTGGGCGACCAGGTGGCCTTGGGCTGCCCCGAATGGCTGTTCTATCGCGACGGCCTGCGCCCGCAACCGGGCGTGCACGTATTCGACCAGCGCCTGCGGCTGATGCGGCATTGGGTCGACGAGTTGCGCCGCCAGCAGGTTCAGGTGCTGGTGGTGGCGGTGCCCGACAAGTCGCGCATCGAGGCCGACCATCTTTGCGGCCAGACCGTGTCGCTGCCGATGCAGGGCACGCTGGATGCCTGGCAGGGCGCCCTGCGCGCCCAGAACGTGCCCTTTGTCGACCTGCGCCAGGCGCTGCAAGCCGCGCAGGCGCCGCGCTTTTTCCGCACCGACGTCCACATGAACGCGACCGGGGCCCAGGCCGCGGCCCGACAAGTGGCCGAGGCCGCCCTGCCCTTGCTGAACGGTTCCGGCACGCAGGCCTTCAATGAAGAAAAGCCGGGGCCGCTGCAACCCCGCATGGGCGACCTGATCGTCCTGGCCGGGTTGGAACACGCTCGGCCGGGCTGGCGCCCTGAACTGGACCTGGCCGCGCCGCAGAAGATCGAACCGGTGCGCGGCGGCGGCCTGCTGGACGAGACGCCGCCCGTCGAAGTGCTGCTGGCGGGCAGCTCGAACGGCCGCCGCAGCAATTTCGCCGAACGCTTGGGGATGGGGCTGGGCCGCGAGGTCTGGAACCTGAGCCTGGACGGCGGGCAGTTTTCCGGGGCCCTGCTGGTGGCGCTCAAGCAACGCGAGCAATGGCCCAAGAGCTTGAAACTGGTGATCTGGGAGTTTTCGGAAATGGCGCTGTCGCTGCCGCTGACCGACGACGAGAAATCCGTGCTGGCCCGACTGCCCTGACCCGAGATGCTATTCAATTCCTACCTGTTCCTGCTGGTCTTCCTGCCCGTGACGCTGGCCGTGTACTACGGCGCCGGGCGGCTGAACCTGCGGCTGGCGGCCCTGTGGCTGTGCCTGACGTCCTTCGTGTTCTACGGCTGGTGGAATCCCCAGTTCGTGGTGCTGCTGGCCGGGTCCATCGCCTTCAATTACCTGGTCAGCCTTCTGATCCTGCACACCGCGGCCCGGCCGCGGCTGCAAGGGCTGATCGTGGGCCTGGGCGTGGGCGCCGACCTGGCGCTGCTGTTTCACTACAAGTATTTCGCCACGCTCCTGAATTTCCTGACCGACCTGGGCATGACCAGCTCGACCATGGATTCGATCATCCTGCCGCTGGGGATATCGTTCTTCACGTTCACCCAGATCGGCTATCTGCTGGACTGCCGCGCCGGCGTCGTGAAAGAACGCAGCCTGCTCAGCTACGTGCTGTTCGTGACGTTCTTTCCGCATCTGATCGCCGGCCCGATCCTGCATCACAAAGAGATGATGCCGCAGTTCGCGCAGCCGGAAAACTACCGCTTCAAGGCCGAGAACCTGTCGGTGGGCGGCATGCTGTTCGTGATCGGCCTGGCCAAGAAAGTATTGCTGGCCGACGGCATTGCGCCCTATGCCGATGCCGGCTTCGCGGCCCCGGGTGACCTGCAGTTCTGGGGGGCGTGGGGCGCCAGCCTGTGCTACGCGCTGCAGCTCTATTTCGACTTTTCCGGCTATTCGGACATGGCGCTGGGGCTGGCCAAGATGTTCGGCATCCGTTTCCCGCTGAACTTCAATTCGCCCTACAAGGCGGGCAGCATCATTGAATTCTGGGCCCGTTGGCACATGACGCTGACGCGCTACCTGACCGCCTATCTGTACTACCCGGTAGCCATGGCCGTATCCAAGTGGCGCACCAACCGCAACCTGCCCGTGGGCGCCGAGGGCGTCAGCACGCTGGGCGGTTTTGTCGGCAGCATCGTCAGCCCCACGCTGTTCACGATGGCGCTGGCCGGTGTATGGCACGGCGCCGGCTTCCAGTTCCTGGTGTTCGGCCTGTTGCACGCCATGTACCTGTCGGTGAACCATGCGTGGCGCATCTTCGTGGTGGGCAGAAAGCCCGCGGCGGCGCGCAACCTCAACATGTTCAAGCGCGCCGCCTGCGTGTTGCTGACCTTCGTGGCCGTGCTGGTGGCGCAGGCGTTCTTCCGCGCCCATGGCGTGGGTGACGCCATGCTGCTGATGCAAGGCATGATCGGCCTGCGCGGCATGGAAACGCTGGACCTGGCGGCGCATGTCAGCGGCCTGGCCTGGGGCGATGCCTGGCGCGTGCTGGTCGGCCATCACATGCAACTGATCTATGCTGTCGTGCTGCTGGGCATTGCCTGGTTCACGCCGAACGCCCACCAGATCCTGGGCCGCTATTCGCCGGCGCTGTTCAAGCCCCAGGAAGCGCCCTCGCCCTGGATGCGCTGGCGCCCCAACCTGGCGTGGCTGACGGTCATGCTGGTCCTGCTTTTTTTCTGCCTGGTCAACCTGCACAAGGAAACCCGGTTCCTCTACTTCCAATTCTGACCGCGGCGCGGTCGCGGAGCATGCTATGGACATCAACGAGATCGAAGCCAAGGTCGCCGACCTGATCGAAGGCATCATTCTCACCAAGGTCGACCCCGATACCCTGTTGATCGAATCCGGGCTGATCGACTCGCTGTCGGCGGTGGATGTGGCCCTGGCCGTCGAACGCCAGTTCGGCTGCAAGATCCCGCCGACCGAGATCGACGTGCACCTGGAATCGGTGCACACGCTGGCGGCCTTCATCGCGGAGCATCCGCGCGCCTGACATCCCCGGGAGGGCTGGACGATGCGTTTCGATTTCAACGCCTTTGATTTCGTGGACACCGCCGCCGGCACCGATGCCGTGGCGGTAGTGGATGCGCAGGGCGCCCTGACCTGGGGCCAGTTGCTGGCGGCCACGCAGGCCTGGGAACAGGCGGCACGGCAGGCCGGCGTCACGGCGGGCGTGCCGCTGGTGATCTCCGGCCACAAAGAGGCGGCCTTCCTGGTCGCCATCCTGGGCTGTCTGCGGCTGAAGGTACCGTTCGTGCCGGTCGACGTGATCAATCCGCCCGAGCGCATCGCCCGCATCGGCGAGCTGGTGCGGGCCGGGTTGCGCTATGACGCGCAGGCCGGTGGATTCGTCGCCGGCAGCGCCGTCCCGGCGCCGCTGGACGAGGCCGGGCTGGCCTACATCATGTTCACCTCGGGCAGCACCGGCGACCCCAAGGGCGTGCAGATCGGCCGCGAAAGCGTGTCGCTGTTCGCCGGCTGGATTCGCGACTGCCTGAACCTGGGGCCCGCCCCCGCGTTCATGGACCAAATGCTGTTCAGCTTCGACTTCTCGCTGTTCAACTGGGTCGGCGCGCTGCAACTGGGCGGCACCTGTGTGCTGTGTCCGCGCGAGACCATCGCGCAGCGCGACACCTTCGTGGGCTACCTGGCCCACACCGGCATCAACGTCTGGGCGTCCACGCCGTCGTTCGTGCGCCAGCAGCTGTTCAACCCCGACTTCGACCGCGCCCACTTGCCGCAGTTGCGCGCCTTCGTGTTCGGCGCCGAATCGCTGACGCCGACCTTGGCCGAAGAACTCTGGCAGCGCTTTCCCGACGTGCGCATCATCAATTCGTACGGACCCACCGAAGCCACCTGCTCGACCACCTGGGTCGAGATCGACGCGGACCTGCGTGCCCGCGCGCCCAACCCGTTTCCCATCGGCCGCGCCAAGCCGTACGCCGAAGTCTTCATCGAGAACGGCGAAATCAGCATTGCCGGCGACCATGTCATGCGCGGCTACCTGAACCGCCCCGACCTGAACGCCCAGCGCATGATCACCCGCAACGGCAAGCGCGGCTACCGCAGCGGCGACCTGGGCGAAATCGATGCCGCCGGCCTGGTGACTTTTCGGGGCCGGATCGACGACCAGATCAAGATGCACGGCTACCGCATCGAGCTGGCCGAAATCGACGCCGCCATCGCCGCCCTGCCCGGCGCGCGCGCTGGCGCCACCGTCGCGCTGCGCCGGCCCGATGGCGCTATCATCCGACTGATCGGGTTCGTCGAGCCCGCCGAGGCCGGCCCTGGCGGCCTGCAACCGCTGCCCGCGGCATTGCAGGACTGGAAAGCCGCACTGGGCCGCCGGCTGCCGCCCTACATGATTCCGTCTGAGCTGATGGCCTGCCACCGTTTCCCGACGACCAGCACCGACAAGGCGGACCGCAAGCAGCTTGAACGCTTGTACCTGGAGGCCCGCCTGAGCAAGAAACCGGAGTCCCAAGCATGACCCGTCGTATTCGTTTCCCCACCCTGGCGCTGGCATCGGCGCTGGGTTTGGCCGCCATCGGCGGCGCAGCGCATGCCGAGGGCATATTCGCCCAGCTCTACGCCGCGCGTCCGCCCGCCGGATCCTCGTTCGTACGAGTCGTGAATCCCGAAGTCGGGCCGTTCCGCGTGCAGGTCGCCAATGGCCCGTCGCAGGAAATCGGTCCGACCAAGCCGGCCAGCACCTACGCCATCGTCAAGGGCAACCAGGCATTCAACGTGCTGGTCGACGGCAAGCCGGTGGCCAGCCTGCAAGTCGCGCCCGACACCTTCAGCACGCTGGTGGTACACCGCGACGGCGTCAAGGTCACCTATGCGCTGGTAGACGACAGCAACGGCGCGCAGGACGCGCTCAAGGCCGAACTGCGTTTCTACAACCTGGCAGCCGACTGCCCCGCCGCCGCGCTGGCGGTCAGCCCGACCGGCCCCACGCTGTTCCAGGACGTCAAACCCGGCGCTTCGGCCGCCCGCGCCATCAATCCGGTCAGCGCATCGCTGGCGGCCGGTTGCGGCACGGTGCTGTCGCCGTCCGTGCCGCTGCCCGCCTTGCAGCCCGGCGACCACTACAGCCTGTTCCTCACCGGCGGCGCCACCGCCCCCACCTTGAGCGGCCAAGTCAGCGCCACGGACCCCTATAGCAAGTAAGGAGGCCGTATGCGCCGCGTATTCAGGGACGACCACGAGCTTTTCCGCGACCAGGTCCGGCGCTTTATCGCCGAAGAGATCGCGCCCCACTATGCCGATTGGGAAAAGGCCGGTATCGTGCCCCGCTCGCTGTGGCTGCGCGCGGGCGAAGAAGGCCTGCTCAATTGCGCCCTGCCTGACCCCTACGGTTTGGGCGGCGACTTCGGCCATGCCGCCGTCGTCATCGAAGAACTGGCGCGCGCCAACTACCTGGGCGTGGGCTTTTCGATCCACTCCGACATGGTGTCGCCTTACCTGGAAGCCTTCGGCACCACCGCCCAGAAAGCGCGCTGGCTGCCTGCCATGACCCGCGGCGAAGTGATCGGCGCCATCGCGCTGACCGAGCCCGGTGCGGGCAGCGACCTCAAGGCCGTCCGCACGCGGGCCCGCCGCGATGGCGACCACTACGTGCTGAACGGCCAGAAGACCTTCATCACCAATGGCGTCAACGCCGGCTTGTCCATCGTGCTGGCAAGCACCGACCCCGATCAGGGCGCGCGCGGCCTGTCGCTGTTCTGCGTCGAAGAGAACCTGCCCGGCTTCACCAAGGGCCCGGCGCTCAGCAAGATCGGCCAGCACTGCCAGGACACCTGCGAGCTGTACTTCGACGACGTGCGCCTGCCGGCGGACTGCCTGCTGGGACAGGAAAACGCCGCCTTCGAATACATGACGCAGGAACTCGCGCGCGAACGCCTGGCGATCGCGCTGCGCGCCGGCGCCTCGCTCGAAGGCATGCTGGAAGAAACCGCCGAATACACCCGCAACCGCAAGGTCTTCGGCCGTCGCGTCTTCGACTATCAGAATTCACGCTTCAAGCTGGCCGGCGCCCGTGCGCAAAGCACCATGCTGCGGGTCTTCCTGGACGACTGCCTGGCCCGCCACATGACCGGCGAACTCGATCCCACCACGGCCGCCATCGCCAAGCTCAACGCCACCGAAATGCAGGGCGCGGTGCTGGACGACCTGCTGCAGCTGTATGGCGGCTATGGCTATATGGCGGAATACGGCATCGGCCGCGCCTGGGTGGATGCGCGCGCGTTGCGCATCTTTGGCGGCACCAGCGAGATCATGAGGGAAATCATCGGCCGCAGTTTCATTTGAGCGCCCGGCGGCGCTCGCGTCAGACGCGCGCCGCCATCCAGGCGCGCATCAGCGCGCGGGCCTCGGGCGTGTCGCCGATGACCCAGGGGTCGACGGTAAAGGCCACGACGCGCTTGGCGCCGTAGCCTCGCGCCACTTGCCACTGCTGCTTGACCCGGTCGAAGTCGGCCGAGCGCGCCTTGAAGGTGGTGCCGTCGGTGCTGCCGGACGGCAGTTCCTCGAACAGTTCCATGACCAGGTCGAACGACGCCCGGCGCTTGAGCAGCATGTCGTGCAGGGGTTCCAGCGACTGGTAGTTCGCCAGCCCCGCCACGCCCACGCCGTCCTGGATCATGGGATGGATGGTCACGTGGTCCAGCACCCGCGACCACAGCTGGGTCAGTGATCCGTCGCCGCCCAGGCGGCTGAAATAGGTAGAGATGGTCGGCACGCGATAGCTGGTGGCCTGCGCGGCGCGCGCAAAGGCGTCCAGCCACGGCACCAGCAGCGCCTGGCGTTCCGGGCGCGACCAGTTGTATTGCTCCAGCTCGTAGGGCAGGTACCAGCCGCGGAAATTGCGGCGCTTGGACCACGCCGCGCTTTGCATGTAGGCCACGCCACGGTCGCGCGTGTGATCCAGGTAGGCGGCCAGTGCGGCGTCGTCGGGCGAGGCGAGCATGTTCCACCAGCGCTGGTCGTAGGGCAGGCCCACATGCACACCCAGGCCGCTATGTTCGGCTTCGTCGAAGATCGCGTCCAGCATGGCCTGGGGCGCCATCCAGTCATCCGGCCGACCGCCTTGCAGGCCGGTCCATTGCAGGAAGATCTCGCGGCAGCCCAGCCGGCGGTAGGCGGCGATGCGGCGGCGCCAATCGTCAGCGGTCAGGTCCAGGTGGCTCAGCCAGAGCTGCAGGAAAGTGGCATTCAGCGAGATTGGCGGCGCGCAGGCCGCCAACGGCGCAAGCGCGCCAAGCGCCAGCGCCTGCAACAGGCGCCGGCGCAACAGGGACCGGGGCAGCGGGCGCGTCAGGAGCGTGTCTCCTGCCGCATCAGCCGCGGTTGCCGAACAGGCCGGACAGCGAGGCCAGCAGATCGGTGGGATTGAAGCCCTGGCCCGGCTGGACCGCGCCATCGGGCGTAGCCTTGTCGACCAGTTGCGGCAGCAATGCGGACAGGGAACCCAGCACCGAGCCGGTGTCCTGGCCCGTCTTGGTGGCCAGTTCGTTCACCACGCCCGGGTCCAGCACGCGGCCAAGCTGGTCGGCGCTGACGGGCAGGTTCTGCCCCTTGCCGATCCACGAGGCGACGATTTCGCCCAGGCCGCCCTGCTGGAAGCTGGCGATCAGGCCGGACAGGCCACCGGGGTATTTGTTCAGTTGTTCGATCAGGGCCGGCAGCAACGAGGCCGAGCCCCCTTGCTGACCGCCGCCGGCCATCGAGGCCAAGGTATCCAATAGACTCATCGCCGTGCTCCAGAAAAGTCGGAAATCCAGTATAGGCCCAGGCCGGCGCAAATCTGGCCCTCGTCGCGGCCTGGATACCGATCTTTGCAAAACTTGTATTGGGCGGCCCGCTCAGCCCCCATTGCGCAGGGCGTTCAGCGCCTTCTGCCCGGCCCGGCCGTCCGCCGGCAGGCCCAGCTGACGCTGCGCCGCCTGCAGCGCTTCACGGGTACGGGCGCCGATCATGCCATCGGGTTCGCCCAGTTCATAGCCGCGGGCGATCAGCAGCCGTTGCAGCTCGCGCCGCTCGGCCCGCGACAGGCCGGGATCGTCAGTCGGCCAGGCCTGGACCAACGCGCCGCCCCCGCGCAGGCGGTCGGACAGGTGCGCAATGGCCAGCGCATAGCTTTCGGCCGCGTTGTACGAATACAGTGCGTCGAAATTGCGGGTCACCAGGAAGGCCGGGCCCTGGGGGCCGGCCGGAAGCAGCAGTCCGACCGGCGTGTCGCCCGGCGGCAGCGGACGGCCATCCGCCCGGGTCACGCCCTGGGCGACCCACGATGACAGCGCGCGCTTGTTCTTGCGCCCGGCCCCGGCCGTATTCAGGCCCGCGGGCAGCTTGACCTCGTAGCCCCAGTCCAGGCTGCTGTTCCAGCCGGCGCGCTTGAGGAAGTTGGCCGTGGACGCCAGCGCATCCGGCACGCTGTCGATCAGGTCGCGGCGGCCATCGCCGTCGAAGTCCACGGCCAGCCGCAGGTAGGTCGAGGGCATGAATTGCGTCTGGCCGAACGCGCCCGCCCAAGAGCCGGTCAGTTTCTCGGGCGCGATGTGCTCGTCCTGCAGGATCTTGAGCGCGGCGTAGAACTCGCCGCGGAAATAGGCCTGGCGCCGCCCAAAGCACGACAGCGTGGACAGGGACGTGAGCAGCGGTCGACCGCCCAGCGTGCGGCCATAATTGCTTTCGACGCCCCAGACCGCCGCGATGGTGGCCGGGTCCACGCCGAAACGGGCCGAGGCCCGGTCCAGTTCCGCCCGCCAGCGTTCGATACCGGCGCGACCATCAGCCACGCGTTCGTCGTCGACCAGCGCCGCCATGTAGTCCCAGATCGGCGTCTTGAATTCGGGCTGCGCATCCAACAGGCCGATCACCGCCATGTCGGGGACCAGGCCCGCGGTATGCGTATCGAAGGTGGCGCCGGACACGCCCGCCTTGGCGGCGGGGGCGCGCAACTGCGCCAGGCACGAAGCAAAGGCATCGGCGGCCTGGGCGCCTTCGATGGGCAGGGTGAGCGCGGCGACGGTCAGGGCAACGGCGGGGAAAAGCGTTTTCATCAGCAGGGAAAGGCTCCGGGGGATTGGGCGGTATCGATCGCGATGGGCGGGCCGGTCAACCGGCCTGCAACGCAGCCAGTTCGGCTTCGTCGAAGCCGGCGGCGCGACGCGCGGCCAGGTTGAACGGGCCGCGCAGGCGTGGCGCGTCGTAGCGGGCGGCCAGCTCGGCATAGCAGGTCACCGGTTCCTTGCCTTGTTCGGCGCAAAGGCGCTTGTACCAGTCGTTGCCGATGGCGACATGGCCGATTTCGTCGCGCAGGATGATGTCGACGATGGCCGCGCTTGGCGCATCTCCTGCGCCCGCCAGCTTGTTGCGGATCAGCGGCGAGGCATCGAGGCCGCGCGCTTCCAGCGTGCGCGGCACCAGCGCCAGGCGCGCCAGCAGATCGTCACGCGTGCGTTCGGCCATGTCCCACAAGCCGTTGTGGGCGGGGAAATCGCCATAGACGTAGCCCAGGCTGGCCAGCCGCTGGTTCAACAGGTCGAAATGGCAGGCCTCTTCGGTGGCCACGCGCAGCCAATCGCGGTAGAACGCGTCGGGCATGCCGGCAAAGCGCCACAGGATATCCAGCGCCAAATTCACCGCGTTGAATTCGATGTGCGCCAGCGCGTGCAGCAGCGCAGCGCGGCCTTCCAGCGTGGCCATGGAACGCTGCGGCACCTGGGCCGGCGGCACCAGCTCGGGCACGGCGGGCCGGCCGGGCAAGGCGGCGGGTGCCACGTACTGCCGCGCGGCGTCCAGCGGTGCGTCGGCGGCAATGGCGCGCACCCGCGCCAGCTTGTCCGCCCATTCGGTGGCGGCCAGCGCCTGCAACGCCTGGGCGCGCAGGCACGCCGCGCCTGGCTCGTACGGACCCGTCCCGTCCGCGGGAAGGTTCGAATGGCTGTCCATGAGGGTTCCCGATACCGGGGCGGCTCGCGGCCGCCCGAAAAACAATGACAATGCGCCATGCGCTGACGAAGACTTTATCATTCGCCCATGGATTCACCGCTACGCCTGACCATCGAGACCGACCTGTCCCGCATCGACGCACGTCAATGGGACGCCCTGGCCGGCGACCAGCCGTTCCTGCGCCATGCCTTCCTGTGCGCCCTGCACGACACCGGCTGCGCCGCGCCAGAGACCGGCTGGGCGCCCCACTATCTGGCGCTGTGGCGCGATGGCCAATTGGCCGGCGCCGTGCCGCTCTACCTGAAATCGCATTCACGCGGCGAGTACGTCTTCGACTACGCCTGGGCCGACGCCTTCCAGCGCCACGGCCTGCGCTACTACCCCAAGCTGCTGTCGGCAATTCCGTTCACCCCGGTCACGGGTCCGCGCCTGTTGGCCGCCAATGACGAGGACCGCGACACGCTGGTGCGCGGCCTGGTGGCGTTCGCCGAAGAAGTGCGGGTGTCGTCGCTGCATCTGCTGTTTCCCGCCGCGACCGATCTGCGCGCCCTGCGCGAGGCGGGTTTCATGGTCCGAGAAAGCGTGCAGTTCCATTGGACCAATGCGGGCTATGCGGACTTCGACGGCTTCCTGGCCACGATGAGCCACGACAAACGCAAGAAGATCCGCCAGGACCGCAAGAAAGTCGCCCAGGCCGGGCTGGAATTTCGCTGGCGGCACGGCGCGCAGATCCGCCCTGAAGACCTGGATTTCTTCTATCAGTGCTATTGCCACACCTACTTCAACCACGGCAATCCGCCCTACCTGAACCGTGAATTCTTCCAGCGCGCCTATCGCGAGCAGCCCGACGCCTTCGTGCTGGTGCTGGCCGAACGCGATGGCCAGCCCGTGGCCGCGGCGCTGAACCTGGTCGGCGGCGACGTGCTCTATGGACGGTACTGGGGCGCGACGGAATACGTGCCGGGGCTGCATTTCGAGACCTGCTACCTGCAGGCCATCGCCTACTGCATCGTCCATGGTCTGACCCGTTTCGAAGGCGGCGCGCAAGGCGAACACAAGATGGCGCGCGGCCTGCTGCCCACGCCGACGTGGTCGGCGCACTGGGTCGCCGACCCGCGCTTCGCGGCTGCGATCCAGCAATTCCTGGATGAGGAAACCGCCGCGGTGGACGACTACCTGGGTGAACTGGAAGCGCACACGCCGTTCAAGCGGCCGGCTGCGGACGGCACCTGAACGAACGCGGCACGCGCAATCAGAGAAAGCGGTCCAGCAGCTTGCGGCTGTGCTTGTCCAGCGACGGCACGTCGCGCACCAGATAGAAGATGCCGTGGCTGTCGGCGATCAGCAGCGTGTGCTGGCTCAATCGGCGGATGTCTTCTTCGCCGCGCAGCGTGAACGTGGTGGGCCCGCGGTCGGTTTCCACCTTCCAGGTACTGGGGGTGGCATAGGTGGACACGCTGGCCAGCTTGCGGATTTCGGGCATGAACTCGCGGCCTGCGAGTTCCTCTTCGATCAGCGCGCGCTCGGCGGGCGGCACATCGGCCAGGTGTTCGATCCACACCAGCTCGTGGCCGTCGCCGGTCACCAGCGACAGGCCGCGATCGGCCTCGCTGATCGGAAAGGCACGCACCGGGATGACGCCCTCGTGCGAGACGCCATCGGCGCCCTGGTACACCAAACGCCCGAACGCATTGCGTTGCAGCTGAAAAACGGGAAGCGTCATGACGGTTATCTCGATTCCGTGTCAGGCCACGGCGGCCATGTCGTCGCTACCAGAGGCCTGCGCATCGGCTTCGGCCTGGCGCGCCTGCGCCTGGTAGAGGCGGTAGTAGGCGCCTTCGCGCGCCATCAGTTCCTCGTGCGGGCCCTGTTCGACGATCTGGCCGCGGTCCAGCACCACCAGCCGGTCGGCTTTGCGTAGCGTGCTCAGGCGGTGGGCGATGGCAATCGTGGTACGGCCGCGCACCAGGTTGTCCAGCGCCTTCTGGATTTCCTTTTCGGTGGTGGTGTCGACCGACGAAGTCGCTTCATCCAGGATCAGGATGCGTGGATCGATCAGCAACGCGCGGGCGATCGAGATACGCTGGCGCTCGCCGCCCGACAGCGCCTGGCCACGTTCGCCCACCAGCGAGTCGTAGCCATGCGGCAGGCGCAGGATGAACTCATGAGCGTGCGCGGCGCGGGCCGCGGCGACGATTTCGTCACGCGTTGCGTCGGGCTTGCCGTAGGCGATGTTCTCGGCGATGGTGCCGAAGAACAGGAAAGGCTCTTGCAGTACCAGGCCGATATTGCGGCGATAGTCGGACACGCGCACCGAGCGGATGTCCGCGCCGTCCACCAGGATGGCCCCCTCGGACACGTCGTAGAAGCGGCAGATCAGGTTGATCAGCGTGCTCTTGCCCGAGCCGCTATGCCCCACCAGCCCGATCATTTCACCCGGGGCGATGGTCAGGTCCAGGCCGCGGATGACCTGGCGGTTGCCGTAGCGAAAGCCCACGTCGCGCAATTCGATGCGGCCGTTGATGTGCGGCAGCTTGGCCGGGTTCTGCGGTTCCGGCACGCTGGACACGTGGTCCAGGATGTCGAAGATGCGCTTGGCGCCGGCGGCGGCCTTCTGGGTCACCGACACGATGCGGCTCATGGAATCCAGGCGCGTATAGAAGCGCCCGATATACGCCAGGAATGCCGCCAGCACGCCCACCGTGATCTGCTTTTGCGACACCTGCCAGATGCCGAAGATCCAGACGACCAGCAGCCCGACTTCGGTCAGAAGCGTCACGGTCGGGGAAAACAGCGACCAGGTGGTGTTGACGCGATCGTTGACTTCCAGGTTGCGGTTGTTGGCTTCGCGAAAACGCGCCACTTCGCGCTTTTCCTGGGCAAAGGCCTTGACCACGCGGATGCCGGGAATGGTGTCGGCCAGCACGTTGGTGATCTCGGACCAGATGCGGTCGACCTTTTCAAAGCCGTGGCGCAGGCGGTCGCGCACCGCGTGGATCATCCAGATGATGAACGGCAGCGGCACCAGCGTGACCAGCGCCAGCCACGGATTGATCGAGAACAGGATCACCGCGGTCATGACGATCATCAGGATGTCATTGGCGAAATCCAGCAGGTGCAGCGACAGGAACACGCAGATGCGGTCGGTTTCGCTGCCGATGCGGGAAATCAGGTCGCCCGTGCGCTTGCCGCCGAAGTATTCCAGCGACAGCTGCTGCAGATGCTCATAGGTGGTGGTGCGCAGGTCGGCGCCGATGCGCTCGCTGACCCAGGCCAGGATGTAGGTGCGGGCCCAGCCCAGCCCCCACGCCAGGAAAGCGGACCCCAGCAGCCCGCCCAGGTACAGGCGAACCTTGCCGTAGTCGATGGGCGCGCCGTTCTGGAACGGGATCAACACGTCGTCCATCAGCGGCATGGTCAGGTACGGCGGCACCAGCGTGGCCGCGGTGCCCAGCAGCGTCAGCAGGAAACCGGCCAGCAGCGGCAGGCGGTACGGGCGGGCAAAGCGCCACAGGCGCAGCAGCGCCCAGGTGGACGACGGCGCGGCCTGTTCCTGGTTGCAGGCCGGGCATTCGTCCTGCCCGGCCGGAATGGCGTTGTTGCAGATGGTGCACTGGCGCTCGGCCGCCTCGTCCGACGGCTGCCCGGACAGGCGGATGGCCTGCTGCGCCTCGAACTGACCCAGCAAGCGCAGCGCCGCCGGGTTGCGGGCCAGCGTGAAACGCCAGATGCCCAGGCGCGCGGTATCGTCGTGCAGCTCGAGCACGGCGGCGCCGGCATGGTCGGAAAGATTCAGGGACAGTTGGGGGCCGAAAGGCCAGGATTCCCAGCCGGTGTCGGCGGGATTGCGGGCGATCAGGCGGCGGTCGGTCAGGACAAGCAGCCCTGGCTGGAACTTCAGGCGCTGGTCCAGGTCTATTTCAACCGAGGCCAGCAAGGTTTCGCCCTCCGCCAGTTCAGCGCGGATTTCGTCCCGCCAACGGGCAGGAAAGGCATCGGCTAGGCCGGAAAGCAGGTGTGGTTTTTTCATTAGAACGCATACCGGGCCAGGACTCTGCCCTACAAGGCGGCGACCGTTCCCAACACCAGGCTGAAAACGTGTCCCTTCCTTACAACACAACGAGTTCACGCCTTTAAAGGCGTCGTATAGTATCAGCCGATTTTTCTAATTAGGAATATCTGGGATCCCCCACTCGTTGGCATTATTCTTAAGGCGCAACCCCAATAAATTCGCGGTCTTGCATAGGGGCGTCCGCGCGTGCCAACCTGCTTCTCAAGTAAATTAAAACATGAAAAAGAAAGACATTGAATTTCTCGATGTCGTGGCTTTGCGCGGCCCGAACATTTGGACGTACCGTCCGGTCCTTGAAGCGTGGGTGGATATCGGCGAACTGGAGGACTACCCCTCCAACACGATCCCCGGCTTCTACGAGCGCCTGACCGAATGGCTGCCGACCCTGATCGAGCACCGCTGCAGCCCGGGCGTACGGGGCGGTTTTCTGGCCCGCCTGAAAGAAGGCACCTGGCCCGGCCACATTCTTGAACATGTCACGCTCGAACTGCAGAACCTGGCCGGCTTGCGCGGCGGTTTCGGCAAGGCCCGTGAAACCTCCACCCGCGGCGTCTACAAAGTCGTCGTGCGCGCCTGGCAGGAACAGGTCACCCGCACCGCCCTGAACGAAGCCCGCGACCTGGTCATGGCCGCCATCGAAGACCGCCCGTTCGACGTCGATGCCACCGTGACCCGCCTGCGTCGCCTGGTCGACCGCCATTGCCTGGGCCCCAGCACCGCCTGCATCGTCGATGCCGCCGACGACCGCGACATTCCCTACATCCGCCTGTTCGAGGGCAACCTCGTGCAATTCGGCTATGGCGCGCGCCAACGCCGCATCTGGACGGCCGAAACCGACCGCACCAGCGCCATCGCCGAAGGCATCTCGCGCGACAAGGACCTGACCAAGGAACTGCTCTCGACCTGCGGCGTGCCCGTCCCTGAAGGCCGTCTGGTCGACAGCGAAGACGACGCCTGGTCAGCCGCCGAAGACATCGGCCTGCCCGTCGTGGTCAAGCCCTATGACGGCAACCATGGCCGCGGCGTGTTCACCAACCTGACCACGCGCGAAGACGTCGTGTCGGCCTACCGCGTCGCGGTGGACGAAGGCAGCGGCGTCATCGTCGAACGCTTCGTGCTGGGCAACGAGCACCGCCTGCTGGTGGTGGGCAACCGCATGGTGGCCGCGGCCGCCGGCGAGCCGGCCTGGGTCACCGGCGACGGCAAGTCCACCCTGACCGACCTGATCGACACCCAGATCAATACCGACCCGCGCCGCGGCCGCACCGAGAACCATCCGCTGAATCCGGTGCGCCTGGATTCGGCCGCGCGGCTGGAAATCGCCCGCCAGGGCCTGACCGAAGACAGCGTGCCGGCCGACGGCCAGCGCGTGCTGGTGCAGCGCAGCGGCAACGTCGCCTTCGACGTGACCGACCGCGTGCACCCCAGCATCGCCGCCACGGTCACCCTGGCCGCCCGCATCGTGGGCCTGGACATCGCCGGGGTCGACCTGGTCGCCGAAGACATCTCGCGTCCGCTGGACGAACAGCGCGGCGCCATCGTCGAAGTCAACGCCGGCCCGGGCCTGCTGATGCACCTGAAGCCGGCCGACGGCACGCCGCGCCCGGTGGGCCGCGCCATCGTCGACCACCTGTTCCCGGAAGGCGACGCGGGCCGCATCCCTATCGTGGGCGTCACCGGCACCAACGGCAAGACCGTCGTGGCGCGCCTGGTGGCCCGCCTGCTGCACCTGTCGGGCAAGCGCACCGGCCTGGCCTGCAGCGAAGGGCTCTACCTTGACCGCCGCCTGGTGCAAAAGGGCGACCGCGCCGATTTCGCCTCGGGCACGCGCCTCTTGATGAACCGCAATGTCGACGCCGCCGTGATCGAAAACGACAGCGGCGTGATCCTTGGCCAGGGCCTGGCCTACGACCGCTGCCAGGTCGGCGTGGTCACCAACATCGACGACGCCGATCACCTGGGCGACTTCGACATCAATGAAACGGAACGCATGTTCAACGTGTTCCGCACCCAGGTCGACGTGGTGCTGCCCACCGGCACCGCCGTGCTCAACGCGCGCGACCCGCGCGTGGTCGAAATGGCCGAGCTGTGCGACGGCGCCGTGATCTTCTTCGGCATCGACCCCGCCCTGCCCGCCATTGCCGCCCACCAGCAGCAAGACGGCCGCGCGGTGTACGTGCGTGATGGCGCCATCGTGCTGGCGCAAGGCGCCCGCGAGGAACGCCTGGCCGCCGTCGCCGCCATTCCCCTGACCCACGGCGGCCGCGTGGCCTTCCAGGTCGAAAACGTGCTGGCGGCGGTGGGCACCGCCTGGGCGCTGGATATCCCCGTGGAACTCATCCGCGCGGGCATCGAGACCTTCGACATCGACCAGGCCGATGCGCCCTGGCAATTCACCCTGTTCGAGCGCAACGGCAGCACGGTGGTGGTGGACGACGTGCACAACGCGTCCGCGCTGCGTCCGCTGATCGCGGCCATCGACCAGTTCCCGTCGACCACGCGCGCCGCCGTCTATTCGGCCGGCGCCGACCGCCGCGACGCGGACCTGATCGAACAAGGCCGCCTGCTGGGCGATGCCTTCGACCGCGTGGTGCTCTACGACGACGCCACGGTCGCCAGCAAGCGCCCGGCCGGCCAGGCGCGCGCATTGCTGCGCCAGGGCCTGGAGCAAGGCAGTCGCGTCAAGCAGATCCTGGACGAACCCGACCACGGCCGGGCCATCGAAAGCCAGCTGGACGGCATCGCCGCGGGCGACTTCGTCCTACTGCAATCCGACGAGGCATTCTCCGGCCCCACCATCGATCTCGTGCGTCGCTGGATCCAGCAACACTGACATCACTGTGCGCGCCCCGGCCCCGGTCGCGGGCGCGCGTAAGCTAGACAGGAATACCTGCCATGGAAGTTTCCCGTATCCGAGCACTGCGCGGCCCCAATCTGTGGAGCAAGAACACCGCGATCGAGGCCATCGTTTCCTGCGCCGACGCCGAATGCTCCATCGATAACCTGCCCGACTTCGAAGCCCGCCTGCGCGCACGGCTGCCGCAGACCGGCCTGCTGCGCCCCGAAGGCCATCAAGGCGCCGTGTCGATTGCCCACGTGCTGCAGATCGTCGCGCTGACGATGCAGGCCTACGCCGGCTGCCCCGTCACGTTCGGCCGCACCTCGTCCACCATCGAACCCGGCGTGTTCCAGGTCGTGGTGGAATACAGCGAAGAAGAAGTCGGCCGGCTGGCCATGGACCTGGCGCAGGCGCTGGTGCACGCTGCCCTGGACGACACCCCGTTCGACCTGGCCGACGCCCTGAAGCGCCTGCGCGAACTGGATGAAGACGTTCGTCTGGGTCCCAGCACCGGTTCCATCGTCAACGCCGCCACCGCCCGCAACATTCCCTATCGCCGCCTGACCCAGGGCAGCATGGTGCAGTTCGGCTGGGGCAGCAAGCAACGCCGCATCCAGGCCGCCGAAACCGACCTGACCAGCGCCATTTCCGAATCGATCGCGCAAGACAAGGACCTGACCAAGATGCTGCTGGACGCCGCCGGCGTGCCGGTGCCGCTCGGCCGCTCGGTCACCACCGCCGAAGACGCCTGGGCCGCGGCCCAGGAGCTGGGCGGCCCCGTAGTGGTCAAGCCGCGCGACGGCAGCCAGGGCCGCGGCGTCGCCGTCAACATCGAAACGCGCGAACGCGTGATCCAGGCTTTCGAAGTCGCCGAGGAAATCAGTTCCGAAGTCATCGTCGAACGCTACATTCCCGGCCACGACTTCCGCCTGCTGGTGGTGGGCGGCGCGCTGGTGGCGGCCTCGCGCCGTGATCCGCCCCAGGTCACCGGCGACGGCGTGCAGACCATCCGCCAACTGGTGGACCAGGTCAACGCCGACCCCTTGCGCGGCGACGGCCATGCCACCTCGCTGACCAAGATCCGCTTTGATGACATCGCGCTGGCCACGCTGAAAAAACAGGGCTTCGACGCCGACTCGGTGCCGCCCCCCGGCACCCTGATCTTCCTGCGCAACAACGCCAACCTGAGCACCGGCGGCTCGGCCACCGACGTCACCGACGAAGTGCATCCGGAAATGGCGGCGCGCGCGGTATCCGCGGCGCGCATGATCGGCCTGGATATCTGCGGCGTGGACGTCGTGGCGGAAAGCGTGCACTACCCGCTCGAAGAGCAGCACGGCGGCGTGGTCGAAGTGAACGCGGCCCCCGGCCTGCGCATGCACCTGAATCCCTCGTTCGGCAAGGGCCGCGCGGTGGGCGAAGCCATCATCGCCAACATGTACGCGGACGGCGACGACGGCCGCATTCCGGTGGTGGCCGTGGCCGGCACCAACGGCAAGACCACCACGGTGCGCCTGACCGCGCACATCCTGGGCGTGGCCGGCAACCGCGTCGGCATGACCAATTCCGACGGTGTTTACGTCGACAACCTGCGCATCGACACCGGCGACTGCAGCGGCCCACGCAGCGCCCGTAGCGTGCTGATGCACCCGGACGTCGACGCCGCCGTGTTCGAAACGGCGCGCGGCGGCATCCTGCGCGAAGGCCTGGCGTTCGACCGCTGCAACGTGTCCATCGTCACCAACATCGGCATGGGCGACCACCTGGGGCTGGGCTACATCAGCACCGTCGAAGACCTGGCCGTGGTCAAGCGCGTGATCGTGCAGCACGTGCATCCCGGCGGCACGGCCGTGCTGAACGCCGCCGATCCCATCGTGGCCGACATGGCCGCCAGTTGCCCCGGGTCGATCACCTACTTCGCCGAAGACCGCAACCACCCCATCATGGCGACGCACCGCGCCCAGGGCCTGCGCGTGGTCTACCGTGATGGCGATGCCATCGTGGCGGCGCAAGGCAGCGAGGAAACCCGCTTCCCGCTGGCCGAGATTCCGCTGACCCGCAACGGCACCATCACGTTCCAGGTCGAGAACACCATGGCCTCGGTTGCGGCCGCCTGGGCGCTGAACCTGGACTGGGCCATCATTCGCCGTGGCCTGGCCACCTTCGTCAACGACGCGCAGACCGCTCCTGGCCGCTTCAACGTGTTCGACTATCGCGGCGCCACCGTGATCGCCGACTACGGCCACAATCCCGACGCCATCCTGGCGCTGGTGCGCGCGGTCGATGCCATGCCGGCGAAACGCCGCTCGGTAGTGATCAGCGGTGCCGGCGACCGCCGCGACGAAGACATCCGCATGCAGACCGAGATCCTGGGCGCCGCCTTTGACGACGTGCTGCTCTACCAGGATCAATGCCAACGCGGCCGCGAGGACGGCGAGGTACTGGCCTTGCTGCAGCAAGGCCTGGTCGGCGCCAGCCGCACCCGCCACATCGAAGAGATCCACGGCGAGTTCCTGGCGATCGACACGGCGCTGGCCCGCCTGGGCGCCGGCGACCTGTGCCTGATCCTGGTGGACCAGGTCGAAGAAGCGCTGGACCACATCGCTCGCCGCATCAAGGAAGCCTGACCGGCAGCCATGGGCCGCCGGCGATGGCGGCGCCAGCAGACCAACGGGGCGCCCATGGGGCGCCCCGTTCTCATTGGCCTGGCCGGTCGCCGCGAGAGAGGCGCGCGCTAGCTGGCGGCCCGGGTCGCGGGCGCCTCGGCCTGATACCGGTCCGTCACGTGCGTGCACCCCAGCGCCGCCATTGCGATCAGCGCCAATAACAGCGTGCGGCAGAATCGTTGCGTCATGCGTGTCCCCTCTTGAGTTGGATGCCGTCGCTTGCGTGACCATGTCCTCGCGCAAGCGGCCTGAACCGACTATACCGATGCGTCGCAGCCGCAGCCAGCCATCGCGAAAAACGCCTCAAAATCGCGTATTTCCCGTTACTTGCCCCCCTCAAAACAGGACAAGACGTTGCTCAACTGTAACTCCCTCTCTGCGCACGGCCTGCCCAAATCCCGTCACGGGACGCGCGATTTGCCCCGTCCCCGGCCGTTACATTTACCCACAGCGTCCTTTGACAGCCCGCAAGACGGCCCTGTACCTTGAACCCAAGCTGATCAGTGTCCAACTCACCCGCGACTGCCAGGTTTATCGGCCATAAGCCCACGCAGCCGCCACTACGAAGAGAGGTCACCATGAATAACGACATCATCGCTGGCAAGTGGAAGCAGCTGTCCGGAAAGGCCAAGGCGGCCTGGGGTGAACTCACCGACGACGAGTTGACCCGTACGGAAGGCAACGCCGAGCGCCTCGCTGGCCTGATCCAGGAGCGCTACGGCAAGACCAAGGAACAGGCCGAGAAGGACGTGCGCGATTTCTTCGATCGCAATCGTTGATTTCCAAGCCACCCAGGAGAAGCTGACATGCTGCACTACGCCGTTGTTTTCTTCGTGATTGCGATCATCGCGGCCGTCCTGGGCTTCGGCGGCATCGCCGCCGGCGCCGCAGGGATCGCCAAGATCCTGTTCTTCGTCTTCCTGGTTCTGGCGCTGCTGTCCATTCTGGGCGGCGCATTCAGAAAGAAATAGAACAATCGCACCCAAAGATTTTTCGCTAGCCGTTGCGTACAACCGAACGCGCTGAAACCCCTACACAAGGAGCATAACTATGGAATTCCGCAAGCTGATCGCCGCCGCCGCACTGGGCACGGGCGCTGTCTTCACTTCCATGGCCTTTGCCGCCAATGACGGCAAGCCCAAGCAATCCGTGGGCGAATACGCGTCCGACGCGACCGTGACCACCAAGGTCAAGGCCGCCTTCGTGGCCGACAAGCAATTGAGCGCCCTGGACATCGCCGTGGAAACCACCGATGGCGTGGCCAAGCTGACCGGTACGGTCGGCACCTCCGCCGAAGCCGATCACGCCGCCACCGTGGCCCGCGGGGTCGAGGGGGTCAAGCAGGTGATGAACAACATCAAGGTCGACCCGGCCAAGAACAAGAAGTAAACGCCGTCACCTTGACGTGAGCTCCGCGGCGCCTGCGTGCAAACGCAGGCGCCGCGTTGTTTTTGATGCGCACCTTTTGATGCGCGCCTTTTGGTGCATGCCTTTTGTTGCGCACCGGACGCGCGGCCAGCTCGGCCGCTCGCGTCATCGGCTCGCCGTGCGCAGCACTCAGACGTTGACGGTACCGCGACCGATTTCCCGTGCACGCCCGCCGACCTGGATGCGGCCATCGGCCTGCACATCCAGCAGCAGTCGGCACGGCCGGCCCATCTGGTCGCCCTGTTCGACCAGGATGCTGGCCGGCAAGGCGCGCCCCTGATGGCGCAGCCAACCACCGAGGTTGGCGCAAGCCGACCCCGTACCCGCGTCTTCGTCCACGCCACCGCCGGCCTTGGCAAAGAAATAGCGCGCCACCACCAGATCGCGATCATCCTGGCGGCGGCCCTCGTCAAAGGCGAACAGGTAGCAGGTCTTGCGGCCCAGGCTGCTGGCCTGCCAGCGATGCAACTGCGTGGCGTCCGGCCGCGCCCGGCGCACGGCCTCGACGCTCTTGAGCGGCACCAGCAACTGATCGGCGCCGGTATCCACCCAGATCGGTTCGCCCAGCAAGTCATCGGGCTGCAATCCCACCAGCGCGGCAATGTCGGCCGCCGGCAATTCGGGCGGCGCCGTGCGCACGCCATCGGGGCACGGTGCGGTAAAGGTCCAGGCATCGCCTTGGGCCGTCACCGGCACGATGCCGGCCTTGAATTCCAACGTCAGGGCATCGCCGGACTTGAGCAGATCGCGCAGCACTTGCGACGTGCCGATGGTGGGGTGCCCGGCGAACTTCATTTCGTAGCCGGGCGTGAAGATGCGCACCCGCGCATCGGCTTGATCCGACGGCAGGATGAATGTGGTTTCAGACAGGTTGAATTGCGCCGCCAGGTTCAACATGGTGGCGTCGTCCATGCCGCGCGCGTCTTCGAAGACGCATAGCTGATTGCCGCTGAACGTGCTGGAGGCGAAGACATTGATGAGACGAAACGCGTAGGTGGCCATGATCGGATGAAGCGAGGGAAGCCGCCCAGGCGGCGAAGGCCCTCACTTTATCGCATCGCGCCTACCAGATCGCGAAAAACAGCACCCAGGCCCAACAGAACGGCGCCAGGCCCGCCAGCAACACCAGCCAGGCCAATGCCTTCTTGAAGCGGCTGGCCGGACGCTGGTTC
The DNA here is from genome assembly GCF_058783235.1 of Achromobacter sp. FW305-C-28. Taxonomy (NCBI): domain Bacteria; kingdom Pseudomonadati; phylum Pseudomonadota; class Betaproteobacteria; order Burkholderiales; family Alcaligenaceae; genus Achromobacter; species Achromobacter sp. FW305-C-28. The sequence continues at coordinate 636,942 of NZ_JBYSYL010000001.1, read as the reverse complement.
AACAGCCGCGCAAACAGGCGCAGGGTCCACAGCACCGCCAACGCCAGCAGCGTGAAGCGCACCGGCGCCGCCCAGGCGGCGCGCACGCCTTCGTGCTTGAGCAGGTTGACCGTGGTGGCCGACAGGCCCAGGAACACACCGATGCCGGCCGAAGGAATCAGCGCCTGGGCCAGCTTGTGCAGACCGGGGCGGAACCAGCCGCCGGCCGACGGCGTGGCCGAGGGCGCTGCAGGCACCAGGCGGTCGGCGATCCAGAGCGACAGGAAGCTGGCGCCACCGACGATCACCGTGGCACCGACCACGAACATCAGGATGCCCGCGCCATCGAGCCACGAGAAGCTGTCGTTCACTTCCGGATAGTGCGTCAGGATGAACCATGGCGCGTTGTCCATCAGCGGCCACAGGATGTCGTGCTCGACCAGCCAGGTGGCGGCCCATTGCTTGGCGGCCACGTACCAGGGGCTGGCGCTCCAGAGGAACGCGCCCATGGCGATGCCCATCAGGCCGAAGCACAGCAAGACGGTCTGCCAGCCCTCGCCCTCGGTGACATTGACGATTTCTTCTTCGGGCGATCGCGGCGTCAACGCAATGGCGCCGCGGTAGTCGCTGCAGCGGCCGCACATGTGGCAGTCGCCGGCGCCCCTCATGTGCCGCAAGGGCACCAGCGGCGCACAGTTGATGGGTTCGATCCGGATGACCGGATGACGCCACTTTTCTTCGTCGACCTTGAAGTGCCACGGTGCCAGCTTGGCCAGCACATTGAAGACGCCGTTGACCGGGCAGAGGTACTTGCACCAGACGCGCTTGCTGCGGCCATAGCGCCAGCCGACGATCATGGCGGCCACCGTGGACCCGCCCAGCACCGCCAGCACCGCCAGCGGATATTGGTACACGCTGACGAGCTGGCCGTAGACGGTGGTGAGCGCGAAGGCCACGAACGGCCAGCCGCCCCATCGCATCCATTTCGGGATGGCATGCCCCTGGCCGCGTTCGCTGGCCCATTCGGTGAGCATGCCCTCCGGACAGAACCAGCCGCACCAGGCCCGCCCCAGGATCGGCATCGAGATCAGCACGAATGGCCACCAGACGCCCCAGAAGGCGAACTGCGCAACGATGGTCAGATTGTTGAATACCGATGCCGAATTACCTGGCAAAGGCATGATGGCCGGAACAATCAGGAGGAAAGCGTATATCGCAACAATGCCCCACTGCAGCTTGCGCAGCAGAGGGGCATGGTCTCGAAGAAAGTCGGCGATACGGGAGGTTGCCCTCCCGAGTGCAGCTGCCATGGTTAAACCTTCATGAATTCATTCCGGCAAAGGCGTCGGAATCAGGAGGGCGCGCGGGCCGCCGCGACCGGGGCGGGCTTGCCACCCACCCAGCGCAACAGCGCCCACACGACGATCCAGTACGCAACCCACAACAATACCGAAATCAAGGCCGGCAAGGCGCGGTATCCAGCAAAATCAGCCAGAATCTTGCCCACTCCAGTGCTGTCGCTAAGCAGCCAGGAGCTATCCCAGACCGGGTCGATGATGGTCGGCAGCACGTCCAGCGAAATCAGGTGATCCAGGCCGCCCACCAGCAGCGAACCGGCCAGCAGCAACAGCAGGATTTCGGTCACGCGGAAAAACCGGCGCCAGGTGATGAGCTTGCCGCCCAGTTGCAGCAACCAGAACGTCAGCAGCGCGACGATGAAACCGGCCACGCCGGCCAGGGCCAGCATGAACATGCTGTTGCCGTCTTCACCCGCGGCTACCGTGCCATACAGGAACACCACGGTTTCGCTGCCCTCGCGGGCGACCGCAATGGCCACCAGCACGAACAGGCCCCACCAGTTGTCGCTGGCAACAGATGAGCGTGCGCCACTTTCAAGTTCACCCTTGAGCGTGCGGCCGTGCTTTTTCATCCACACGACCATCTGCACCACCAGTGCGCACGCCGCCAGCGACATGATGGCCTGGAACCATTCCTGCCCCTCGTCGCTGAGCCAGGACGACACGCCCAGCAGCACCAGCGCCAGCGCAACCGCCAGCGCCAGGCCGGCGGCCACGCCGCCCCACAGATACTTCAGCCCGCGCGCGCCTTCGGGCGTCGAGCGCAGCCAGGTGTACAGAATGCCCACCACCAGCATGGCTTCGACGCTTTCGCGCCAGACGATAAAGAGGACCTGTTCCATGTAATGCAGCCTGCCTATTCCTTGGCCTTGACGACCAGGGTGCCTTTCACCGACTGGTGAAAGTCATCGAAGAAGGGATACTCGCCGGGGCGCGAGATGGTGATGACCACGAAGGACTTCACGCCGGGGCCCAGCACTTTTTCCTTGCGCAGCGGAATGCTTTCGAATTCCACCGGCTCGTTGCTCTCGTTGATGAGCTCGATCTTGAAGCGGCCCGCCGGGACTTCCAGCCGCGCGGGCTCGAAGGTGCCGTCGGGCTTGAACGTCAGGGTGAAGGTGGGCAGTTCGTCCGCCTGCGCGGGCGCCATGCCCGCCAAGCCGGCCACGCTGATCAACAGCGCGGCAACCACGCGTAGCAGGCGGCGCACGATCAGTAACCGCCCTTCTTGCCGGTGCCGGCATAGACGAATTCATATTCCAGGTCGAACGGTTCGAACCATTCGCCCACGCCGGTTTCCTTGTCGATGTGGCGACCGAAGTGGCTCATCTTGTTGGCCGTCGGCGGCAGGATCGAATATTTCAGCTTGTACTTGCCCGGGCCTTCGAGCTTGATGTTTTCACCGTAGTGCGGGCCGTCGTTGGCGACCATGGGCATGAAGGTGCCCTTTTGCACGTTCTGGCTGCCGACCTTCTGGATTTCGTAGTTCACGACCAGGTAGGGCACCCATTCGCCTTCGGGGAAACCGGTCTTGTTGCCGGCCGTGGCGTGGATGTCGGCCTCGAGGTGCACGTCGGAATCCTTGGCGGGACGCATCATCCCGGGCGGGTCCATTTCGATCGGCTGCAGATACACCGCGCCGATTTCCATGCCGCCCTTCTCTACCGGCTTGCCGATGGGGTATTCAGCCGCTTGGGCGACGGACACGCTCAAACCGACAATGGCCAGCGCCAAGGCTTTCTTGATCATGGGGTATTCCTCGAGACACAAATGAAACGGCGGTTCTCAAAAATATAAACAAGAACCGTTTGCATTAATGTAACGAAAAAAACTGACAAGCTCCTGAACTCAAGGCCAAGAAAAGAGTCCGATTGTTGCGTCCCATCAAGCAAAAGAAAAGCCGGCGGGCCACTGCCACGCCGGCGTATCCAGGGCCTGGCCCGCGGCATTGCCGGGACCGGGCGCACTGCCCTTACTTGCGTCCGCCGCCTTGCGTACCGCCCGGAGTGAACGGGAAGGTCGAGAACATGGCACGGGTCTGGTCTTGCATCTGGTCCTGCATCTGCACGAACAGGTTTTTGCTCTGGTCGATGTAGTTGTTCATCATGTTCTGCAGCATCGGGGTCTGCACATTCATGAACTGGGTCCAGGCTTCGGGACCGAACTGGCTGCCATACAGGCCCTTGGACTGCTCGGCCATGCGTTGCTGGATTTCCATGAAGGCCTGGATGTTCTTTTCCAGGTACGAACCCATGATGCCCTGCATGGCGTGGCCGTAGAAACGGATGATCTGCGACAGCATGTTCGACGAGAACATGGGCATGCCGCCGCTCTCTTCTTCCAGGATGATCTGCAGGAGAATGCTGCGCGTGAGGTCTTCGGCGCTCTTGGCGTCGACGACCTGGAATTCCTCGTTGGCCAGAACCAGCTGCTTGACATCGGCCAGGGTGATGTAGGTGCTGGTCCGGGTGTCGTATAGACGACGGTTGGGGTACTTTTTAATCAGGCGCAGGCTGGCGCCGGTTTGTGCTTGCGTCATGTTTGTCCCCGGATCGGGCGATCTCTAAGACTTCGAATAGGTTGGAGTGTAATGCCGCAAGCCTTCTCCCCGAAGCTGCGCGGCGCGGAAGGGCCGCCCGCCGGGCGGCCCGCAGTGCGTCAGCCCATGTGCAGGCCGCCATTGAGCGAGAAATCCGCTCCGGTGGAAAAGCCGGACTCATCCGAGGCCAACCACGACGTCATGGACGCGATTTCCTCGGGCGTGCCCAGGCGGCGCACCGGAATGGTGGCGACGATCTTTTCCAGCACGTCCGGGCGGATGGCGCGGACCATGTCGGTGCCGATATAACCGGGCGAAATGGTATTGACCGTGACGCCCTTGCTCGCGACTTCCTGGGCCAGCGCCATGGTGAAGCCATGGATGCCGGCCTTGGCCGTGGAGTAGTTGGTCTGGCCGAATTGGCCCTTCTGCCCGTTCACCGAGCTGATGTTGATGATGCGCCCCCATTGGCGCTCGACCATGCCGTCGATGACCTGCTTGGTCACGTTGAACAGGCTGTTCAGGTTCGTGTCGATGACCGCGCGCCAATCGTCGGCGGTCATTTTGCGGAACAAGCCGTCGCGGGTGATGCCCGCGTTGTTGACCAGCACGTCCACCGGGCCCAAATCCGAGGTGACGCGTTCGAACGCGTCCACGGTGGACTCCCAGTCAGAGACATTGCCGACGGACGCATAGAACGTATAGCCCTGCGCCGCCTGTTCATCCAGCCATTGCTGGTAATTGCGGCTGGGGCCGCAGCCTGCCACGACGCGAAAGCCATCTTTGGCCAAGCGTTGGCAAATAGAGGTGCCGATACCGCCCATCCCGCCTGTAACGTAAGCCAGTTTTCCGCTCATTGGACTTCCTCCTGTGTGCGACGGACGCCTCGTTGATTGACTTTCTTATTGGCCTGGGCCCACCGCCTTTGCGGCTTCAGGCGGCCCTGACCTTCACATACCTGCCCGGCGCCGGCTCGATCGGCCGATACTGGGCATTGCCTGATTTCGTACGCGCCTTGACCTGCTTGCCGGAATGGCCGGCCAGCCAGTCGGTCCAGTCGGGCCACCAGCTGCCCGGCTTTTCCTGGGCCTGGGCCAGCCAGGCGTTGGGATCGCCCGGCAAGGGCTGGCCCGATTGTTCGGTATTGTCCGCTACCCAGTAGCTGCGACGTTTCTTGGCGGGCGGATTGACCACGCCCGCGATATGGCCCGACGCGCCCAGCACGAACCGCTGCGGGCCACGCAACACCTGGGTCGACGCGTAGGCCGAGACCCACGGCACGATGTGGTCTTCGCGCGAACCGAAAATATACGCCGGCATCGTCAGGCGCGTCAGGTCCAGCGGCAGGCCGGCGGCCTGGGCCCGGCCCGGCACCTTCAGATTGTTCTCGAGGTAGGTATTGCGGAAGTACCACGAGAAGAACGGACCCGGCAGGTTGGTGCTGTCGCCGTTCCAGAAGAGCAGGTCGAAGGCGGGCGGCCGTTGGCCTTTCAGGTAGTTGCCGACGACGTAGTTCCAGACCAGTTCGTTGGGCCGCAGGAACGAGAAGGTGGTGGCCAGGTCGCGCCCGGGCATCAGCCCGCCTGCGCCCAGTTGATGGTCGCGCCATAGCGCGTGGGCTTCATCGACGAAGACGTTGAGGATGCCGGTATCGTGAAAATCGAGCAGCGAGGTCAGCAGCGTGAGCGCCGCGACGGGATGCTCGCCGCGCGCTTCGGCCAGCGCCAGGGCAGAGGCCAGCATGGTGCCGCCGACGCAGAAACCCAGCGCATTGACCTGCGGCTGCCGGGTGATGTCGCTGGCCACGCGCAGCGCCTGCAGCACCGCGTTGTCCAGGTAATCGGACCAGGTGGCGCGGTCGACGCCGTCGGTATCGCTGGCCAGCGGGTTGCGCCAGGAAATCAGGAACACCGTGAAGCCCTGCTCGACCGCATGGCGCACGAAGGAATTGTCCGGCTGCAGGTCGAGGATGTAGAACTTGTTGATGTTCGGCGGCACGATCACCAGCGGGCGCTCGTGCACGGTGGCGGTGGCCGGCGAATACTGGATCAGCTGGAACAGCGGGTTTTCATACACCACGTCGCCCGGCGTGATCGCCACGTTGCGGCCGATCTCGAACTGGGTTTCGTCGGTTTGGGTGATGCGGCCTTTCTTGACGTCGCCGAGCAGGTTGGCCAGCCCTTCGTTCAGGGCGCGGCCGGCGCTTTCGACGATGGACTGCTGGGCATCGGGGTTCAAGGCCAGGAAATTGGACGGCGACAGCGCATCGACCCATTGCATGATCGAAAAGCGCAGGCGATCGCGCAGGGGTTCGCTGACCTGGGCGGCATCCACCATGCGCGACATGGCGCGGGCGGACAGCAGATAGGTGTGCGCCATCAGCAGGTGCGAACCATTGGCGGCCCAGGCGTCGCCGGAAAAACGGCGATCGGCCAGCGGAGCCAGCGCGCCGCGACGGGCGTCATCGCACAGGCGCTGCCACTCGCGAGAGAATTCAGCCTGGATGTCGGCCAGGACGTCCGGAGCCACGCTCACCGGAAGGGGCCCTGAGGCGGAGAGATTGGCATTCACTTCGACACCTTGTTATCGAGACTTCCCGATTGATGTTGCATGGCGGGTAAAGGGCTGTCAATGCGGGTATTCAATGAGGCCGGCAAGCCTGCCAGCCCTTTTACCAAGCCGCTTTGCGCGGGATCAAACCGGGTCCAGCCAGGCCAGCAGCGCCATGCGTCCGGTCTCGCCGTCGCGCCGGTAGGAGAAGAAGCGCGCTGCGTCTGTCACGGTGCACAGGCCGCTCTGGCTGATCTCTTGTACCCCGGCGCGGCGCAGGCGGAAACCGGCCAGGCCGGCGAGGTCGGCCAGCCATTTGCCCGGCACACCGGGCCGAGGACGAAAGTAGGACTCTGTCGCGGGGTCATCCGCCATGAAAGCGTCGAGCACGTCGCGCCCGACCTCGAATGCCTCGGGCCCGATGCCGGGGCCGACCCACGCGCGCCAGGCCGTGGCCTGGGGCGCCTTGGCGCGCATGGCCGCCAGAGTATTTTCCAGCACGCCGCCGGCGAGGCCGCGCCAGCCGGCGTGCGCGGTGCCCAGCACACGGCCATCGGCATCGGCCATGACCACGGGCAGGCAGTCGGCAGCCATCGCGACCAGCACCCGGCCCGGCTGCGTCGTGACGCTGGCATCCAGCGCGGGCTCGGTCGGCACGTCGGCCTGGTCGGCGTCGATGACGTCGCTGCTGTGCACCTGGCGCAGCCAGAGCGGCTCGCCCGGCAAGGCTGCGCGCAGGCGGCGGCGGTTTTCGGCCACCGTGTCGGGATGATCGCCGGCGCGCAGGCCCAGGTTCAGGGTATCGTGCGGGGCGACGCCCACGCCGCCCGCGCGGGTGGTGCAGAAATAATTGACGCCGGCCCAGGCGGGGCCGGTCACCACGGGCAAACCTTGAATCACGCGTTCCATGTGATCGCTTCCTGGACCAGGGTCATGTCCGCCGGGACGGGGGCGGCGAATTGGACTTCGCCGCGGCCGCCCGGATCGTCGAAATGCAGGGCGCGGGCGTGCAGCATCTGCCGCGTGGCACCCGCGATGTTCTTGCCGCCATAGATGGTGTCGGCCAGGAGCGGATGCCCCAGGCTGGCCATGTGCACCCGGATCTGGTGCGTGCGGCCGGTTTCCAGGCGGCACACCACTTCGGTGACGCGCCCGCCGGGGTCGACCTGGCCGCGACGGGCGGGCGTGTAATGCGTGATGGCGGGCTTGGGCGCCACGGGGCGCTCGACGCTCATGCGCACCGGCACGCGCGGATCGCGGCCGATCGGGCGGTCGACCTTGCCGGCCGCGGCCGCCCAGCCGTGCGCCAGGGCGATGTACTCGCGGCCCATGCTGCGGGCCTGTAACTGGCGTACCAGATGGGTCTGCGCAATTTCGTTGCGCGCCACGACCATCAGGCCGGAGGTGTCTTTGTCCAGCCGGTGAACGATGCCTGCGCGCGCCACATGAGCCAGTTCGGGGTAGCGGTGCAACAGGCCGTTGAGCAGCGTGCCGCTCCAGTTGCCGGCGCCGGGATGCACCACCAGGCCGGCCGGTTTGTTGACCACGATCCAGTCGGGGCTTTCGTCGACCACCGGAAAATCGATGGCTTCGGGGGCAAACGCAAGGGTTTCGGGGGCAGGCTGAGCCCAGACGGTGATCTCGTCGCCCGGGCCGACGGTCTGGCGGACCTTGCCGGGCGTGCCATTGACATGGACGTTGCCAGCTTCGATCCAGCCTTGCAGGCGGCTGCGGGAGTGGTCCGGCAACAGGCCGGCCAGCACCTTGTCCAGCCGGTCGGCGCGCGTACCCGACGGCACCGTTACAAGTTGCGGCTCACCCCGGTTTTCGCCCGGATTTTCGCCAGGAAGACCCAGGAGTTCATCGTCGGAAACGAGATCTGCGCTGATGGCTGTATCAGACATGGAGACAAATCATATAATCAGCCTGCCATGCTAACACCAAGGATACGATTCTCGTGATTCACCACTCCGCAGCTCCCTTGAACCCCGCCTCCCGAAGCGGGTCGGTTTTGCGCGTGGTTATCGCGCTATTTGCCGTTATCGCCATTGCCGGTTGCGGCTCGACCAACAGCAAGTACGACAAGACCACCAACTGGAGCGCCGAACAGCTGTACGCCGACGCCAAGGCGGAAATCTCGTCCGGGGGCTGGAAAGAAGCCCGCGAGCGCCTGACCGCCATCGAAAGCCGCTACCCCTTCGGCGTCTACGCCCAGCAGGCCTTGCTCGAGCTGGCCTACGTCAACTGGAAAGACGGTGAAAACGAACAAGCCCTGGCCGCGATCGACCGCTTCCAGCAGCTTTACCCCAACCACCCCGGCACCGACTACGCCCTCTACCTGAAGGGCCTGATCAACTTCACGCCGGCCAGCGCCTTCATGAGCAGCCTGACCGGCCAGGATCCGGCCGAACGCGACCCCAAGGGCCTGCGCGCGTCCTACGACGCCTTCAACGAGTTGATCAAGCGCTACCCGGACAGCAAGTACACGCCGGATGCCGAAAAGCGCGTTGCCTGGCTGGTCAACACCATCGCCATGAACGAAGTGCACGTGGCGCGCTACTACTATGAGCGTGGCGCCTACATTGCCGCGGCCAACCGCGCGCAGACGGTCATCACCGACTTCGAAGGCGCCCCCGCCACCGAAGAAGCGCTCTACCTGATGGTGCAGTCCTACGACAAGCTCGGCATGACCGAACTGAAGAACGACTCGCAGCGCGTATTCGACAAGAACTTCCCCAACAGCTCGTTCAAGGACAAGGGCCTGAAGGCCGACAAGAGCTGGTGGAACCCGTTCAACTGATCGGCCACCGCATGGGAAAACAAGCCCCTCGATTTCTCGAGGGGCTTTTTTATTCCTGCTTGCGCCGATAGAAGGCCAGGACTTCTTCCAGTTCGCGCGTTCGCGCGAACGGCGGCAGGCCGCGCCATAGCTGCTTGCCGTACGGCTTTTCGACCAGGCGGGCATCGCCCACCATCAGCACGCCCCAATCGGCTTCGGTACGGATCAGGCGGCCGGCGCCCTGCTTGAGCGAAATGGCGGCCTCGGGCAACTGGTATTCCGAGAACGGATTGCCGCCCTGGGCGCGACAGGCCCGCAGGCGCGCCTCGATCACGGGGTCGTCGGGCGGCGCGAACGGCAGCTTGTCGATGGCCACCAGGGTCAGCACGTCGCCGGGCAGGTCGATCCCTTCCCAGAAGCTCGCGCTGCCCACCAGCACCGGGTGGGTCAGCTTGCAGAAGCGATCCAGCAGGTCGCGGCGCGTACCCTCGCCCTGCTTGAGCAGCGGCCAGTCGTGGCCGGCATCGTCGAAAGCGTCGGCCAGCAGGTTGGCGACCTTGTCCACCGCACGCAGCGTCGTGCACAGCACCAGTGTGCCGCCGGGGCTGGCCTCGAGCAGCGGCAGCAGCGTCTGGACGAAGCGGTCCAGGAACTGCGGCGACTGGGGTTCGGGCATGCCGCGCGGCACGAACAGCAGCGCCTGCTGCGGGTAGTCGAAAGGCGATTCCCATTTGCCGGTGCGCGCGCGTTCCAGGCCCAGCTGGCTGGTGAAATGATGGAATTCGCCGTTCACCGACAAGGTGGCCGACGTCATGATCCAGGCCTGGCCCGGCTTGCGGTATTTGGAGAAAGCCTGGGCCACCGACAACGGCGCGGAATGCAGGCGCACATGGTGCAGGCCGTGTTCGACCCAGCGCACTGCCGGACCGGTCCATTCGACGGCGGCGGCGGCGCCTTCCAGAATGGCGGTCGGCGTGGACAGGCCATCGCCCAGCGCAGCAGCGGGCGGCTCGGGCGCCTGGTTGTCGCGGCCCCAGCCTTCGTCGTCGAAGCCCGAGCCGCCGCGGCCAGGGGTGGCCCAGCGCTTCAAGCGCACGGAAATCTCGGCGCCGGTGCGTGCAGCGGCCACCAGGTCGGGGTGGCGCTCGGCGACGGACCCGAGCGCGTTGGTGGCGGTGTCCACCGCTTCGCGCAGCACCGCCAGCGCGGTGTCGAACTCATCGGCGTTGGGAATGGCCTCGAACGTGGCCTTGCGGCCCGGCAGGCGTTCCAGCGGCGCACAGGCCAGCCGCAGCTCGCGGGCAGCCGTTTCCAGATGGCGCGAGATGTCGCTCCATTTGGTGGCTTCGCGTGCATAGGCCAGGCCGGCGACTTCCAGCGCCCGGCCGAAATCCATGAGCTGGTGCGTGGACACGCTGCTTCCCAGAAAGCGCGTGGCGGTGTCCGGCAGTTGATGGGCTTCGTCGAAGATCACGGTGTCGGCTTCGGGCAGCAGGTCGGTGACGCCCTCTTCGCGCAGCACCAGGTCGGCCATGAAGAGCGCATGGTTGACCACCACCACGTCGGCCTCCTGGGCCTGGCGGCGGGCCTTGACCACGAAGCAGTCGCGGATGCGCGGGCATTCCTGGCCCAGGCAGTTTTCGCGGGTCGAGGTGACGCGCTGCCAGATGTCGGCGTCTTCGGGCACCTGGGCCAGGTCGCCGCGATCGCCGGTCTTGGAAATGCCGGCAAACACCTGGATCTGGCGCAACTGCTGGATTTCGGACCGCGATTTCAGCGCCCGGTCATCACCCTGCAGGCGGTCCAGGTGGTAATGGCATACGTAGTTGCCACGACCCTTGAGCAAGGCGGCCGTGACCGGCGCGGCCAAGGCGGCGCGCACGCGCGGCAGGTCGCGGGAAAAAAGCTGGTCCTGCAGGGTGCGGGTACCGGTGGAAATCAGCACCTTGCCGCCCTGGATGAACGCGGGTACAAGATAGGCCCAGGTCTTGCCGATGCCGGTGCCGGCCTCGGCCACCAGCGTGGCGCGGTCGGAGATCGCCTGGCCGATGGCCTGGGCCAGTTCGACTTGCGACGGGCGTGGCTTGTAGCCGGGCATGGCCGACGCAAGCGGCCCGTCCTCGGCGAAGAATTCGGATATGTCCAGGTCCAGCATTGAAACAGCCTAGTGTCGAAGTCAACCGTGCCGGTCGACGGTCGGGGTGCCAGACACTGATGGTGGGAAAGGACCAAATGATACCCGCTGCGGCCGCGCTTTTCCGCGTGCCATGTCGCGGTCGCCCCCTGTCGCAGGGACGGATCGGTCACCCCTGGCACGTTCTGTAACAGTGGCTTATGGCACAATCCGCCCCTTGTTTTTCCTTTTTGCCGTCGTATCGAGATGTCTGAAACTTCCGTTATCACGAACGTCGCCGCCGGCGTCGACAATGCCCGTATCGTTGCCCAGCTCGCCACCGAGCTCGGAGCACGCGCCTCCCAGATCGCCTCGGCGGTCGAACTGCTTGATGACGGCGCCACCGTGCCCTTCATCGCGCGCTACCGCAAGGAAGCCACCGGCGGCCTGGACGACACCGTCCTGCGCAACCTGGAAGTGCGCCTGGGTTATCTGCGCGAGCTCGAAGAGCGCCGCGGCGCGATCCTCGAATCCATCTCGCAGCAAGGCAAGCTCACGCCCGAACTGCAGCAGGAAATCTCCACCGCCGATACCAAGCAGCGCCTGGAAGACTTGTACGCGCCGTACAAGCCCAAGCGCCGCACGCGCGCCCAGATCGCCCGCGAGGCCGGCCTGGAACCGCTGGCCGACGCCATCCTGGCCGATACGGCCTGCGATCCGGCCGCGCTGGCCGCGCAATACCTGAACCCCGAAGCCGCGATCAACGACGCCAAGACGGCGCTGGATGGCGCGCGCGACATCCTGGCCGAGCGCTACGCCGAAAACGCGGACCTGCTGGCCGACATGCGCGAGCATCTCTGGTCCACCGGCCTGCTGTATTCCAAGATGGTCGACGGCAAGGAAACCGAAGGCGCCAACTTCCGCGACTGGTTCGACTTCAACGAACCGCTGCGCACGCTGCCGTCGCACCGCATCCTGGCGCTGCTGCGCGGCCGCCAGCAAGGCGTGCTGGAAATCCGCCTGGGCCTGGAAGCCGAACTCGAGGCGCAACTGCCGCACCCTTGCGTGGCGCGCGTGGCCAACTTCCTGAAGCTGGGCAACGGCCTGTTCGCGCTGGACGCCTCGCCCCGCGCCCGCTGGCTGGGCGAGGTGTGCCGTTGGACCTGGCGCGTCAAGCTGGTCACGGCGTTCGAAAGCGAGTTGATCGGCCGCCTGCGTGAAACCGCCGAAGCAGAAGCCATTCGCGTGTTCGCCGCCAACCTCAAGGACCTGCTGCTGGCCGCGCCGGCCGGCCCCAAGGCCGTGCTGGGCCTGGACCCGGGCATCCGCACCGGCTGCAAGGTGGCGGTCATCGACCAGACCGGCAAGGTCGTGGACACCACCACCGTCTACCCGTTCGAACCGCGCCGCGACCGCGACGGCACCATCAACACGCTGGCCGCGCTGGTGGCCCGCCACAAGGTCGACCTGATCGCCATCGGCAACGGCACCGCCTCGCGTGAAAGCGAGAAGCTGGTAGGCGACATGATGGAACGCTTCCCCGACCTGAAGGTGACGCGCGTGGTCGTGTCCGAGGCCGGCGCGTCCGTCTACTCGGCTTCCGAGATGGCCGCCCAGGAATTCCCCGACCTGGACGTGACGCTGCGCGGCGCCGTGTCCATCGCCCGCCGCCTGCAGGACCCCCTGGCCGAGCTGGTCAAGATCGATCCCAAGGCCATCGGCGTGGGCCAATACCAGCACGACGTCAACCAGCGCGAGCTGGCCCGTTCGCTGGATGCCGTGGTCGAAGACTGCGTGAACGCCGTCGGCGTGGACGTCAACACCGCGTCTGCCGCCCTGCTGGCGCGCGTGTCGGGCCTGAACTCGTCGCTGGCCAAGAACATCGTGGCCTGGCGCGACGAGAACGGCGCCTTCCCTACGCGCGACATCCTGCGCAAGGTGCCGCGCTTTGGCGACAAGGCCTTTGAACAGGCCGCGGGCTTCTTGCGCATTCCCAATGGCGACAACCCGCTGGACGCGTCGTCCGTGCACCCGGAAGCCTATCCGGTGGTCGAGCGCATCGTCGCCAAGATCAAGGCCGAGGTGAAGCAGATCATCGGCCAGCGCGAGGCCCTGAAGGGCGTGTCGCCGTCGGACTTCACCGACGAGCGCTTCGGCCTGCCGACGGTGCGCGACATCTTCGCCGAACTCGAGAAACCCGGCCGCGATCCGCGTCCGGAATTCAAGACCGCGCAGTTCAAGGAAGGCGTCGAAACGCTGAACGACCTGTTCCCCGGCATGGTGCTGGAAGGCGTGGTCACCAACGTGGCCAACTTCGGCGCGTTTGTCGACATCGGCGTGCACCAGGACGGCCTGGTCCACATTTCGGCGCTGGCCGAGAAGTTCGTGAAGGACCCGCGCGACGTCGTGCGCGTGGGCCAGACGGTCAGCGTGAAGGTGCTGGAAGTGGACGTGGCCCGCAAGCGCGTCGCCCTGACCATGCGCATGAACGATGCCGCCGTGCCTGCACGACGCGGCTCGGACGCTCCGGCCAAGGGCGGCGACCGCCCCGGCCGCCGTCCCCAAGGGGACAGCGGTCGCGGCAACGCAGGCGGCGGCGCCACGATGAACAGCGCCATGGCCGACGCGTTCGCCAAGCTCAAACGCTGATCTTGCCCTGGCCTGCCCTCCCAAGGCAGCCAGGACGCAACCAGCAGGTCCCCAACCGGCGCTCAGGCGCCGGTTGTCATTTCAGGGCGTCACTTCAGGGCGTCACTTCAGGTTGTCATTCAACTAAGGACTTTCCCGCAATGGGCCGATTTCCTTGCGATCCCTCAAGCCCTGAGCAATAAAAATAAGAGAAAATATCGAATTGTGTCCAAATAATAAAACGCCGTTGGCATCGGACCCGCACGGCGACAGCAGACCCACGATCAGGCGAGCGGCGGCGCAAGCGTCTATCGGGTAGAAGCACAAGAACAACATGCGCCATACCCTGAGAGACCGGAGATCCGTCCGCCATGCGCAATACCATTACGCTTGCCGCCAATGAAGCGGCAACCATTACCGAAAAAGAAGCGAGCCTGAGCGGCGCGTACAACGAAGTCACGCTGGGCCAATACGCCCACCTGACCGTGGACGGCGCCGAAGTCACCTTCAAGCACATCACCCTGGAACGCCTGGGCAGCCGCGTGATCGAACTGGTCAACGGCGCCCAGCTGCACGTGGGCGCGCTGGGCTTTGCCAGCATGGGCGCCAGCATCGTCTACCGCATCGGCGCCGGCTGCGCGCTGATCTTCGATGCCAGCCAATGGGACCCGGAAGTGGTCGCCAACACCACCTTCGATTTCGTCAGCCAGGGCAGCGGCACGCTGAAGTATTTTCCATTCATCAACCCGGAATGGCTGGACTGCCCGAACGTCACCGGCTATTCGTCGGGCGACATGCTTGAGATCGCGGGCCAGGGCAGCGCGCAGCGCTTCCAGGTGCTCGACGGCCGCATCGTGAGCAGCGCAACCCGCTGAACGGCAGCGCCAGAACCCACGAAAAAGGCGCCGCTGACGCGGCGCCTGGACCAACCTTGAACAGGCGGCGCAGTGTGCGCCGCCCGACGCGCGCTTATTCCTGCGACATGGACGCCAGCGCTTCGCGCGCCTTGGCCAGCAAGGCCTGGGCATCGCCTTGGGCGCCGGCCGGCGCCGTGGCCACGGCCACGCCATCGAGCACCGCGGCCGGGCCGGCGTCGGTCGCTTGCAGCAGCGTGTCCGGGGCTTCGGCCTGCAGGCGGCGCATCAGCGCACCGGCTTCCTTGGGGTCGGCAAAGCCTTGCGACAGCAGCAGTTCTTCGCCATCAGCCGCCAGCAGGCGGAAGCGGAAGCTGCCGTCTTCGTCGCGGAAGCTGACAAAGCGCGCGCCCTTGCCCTTTTCCTTCTTGGCCTGCGTGCTCTTGGCCGGCGCCTGGGCGTTCAGGTTGCGCAGGCCCACGGCCTCTCGCAGTTCGCGCATCATCGGCACGGCCAGCTTGCGGGCCTTGACGGCGCCGGCCTGCAGTACGTCTTCGATGCGGCCGGGGTTGGCCATCAGGTCGAAGTAGCGCTCGCGCATGGGCGCCAGCAGGTTTTCAAGATGGTCGTACAGCGCCTGCTTGGCCTCGCCCCAGCCCAGCCCTTCTTCGAGCTGCTTGCGGAAGGCGGCGGCCTCGGCCTGCGTGGCGAAGGCGCGGTAGATGGTGTACAGGTGCGAGCCTTCGGCGTCCTTGGGCTGGCCGGGCTCGAGCGAGTCGGTCACGATGCGCATGATCGAGGCGCGCAGCGCCTTGGCGCCGCCTTCGAACAGCGGAATCGTATTGTTGTAGCTCTTGGACATCTTGCGGCCGTCCAGCCCCGGCAAGGTGGCCACGTCTTCTTCAATGGCGACCTCGGGCAGCGTGAAGTAGTCGCGGCCGTACAGGTGGTTGAAGCGCTGGGCGATGTCGCGCGCCATTTCCAGATGCTGGATCTGGTCGCGTCCCACCGGCACCTTGTTGGCGTTGAACATCACGATGTCCGCGGCCATCAGCACCGGGTACGAGAACAGCCCCATCGTCACGCCATCGTCGGGGTCCACGCCCTTGGCCACGTTCTGGTCGACCGATGCCTTGTACGCGTGCGCGCGGTTCATCAGGCCCTTGGCGGTGACGCAGGTCAGCAGCCAGCTCAGCTCAGGAATTTCGGGAATGTCGGATTGGCGATAGAACGTGACGCGTTCGGGGTCCAGTCCGACCGCCAGCCAGGTGGCGGCGATCTCGAGCCGCGAGCGCGCGACGCGGGCCGGATCATCGCACTTGATCAGCGCATGGTAGTCGGCCAGGAAGAAAAACGCGTCGACACCCGGTTGCGTGCTGGCCTGGACCGCAGGGCGGATCGCGCCGGCGTAGTTGCCAAGGTGGGGAGTTCCGGAGGTGGTGATGCCAGTGAGGACGCGGGTATTCATGGACGATGAGGCGGTTGCGTGGAGAAAAGCCCAGTGTAACGTGCCGCGCACGCGCCCTGCCCGGCCAAGGCCCGTGCCCGGCCGCGCGACGCCGTCCCGATGCCTACAGGACGGCCAGCACCGGCGCAGCCAGGGCGCACAGGCCGCCCGCCGTCAGGGCAGCACGCGGGCGGAAGGTCAGGAACCAGATCAGCAACAGGCCCGCGATGCTGAGAATGCCGATCCATTCCACCGTGCCGTAGCTCCAGCCCCAGACCGCGGCCGAGGCGCACAGCGACAAGGCCAGCGCGCTCCAGCCAAAGGCCCGCAGCGGCAGCCGGTGGCGTCGCGGCAAGGCACGGTCGAACAGGTCTTCGTAATGACGGTCCATGCCCAGGCACAGGGCGGAGAACCCTGCGTAGGCCAGGCAGAAGGCGGCGAGCGTCATGGCGTATCACCTCGATTCATAGGCAGCTTCGGAAGTGGGATGCGCCTGGCCGGCAGTCCTGGCCGAGGCCTTGGCGGCCGTCTTGGACGGCGCCTTGCGGGCCCGGGCGGCCTTGCGCGCCATCCAGGCCAGCAGCAGCGCCCCGGCCAGGCAGGTCAGGTCGAACCCCGCCATGACCCAGTCGCCCGCCGGCAGCGACACGCCCAGGTGGCGCGACGTGGTGAGCGCGTTGACCACCGGCACCAGCGCCAGCGACGCGGCGGCCGCGGACAGCAGGTCTTGCCACTTGCGCTTCTGGAACACGAACGCATACACCAGCGACAGGCCCCAGGCGGCGAAGAAGGCACGCGTTTCCCAGAGCTGGCGACCCGGCAGGTCGGCGGGCACCAGGCGATTGGCCCAGAAGAACGCCGCCACCGCAATGAACAGGCCGGCGATGGTGCCGGCATTCAGGCCGTCCACCAGCCGCAGCGAAAAGGCTTCACGCGCGCCGGAACGCGCCTTCTGGCGCCGCTTCGAAATCCACAACACCAGGCCGCTGCCGACCATGGCGGTGCCCGCCAGGCTGACCAGGAAATACAACCAGCGCAGCAGCGGTTCGGCAAACAGGCCCAGGTGCAGGCCGACGATCACGCCGGCCGTGCGCACGGTGGGACTGAGTTCATCCTGCCCTTCCTGCACCGCGCCGCTCACCCCGTCGAAACGCAGGTAGGGCGATAGCCGGCCATAGGACACGCCATCGGCCGCATCGCGGGTCACGGTAACGGTGGCGCCCGCGTCGCCGGGATTGTTGACCGTGACGCGGCCCACGCGGCCATGCCAGCGCTGTTGCGCCTGGTCCACCAGCGGGGCGATATCGACCAGCGGCGCCGGCTCATTGCGCGGCGGCGTGACCTTGAACGACGCGAACACGTCGTCGGTGTACTGGCGCGGGTTTTCATACACCGCCAGAATCCCGGCGGGCATCAGCATGGTCATGAACAGCACCAGCCCGCTGAAGGTGATCATCAGGTGAAACGGCAACCCCAGCACCGACAGCGCATTGTGGCCATCCATCCAGGCGCGTTGCCCGCCCTTCTTCGGCCGGAAGGTAAAGAAGTCAGCGAAGATTTTCTTGTGGGTGATGATGCCGCTGATGATGGCCACCAGCATGAACATGCCGGCGATACTGGCCAGCCAGCGCCCCCACGGGAATGCGGTTTCCAGCTCGAAGTGGAAACGGTAGAAAAAGTCGCCGCCGCGGGTCTCGCGCGCTTCAAGCGCCTGGCCGCTGTGCGGGTCGAGCTTGACGCGCACGAAGCCACGTTCGCCAGGCTTGGGCTTGGGCACCTGGTACAGCATCGAGATCACGGGCTCGCGATCCGACGGCGGGGTGATGAACCAGCGCTTGGCGTCGGGCGCGTGTTCGGTCAGGTAGCGCTGCGCCAGCGTCACGGATTCCAGCACGGGGGCCTTCTGTACCTGGATCTCCGGCTGCATCCAGCGGGTGATCTCGGGACGGAAGAACGCCAGCGTGCCGGTCAGGAACATCGCGAACAGCACCCAACCGAAGATCAACCCCGACCAGGTGTGCAACCACGACATGGATTGGCGCAGGCCTTCTTCACCTTGCGCTTTTCCGGTATTCGGTTTCATGCCGCCCCCACCAGCCCGTGGGCCAGGAACAGGCCGCCGAACACTGCCGCCGGCATCACGATGCCCGCCCAGGCGCGCCAGGCGTTGCGGGTGGCAAATACCCAGATGACGCCACAGGTGTAGACCACGAAGGACACCATCTGCGCCGTGACGACGGCCTCGGCGCGTTGCAGGGGCAGCCACACAGCCAGGCAGGCCGCAGCCGCCGAGGCCAGGCCGTAGCCGCCAAGAATGGCGGCCACCGCCCGGGAGGCCACGGCAAAACGGTAGCGCATCATGCCTGCGCCGGCTGCGGGAGCTTTCACTTGGTCACGTTGAAGGTCAGGGTGGAAACGTAGCGGATCTTGGTATAGGCCTTGCCGTCGGTCTGGCCGGCTTCTTCGACGACGTGCGCGGCTTCCAGCACGTACTGACCCGGCCACGGCGTGGTGATCTCGATGCGGCCGTTTTCGTCGCTGTGAAAACGCTTTTCCCACTTGGGCGGCCCGAAAACGGTGACTTCGGTCTTGGCCAGCGGCTTGCCCTTGAAGTGCAGCACGAACGTATTGCTGCCCGCGGCGGCCGGCACCAGTTCCAGGTCCAGCTTGCCCTCGGTGTCGCTGCGGCCGGCCTTGGCGCCGTATTGCATCAGCGTTTCCTTGAACTGGATCGGCTGCGACAGGCGCACATCGCCCTTGCCGCTGGCGGGAAACTCGACGAAATCCGCGCCTTCGGCCGACGCCTTCAGCGCCTTGCCATCGGCGCCGGTCACCACCGGCGCCACCAGGACCTTGCCCAGCAGGCCGTCGCGCTTTTCGCGCAGGTCGTCCGCCCATTCGCCGAAGTAGGCTTTCGCCGGGCCCTGATCGGCCCGTTCCAGCCAGACGAAGTGCGCCTGCGCCGCGCCGGCGCTGCCCAGCAGCGCGATGGCTGCCAAAGTCCTTGCGAATTTCATTGTCGATTTTCCTGTTGTCTGCGCCGATCTGGGCCCGCCCCGCGGCGGATTGCGTGTCGGCAGGGTCTGAATTATAACCATTCTCACTACGAAACAGTACCTGCCCCAGACGCCCGCGGCCATGCGCGGGCCCTGGGGCCAGGCTTACCAGCGATAACGCAGGCTGGCCTTGATCGAACGCTGGTACCCGTACCAGCACCAGGAATCGCCCGAGCACGAAGCGATGTATTCCTTGTCGAACAGGTTCTGCACGTTCAGCGCCACCTGCATGCCCTTGAGCGACGGCGACATGCGGCCCAGGTCGTAGTCCAGCATCAGGTCGAACAGCGTGACCGACGGCACCTTGATGGTGTTGGCATCATCCACATACGACGAGCCGATGTAGCGCACGCCGCCGCCCACGCCCAGGCCGGCCAGCGGACCGCCCTGCAACTGGTAGCGGGCCCACGCCGAAGCCTGCTGCGACGGCACGCCCACCGGCGACTTGCCCTTCAGGTTGAAACCGGTCAGGTTGGGGTTGGCCTTGGAATAGGCGTTGTCCAGCAGCGAGTAGCCCGCCAGCAGCGTCAGGCCGCGCATCGGCTCGGTCTTGGCTTCCAGTTCGATACCCTGCGTGCGCAGCTCGCCCGCCTGCACCTGGCAGCGGGCGTTGGACGTGCCGCACAGGTGCGTCGGGTCCGGATCGGTGGTGGTCATGTTCTCGCGGCGGATGTCGAACGCCGCCACTGACAGCATCGTGGCGCTGCCCGGCGGCTGGTACTTGATGCCGACCTCGTACTGGTTGCCCTCGATCGGCTTGAAGGGCGCGTTGTTCCAGCCCGTGCCCGACTGCGGCTCGAACGATTCGGAATAGCTGAAGTACGGCGCCACGCCGTTGTCGAAGTTGTAGATCACCCCGAAGCGGCCGGTGAACGCCTCGGCGCTCAGCGACGACGGCGCGACCCGGCCGGTGGCGATGGTGGTAGTCTCGCCGACGTTGCGCGACCAGTCGTAGCGCCCACCCAGCAGCACCGAGAGGCGGTCGATCTTGATCTGGTCCTGGAAGTACAGGCCGGTCTGGTATTGCTTGGTGGTCGCGTCGGTCGAGAACGCCGGCACCGGGATGTTCTGGTGGTTGTTCGGGTTCAACACCTCCAGCGCGGGCGCGGTGCCAAAGCCCGACAAGGTGTCGGTCTTGACGTGCTGGTAGTCAAAGCCCAGCAGCACGGTGTGGCCGAACTTGCCCGTGTCAAAGCGCGCCTGCAGGTTGTTGTCGATGGTCAGCGCGCCGACCTCCACGTCGGTCGCGATCGAGGCGCGCTGCTGGTACAGGTAGCGCTTGTCGGTGTAGCCGTAGTTGGCGGTGGACGCGCCGTAGATGCTGCGGTACTGCGCCTCGGAACGGGTCCAGCGCAGGCTCTGCGAGGCCTTGAACGTGTCGTTGAAACGGTGATCCAGCACGTAGCCGAGCGAATAGCTCTTGCGGTCGCTCTTTTCGAAGTTGGCGTCGCCGTCGTAGTAATCCGGCCCCAGGCGCTTGCCGTCGGGTGCCGAGAACAGCGTGCGCATCGGCGACACGCTGCCATAGGAACCCATGTCGGGATCGCGCTGGAAGTTCGTCAGCACGGTCAGCGAGGTATCGCCGCTGGGCTTCCAGGTGAAGGCCGGCGACACGAAATAGCGGCGCTCCTTGGTGTCCTTGACCTGGCCGTCGGACATGTAGCCCGACCCCACCAGGCGATACAGGTACTTGCCTTCCTCATCCAGCGGACCGCCGAAATCGACGTTGGCGCGCCGGTAGTCATAGTTGCCGACCTGCAGCTCGACCTCGCGCTGCGCTTCTTCCAGCGGCCGCTTGCTGACCTGGTTCACCACGCCGCCGGGGCCGCCCTGGCCGTACATCACCGAGGCGGGGCCCTTCAGCACATCCACGCGTTCCAGGCGGTAGGCATCGACCTGCGGCAACGCATCGCGGCCGCCGAACACCCGCAGGCCGTCCAGGTAGGTTGAGGCCGAGAAGCCGCGCACATTGAACTGGTCCAGGCGCGTGGCGGTGGCGCCGCGCGATTCCGTGGCCACGCCCGGGGTGTAGCGCAGCACCTGGTTCAGCGTCTGCGCGCCCTGCTCCGAGATCTGCTCGCGGGTGATCACCGACACCGACTGCGGCGTCTCGATCAACGGGGTATCGGTCTTGGTGGCGCTGACGCTGGCGGCGGCCACATAACCCACGGTGGGGGCCAATGCACTGATCGAATTGCCCGACACCGTCACGGGCGCCAGGGTGTGCGTTCCGCCCGCAGGCGCGGACGGCGCCGGCACCAGCGTCCAGGTATTGCCCGCCTGGCCACGCGCCTGCAGGCCGCTGCCCGACAGGATGCGGGCAAAACCGGCGCCCACCGAATAGGCGCCGTCCAGCCCGTCCGAGCGCAGGCCGCGCACCTGGGCCGGGTCGAACGACAGCACCACGCCCGCGCTGCGTGCAAACTGGGTCAGCGCATCGGCCAGCGGACCGGCGGCGATCTTGTAGGAACGGGGCGCTTGCGCCTCGGCGGGGGCCGACTGGGCCCAGGCGGCGGGCGCAGCGGCCAGCCAGGCGCCGGCGCAGGTGGCGGCAAGCACGGCCAGGCGGCCGGCGGTCAAGGTAGCGCCCAGGCGCGGGCAGAATGAAGCGGACACGAAAACTCCCTGTACGTAGGTCTCTATCTCTGCCTTTCCGTACGGGAATCAAAAACCTGCAGGACGACGTGAAAAAAAGTTGTAACGTTCAGGTCTCGCGCGGACCGACCTGCAGCCAGTACTGCGTATGACGGGTCACGACGATGGGCAGGGCCGGCTCCAGCGCCTTCAGTGCGCGCTCGGCGTCGTCCAGCGGAAACACGCCAGACAGCCGCAGTGCAGCCACGGCCGGGTCCACCCGGATCATTCCCACGCGCTGACGCGCCAGGTACTGCGCGAAATAATCCAGCCGCCAATCCTTGGCTACCACCAGGCCGTCGACCCAGGCCAGCCGGTCGGGGTCGGACGCATGCCGCACCACGTTGCCGTGGTCGCGGTAGTGCAGCTGCTCGCCCGCCTCGGCCTGGGCGGCCTGTCCGTCCCGCAGCAGCGACACGCTGCCCTCGTACACGCCCAGGCGCGCACCGCCGTCGGTGCGGCGCACGTCAAAGCGCGCGTTCTCGGCCACCAGCACGCCGTAGCCCGTATCCACCCGCAGCGCCGCGGCGCCGGGGCGCGACTGTGCATTGACCAGGATTTCGCCGCGCAGCAGATGAATGCCGCGGGCCCCGCCATCCAGGCGCAAGCGCAACGCGCTGTCGCTGTTCAAGGTGACGGCCAGGCCATCGGCCAGCGCAACCGAGCGGCGCTCGCCCACGCCCGTGCTCAGGTCGGCCGCCAGGCGCTGCCACGGCGTGTGGCGGTAGCCGGCCCAGGCCGCCACGCCCACCCCGGCCAACGACAGCGTGGCGCGCAGGGCGTTGCGCCGGCCGGGCGATACCGGGCCGTCCAGCGCCGCATGCGCCAGCGCGGCCGGCACGCGGCGAGCGTCGCGGCCGATGGCCTCCAGCCGTTCCCAGGCCTGGCGATGCGCGGGGTCTTGCGCCAGCCACGCATGGCAGGCCTCGCGATCGGCGTCGATATCCACGCCGGACTGCAGCCGGGCCCACCAGGCAATCGCCTGGCGCACCACCGGGTCGGCCGGCGCAGCCACTACGCGGTTCGCGGCGCTAGTCATAGAACGCCGCATAGCAGGCGGACATCGCCCGCACCATGTACTGCTGCACCGAACTGAGCGACACGCCCAGGCGATGCGCGATCTCGGGATAGGTCAGGCCGTCCAGCTGCGACAACAGGAAGGCCGAGCGCGCCTTGGGCGGCAGGCTGTCCAGCAGGCGGTCCAGCTGCATCAGCGCCTGCATCTGCTCGGCCTGGGTCTCGGGCGACGGCGCGTAGGCCTCGGGCATGCCGGCCAGGTAGGTCAGATAGGCGTTTTCCAGGGCGGCGTGGCGCTGGTGATCCACCACCAGGCCCTTGGCGATCGTGGTGAGCAAGGCCCTTGCGTCATCCGCACGCACGCTCTTGCGCCCCTGTATCACCCGCACAAACACGTCTTGCGCCAGGTCTTCGGCGCGATGCGCGCAGCCGAGCTTGCGGCGCAGCCAGCCGAACAGCCATGGCCGATGGTCCCGGTACAGGCCGTCGACATGCGTGGCGGGAACATCGGCGTGGGAAGCCGGGGAAGAAACGAAGGTGGAAGGCACTTGAAGACTGCGGCGCGGGGACCTGAAGTCTTCAAATGTTAATTGATAATGACTTGCATTACTAATTTTAAGTACGCAAATCGCGCCACGCCTGCCCTCGCGGCGCAGGCGTGCGGCATAACTACAACGTTACCGTCAGGCGACGTTCGGATTCCAGGTATTCGCGCGACTGCATTTCCAGAATGCGCGACACGGTGCGGTGGAATTCATTGGCCAGCGCGCCTTCGGTATAGATCTCTTCGGGTTCGCATTCGGCCGACATGATCAGCTTGACCTTGTGGTCGTAGAACACGTCGATCAGCCAGGTGAAGCGGCGCGCCTCGGACGCCTGGCGCGGGCCCATGCGCGGCACGCCGGACAGGATCACCGCATGGAACCGATTGGCCAGTTCCAGGTAGTCGTTCTGCGAACGGGGGCCGCCGCACAGCGTGGCGAAGTCGAACCACACCACCGAACCGGCCAGCGCCAACGCGCGAATCTCGCGGTGCTCGATATGCAGCAGCGGCTCCTGCGGCGGCGTATCGGCCAGGGTATTGAAGGCCTCTTGCAGCGCCGCCTGCGCACGCTCGTCCAGCGGCGAGTGGTAGCACTGGACCTGTTCGAGCGACCGGCGGCGATAGTCGACGCCGGCGTCCACGTTCATCACGTCCATGCGCGCCTGGATCAGCTCGATCGCGGGCATCACGCGGTCGCGGTGCAGGCCGTCCGGGTACAGCGTGGACGGCTCGTAGTTGGACGTCATCACGAACGACGTACCGTATTCGAACAGCTTGAACAGCAGGCGGTGCAGGATCATCGCATCCGCCACATCGGACACGTGGAATTCATCAAAACAGATCAGGCGGTAGCGCTTGGCCACGCGCTTGGCCACTTCGTCCAGCGGGTCCTGCATGCCCTTCACTTCTTCGAGCTCGCGGTGCACTCCGCGCATGAACTCGTGAAAATGCAGGCGCGTCTTGCGCACCACCGGCACGGTGGCGTAGAAGGCGTCCATCAGGAAGCTCTTGCCCCGCCCCACCCCACCCCACAGGTAGACGCCGCGCGGCACGTCGGGACGGTTCAAGAGTTTCTTGAGCGCGTTCGAGCGCAACGCCTTGAACTTGACCCATTCGTCGTAATAGCGCTGCAGCCGGTCGATCGCCTTTTTCTGGGCGGCGTCGGGCTGGTAGCCGCGTTCGGCCAGGGCATGTTCGTAGTATTCGCGGACGTTCATGGAAGGGGCAAATCAAGCGGATGAAAAAAAGGGCGGGTCCGAGAACCCGCCCCCTTGGCTATGCGACAGCGCGGCGCAGGATCAGAAGTTCAGGGCGCGCTTGTCAACGGCCAGCGCCGCTTCCTTCACGGCTTCCGACAGCGTCGGGTGCGCGTGGCAGATGCGGGCGATGTCTTCGGCGGCGCCGCGGAATTCCATGATGGTCACGGCTTCCGAGATCAGCTCCGAGGCCATCGGACCCACGATGTGCACGCCCAGGACCTCGTCGGTCTTGGCGTCGGCGATCACCTTGGCAAAGCCGGTGGTGTCACCCAGGGCGCGGGCACGGCCGTTGGCCAGGAACGGGAAGCTGCCGGCCTTGTACTCGCGGCCTTCGGCCTTGAGCTGCTGTTCGGTCTTGCCGACCCAGGCGATTTCCGGCGAGGTGTAGATCACCCACGGCACGGTGTCGAAGTTGACATGGCCATGTTGGCCGGCGATACGCTCGGCCACGGCAACGCCTTCTTCTTCGGCCTTGTGCGCCAGCATCGGACCGCGCACCACGTCGCCCACCGCCCAGACGTTGGGCAGGTTGGTCTTGCAGTCGCCGTCCACGGCCACGAAGCCGCGTTCGTCCAGCTTCAGGCCCACCGCGTCGGCGTTCAGGCCGCCGGTGTAGGGCACGCGGCCGATCGAGACGATCAGCTTGTCCACGACCAGCTTCTGCTCGGCGCCCTTGGCGTCGACGTAGGGCACGGTCACCGACTTGGCGGTCGCCTTGATCTCGCCGATCTTGACGCCCATCTGGATGTTCAGGCCTTGCTTGGTGAAGGCCTTCAGGGCTTCCTTGGCCACCTGCGCATCCGCAGCGGCCAGGAATTCCGGCATCGCTTCCAGGATGGTGACTTCGGAACCCAGGCGGCGCCACACGCTGCCCATTTCAAGGCCGATCACGCCCGCGCCGATCACGCCCAGCGTCTTGGGCACGGCGCCGATGTTCAGTGCACCGTCGTTGGACAGCACGACCTTTTCGTCGAACGGCAGGCCGGGCAGCTCGCGCGCCGACGAACCCGTGGCGACCACGACGTGCTTGGCAACCAGGTCTTCTTCGGTGGTGCCGGTGACCTTGATGGCCCAGCCGCCGTCGACCTGGCCGCTGAACGCGCCCTTGCCGTGGAAGAAGGTGACCTTGTTCTTCTTGAACAGGTACAGGATGCCGTCGTTGTTCTGCTTGACCACCGAGTTCTTGCGGCCGATCAGCGTGTCGAGCTTCAGGCTGACGCCCTTGACTTCGATGCCGTGCTCGGCGAAGTGGTGGTTGGCTTGTTCGAAGTGCTCGGACGATTGCAGGAGCGCCTTGGACGGGATGCAACCGACGTTGGTGCAGGTGCCGCCGGGAGCCGGGCCGCCTTGGCCGTTCTGCCAGGCGTCGATGCAAGCCACCGACATGCCGAGCTGCGCGGCGCGAATGGCGGCGATGTAGCCGCCGGGGCCCGCGCCGATGACGACGACGTCAAATTGTTTGGACATAGTGTTCTCGCGAATGAGGAAGGTGTGAAACTCGCCCCGGCCCGCGCAAGCCGGCTCGGAGCCGGCCGGGCGCCGCGGACCGAGGGTCGCGGCGGCGCCGGGCGCGGGGCGCCGAGATTACAGGTCCAGCAATAGGCGCTGCGGATCTTCCAGGGCGTCCTTCATGGCGACCAGGCCCAGCACGGCTTCGCGGCCGTCGATGATGCGGTGGTCGTAGGACAGGGCCAGGTAGTTCATCGGGCGGATGACGATCTGGCCGTTTTCCACCACGGCGCGTTCCTTGGTGGCGTGCACGCCCAGGATGGCCGATTGCGGCGGGTTGATGATCGGGGTCGACAGCATCGAACCGAACACGCCACCGTTGGAGATCGAGAAGGTGCCGCCGGTCATTTCTTCAATGCCCAGCTTGCCGTCGGCCGCGCGGCGGCCGAAGTCGGCGATGGTCTTTTCGATTTCAGCGATGGACAGCTGGTCGGCGTTGCGCAGGATCGGCACCACCAGGCCACGCGGGCTGCCGACAGCGATACCGATGTCGAAGTAGCCGTGATAGATGATGTCCTTGCCGTCGATCGAGGCGTTGATCAGCGGGAACTTCTTCAGGGCGGCCACGGCGGCCTTGACGAAGAACGACATGAAGCCCAGCTTGATGCCGTGCTCTTTCTCGAACTTGTCCTTGTACTTGTTGCGCAGATCGATGACCGCTTGCATGTTCACTTCGTTGAACGTGGTCAGGATCGCGTTTTCTTGCTGCGATTGCAGCAGGCGCTCGGCGATGCGGGCGCGCAGGCGGCTCATCGGCACGCGCTGTTCCGGACGGCCATCCAGCGACAGCGTGGTCGGGGCGGGAGCAGCCGGGGCCTTGGCCGGCGCGGCCTTGGCGGCGGGGGCGCTGGCGTTCAGGGCATCGCCCTTGGTGACGCGGCCGTCACGGCCGGTGCCGGCGACGTTGGCGGCATCCACGCCCTTTTCGGCGAGGATCTTGGCAGCGGCGGGCGAAGCCACGCCAGCGGCGGCGGTCGAGGCGGGGGCGGCAGCGGCCGGGGCAGCGGCGGCTTGCGCGGCCTTGGGCGCTTCGGCGGCGGGGGCGGTCGCGGCGGCGGCGGCCTTGCCGGCGGTGTCGATGCGGGCCAGGACTTCGCCCGAGGTGACGGTGCTGCCGTCGCCCTTGACGATTTCAGCCAGCACGCCCGAGGCGGGGGCCGGCACTTCCAGCACGACCTTGTCGGTTTCGACTTCGATCAGGATTTCGTCCGCTTCGACGGCAGCGCCGGGCTGCTTCTTCCAGGTCAGCAGGGTCGCTTCGGAGACGGATTCGGAGAGTTGGGGGACGACGACGTCGGTGATAGCCATTTTGTTTGTTCCGTAAAGTGTGTGTTCTTGTGGGGGCGGCGCGGCAAGGTTCGAAACGGGGTTTCAGACACTTGCCGCGCGGCACGCGCATCCAGCGGGTTTACTTCGTCAGCATGACCTTGAACTTGGGCGCGAAGGCCGTTTCGATCAGGGCCTTCTGCTGTTCCTGGTGCTTGGCCAGGTAGCCCACGGCCGGCGACGCCGAAGCGGCGCGACCTGCGTAGCCCAGCTTCTGGCCTTCGACCATGTTCTCGTACACGTGATGCTGCACGTAGAACCACGCACCTTGGTTCTGCGGTTCGTCCTGCACCCAGATGACTTCCGTCGCCTTCGGGTACTTGCGCAGTTCGGTCTCGAAAGACTTGTGCGCGAACGGGTAGAGCTGCTCGACGCGGACGATGGCGACGTTGTCGGCGCCACGCTCGCGGCGGGCGTTGACCAGGTCGTAGTACACCTTGCCCGAGCAAGCCAGCACGCGCTTGACCTTGCTGGCGTCGATAGCCTCGTCGACCTCACCGATGACCGGGCGGAAGCTGCCGCCGGCCAGGTCGGTCAGGGGCGAACCCGCGTCCTTGTTGCGCAGCAGCGACTTCGGCGTGAACAGCACCAGCGGCTTGCGGAACGGGCGGATCATCTGGCGACGCAGGACGTGGAAGATCTGCGAGGCCGAGGTCGGCTGAACCACTTGCATGTTGTTGTCGGCGCACAGCTGCAGGAAGCGCTCGATACGGCCCGACGAGTGCTCGGGGCCTTGGCCTTCGTAGCCGTGCGGCAGCATCAGGGTCAGGCCCGACTGGCGGCCCCACTTGGCTTCGCCGGAGCTGATGAACTGGTCGATCACGACCTGGGCGCCGTTGACGAAGTCGCCAAACTGGCCTTCCCAGATGGTCAGCGTGTTCGGTTCAGCGCTGGAGTAACCGTATTCGAAGCCCAGCACCGCCTCTTCGGACAGCACGGAGTCGATCACGGTGAACGGCGCCTGGCCTTCCGAGACGTTCTGCAGCGGGATGTAGGTGCCGTCGTTCCAGCGTTCGCGGTTCTGGTCGTGCAGCACGGCGTGGCGGTGCGTGAACGTACCGCGGCCCGAATCCTGGCCGGTGATGCGGATGGCGTAGCCCGAGGACACCAGGGTCGCGAAGGCAAGGTGTTCGCCCATGCCCCAGTCCAGGTTCATTTCGCCCTTGGCCATGGTGCGGCGGTCGTTCAGCAGCTTGGCGACCAGCGGGTGCACCGTGAAGCCTTCCGGCACGGTGGTGATGCGTTCGCCGATGCGCTTGAGTTCAGCCAGCGGCACGGCGGTGTCGGCCTGGTCGGTCCACTTGGCGCCCAGGAACGGCGACCAGTCGATCGCGTACTTGCTCTTGTAATCGGTCAGCACCGGTTCGATGGTGCGCTGGCCGTCTTCCATCAGCTGGCGGTAGTCCTTGACCAGCTGGTCGGCTTCGCCTTCGGCCAGCACGCCTTGCGTGGTCAGCTTGTCGGCGTACAGCTTGCGCGTGCCCGGGTGGTGGCCGATGCGCTTGTACATCAGGGGCTGCGTCAGCGACGGGGTGTCTTGCTCGTTGTGGCCCAGCTTGCGGAAGCAGACGATGTCCACGACGATGTCGTGGCGGAACTGCAGGCGGTAGTCCAGGGCCAGCTTGGTGACGAACACGACGGCTTCGGGATCGTCGCCGTTGACGTGGAACACCGGCGCTTCGATCATCTTGACCACGTCGGTGCAATACAGCGTCGAACGCGAGTCACGCGGGTCGGACGTGGTGAAACCGATCTGGTTGTTGATGACGATGTGCAGCGTGCCGCCCGTGCCGTAGCCGCGGGTCTGGGCCAGATTCAGGGTTTCCATCACGACGCCCTGGCCGGCAAAAGCCGCGTCGCCGTGCACCAGCACCGGCAGCACTTGCTTGCCTTCGGCATCGCCGCGGCGTTCTTGGCGGGCGCGTGCGCTGCCTTCGACCACGGGGTTGACGATTTCCAGGTGGGACGGGTTGAACGCCAGCGACAGGTGCACCGGACCGCCACGGGTCGACAGGTCGCTCGAGAAGCCGTTGTGGTACTTCACGTCGCCGTCGGTCAGGCCTTCGGCGTGCTTGCCTTCGAACTCGGCGAACAGGTCGCCAGGCATCTTGCCCATGATGTTCACGAGCAGGTTCAGGCGGCCGCGGTGGGCCATGCCGACCACGATTTCCTGGACGCCGTTTTCACCGGCATGATTCACCACTTCGTCCATCGAGGCGATGAAGCTTTCGCCGCCTTCCAGCGAGAAGCGCTTCTGGCCGACGTACTTGGTGTGCAGGAAGCGCTCGAGGCCTTCGGACTCGGTCAGCTGCTGCAGGATGTGGCGCTTTTCTTCGACCGAGTAGGCGGGCGCGCCCAGGGTGGTTTCCAGGCGTTCCTGGATCCAGCGCTTGGCGGCGGGGTCGGAGATGTGCGTGAATTCAGCACCGATGCTGCGGCAGTACGTGTCGCGCAGCGCCTTCAGGATGTCGCGCAGCGTCATCGTGCTGGCGGTCGTGAAGTAGGTGTTGGTGGCCGAGTAGGTCTGGTCCAGATCGGCTTCGGTCAGGCCGTAGAAGGCCGGATCGAGTTCGGGGATCGGCGGACGTTCCTGGCGCTTGAGCGGATCCAGGTCAGCCCAGCGCGAACCCAGCGAGCGGTAGGCGGCAATCAGCGATTGCACCGACACTTGCTTGGTGGCGACGCTCAGGTCGGGTTCGGCGGCGCGTTGCACGAAGGCATTGGCCTTGGCGCGCTGGGCGAACGATTCGACGATGGGAGCGTGGGCCTGGTCGCGGGTGGATTCCTGGCCGTCGGTAGCGGGAGCATGTTGCAGCTGGTCGAAGTATTCGCGCCAGTTGTCAGGTACCGAACCGGGATTGTCGAGGTAGGCTTCGTAAAGCTCCTCAACATAAGGGGCGTTACCCCCAAAGAGATAAGACGTGGATAGAGATTCTATTTCCGAAGACATATCGCTTCACCTTTACGAGTGCTTCACTCGACACGATGCAGGAAAACCTTCCGCGACACGGGCTTCCCGTTGAGCGGATAGCAGGGGCAGAAGGCGCGTACAAGCCTTGATAGCCGTATAAATGAAAGTATAACCCTTTGAGTTTAAGGGCGTCTTCTTGCGTTTGCGTGACGCAAAAGCGTCTGTGGAATGGCTTCATGCAGTGTTGGAATGTCCGTCGAACCCCTGCAAAAACGCCGTCTACGCACCACCAAATTCCGCTAACCAAAATTGCCGCATTGCGGCATTTTTTTGTGCCCTCGCACAGGGTGTTGCGCATAAGCCTCGTCAGACCGGCAGTTCAGTGGTCGACAGAATCTCTTTCAGCACGAAAAAAGTACGGATCTGGCGCACCCCGGGCAGCTTGATGATCTCGCCCGCGTGCAGCTTGTTGAAGCGTTCCAGGTCGCGGATGCGCAGCATCAGGAAGTAGTCGAACTCCCCCGCCACCAGGTGGCATTCCAGGCAGCCGCTGATGCCGCGGGCGGCGGCTTCGAAGTCGGTGAAGGAGTCGGGCGTGGAACGGTCCAGCACCACACCCACGATGACCAGCGTGGCCATCTCGACCTCGGCCGGCTCGAGCAACGCGACCGTCTTCTTGATGATGCCTTCGGCCTTCAGCTTTTCGACCCGCCTCAGGCAGGCGGCGGGGCTGAGATGCACCCGCGCGCTCAAGTCCAGGTTGGTGATCTGTGCGTCCTGCTGCAGCAGGCGCAGGATGTGGCGATCGATGCGATCCAGCCCGGCGATGGCAGTCATTCAATGCGTCCCTGAAAATTTAATTTCTTCGGATATTTATTTTTATAAATATTAAATCCAAAAATAATCCATGAAGAAAATTTAAATCGTCGAATT
This sequence comes from Achromobacter sp. FW305-C-28, assembly GCF_058783235.1. Taxonomy (NCBI): domain Bacteria; kingdom Pseudomonadati; phylum Pseudomonadota; class Betaproteobacteria; order Burkholderiales; family Alcaligenaceae; genus Achromobacter; species Achromobacter sp. FW305-C-28. The sequence goes on along the minus strand of NZ_JBYSYL010000001.1, from coordinate 605,506 downwards.
TAAAAAAATACGCAATTGACCGAAAAACCCTGCGATTCCTATGATTTTCCATCCGCGGCAAGTCTCGCCCGGACCCCGACATCCAGGAGCCCGCATGGATCTGCAACGCTTTCCCCGCCACCGCCTGACCTTCGGCGACACCCCCATCGAAAAGCTCGAGCGCCTGTCCGCCCACCTGGGCGGCAAGGTCGAGATCTACGCCAAGCGTGAAGACTGCAATAGCGGCCTGGCCTTCGGCGGCAACAAGCTGCGCAAGCTGGAATACCTGATTCCGCAGGCCTTGGAACAAGGCTGCGACACCCTGGTCACCATCGGCGGCATCCAGTCCAACCACACCCGCATGGTGGCGGCCGTGGCCGCCAAGCTCGGCCTGGCCTGCGTGCTGGTGCAGGAAAACTGGGTCGACTATTCAGACGCGGTCTACGACCGGGTCGGCAACATCATGATGAGCCGGCTGATGGGCGCGGACGTGCGCCTGGTGGACCAGGGCTTTGACATCGGCTTTCGGCGCAGCTGGGAAGAAGCCCTGGAAGACGTACGAAAGCGCGGCGGCAAGCCCTATGCCATTCCCGCGGGCGCATCCGACCATGAACTGGGCGGGCTGGGGTACGTAGGTTTCGCCGAGGAAGTGCGCCGGCAAGAGGCCGAACTGGGTTTCAAGTTCGACTACATCGTGGTCTGCGCCGTCACCGGCAGCACGCAGGCCGGCATGGTGGTGGGCTTTGCCGCCGACGGCCGCGCCGACCGGGTGATCGGCATCGACGCCTCGGCCACGCCGGACCAGACCCGCGCCCAGATCCTGCGCATCGCACGGCGCACCGCCGACCTCGTCGGCCTGGACCGCCCCATCACCGACAGCGACGTGGTGCTGGACACCCGCTACGCCTACCCCGCCTACGGCCTGCCGTCGGCGGAAACCAACGACGCCATCCGCCAGTGCGCCCGCCTGGAGGGCATGATGACCGACCCGGTGTACGAGGGGAAATCCATGCAGGGCATGATGGACATCGTGCGCCGCGGGGAAATCCCGGCGGGCTCCCGGGTGCTGTACGCGCATCTAGGGGGGGTGCCGGCGATCAACGCCTACAGCTTTCTGTACCGCAACGGCTGAGGCAGGATTCTGCGCGGCCGGCTTCGGCGCGATGGGTTGGCCAGCGGGGGATTTGCGCTGACCTTCGTTGGTCATCGCCAGTCAGACGCATCCCGCCAGCCGCCCCTCAACGGCCGACTGCCCCCCCCTGGGGCAGCCGCAAGGCTCGAGGCACCCTATTCCGTCTTGGCGCCGGCCTTGAACCAAGCCCCCAACAAAGCGCGTTCATCCTCGGTCATGCCCGTGGAATTGCCCATCGGCATGATCTTGGACACGACCGCCTGCTGGTACACCGCCTGCGCATGGGTGGCGACCTGCTGGGGGGAATCCAGCCGCACGCCCTTCATCTGCACCTGCTCGCCATGGCACAGGAGGCAACGCTGTTCGAACACCTGGCGCACCTCGGCATACGACACCGCGGCTGGCGCGGGCACGGCAACGGCGGCGGCCACCGGCGCCGGCTGCATCCAGACGATGGTCAGGCCCAGCACCGCCACGCCCAGCAGCGCATAAGGCCACGGGTTGCGCGCATTGCCCAGCTTGAAACGATGGCGCACCACGAAGAACTGCCGGATGGCCGCACCGCCCAGCATGATGAGCAGCAGCACGATCCAGTTGTAGGCATGCGTGTACGTGAAGCTGTAGTGGTTGCTCATCATTGCGAACACCACCGGCAGCGTGAAATAGGTGTTGTGCACGCTGCGCTGCTTGCCGCGCTGGCCGTTGGCCGGGTCCACCGGCTTGCCCGCGCGCATCGCGGCTACGTTGCGGCGCTGCCCTGGAATGATCCAGAAGCACACGTTGGCGCTCATGGTGGTGGCCATCATGGCGCCCACCAGCAGGAAGGCGGCGCGGCCGGCGAACCACTGGCAGGCCAGCCACGACGCCAGCACGATGAACAAGGCCACCAGCACGCCGACGATGCGATCGCCGTGCTTGCCGCGGCCGAACAAACGACAGATGCCGTCGTACACAAACCAAAATGCCACGAAGAAGGCCAACGCCACGATCACCGCGGTCGACGGCGCCCAATCCATCTTTGAGCGGTCGATCAAGTACGTGCTGGCATTCCACAAATAGGACATGGAGAACAGCAGGAAGCCGGTGACCCAGGTGCTGTAGCTTTCCAGGAACGACCAGTGCAGGTGTTCAGGCAGCTTCTTGGGCTGCACCGCGTACTTCTGCATGTTGTAGAAGCCGCCGCCGTGCAGCGCCCATTGTTCGCCACCCACGCCTTTTTCAAGAGATTCCGGGTCGCGCGGTTTCTCCAGGCTGTTGTCCAGCATGACGAAGTAGAACGACGTGCCGATCCAGGCGATGCCGGTGATGATGTGGGCCCAACGCAGCAGCAGGTTGACCCAATCCAGGTAGTAGCTTTCCATTCATGCCCCTCGCAGCGGGCGGGCCGGGAATGGGCGCCGCCACACTGCCTACCACCGCGGGCGCTGTAAGCAGAAGACAGATCGCGCACAAGGCCGTCGGGCCCCGCACCGCTGCGATCAAGATCTAAAGAATTGTATGCATATTTTGTACGCGAAACCACGCTTTGCCGCGTGGCCGCGCATCAGGAATACCCTGATGAGGGGGATCAGGAACCCCGATAGGTGGAGTAGCTCCAGGGGCTGACGAGCAGCGGCACGTGATAGTGCTGGTCGGTGCGGGCCACGCCGAAGTCCAGGCTGACGCGGTTCAGGAAGTTGGGTTCGGGCAGCGCCACGCCCCGCGCCTTGAAGTAGCCCGCCACGTCGAACACCAGGCGATAGGTGCCGGCCTTCAGGTCGCCATCGGAAAACAGCGGGCCGGCCGTACGACCGTCGGTATTCAAGGTGTGGCGGCTGATCGGCGTGGCCGTGTCGCCGTCCGTGGCATACAACGCCAACGACATGCCGGCGGCCGGGCAGCCGTGCATGGTATCGAGTACGTGCGTGGTCAAGCCCATGGTGTCTCCTGGTGCCGGGGCGGTGCCCGGCCGTCTCATGGTTATCCTGGATGATGTACAGAAATTGTATACACGTTCTTGCTTTCCAGCTATTGTTTAGCCCATCATGAACGACACGGTCGCTGGCCGCAGGGCCAGCCAACCCAGCCCACCCAGATCAACCGCCGCCGGCGCCTGCCGGCCTCACGCCTCACCCGCCATGGCCCTCTACGATTCCACGCTGCCCTACCCCCGTGACCTGGTCGGCTACGGCCGCAACCCGCCGCATGCGCAATGGCCCGACCGCGCACGCATCGCCGTGCAATTCGTGCTGAACTACGAAGAAGGCGGCGAAAACCACGTCCTGCATGGCGACGCCGGGTCCGAACAGTTCCTGTCCGAGATGTTCAATCCGGCCAGCTATCCCGACCGCCATATCAGCATGGACGGCATCTATGAATACGGTTCGCGGGCCGGCGTCTGGCGCATCCTGCGCGAATTCGAAAAGCGCCAGTTGCCGCTGACCGTCTTCGGCGTCGGCATGGCGCTGCAACGCCATCCGGAACTGACCGCGGCCTTCGTCGAACTTGGCCACGAAATCGCCTGCCACGGCTGGCGCTGGATTCACTACCAGAACGTCGACGAAGCCACCGAACGCGAACACATGCGGCTGGGCATGGACGCCATCACCCAGCTCACCGGCCAGCGCGCGCTGGGCTGGTACACCGGGCGCGACAGCCCGCGCACCCGCCGCCTGGTGGCCGACTACGGCGGCTTCGAATACGACAGCGACTACTACGGCGACGACCTGCCCTTCTGGATGCGGGTGCAAAAGACCGACGGCACTGTCGCGCCGCAACTGATCGTGCCCTACACGCTGGATTGCAACGACATGCGCTTCGCGCTGCCGCAGGGCTACTCGCATGCGGACCCCTTCTTCCAGTACCTGAAAGACAGCTTCGACGCGCTTTATGCCGAAGGCGACGAAGCGCCCAAGATGCTCAGCATCGGCATGCATTGCCGTCTGCTCGGCCGTCCGGGCCGCATCACGGCACTGCAGCGCTTCCTGGACCACATCGCCCGGCACGACCGCGTCTGGGTGTGCCGGCGGCTGGATATCGCCCGGCACTGGAAGGCCACCCATCCTTACACCCCCAACCGTTGAGCCCCGCCACCATGGCCTCTACCCTGGAACAACTCAATGCCGCCGCGCCCGATGCGGCTTGCGCAATGCTCGACGGCGTGTACGAGCATTCGCCCTGGATCGCCCGTCAAGCCCTCGAGGCCCGGCCGTTCCGGTCGCTCGCGCATCTGCAGGACCAGTTGCAGCGTGCCGTCGACGCCGCCCCGCTGGATGCACGCCTGGCGCTCATTCGCGCCCACCCCGAACTGGCTGGCCGTGCCATGGTGCGCCAGGACCTCACGGCAGAATCCGCCCACGAACAGACCCAGGCGGGCCTGACGCAGTGCTCGCCCGAGGAATTCAACCGCCTGCAGCAACTGAACGCCGACTACAACGCCCGTTTCGGCTTCCCGCTCATCCTGGCCGTGCGCGGTGCGCGCGGCACCGGCCTCACCCGCGCGCAGATCATCGATGAATTCGCGCGCCGGCTGGAAAACCCGCCCGACATCGAACGCGACGAAGCCCTGCGCAACATCCACCGCATCGCCCAATTGCGCCTGGCCGACAAGTTCGGCCAGGACCTGACGCTGGGCAACGATATCTGGGACTGGCAGGAACGCCTGGCCGCCCACAGCGACCCAGGCTACGCCGAAAAGGGCCAGCTCACCGTCACCTACCTGACCGACGCGCATCGCGCCTGCGCGCAGCGCATCTCGCACTGGATGCGCGATTGCGGCTTCGACGAAGTCGAAATCGATGCCGTCGGCAACGTGGTGGGCCGCTACCACGCCGATCGGCCCGACGCGCTCACGCTGATGACCGGCAGCCACTACGACACCGTGCGCAACGGCGGCAAATACGATGGCCGGCTGGGCATCTTCGTGCCGATGGCCTGCGTGCGCGAACTGCACCGCCAAGGCCGTCGCCTGCCCTATCACCTTGAAGTCATCGGCTTTGCCGAAGAGGAAGGCCAGCGCTATCGCGCCACCTTCCTCGGTTCCGGCGCCCTGATCGGCGATTTCAAGCCGCAATGGCTGGACCAGAAAGACGCACAGGGCATCCCCCTGCGCGAGGCCATGCAGCACGCCGGCCTGTGCATCGACGACATCCCCAAGTTGCGGCGCGATCCCAGCCGCTACCTGGGCTTCATCGAAGTCCATATCGAACAAGGCCCGGTGCTGTACGAAATGGGGCTGCCGTTGGGTATCGTCACGTCCATCAACGGCAGCGTGCGCTATCAGGTGCAGGTGCTGGGCGTGGCCTGCCACGCCGGTACCACCCCCATGAACCGCCGGCGCGATGCGGCCGCGGCCACCGCCGAACTGGCGCTGTATCTCGAACAGCGCGCCGCCCGCGACGGCGACTCGGTCGGCACCATCGGTATGCTGGAAGTGCCCAGCGGCTCGATCAACGTGGTGCCCGGCGAATGCCGCTTCAGCCTGGACCTGCGTGCGCCCAGCGACCCGCAGCGCGACGCCCTGGTCAATGATGTGCTGGCCGAACTGGCGGCCCTGTGCGAGCGGCGCGGCGTACGCTACACGCTCGAGGAAACCATGCGCGCCTCGGCGGCCCCCAGCGCGCCCGACTGGCAGCAACGCTGGGAACGCGCGGTCGACGCCCTGGGCGTGCCCGTGCACCGCATGCCCAGCGGCGCCGGCCACGACGCCATGAAACTGCACGAGGTCATGCCGCAAGCCATGCTGTTCGTGCGTGGCCAGAACGCCGGCATCAGCCACAACCCCCGCGAATCCACCACCCGAGACGACATGCAGCTGGCTGCGCAGGCCATGCAAGGCCTGCTGGACGATCTTGCCCACGACATTTCCACTCGCTAGACACCCCATGACCGACTACGCCCGCCTTGACGCCTGGGTCGACGCCCACTTCGACGAAGAAGTCCGCTTCCTGCAATCCCTGGTGCGCGTGCCCACCGACACGCCGCCCGGCAACAACGCGCCGCACGCCGTGCGCACCGCCGAACTGCTGCAAGACTTCGGCTTCGACGCCGAAGCGCACGCCGTGCCCGACCAGGAAGTCCGCGACTACGGCCTGCAATCCATCACCAACCTGATCGTGCGGCGTGAATACGGCCCCGGCCTGCGCGTGGCGCTCAATGCGCACGGCGACGTGGTACCGCCCGGCGACGGCTGGCAACACGATCCCTATGGCGCCGAGATCGACAACGGCAGCCTGTACGGCCGCGCCGCCGCGGTGAGCAAAAGCGACTTCGCCAGCTTCACCTTCGCCGTGCGAGCGCTGGAAGCCGTTGCCCGGCCCACGCACGGCTCGGTCGAACTGCATTTCACGTACGACGAAGAATTCGGCGGCCTGCTCGGCCCCGGCTGGCTGCTGCGCCAGGGGCTGACCCAACCCGACCTGCTGATCGCCGCCGGCTTCAGCTATGAAGTCGTCACTGCGCACAACGGTTGCCTGCAAATGGAAGTGACCGTACACGGCAAGATGGCCCATGCCGCCATTCCGGCCAGCGGCGTGGATGCGCTGCAGGGCGCGGTCAAGATCCTGAATGCGCTGTACGCCCAGAACACGCTGTACCGGCAGGTCACCTCGCAGGTGCCCGGCATCAGCCATCCCTACCTGAATATCGGACGCATCGAAGGCGGCACCAACACCAACGTGGTGCCGGGCAAGGTCAGCTTCAAGCTCGACCGCCGCATGATCCCCGAAGAAAACGCCACCGACGTCGAAGCCGACATCCGCCGCATCATCCAGGAAGCCGCGGCGCAAGCGCCCGGCATCCAGGTCGAGATCAAGCGCCTGCTGCTGGCCAATTCCATGCGCCCCCTGCCCGGCAACCAGCCGCTCGTCAGCGCGATCCAGAAGCACGGCGAAGCCATCTTCGGCGAACCGATCCCGGCCATGGGCACGCCGCTCTACACCGACGTGCGGCTGTATGCCGAAGCCGGCATTCCCGGCGTGATCTACGGCGCGGGCCCGCGCACGGTGCTTGAATCGCACGCCAAGCGCAGCGACGAACGCGTCGTGCTCGAAGACCTGCGCCGCGCCACCAAGGTCATCGCGCGCACGCTGGCCGATCTGCTCCAGCCGGCCTGAAAGGGTCGATCTGCCCTAAATGATCTGTCGACCCGGTCTGTCCGGAAAGATCTGACCGAGCGATCTGTCCGGCCAGCTGCAAGCTGGCCGGCTCAGGACACCATTCTCACGATTTTCCTGCCCCCGTCCGGTGCACGTGTAGCTCGCCGCTGCGTTTTTCAGGCCCGACGGGCCATGCCATCCCCCCTGAGCACAGCGCCCACGTTTCCACCGGGTTTTCCTCTATTCAGCCCACCATTTGTTTTGTATACATTTTCAGTACACAGATAAGCGCCACAGGAATTTCCCCCGACCGACATCCCTACTCCGCCAGGAGATTTGGCTATGCAGGCAGCATCCCGCGTGTCCCCCGAGGTTCATCCCGTCGACCAGCGTCTGCCCACTGGCAAACTCGCGGCACTGGGTCTGCAACATGTGCTGGTGATGTATGCCGGCGCCGTGGCCGTGCCGCTGATCGTCGGCCGCGCCCTGAACCTGTCGCCCGCCGAAGTGGCGATGCTGATTTCGGCCGACCTCTTCTGCTGTGGCCTTGTCACCCTGATCCAGGCGCTGGGCGCCACGCAGTGGTTCGGCATCAAGCTGCCGGTGATGATGGGCGTAACGTTCGCGTCGGTGGCACCCATGGTGGCCATGGCCAACACCCATCCGGGCACGGCGGGCGCGCAGACCCTGTTCGGCACCATCATCGGTGCGGGCATCGTGTCAATGCTGATCGCGCCGCTGATCAGCAAGATGCTGCGGTTTTTTCCACCCGTGGTCACCGGCACGATTATCACGCTGATCGGCATCACCTTGATGCGCGTAGGCATCAACTGGATCTTCGGCAACCCGGCCGGCCCGACCGCGCCGGTCATCGTCGATCCCGCCTACGCACAGTGGCTGGCGCAGGCAACCTCACCCGGCAGTCCGTTGCCGCCCGTGCCCCAAGGCTTCGCCATCATGCCGTCGATGCTGAATCCGCGCTATGCCGATCCGGCCGGGCTGGCCGTGGCCGCGCTGGTGCTGCTGACCATCCTGCTGATCGTCAAGTATGCGCGCGGCTTTGTCGCCAACATTTCGGTGCTGCTGGGCATCGTGATCGGCGCGGTGGCGGCCTCGACGCTCGGCATCATGACCTTCGAGAAAGTCGGCCGCGCCGAATGGGTCGACGTGGTGCTGCCATTTCATTTCGGCATGCCGCAGTTCGACCCGATGCTGATCCTCAGCATGTCGCTCATCATGGTGGTGGTGATGATCGAATCCACCGGCATGTTCCTGGCACTGGGCGAGATGACCGGCCGCAAGGTCGGCCAGCAGGACCTGGCCCGTGGCTTGCGCACCGATGGCCTGGGCACCGTGATCGGCGGCGTGTTCAACACCTTTCCGTACACCAGCTTTTCGCAGAACGTCGGGCTGGTTGCGGTGACCGGCGTGAAAAGCCGCTATGTCTGCGTGGCCGGCGGCGTGATCCTGATCGTGCTGGGCCTGTTGCCCAAGATGGCTGCGCTGGTGGAGTCCCTGCCCACGGTGGTGCTGGGCGGCGCCGGCATCGTCATGTTCGGCATGGTGGCTGCCACCGGCATCCGCATTCTTTCAGGCGTGGATTTCAAGGGCAATCGCCACAACGCCATGATCGTGGCGGTGTCGATCGGCATCGGCATGGTGCCGCTGATCGCGCCCGACTTCAAACAGTGGCTGCCGCACTCGCTGCATACGCTGCTGGAATCCGGCATCTTGCTGGCGTCGATATCGGCCGTGCTGCTCAATGCCTTCCTGAACGGCGCCGCCTGCGACGAACGCGCCGTCATCGCGGCGGCGCTGCAAGCCGAAAAACACTGACGTCGGCCATTGCGGGGATGGGCGCGGCGCAGCCCTCCCGCGCCGCCCCTCTTCTTGCTGCGCTGCCGGTCTACGCCAGACGCATCACGCGGCGCCAGAACAGCACCGCCACCGCCGCAAACACCGCCAGCCCCAGGAACGACGCCGTGCGGGCAAAACCTTCGCCGGCAATCGCCAGCGGCGCGTCGGTGCCCGCGGCGCCGATGATGGCGGCCATCACCACGCCCACCAGGCTTTCGCCCACGATCAGGCCCGAGGCAATCAGCACGCCGCGGCGGTTGGCCGCAACGGCGAACGGCTCGTAGGACTTGCCCGCGGCTTGGGCACGGCGGCGCAGCGCGCGTTCCAGCAGCCAGGCCAGCAGCGCGCCGGCCACGATGGGCGCGGCCACAGTAGGCGGCAGATAGATGCCGATACCCACCGCCAGCACCGGAATGCGGGCCACCTTGCAAGTGCGCTTGAGCACTTCGTCCACCGCAATCAGCGCGACGCCCACCGCCATGCCGATCAGGATCATGGTCCAGTTCAATTGGTGCGTGAAGATGCCGCGTGCAATCGCCAGCATCAGCGTCGCCTGCGGCGCCGACAGCGCCTGGCCGGGGTCCATGCCTTCGCGCGGCATGGCGTCGGCAAAGCCGTAGGCGTTGTAGAGCAGTTCCAGCACCGGCGAAATCACGGCCGCGCCGACCACGCAGCCAATCAGCAGCGCCACCTGTTGGCGCCAGGGCGTAGCGCCCACCAGCCAGCCGGTCTTCAAGTCTTGCAGGTTGTCGTTGGAAATCGACGCCACCGCCACCACGGCAGACGTACTGAAGATCGCCAGCGCGATCGCCATCTGCACGCCGTTCTGCACCGCCAGCAGCTCGCCGCCCAGGGCCAGCATCAGCAGCGACACCAGCACGATGGCCACGATGCCCACGCCCGAGATCGGGCTGGTCGACGAGCCCACCAGGCCCGCCATGTAGCCGCAGGCGGCTGCCACCAGAAAGCCGAACACGAAGGCGAACAGCACCGCGTAGGCCACCAGCTTCCAGACCGCGGTGGCCGACAGCGGCGCCCCCGCCAGGAACACCTGGAAGGTGATGACCAATACCGCCACCAGCACCAGCGTGACCACCGAGATCCAGCCCGCCGACAGGTCACGCTCGGTGCGCGGCGCCTGGCCGGCACGGGCCGCGCCCGCGCGGGTCAGCGCCGAGAACGACGCCTTGACGCCACGCGCCATCGGCATGAACAGCGTGGCCAGCGTCCAGATGGCGCCCACGCCGATCACCCCGGCGCCAATGAAGCGCACCTGCGAGGCCCACAGGCCGGTGGCGAATTTTTCCAGCGACATGTTGGCGGGAATGTCGGTCATGGCGGTCAGGATGGGCACCGCGATGCCCCACGAGATCAGCAGCCCGACCAGCATGGCCAGGCCGGCCACGATGCCGATCAGGTAGCCAGCCCCCAACAGCGCCAGCGAAAAGCCCATCGGCAGCCGGAACACGGCGCCGCCCAGCGAAAACCAGCCGCTGACACCGTCGCCCAGCACCCGCAGGCCGCTGGCGGCGAAGCTGACGGCCGCCGCCACCACGCCGCCGCTGACGATATCGCCCATGCCGGTGGCCGCCGGCTTGGCCGGCGCACGTCCGGCTTCTTCCGCCGCGTCCTGGGCCCGTTCGGCGCTGCCGACGCGCAGGATCTCGGCCGCGGCCACGCCTTCGGGATACGGCAGGTCGCTCTGCACCACCATCACGTGGCGCAGCGGAATCGTGAACATCACGCCCAGCATGCCGCCTGCGGCGCAGATGCCCAGCGTCTGCCAGAACGGAAAGCCTTGCCAGTGGCCCATCATGACCAGGGCAGGAAGGATGAAAATGATGGAGGACAGCGTGCCGGCCGCCGAGGCCTGCGTCTGCACCATGTTGTTTTCCAGGATGTTGGCGTCCTTGAACAGACGCAGCACCGACATGGAAATCACCGCCGCCGGGATGGCCGACGAGAACGTCAGGCCGACTTTCAGCCCCAGGAACACGTTGGAAGCAGTGAAGATGATGGTGATCAGCGCGCCCAGCAAGACGCCGCGGAACGTCAATTCCGGTAGCGTGACATCGGCCGGGACGCGGGTGGGTTGAGTCATTGAAGTCTCCCTTTACTGGCCGGGACGCCACCCGCCGAAAAGACGGGCGCACCCCGGCTATCAGAGCGTGTCCGCCCTGTTGGTTGCCGGTTTGTTTTTTCTGAAGCGCGAATTCTAGCGCTTCAACGTCCACCGGGTGGTCACCAGCCGTAAGCGGCATTCGGCAGCAGATCCTGCCGTCCACCTGAATTTCGACAACCGATTATGCTGAAAGCCAGGGTTTCTCCCCCAGGTTTTGATAACCCATGCCCCTGGGACAGGTCTAGCATGGACGCTACAAGGAGACAAAACCATCATGTGTGACGCCAGCCATTCGCCCGCCGGGCAAGACCTCCGGCAAGACGCCGACCCCGCCGAAACCGCCGAGTGGCGTGACGGCCTGCAGTCCCTGGTCGAGGCCTCGGGCGCCGACCGGGCGGGCTATGTGCTGGACAACCTGCTGAGCCACGCCGCCTCGCTGGGCCTGCGCGCCAACAGCCAGACGCGCACCGCCTACCTGAACACCATTCCCGCCGACCAGGAACCGCCCTTTCCCGGCAACCTGGCGGTCGAAGAGCGCATCGCCCGCATCAACCGCTGGAACGCGCTGGCCATGGTGGTGCGCGCCAACCAGGCGCACGGCGAACTGGGCGGCCACATCGCCAGCTACGCCTCGGCAGCCGACCTGTTCGAGGTGGGCTTCAACCATTTCTTCCGGGCCTCGACGCCTGACGGGCCGGGCGACCTGGTCTACATGCAGCCGCATTCGGCGCCCGGCGTCTACGCCCGCGCCTACCTGGAAGGCTTCCTGAAGGAAGACGACCTGGCGCACTTCCGTCAGGAAATCACCGCCACCTCGCGTGGCCTGCGCGGCCTGTCGTCGTACCCGCATCCGTGGCTGATGCCGGATTTCTGGCAGTTTCCCACCGGGTCCATGGGCATCGGCCCCATCAACGCCATCTACCAGGCCCGCTTCATGCGCTACCTGGAGCACCGTTCGCTGGTGCCCGGCGGCGACCGCAAGGTCTGGGGCATCTTCGGCGACGGCGAAATGGACGAGCCGGAATCCATTGCTGCCCTGACGCTGGCCGCCCGCGAAAAACTCGACAACCTGGTGTTCGTCGTCAACTGCAACCTGCAACGCCTGGACGGCCCGGTGCGCGGCAATGGCCGCATCATCGACGAACTGGAAACCCTGTACGCCGGCGCCGGCTGGAACGTCATCAAGCTGGTCTGGGGCAGCGACTGGGACGCCCTGTTGCGGCGCGACACCACGGGCGCCCTGGCGCGCGCCTTCGCCAACACGGTCGACGGCCAGTTCCAGACCTTCGCCGCCAACGACGGCGCCTTCAATCGCGCCCACTTCTTCAACCAGAATCCCGAGCTGGCGGCGCTGGTCGCCGACTGGTCCGACGAAGCCATCGACCGCCTGCACCGAGGCGGCCACGACATGGTCAAGATCCATGCCGCGTACCACCGCGCCTCGCGCCACCGCGGCCAGCCCACCGTGATCCTGGCGCAGACCAAGAAGGGCTTCGGCATGGGCGCCGCGGGCCAGGGCAAGATGACCACCCACCAGCAGAAGAAGCTGGACGACGAGGCGCTGCTGGCGTTCCGTGACCGCTTCGCCCTGCCGATCTCGGATGCCGACTGCCTGGCGCTCAAGTTCTACCGGCCGGCCGACGACGGCGCCGAAATGCGCCACCTGCAAGCCCGCCGCGACGCGCTGGGCGGCCACATTCCCCGCCGCAATACCGTGGCGCCGCGCCTGGCCCCGCCCGCGGTCGAGCAATGGGCGCGTTTCGCGCTGGCCGCCGACGGCAAGGAAATGTCGTCCACCATGGCCATCGTGCGCATGCTGACGGCGCTGCTCAAAGACCCCGAGATCGGCTCGCGCATCGTGCCCATCGTGGCCGATGAGGCCCGCACCTTCGGCATGGCCAACCTGTTTCGCCAGATCGGCATCTATTCGGCACAAGGCCAGTTGTACGAGCCCGAAGACATCGGTTCGGTGCTGTACTACCGCGAAGCGCGCGATGGCCAGATCCTGGAAGAAGGCATCACCGAGGCCGGCGCCATTTCGTCCTGGACGGCCGCGGGCACCAGCTATTCGGTGAACGGCCTGCCGATGCTGCCCTTCTATATCTATTACTCGATGTTCGGCTTCCAGCGCATCGGCGACCTGATCTGGGCGGCTGCCGACCAGCGCACGCGCGGCTTTCTCGTCGGCGCCACCTCGGGCCGCACCACGCTGGGCGGCGAAGGCCTGCAGCACCAGGACGGCTCGAGCCACATCGTGGCGGCCACGGTGCCCAACTGCCGCGCCTACGATCCGGCCTACGCCTACGAAGTCGCCGTCATCGTCGAATACGGCATGCGCCGCATGCTGGACGAGCAGCGCGACGAGTTCTTCTACCTGACCGTCACCAACGAAAACCTGGCGCAGCCCGACCTGCCGCAGGACGGCAACGCGGCCGAAGGCATCCTGCGCGGCATGTATCGCCTGCGGTCCGCTCGTAAACAGGCGCAGGTACGGCTGCTGGGCGCCGGCCCGATGCTGCGCGAAGCCGAAATGGCCGCCGACCGCCTGCGCGACGACTACGACGTCGATGCGGAAGTCTGGAGCGTGACCAGCTTTTCCGAGCTGGCCCGCGATGGCCGCGAAGCCGAGCGCGCTCGCGTGTTGGGGCTGGACACGGCGCCGGATGCGGACTGGGTGCGCACCTGCCTGGGCGACAGCAACGCGCCGGTGGTGGCCGCCAGCGACTACGTACGCGCCGTGCCGGAACAGATCCGGGCCTGGGTGCCGGCGCCCTATCGCACGCTGGGCACCGACGGGTTCGGGCGCAGCGACACGCGCGCCCAGTTGCGCGACTTCTTCGAAGTCAGCGCCGACTGGATCGTGTTGCACGCGCTGGACAGCCTGGGCCGCCAGGAGCAGGCCGCGACGTTGCGCAAGACCCTCAACGCCCAATCTCGGACCAATCCGCCCTGGGCGCAATAAGCCCCTGAAAGGCAAAGGAAAAAAGCCCCGTCCGGGGCTTTTTTCTCATTCACCCGCACGCAGCGGCGGCGGCGCGGCGTGATCAAAATCGCGAGATCGCTGCGGTGCAGCAACCAATGGGCGCCGCTTTCTGTTGAAATACGGGTGTTCCCTAAGCATTTCCCAAAGAATACGGCGGGCCGAGAGCCCGCTTTTTGCTTTCCGTTTTCACCCTCCAAAGTTAGCGCCGAAAAGGCTGTATCCCATGGACGAAACCCTCACCAAAATGGCGTTGGATTACCACGCCTATCCCACCCCCGGCAAAATCTCGGTCACCCCGACCAAGCCCCTGGCCAATCAAGACGACCTGTCGCTGGCGTACTCGCCCGGCGTGGCGGCCGCCTGCATGGCCATCTTCGAACAGGGCGACGACGCCGCGTCCAAGTACACCTCGCGCGGCAACCTGGTGGGCGTGATCACCAACGGCACCGCCGTGCTCGGCCTGGGCAACATCGGCCCGCTGGCCGCCAAGCCCGTGATGGAAGGCAAGGGCTGCCTGTTCAAGAAGTTCGCCGGCATCGACGTGTTCGACATCGAACTGGCCGAGAACGATCCGGACAAGCTGGTCGACATCATCGCCGCGCTCGAGCCCACGCTGGGCGGCGTCAACCTCGAAGACATCAAGGCGCCCGAGTGCTTCTACATCGAAAAGAAGCTGCGCGAGCGCATGAAGATCCCCGTCTTCCACGACGACCAGCACGGCACCGCCATCATCTCGTCGGCCGCCATCCTGAACGGTCTGAAGGTCGTGAACAAGGACATCGGCTCGGTCAAGCTGGCGTGCTCGGGCGCGGGCGCTGCCGCCATCGCCTGCCTGGACCTGCTGGTGCACCTGGGCGTGAAACGCGAGAACATCTACGTGGTGGATTCGCGCGGCGTCATCTGGGAAGGCCGCGATGAAAACATGGAAGCCAACAAGAAGCGCTACGCGCAAAAGACCGACGCGCGCACGCTCGCCGACGTGGTCAACGGCGCCGACGTCTTCCTGGGCTGCTCCACCGCCGGCGTGCTCACCGCCGACATGGTCAAGACCATGGCCGACCGCCCGCTGATCCTGGCGCTGGCCAACCCGGAACCGGAAATCCGCCCGGAAGTCGCCAAGGCCGCGCGCCCCGACTGCATCATCGCCACCGGCCGTTCGGACTACCCGAACCAGGTCAACAACGTGCTGTGCTTCCCCTTCATCTTCCGCGGCGCCATGGATGCCGGCGCCTCGCGCATCACCGAAGAAATGAAGCTGGCATGCGTGAAGGCCATCGCTGAATTGGCCCAGGCCGAGCAGAACGACGAAGTGGCCCGTGCCTACGCCGGCCAGGAACTCGCGTTCGGCCCGGACTACATAATCCCCAAGCCGTTCGACCCGCGCCTGATCGTCCAGATCGCCCCGGCGGTGGCCCAGGCCGCCGCCGATTCCGGCGTGGCCGCCCGCCCCATCGAAGACATCGAAGCCTACCGCCAGAAGCTGATGGGCTTCGTGTACCACTCCGGCCAGCTGATGCGTCCGCTGTTCGCCCAGGCCAAGAAGGCGCCCAAGCGCGTCATCTATGCCGACGGCGAAGACGAACGCGTGCTGCGCGCCGTGCAGACGGTTGCCGATGAAAAGCTGGCGTTCCCGATCCTGATCGGCCGCCCGTCGGTCATCGAGATGCGCATCAAGAAGTTCGGCCTGCGCCTGGTCGCCGGCCAGCACTTCGAGATCGTCGATCCCGAAGACGACAGCCGCTTCAACGAAACCTGGAACGCGTACTACCAGCTCAAGGGCCGCGAAGGCGTCACGCCGGCCATCGCCAAGGCGATGATCCGCAAGCACAACACGCTGATCGGTGCGATGCTGCTGCGTCGTGGCGATGCCGACGCGCTCTTGTGCGGCGTGGCCAGCAAGTACGACAACCAGCTCAAGTACATCGACGAAATCATCGGCAAGAAGGAAGGCCAGACCTACGCCGCCCTGAACGTGCTGATGCTGCCCGACCAGACGCTGTTCATCACCGACACCCACGTCAACGAGAACCCGACGGCCGAGGAAGTCGCCAGCATCACCATCCAGGCTGCCGACGAAATGCTGCGTTTCGGCGTGGTGCCCAAGATCGCCCTGCTGTCGCACTCGAACTTCGGCAGCCGCGTCACGGAATCGTCGCGCAAGATGGCCACCGCCCGCCAGATCGTGCAAGACCGCGCGCCCGACCTCGAAGTCGACGGCGAAATGCACGCCGACGCCGCCCTGTCGGAAAAGATCCGCGTGCTGGCCTACCCGGACAGCACCCTGAAGGGTCCGGCCAACCTGCTGGTCATGCCCACGCTGGACACCGGCAACATCACGTACAACATGCTGAAGATGACCGGCAGCAATGGCGTCGCGATGGGCCCGATCCTGCTGGGCGCCGCCCGCCCGGTGCACATCCTGACGACCAGCGCCACCGTGCGCCGCATCGTCAACATGACGGCCCTGGCCGTGGTGGATGCGCAGCAGGAAGCCGCCGAAGCCGCCAAGAAGCGCCGTTGATCGCTCTACCGCGATAAACGCATGGCAAGGGCGCCCCTCGGGGCGCCCTTTTTCATCGCTCAGCAGAAATCCAGGATGGCCCCGCTCAAAGGCGGATGGTAAAAATCGGGCTGACCCTTTTTTCCTGGAGCCTCCCCATGCTGCTCGACGCCTTCCTGGCCTGGTTTCACTACCTGGCGATCTTCGTGCTGGTGGTGGTGCTGACCGCCGAAGCGGTGCTGCTGCGCCCCGACCTCACGCCCGCCGCGCTGAAACGCCTGGTGATCTACGACCGGCTGTACCTGTTCAGCGCGATCGCCGTGCTGGCCACCGGCGTGCTGCGGCTGACCCTGGGTGTCAAGGGTGCCGCCTTCTACATGGGCAATCCGTGGTTTCACGCCAAGATCACGCTGTTCGTCGTCATCGGTCTCTGTTCGGCCCCGCCCACGCTGGCCTTCCTGCGTTGGGCAAAGCAGGCGCGGCAGCAGCCCGGCTTCGTGCCGAGCGAGCCCGAGATCAAGCGCGCCCGCCGCTGGGTGATGATCGAATCGCACCTGTTCATCTTCCTGCCGTTGTTCGCCGTGCTGATGGCGCGCGGCATCGGCGCGTAACGCCGCGCATGCATCAGGGGCAGCGCGCGCGCGTCGGCCCCTGCGGCATGTCGTCGCCGACGATGATGGTCGCGAAGTGGTACACGCCTACGGTATCGTTCTTGACCACGTCTATGATCTCGCCGCCCAGCGTCTGCATGATCGACATGCCTTCCGGCACGTCGTCGTGCCCGGCGCGCTTGGCCGCCTGGCCGTTCCAGGGGCTGAGCAGCAGCACGCCGGGGTACGGTTCGCGGTCGTCGCCACGGCCACGGCGCACCGACCGGACCTGGGTGCCGGCGGCGTAGCTGACCGCCCCCAGCTGCGTGGCGCAGGCCAGCTCGGCATCGCTGACCCGCAAGAGGCGCCGCGCCTCGTCCAGGTAGATCCTGGGATTGCTCAGCGACAAGCCGAACACCTTGACCGCCACCGGGTCCTTGATTTCGATGCGCCAGCGGTCCGGATCGCGCGAACCATCGGTGTAGACGGTGCCGTCCGAGCCGTAGGCGATGGAACCCGGGGCAATGTCCAGCGCGTCGGTCCGGTTGCCCGCACCCAGCACGCACTGTTTCAAGCCCTTCAGCGCGCCATCGCGGGCCACGTCGAGTTCGATATCCTGCGTGGCATCGCACTGCCAGCCCAGCACCGCCTGGCTGCCGGGGCCGCGCAGAATGACTGTACTGGGATAGCGCCCGCGCAGGACGTAGGTTTCCATGTCGTACTCGGCATCCAGATAGCGCCTGGCGCTGGACGCCTGCACGCCGTACATCGCGACGGGTTGGGGAAATTCGGCCTCGACATAGGTCTCGAGCTGGCCTTCGTCCTGCATTTTCAGGCGCGTGCCGGCGGGCATCAGAATGCCCCCTACCGTCGTCGGCTGCGGCAAGGTGACATTGCGCGCCGCCTCGGCGCGATCGCTTTCGCGCCCCACCTGCCAGATCACGGCCTGCACCCACGCGTAGAACGCGAACGGCACCAGCAGCACCAGGAACACAAGGCTGGACGTCTTCCAGTACTTGCGGACCGTGCGGCGCGCACCGGAACTGGTGGCCACGACCAGCAGCCAGCCCAGCAGCACGAGGCCGGCCAGGAAGCCGCAGGAAAGCAGGATGTAGAAGCCGGCGGAAGGCAGCGCTATCGGAATCATGGCGGCAATGATATCGCCAAAACCGCGCCCCTATGCAGCGGGTGCCGCGTGCCACCAGGCCCGGCCGGACGCGGGCAACAAAAAACCGCCCGAAGGCGGTTTCTTGTTCATGCCGGGCAGCGTATCAACGCTTGTCCATCGGGGGCACGTCGCGCGTGACCGAACCGGTGAACAGCTGACGCGGACGGCCGATCTTGTAGTCGGGGTCGGACAGCATTTCGTTCCACTGGGCGATCCAGCCCACCGTGCGGGCCAGCGCGAAGATGGCCGTGAACAGCGAGGTCGGGATGCCGATGGCGCGTTGGACGATACCCGAGTAGAAGTCCACGTTCGGGTACAGCTTGCGCTGCACGAAGTACGGGTCGGACAGGGCGATGCGTTCCAGTTCCATGGCCAGCTTGAACAGCGGGTCGTTTTCCAGGCCCAGGGCCGAGAGCACTTCCTTGCAGGTTTCCTGCATCAGCTTGGCGCGCGGGTCGTAGTTCTTGTACACGCGGTGGCCAAAGCCCATCAGGCGCACGCCCGAGTTCTTGTCCTTGACCTTCTCCATGAACTCGCCGACCTTGGCGATGCCGCCGTTGGCTTGCAGTTCTTCGAGCATCTGCAGGCACGCTTCGTTGGCGCCGCCGTGGGCCGGGCCCCACAGGCAAGCGACGCCGGCCGAGATGGCTGCGAACGGGTTGGTGCCCGACGAACCGCACAGGCGCACGGTCGAGGTCGAGGCGTTTTGCTCGTGGTCGGCGTGCAGGATGAAGATGCGGTCGAGCGCGCGCTCGACGACTTCGTTCACCTTGTAGTCTTCGCACGGCGTGGCGAACATCATGCGCAGGAAGTTGCCCGTGTAGGACAGGTCGTTCTGCGGATAGATGAACGGTTGGCCTTGCGAGTACTTGTAGGCCATCGCGACCAGCGTCGGCATCTTGGCGATCAGGCGGATAGCCGAGATGTGGCGATGCTGCGGGTTCGTGATGTCGGTCGAGTCGTGGTAGAACGCGGACAGCGCGCCCACCAGGCCCGTCAGGACGGCCATCGGGTGGGCGTCGCGGCGGAAACCACGCAGGAAGAAGTGCAGCTGCTCGTTCACCATCGTGTGATGGGTCACTTGCGAATCGAAGTCGGCCTTCTGTTCCTGGTTGGGCAGTTCGCCGTTCAGGATCAGGTAGCAGATGTCCATGAAGTCGCAATTGACGGCCAATTGCTCGATGGGGAAGCCGCGGTAAAGCAGTTCGCCCTTGTCGCCGTCGATGTACGTGATGCCCGATTCGCAGGCGGCCGTCGACATGAAGCCGGGGTCAAACGTAAACATGCCCGTCTGGCCGTACAGCTTGCGGATGTCGATCACATCCGGACCGACCGTGCCCTTGTAGACAGGGAACTCAATGGGTGCGCTGCCATCCGAGAAGGATAGAGTGGCTTTTTTGTCAGACAGGTTCATGTTTATTCCTCTCAATTAATCACAGTGCGCGCATCTGGCCAATAATGCCCCGAAGCCTGGGGGTGTCCAGGTCGCCTTCGAGTTCCTTGCGGGCCAGCAGCAGGTCGAGAAGGTCGTTGTCTCCCATCTCGAACAGCTGGGTCAATGCCGCCACATCATCGTCGGTAAGTTCGGCCTCGTAAGCGTCCAGATACCGGGTAATGATCAAGTCGTTTTCGAGCAGGCCGCGGCGCGCCCGCCAACGCAGACGCGCCCGTTCCAGTTCAGTAAGCCTGCTCATGGTGACACCTTCAATACATTCACTACTAGACCGTACGGCGGACCATCAGTTCCTTGATCTTGCCAATCGCCTTGGTCGGGTTCAGTCCCTTGGGACAGACGTCGACGCAGTTCATGATGGTGTGGCAACGGAACAGGCGGAACGGATCGTTCAGGTTGTCCAGGCGGTCGCCCGTGGCTTCGTCGCGGCTGTCGGCGATGAAGCGGTAGGCTTGCAGCAAGCCGGCCGGACCGACGAACTTGTCGGGGTTCCACCAGAACGACGGGCAGGAAGTGGAACAGCACGCGCACAGGATGCACTCGTACAGGCCGTCCAGCTCTTCACGGGCCTCGGGCGACTGCAGGCGCTCTTTTTCGGGCGGCGGCGTGTCGTTGATGAGGTACGGGCGAACCGAGTGGTACTGGTTGAAGAAGTGCGTCATGTCCACGATCAGGTCGCGGATGACGGGCAGGCCCGGCAGCGGGCGCAGCACGATGGGTTCCTTCAGTTCGCGAAGGTTGGTCGTGCAGGCCAGGCCGTTCTTGCCGTTGATGTTCATGGCGTCCGAACCGCACACGCCTTCACGGCACGAGCGGCGCAGCGCCAGGCTGTCATCGACGTCGTTCTTGATGCGCACCAGCGCATCGAGCAGCATCTTGTCGGTGGGCTGGAGTTCGACTTCCAGCTTCTGCATGTACGGGCGCTCGTCCTTGTCCGGATCGTAGCGGTAGATTTCGAACTTGACGATTCTCTTGGTGCTCATAGTGGGCTCTATCCGGACTTAGAAGGTACGCGCCTTGGGCGGGAAGGACTCGACCGTCAACGGCTTCATCTGCACCGGCTTGTAATCCAGGCGGCTGCCTTCGGAGTACCACAGCGTGTGCTTGAGCCAGTTTTCGTCGTCGCGGGTCGGGTGGTCGTCCAGCGCGTGGGCGCCGCGGCTTTCCGTGCGGTTGGCGGCCGACTTGATCGTGGCGCGGGCCACTTCGGTCATGTTGGCCAGTTCCAGCGCTTCGACGCGCGCGGTGTTGAACACCTTGGACTTGTCCTTGAAGTAGATGTTGTCGGCTTGCTTGGCCAGGTCTTCGATCTGGGTCACGCCTTCGTTCAGCAGTTCCAGCGTGCGGAACACGCCGCAGTGGCGCTGCATCGAGAAGCGGATGGCGTTGCCGATGTCTTGCGTCTTTTCGCCCGAGGTGCGCGCTTCCAGCTTGTTCACGCGGTCCAGCGAGAATTCGACGGCTTGCTGCGGCACGTCCTGGTGGGCGTGCTGGCGTTCCGGGTGCGAATTGACGATGTGGTTGCCGGTGGCGCGACCAAACACGATCAGGTCCAGCAGCGAGTTCGTGCCCAGGCGGTTGGCGCCGTGCACCGACACCGCGGCGCATTCGCCGATGGCGTACAGGCCGTTGACGATCTTGTTCTCGCCGTTTTCGCGCGTGAGCACCTGGCCATGGTAGTTGGCCGGAATGCCGCCCATCTGGTAGTGGATGGTCGGAACGACGGGGATCGGTTCCTTGATCGGGTCGACGTTGCCGAACTTGATGGCGATTTCGCGGATCGAGGGCAGGCGCTTGTTGATGACGTCGGCGCCCAGGTGGTCAAGCTTGAGCACCACGTAGCTGCCGTCCGGACCGCAACCGCGGCCTTCCTTGATTTCCTGGTCCATCGAGCGGGACACGAAGTCGCGCGGAGCCAGATCCTTCAGCGTGGGCGCATAGCGCTCCATGAAGCGTTCGCCATCCTTGTTCAGCAGGATGCCGCCTTCGCCACGCACGCCTTCGGTGATCAGCACGCCCGCGCCGGCCACGCCGGTCGGGTGGAATTGCCAGAATTCCATGTCCTGCAGCGGGATGCCCGCGCGGGCAGCCATGCCCAGGCCGTCACCAGTGTTGATGAAGGCGTTGGTGGAAGCGGCCCAGATACGACCGGCGCCGCCGGTGGCCAGCACCGTGGTCTTGGCTTCCAGGATGTAGATTTCGCCCGTTTCCATTTCGAGGGCGGTCACGCCCACGACGTCGCCGGCTTCGTTGCGCAGCAGGTCCAGCGCCATCCATTCGACGAAGAACTGGGTACGCGCGGCGACGTTGCGCTGGTACAGGGTGTGCAGCAGCGCGTGGCCGGTGCGGTCCGCGGCGGCACAGGCGCGCTGGACCGGCTTTTCACCGAAGTTGGCGGTGTGGCCGCCGAACGGACGCTGGTAGATCGTGCCGTCGGGGTTGCGGTCGAAGGGCATGCCGAAGTGCTCGAGCTCGTACACGGCATTCGGGGCTTCGCGGCACATGAATTCGATGGCGTCCTGGTCGCCCAGCCAATCCGACCCCTTGACGGTGTCGTACATGTGCCAGTACCAGTTGTCTTCGCTCATGTTGCCCAGCGAGGCGCTCACGCCGCCCTGCGCGGCAACGGTGTGCGAACGCGTGGGGAACACTTTGGACAGCACCGCAACCGACAGGCCCGCTTGGGACAGTTGCAGCGAACAACGCATGCCGGCTCCACCGGCGCCAACGACCACCACATCAAACTGGCGGCGCGGCAAGGATTTCAGGACAGAGACCACGGCTTAGATGCTCCAGAGGATTTGCGCAAAGTAAATGACCGTACCGATCAACCAGAGGATCGTCAGCACTTGCAGCAGCAGGCGCAGGCCCACCGGCTTGACGTAGTCCATCCAGATGTCGCGCACACCGATCCAGGCGTGCCAGGCCAACGCAAAGAAGGCAAGGGAGGCCAGGATCT
This sequence comes from Achromobacter sp. FW305-C-28, assembly GCF_058783235.1. NCBI lineage: Bacteria > Pseudomonadati > Pseudomonadota > Betaproteobacteria > Burkholderiales > Alcaligenaceae > Achromobacter > Achromobacter sp. FW305-C-28. The sequence continues at coordinate 582,689 of NZ_JBYSYL010000001.1, read as the reverse complement.
GGCCAACCGGAATGAAGCCCACGTAGAAATTGAACAGCTTGACCCAGTGTTCGTACGTGAAGGCAGGCATCGTCAGGATGCCGATGAGCAGTACCAGCGTATACACGGCCATGATGACGGCGGTGATGCGCTGGATGATGAAGTCCATGACGCCATAATGCGCGCCGACGACCAGGCGCTTGGGTCCGTAGTTTTTAGCGGCGGCCATTTACAGCACTCCGAACAGTTTGAGACCGAACACCAGCGTCAGCGCCAGGCTGACACCGAAGACCACGCCGGCGCTTTTCTTGGCCGACAGCTTGTCGATACCGATGTGCAGGTCGAGCAACAGGTAGCGAATGCCGGCACAGAAGTGGTGCAGGTAGCCCCAGATCAGGACCAGGAAGACAAGCTTGACGATCGGGTTGGCCGCGAACGAGGCGATCCAGGCGAACGATTGCGGTGCGGCCACGCTCGCTGCGAACAGCGGCACGATGACCAAGGGCAAACAGAGGAACAGCAAAATGCCGCTGATGCGGTGCAGGATGGACAGCTTGCCGGCCAGGGGCAGGCGATAGGAGAACGCAACTTGGGCAAGCCCAATATTGCGAAACTGCGGACGTGGCTTGGCAGCGGTGTCGGACATGACGGCCTCGGTGTTTCGGAACTAGGGAATCGTGACGGCGCTAATGCCGTGGCCCTTGCGGGCAAACACGGTATTTTCGCCCAGAGATCGGGTTGGTATCAAATCGTAGGTAAAAAGCTCATCAATTCAGACTATTGCGGTAGTGGTATCGATCGGTCAAGTACAAGCCCCGCCGAATTTCCATGGGGCGGTCACCATACGTGTACGACACGCGATCCACCTGCAACAACGGCGTTCCGACAGCAACATTAAGCAGCGTACAGACGTCAGCCGGCGCGGCGACCGCGCGTAGCTTTTCGTCCGCGCGCACCATGCTGACGCCGAACTCGGATTCAAACAGGCCATACAGCGGCGCCTTGTTGGCGGTCAACAGCTCAAGGGTGAGGCCGCGGAAGATGGATCCCGGCAGCCAGATATCGTCCAGCACGGTGGGTGTCTGCCCCATGGACAGAAGACGGCGGATGGACACCACGGTTTCACCGGCACGCAGGTCGAGGGCGCGCGCGATCTCGGCGGGCGCCCTCAGGCGGCGGCACTCGAGGATGCGGCTTTCGGCGCGGCCGGGCTCGCCTTCTTCGTCGGCGGCCAGGCGCAGGAACCGGTAGCGCACGCGGGCTTCATGGTGGGTGGCAACGAAGGTGCCCTTGCCCTGGCGGCGCAGCAGCAGATGCTCGGCGGCCAACTCGTCAACCGCCTTGCGCACCGTGCCCTGGCTGACCTGAAAACGGGCAGCCAGATCGATTTCGCTGGGGATGAGTTCGCCGGGCTTCCATTCGCCGCGGTCCAGGCTCTGGACGAGCAGATCCTTGATCTGGCGGTACAGCGGACTGAAAGCGGCTCCCTCACCCGTTGGACGGGCGGCGCGTGTGCGTAAGGAGGTTTCGGGCCGGGGGTCTGCCATGGATCGTCTTGGTCGTGTCATGTTCATCCGGAGAATGGAAAGGCAGCGCAAAGGATTGCGGTTCCATCCACAATGCGCTGCTGCGGTGCCGGTGTTCTGGCCTGATACAGGCGCGCAGCCGGCGGTGCTGCGGCGCATTCGAACAAACGCTCTATTGTGGCATATCGGGCGCGGCGCTGTCCAACGTCTTATGTCTTATATAAGATATAAGATCAATTGACGCACACGTAAATTCGATCTAGGATTCCTGGCTGTCCGGCGACGCGCCCGCCCTGGGGTGTAACCACCTGTCCAGGCGCCCTGCATGCGCTGTCTTTGCCGCTCAACGGATTACACTGATTGGTGAGATTTTTCTCGCCACACCATTACGGAGAACGTCCATGTCTAAGCCTGCCTTGCGTGTCGCCGTCACCGGCGCCGCCGGCCAAATCGGTTACGCACTGCTGTTCCGCATCGCCTCGGGCGAAATGCTCGGCAAAGATCAGCCCGTCATTCTGCAGCTGCTTGAAATCCCTGACGAAAAAGCGCAAAAGGCCCTGAAGGGCGTCATCATGGAACTGGATGACTGCGCCTTCCCCCTGCTGCAGGAAGTCACCGCCCACAGCGACCCGCGCACGGCATTCAAGGATGCGGACGTGGCCCTGCTGGTTGGCGCCCGCCCGCGCGGCCCCGGCATGGAACGCAAGGACCTGCTGTCGGTCAACGCCCAGATCTTCACGGCACAGGGCAAGGCCCTGAACGACGTCGCCAGCCGCAACGTCAAGGTCCTGGTGGTCGGCAACCCGGCCAACACCAACGCCTACATCGCCATGAAGTCGGCGCCGGACCTGCCCGCCAAGAACTTCACCGCCATGCTGCGCCTGGACCACAACCGCGCCCTGTCGCAGCTGTCGGCCAAGTCGGGCAAGCCGGTCGCCGCGATCGAGAAGCTGGTCGTCTGGGGCAACCACTCGCCCACGATGTACCCCGACTTCCGCTTCGCCACCGTCGGCGGCGAATCGCTCGCCAAGCTGATCAACGACGACGCCTGGAACCGCGACACGTTCATCCCCACCGTGGGCAAGCGTGGCGCCGCCATCATCGAAGCCCGTGGCCTGTCCTCGGCCGCTTCGGCCGCCAACGCCGCCATCGACCACGTCCGTGACTGGGTCCTGGGCAGCAACGGCAAGTGGGTCACGATGGGCATCCCGTCGGACGGTTCCTACGGCATCCCCGAAGGCATCATCTACGGCGTGCCGGTCACGACCGAAAACGGCGAATACAAGCGTGTCGAAGGCCTGGAAATCGACGCCTTCTCGCGCGAGCGCCTGGACTTCACGCTGAAAGAGCTGCTCGAAGAGCGCGACGGCGTCAAGGACCTGCTGAAGTAAGCAGCGCTTGAGTCAAGGATTGGGCCCGTTCATGCGGGCCCAATCCTTAAGCAGGACCGCTTTTGCAAGACCGAGACATACACGTGTCCCTTTCCGTCCGCGATTGTCGCGAAGGGGACAGATTTATGTTCCGGACCCGCGCTAAGGTCGTGGGCTAACCACAAGAAACGGAGACCTCCATGTCCAGACCCGAATCCGCCGGCGCCCTGTTCCGCCGCGCGCTCGCCGAAGAAAGCCCGCTGCAGATCATCGGCGCCATCAACGCCAACCACGCGCTGCTGGCCAAGCGCGCCGGCTACCGCGCGATCTACCTGTCCGGCGGCGGCGTGGCCGCGGGTTCGCTGGGCCTGCCCGACCTGGGCATCAACACCATGGACGACGTCCTGACCGACGTGCGCCGCATCACCGACGTGTGCGACGTGCCGCTGGTGGTCGACATCGACACCGGTTTCGGTCCGTCGGCCTTCAACATCGCCCGCACCGTCAAGAGCCTGATCAAGTTCGGCGCCGCCGCCTGCCACATCGAAGACCAGGTCGGCGCCAAGCGCTGCGGCCATCGTCCGGGCAAGGAAATCGTCAGCACCGAAGAAATGGCTGACCGTGTCAAGGCGGCCGCCGATGCCCGCACCGACAGCGACTTCTACCTGATCGCACGCACCGACGCCATTGCCTCGCACGGCGTGGACGCCGCCATCGAGCGCGCGCTGGCCTGCGTCGAAGCCGGCGCCGACGCCATCTTCGCCGAAGCCGCCTACGACCTGCCCACTTACGACCGCTTCGTCCGGGCCGTCAAGGTGCCCGTGCTGGCCAACATCACCGAATTCGGCAAGACGCCGCTGTTCTCGGTCCAGGAGCTGAAAAGCGTGGGCGTGGGCATGGTGCTCTACCCGCTGTCGGCCTTCCGCGCCATGAACAAAGCGGCCGAAGCCGTCTACACCGCCATTCGCCGCGACGGCCACCAGAAAAACGTGGTCGACCTGATGCAGACGCGCGAAGAACTGTACGACCGCATCGGCTACCACGAGTTCGAATCGAAACTGGATGCCCTCTTCCAGAAGGGCAAGGCGTAACTCGCGCCGCCCGGCAACCGCATCCGGCGCCACGGCACCCCCGCGGCGCCCCGCTACCTCCCATTGCATCGACCACCGCGAAAGGAAAGGAGTAGACACATGAGCACGGCTCCCAAGAAGCAAGCAGCCAAACAGGACGCAGCCAAGCCGGACGTCAAGCCGCAGGCCGCGCCGGAAGAAAAGGCCGGCTTCAAGCCCAAGAAATCGGTTGCGCTGTCCGGCGTCGTCGCCGGCAACACCGCGCTGTGTACGGTTGGCCGCAGCGGCAACGACCTGCACTACCGCGGCTACGACATCCTGGATATCGCGCACACCAGCGAATTCGAGGAAATCGCCCACCTGCTGGTGCACGGCAAGCTGCCCAACAAAGCCGAGTTGAAGGCCTACAAGGAAAAGCTGCGCAGCCTGCGCGGTTTGCCCGTCACGCTGCAGGACGCGCTGGAAGCGCTGCCCGCCGCCAGCCACCCGATGGACGTCATGCGCACGGCCGTCTCGGTGCTGGGCTGCGTGCTGCCGGAGAAAGACGACCACAACACCCCGGGCGCGCGCGACATTGCCGACCGCCTGATGGCCAACCTGGGCTCGGCCCTGCTGTACTGGTACCACTACAGCCACAACGGCCGCGTCATCGACGTGCAGACCGACGACGACAGCATCGGCGGCCACTTCCTGCACCTCTTGCATGGCGAAAAGCCCAGCGAGGACTGGGTCAAGGCGATGCACATCTCGCTGAACCTGTACGCCGAGCATGAATTCAACGCGTCCACGTTCACGGCCCGCGTCATCGCCGGCACCGGCTCGGACATGTACTCGTCCATCACCGGCGCCATCGGCGCGCTGCGCGGCCCCAAGCATGGCGGCGCCAACGAAGTCGCGTTCGACGTGCAAAAGCGCTACGAGACCCCCGACGAAGCCGAGGCCGACATCCGTCGCCGCGTCGAAGCCAAGGAAGTCATCATCGGCTTCGGCCACCCGGTCTACACCGTGTCCGACCCGCGCAACAAGGTCATCAAGGAAGTCGCCAAGAAGCTCTCCAAGAAGGCCGGCAGCACCAAGATGTTCGACATCGCCGAACGCCTTGAGACGGTCATGTGGGACATCAAGAAGATGTTCCCCAACCTGGACTGGTTCTCGGCCGTCAGCTACCACATGATGGGCGTGCCCACCGCCATGTTCACTCCGCTGTTCGTGATTGCACGCACCGCGGGCTGGTCGGCCCACATCATCGAGCAGCGCATCGACAACAAGATCATCCGCCCCACCGCCAACTACGTGGGTCCGGAAGACCAGAAGTTCGTGCCGCTCGACAAGCGCAAGTAATGACCATGGGCCTGCCGACGCCTTTCCCCGCGCCGCGCAGGCCCCGGGCCGCCTGTACACACTCAGGAGAGGTACCGATATGTCTGCCCCGATCTCCAACGTCCGTCCCGCCCCCGACCAGGTCCTGGTCGACATCGCCGACTACGTTCTCAACTACGACATCCAGAGCGGCCTGGCCTACGAGACCGCCCGCAACTGCCTGATCGACACCCTGGGCTGCGGCCTGGAAGCGCTGGAATACCCCGCCTGCCGCAAACTGCTGGGCCCGGTCGTGCCGGGCACCGTCGTGCCCCACGGCGCCAAGGTCCCCGGCACCCAGTTCCAGCTCGATCCCGTCCAGGCCGCCTTCAACATCGGCGCGATGATCCGCTGGCTGGACTTCAACGACACCTGGCTCGCCGCCGAATGGGGCCATCCGTCCGACAATCTGGGCGGCATCCTGGCCACCGCCGACTGGCTCTCACGTACCGCCATCGCCGCCGGCAAGCCGCCCCTGACCATGCGCGACGTGCTCACCGGCATGATCAAGGCCCATGAAATCCAGGGCTGCATCGCGCTCGAAAACTCGTTCAACAAAGTCGGCCTGGACCACGTCGTGCTGGTCAAGGTCGCCTCGACCGCCGTCGTCGCCCAGATGCTGGGCCTGGACCGCGACGAAGTCATCAACGCCGTCTCGCTGGCCTGGGTAGACGGCCAGAGCCTGCGCACCTATCGCCACGCCCCCAACACCGGCAGCCGCAAAAGCTGGGCCGCCGGCGACGCCACCAGCCGCGCCGTGCGCCTGGCCCTCATCGCCCGCACCGGCGAAATGGGCTACCCGTCAGTGCTGAGCGCCAAGACCTGGGGCTTCTACGACGTGCTCTTCAAGGGCCAGCCCTTCACGTTCCAGCGCCCCTACGGCAGCTACGTCATGGAAAACGTGCTGTTCAAGATCTCGTTTCCGGCCGAATTCCATTCCCAGACCGCCGTCGAATGCGCCATGCAGATCCACGACCGCCTCAAGACCCTGGGCAAGACCACGGATGACATCGAAAAGATCACCATCCGCACCCACGAGGCGTGCATCCGCATCATCGACAAGAAAGGCCCCCTGAACAACCCCGCCGACCGCGACCACTGCATCCAGTACATGGTCGCCGTCCCCCTGCTGTTCGGCCGCCTGACCGCCGCCGACTACGAAGACGCCATCGCCCGCGACCCGCGCATCGACCTCCTGCGCGACAAGATCACCTGCGTCGAAGACCCGGCCTACACCCGCGACTACCACGACCCCGACAAACGCTCCATCGCCAACGCCCTGACGGTCCACTTCACCGACGGCTCGACCCTGGACGAAGTCGTCTGCGAATACCCCATCGGCCACAAACGCCGCCGCACCGACGGCATCCCCCTGCTGGAAGCCAAGTTCAAGACCAACCTGGCCCGCATGTTCCCGGCCCGCCAACAAGCGAAAATCCTGGACGTGTCCCTGGATCAAGCCAAACTGGAGGCGATGCCCGTGAACGAGTACGTCGACCTATACGTGATCTAAACCGGCCAACGGCAAGCGGCACCCGCCACCCGAACGAAAATCGTCCCCCCACGCTGCGCGCCCCAAGCAACACCCCTCCACCCGCGCGCAGCGCCCCTCTCCCGACGCCCAGAAGCGTGTAAGCCCAAGAAGGCCGCCCGCGCGGCCGCTTGAGGCGGGCCCCGCAAACCTCTCCCACCCCCACCCGGTGCAGCAACGCCCCGATCCTCGAAACCCGTAGCCCCTCGGGGCGGCGACTTGCGGAGCGGGCAACCTCGATGCGCCCGACGGAATCCGTAGGGAAGGCCGAAGGCCTGGACGAGGATGAGGCAGGGGCAGTCCGGAGCGAAGGCTCCGGACCGCAATCGTGGGCGCCCGCTCCGCAAGCCGCCGCCCCGAGGGGCGACCTACGAAGAAGAACAACGCCCAAAAGAATGCGCCCCCCCCCCAGCATTACAATGCCAGCTCCCCCAAAACAACCACCGGACCCCCACATGGCAATGCTCTGGGTAAAGACCTTCCACATCGTCTTCATCGCCTCCTGGTTCGCCGGCCTGTTCTACCTGCCCAGAATCTTCGTCAACCTCGCCCAGCAATCCGACTCCGCCGTCCAGGTCACCCTGCTGGGCATGGCCCGCCGCCTGTACCGCTTCACCACCATCCTGGCCGTCATCGCCATCATCCTCGGCATGTGGCTCTACCTGGGCTACGGCATCGGCGTCGGCCCCGGCAATGGCTGGATGCACGCCAAGCTCTTTTTCGTCCTGCTCGTCATCGGCTACCATCACGCCTGTGGCGTCATGCTGCGAAAATTCGAACAGGGCAAAAACACCCGTTCGCACAAGTTCTATCGCTGGTTCAACGAAGTTCCCGTCTTGCTGCTCTTGGTGGTGGTGGCGCTGGTCGTCGTCAAACCCTTCTGATTCCCCCTACCCTTTGCACATTCGCCAGGATTCGTATGTCCGCTGATGACCAGGACCGCCCGCGCAAGACGCTGACGATCAAGAAAACCGCACGCGACGCGCACGCCGAAGAGGCCCCCAAGCGCGTGCGCACCGGCGCCCGCGCCCGCCTGGTCGCCCAGAACGAGCGCACCAAGGAAAGCATCGAACGCCAGAAGGACCCGGAAGGCTATCAACGCCGCCAGGAAGAAGAAGCCGCGCGCTACGCCCGCAAGCCCGCTGCCGGCGGCCGCGGTTCCGCGGACCGCGGCGCTTCCGACCGTAGCCCGTCCGGCCGCGGCACGGCCTCGCGCGGCCAGGAGGCACGAGGCCCCGGCAGCCGTGGCCCGTCGTCCGACCGCAACCGCGGCGACAGCCCGCGCCGCGACGCCGCCCCCAGCCCCCGTTCCGGCCGCCCGCCGCAGCGCGCGCCGCGCCTGGATGACCAGTACATCGCACCCGCCACGCCGGCTGGCCGTTTCTACGACCCGTTCGAAGACGACGGCCCCGCCCCCGAATTCGCGCCCGAACCCGACTACGATGACGCCGCCGACGCGGGCCACGCCCCGGCCGGCCGCCACGACGACGCACACGACCACCGCGATCGCGAGCCCGTCGTCGAAGTGCGCAGCCGCCGTCCGCGCGAAACCCGCCAGGCCGAAATCTTCAAGGTGTTCGCGCCCTGCCCCCAAGGCCTGGAAGAAGCCCTGACCGCCGAAATGCAGGCGCTGGGCTACGAAGATGCCCAGGCCGGCCGCGCCGGCTGCTCGTTCACCGCCGACTGGTCCGGCGTGCAGCGCGCCAACCTGTATTCGCGCCTGGCGACCCGCATCCTGGTGCAGGTCGCCCACGCCGAGATCTCGCACGAAGACGACATCCTCGACCTGGCCCGCGACACCCCCTGGGAACGCTGGTTCGGCGCCGAACAGACCCTGCGCGTCGACACCTCCGCCATCAAGAGCCCGGTGCAGAGCCTGCAGTACTGCAATCTGCGCGCCAAGGACGGCATCTGCGACCGGCTGCGCGAACTGGAAGGCGAACGCCCCAGTATCGACACCGTGCGCCCCGACGCGCGCGTGCACCTGTTCCTGACCGGCCACACCGCCACCCTGTATCTGGATACCTCGGGCGAATCGCTGTTCAAGCGCGGCTGGCGCCTGGACAAGGGCGAAGCGCCCCTGCGCGAAAACCTGGCCGCCGGCATGCTGGCGCTGGCGGGCTGGGACCCGGCCGCGCCGCTGCTGGACCCCTTCTGCGGGTCCGGCACCATCCTGATCGAAGCGGCCTGGATCGCCCTGGGCGTGCCGCCCGGCATTTCGCGCCCGTTCGGCTTCGAGCGCCTGCGTGACCACGACGCCTACCGCTGGCGCGACCTGAAGGACGACGCCCGCTCGCGCATCCTGCCGCAGCTGGACGCGCCCCTGGTCGGCTACGACCTGGACCCCCAGGCCGTGGAATTCGCCCGCAACAACGCCGAGCGCGCCTGGCTGACGGCCGATTCCATCCGTTTCGAAGTGGGCGATGCCCGCCAGATCGAGGCCCCGGCCGACCACGGCTGGATCGTCACCAACCCGCCCTATGGCGAGCGCATGCTGACTGAACCGGACGCCGACCTGTGGCGCGACTGGGCCACCTGCCTGAAGCGCAACTTCGCCGGCTGGCAATTGCACGTCATCACCAGCGACATGACCCTGCCCAACCAGATGCGCCTGAAACCCAAGCGCCGCGTACCCCTGCACAACGGCGCGCTGGACTGCCGCCTGTTCGGCTTCGAGCTGGTCGCCGCCGGCTACCGCGACGCCTGACCTTCCCCTACCCCGCCCGGGGGCTTGTCCCTGGGCGGCGGCCTGCCTGACCCGCCCCCTGCTCGTTGTAAAAGCGCCGCAACATGGCACCCGTATCTTTGCTTATGGTGCCCCGCAGCGCCGATTTGGGGCATCATCAGCACCATGGTGTTGCCGAAATGCACCGGACGCTTGCACAGTTTCAGGGTTAACCCTATAATTCGGGTAATCCCTAGTAGCTAAACAACTGTGCAAGCCCGTGGAGGCTATTGTGATCAACCCGAACAACACCATCCGCCTGACCGACGAACTCGAGCGTCAACTGATGCTCCAGGCTATTGAAGAACAATTCCGCCCGCATCCGATGCGTGCGTTGGCCGCAGGCCTGCGTAAGCTGGCCCACGGCGTCCGTGCCCTGGCTGGCAAGACGAGCGCCAAGAACGCGCACTCCGCCGCCTGAGCATGGCCCCAGGCCCTCGGGCCTGACCGTTTTCCCCTTGGGGGCTGCATAGCCCCTTTTATAGACCCGCCCTTACCGGCGGGTTTTTTTTATGGTCGGCCGCTTTGTCGGATAATACCGGCCCATGACCGACACCCTCCTTGACCAGACTCCCAACCGGCTACGCCGGTTTGCCTGCATGATGTACGAAGCCGTGCTGCTGTTTGGCGTGGTGTTCCTGGCAGGCTACCTGATGGACACGCTGACCCAGAGCAAAAATGCGCTGGAACTGCGATCGGCCCGCCAGGCCTGGCTGTTCGTGGCCATCGGCGCCTATTTCGTGCTGTGCTGGCGCCGCCGTGGGCAGACCCTGCCCATGAAGACCTGGAACATCCGGCTGGTCGACCGCGACGGCAACACGCCGTCCACCCCGCGCCTGGTGTTGCGCTACGTGCTGGCCTGGCCGCTGGTGCTGGCGGGCGCCGCGCTGGTCAAGCTGGCCGCCATGGCCACGGGTTGGGCGTCGGTGGACATGTTCATCGTCGCGGCGCCTTTCGCGATCTTCGTCTGGTCCTGGTTCGACCCCGATGGCCAGTTCCTGCACGACCGCATCCTGGGCACCCGCCTGCGCAATGCGCCGCAGCGCAAGAAAACGCGCTGATATCGCGGCAGCGCGGGCGCTGACCGCCCGCTGAACATACCTGCTTACAAATAGCAAAATCGTGCGTCGAATTCGACGCATGCTTTCAGAAAGTTGAAAGTCAGTCGCAAAGACAATGAGGCCCCTTTCACAGACGCCTCAAAAAAATCATGCGCGCTTTCCTTTCCCGCCTGTCGCTGGCCGCCGCCAGCGTGCTGTTGTTCCTGCCCCTGGGCGCCTCCGCCCAGAACGCCGCCGCGCAGCAGGAAATCGAAGCGGCCATGAAAGCCGCCTTGGCCGCCGCCCAGGCAGGCCCCGCCGATGTGAAGCTGGGCGACCAGGCCGTGGTGCACCTGCCCGAATCCATGTTCTTCGTGCCGCGCGCGCAGGCCGATCGCCTGATGGCCGCCAACGGCAACGGCAAGGATCCTTCCCTCTTGGGCTTGGTCATGCCCAAGAGCGACGATGACGACTGGGTCATCACCGTGAACTTCGACAAGGCTGGCTACATCAAGGACGACGACGCCAAGAACTGGAACGTCAACGAATTGCTGGACAGCCTGCGTGAAGGCACTGAACAGTCCAACGAAGAACGCAAGAAGCTCGGCTTTCCCGAACTGGTGATGGACGGCTGGGTCGAATCGCCCAAGTACGACAGCAACACGCAGCGCCTGGTCTGGTCGGTGGCTGTCAAGCACAAGGGCGACACCGCCAACGACAACCCCACGGTCAACTACAACACCTATGCGCTGGGCCGTGACGGCTACATCACGCTGGACCTGATCACCCAGAAGAGCCTGGTGCCCAAGGACAAGACCGCCGTGCTGACGCTGCTGGACAACCTGAAGTACGTCGAAGGCAAGCGCTACGCCGATTTCAATTCGTCGACCGACAAGGTGGCCGAATACGGCCTGGCCGCGCTGGTGGCCGGCGTGGCCGCCAAGAAGCTGGGCCTGTTCGCGGTCATCGCCGCCTTCCTGGCCAAGTTCGCCAAGGTCGGCATCCTGGCCGCCGCGGCCCTGGGTGGCGGTCTGTGGAAGCGCATGCGCGGCAAGAAGGCGGATCAGGCCCAACCCTGAACCGGCTCGCGTCCTGAACGATGAAGCTGATCCTGTTGTTGCTGTCGGGCTTGAAGTACCTGAAGTTCGGCAAGCTGCTGGCCACCGGCGGCACCATGCTGCTGTCGGTGGCGGCGTATGCCCTGGTGTTCGGCTGGCGCTACGCCGCGGGCTTTGTCCTGTTGCTGCTGCTGCACGAAATGGGGCACTACATCGCGGCGCGCCAGCGCGGCCTGGATGTGGGCGCCCCGGTATTCATTCCCTTCGTGGGCGCCTGGATCCAGCTCAAGGACATGCCGCATGACGCGGACACCGAGGCCTACGTGGGCCTGGGCGGCCCGCTGGCGGGCACCGTGGCGTCGCTGGCCTGCTACTTTGCCGCACGCAGCACCGGCAGCGACCTGCTGCTGGCGCTGTCGTACGCGGGTTTCTTCATCAACCTGTTCAACCTGATCCCGCTGTCGCCCTTTGACGGCGGCCGCATCACCGCGGTGCTGTCGCCGCGCATCTGGCTGGTGGGCGTGCCGGTGCTGGTGGCGCTGTTCTTCTGGCGCCCCAGCCCCATCCTGATCCTGGTGGCCGTGCTGGCCTTTCCCAATGTGCTGCGGGCCTTCAAGTACGACCCCACGCTGCCCGAGAACCAGGCCTATTACGGCACCACGCTGGAAAGCAAGCTGACCTACACCTGCGGCTACCTGGGCCTGGTGTGCGTGCTGGCCATCATGGCCCACGACGTGCACGAGATGCTGGGCCATCTGCGCGGCTGATCGGGGCATGGCGCCCGCCTGGCGCCGCGTTGCACGACACCTCGGCGCGCATAAATGGCGCCGCGGTCACAACAGCGTCACGGATTCTTCATGTCCCCGTCATCGCGGGATGGTCTCATTCCCAGGCATGACGACAGCCCACATGGATACGACCGTGAACGAAATCCGCCCCACGCACTGGCGCGCTCTCTGGATTTCCGACATTCACCTGGGTACCGCCGGGTGCAAGGCAGAATTCCTGCTGGATTTCCTTGAGCACAACGACTCCGACACCCTCTATCTGGTGGGCGACATCGTCGACGGCTGGCAGTTGCGCAAGCACTGGCACTGGCCCCGCGCCCACAACGACGTGATCCAGCGCATCCTGCGCAAGGCACGCAACGGCACCCGGGTGGTGTTCATCCCCGGCAACCACGACGAATTCGCCCGCGAGTTCGCCGGCTTCGCCTTCGGCGACATCGAGATCCTGGACGAAGACGTGCACGTGACAGCCAAGGGCCTGCGCCTGCTGGTGCTGCACGGCGACCAGTTCGACGGCGTGATCCAGCACAGCCGCTGGCTGGCGCACCTGGGCGACGGTCTCTACCAATTGGCGTTGTGGATCAATCACCACTTCAACCGCCTGCGCCACCGCATGGGCCTGCACTACTGGTCGCTGTCGCAGTACCTCAAGCACAAGGTCAAGAATGCGGTGTCGTTCATCACCGACTTCGAGGAAGCGCTGGCCGGCGAAGCCCGCCGCCGCGGCCTGGACGGGGTGGTCTGCGGCCACATCCACAAGGCCGAGCTGCGCGACGTGGGCGGCATCCTCTACTGCAATGACGGCGACTGGGTGGAGAGCCTGTCGGCACTGGCCGAGACCCACGACGGCCAGTTGCAGTTGCTGGACTGGGCCGCCATCCAGGCCGAACGGCAGGCCGACCCGGCCCAGCGCAAGCCGCGTTCCCTGTCGCTGCCCGCGCTGCCCTCCGCCCTGCGCCGCCAGGGCAAACACCCGTGATAACCCTTATACGTCCCCGTTACGCAACGGGGATATTGCAGTTCACGGCCCTCTAGGTCATGCTTGCAGTTGGGGCAACGGGCAAAAACTGACCCGTTCACGCTGCAACATGCTTACAACATAGGGCCATGAACGACCAATATCAGGCGCTCTACCAATCATTCCGCTGGCTGGTTCCCACCCAGTTCAACATTGCGGAAGCGTGCTGCCACCGCTGGGCATCCAGTAGTCCGGATGCGCGGCGCATCGCCATCTACTACGAAGATGAAGCCGGCAACCGCGAGGTCTGGACCTATGCGCGGCTGGCCGAGGCCGCCAATCAACTGGCCAACGGCCTGGTGAAGATGGGCGTGGGCCGTGGCGACCGGGTCGGTGTGGTTTTGGGGCAACGCCCGGAAACCGTCGTCGCCCACATGGCCATCTACAGCGTGGGCGGCGTGGTGCTGCCGTTGTCCACCCTGTTCGGCCCCGAAGCCCTGCAAAGCCGCCTGTGCGATTCGGACACCCGCGTCGCCATCGTCGACCACGCCTCCAGCGCCAACCTGCTGGCCGTCAGCGACCATTGCCCCGCCCTGCAGCAGATCATCGGCATCGGTTTCGCCGACGAGCGCGTGCTGCCCTGGCGCAGCCTGCTGGCGCGCCAACCCAGTGAATTCAAGCCGGTGCCCACCCGCTCGTCGGACCCGGCCATCCTGCTCTATACGTCCGGCACCACCGGCGCGCCCAAAGGCGCCCTGCTGCCGCACAGCGTGCTGATCGGCAACCTGCCGGGCTTCGTGGCCTCGCAAGACTGGTTCCCGCGGCCCGCCGACGTGTTCTGGTCGCCCGCCGACTGGGCCTGGACCGGCGGCATGATGGACGCGCTGCTGCCCACGCTGTATTTCGGCCACCCCATCGTCGGCACCCGCGGACGCTTCTCGGTCGAACGCGCCTTCGAACTGATGGAGCGCTACCAGGTCACCAACACCTTCCTCTTCCCCACCGCGCTGAAGATGATGATGAAAACGGTGCCGGAGCCCCGCAATCATTACCAGCTGGCCCTGCGCTCCATCATGAGCGCCGGCGAGAGCGTGGGCGAGACCGTCTTCGAGTGGTGCCAGTCCGCGCTGGGCGTCACGCCCAACGAGATGTTCGGCCAGACCGAAATGAACTACGTGGTGGGCAACAGCCAGAAGCGCTGGCCGGCCAAGCCGGGCAGCATGGGCCGCCCCTACCCGGGCCACCGCGTCGCCGTGCTGGACGATGCGGGCCAGCCCGTGGCAGCCGGCGAAACCGGCGAAATCGCGGTCAACCGCAACGACATCCACGGCTACCCCGATCCGATCCTGTTCCTGGGCTACTGGCGCAACGATGCCGCCACCCAGGCCAAGTTCAAGGGCGACTGGTGCCTGACGGGCGACCTGGCCCGGGTGGATGCCGACGGCTACCTCTGGTACGCGGGTCGGGCCGACGACGTCTTCAAGTCGTCGGGCTACCGTATCGGCCCCGGTGAAATCGAAAGCTGCCTGATCGGCCATCCGGCCGTGGCGAACGCCGCCGTGGTCCCCAAGCCGGACGCCGAGCGTGGCGCAGTGGTCAAGGCCTATGTGGTACTGACCCCGGAATTCGCGCAGCGCGATCGCAGCGACATCATCGAGAACCTGCAGGAACACGTGCGCGAGCGCCTGGCGCCGTACGAGTACCCCAAGGAAATCGAATTCGTCGAAGAATTGCCCATGACCACCACCGGTAAAATCCAGCGTCGCATCCTGCGCCTGCGCGAAGAAGAACGCGCGCGGGCCGCCAAGCCACACTGACGGCGGGCGGGCCCGCCTGGCCCGCCGCCGCATCCGGAGACACGGCATGCCCATTTACCAGCTCGACGACCTCATTCCCCGCATCGATCCCGCCGCCTACGTGGCCGACAGCGCCGACATCATCGGCAACGTCACCCTGGAGGCCGGCGTCAGCATCTGGTCGCACGTGTCCATTCGCGGCGACAACGACGCGATCCTGATCCGCCAGGGCACCAATATCCAGGAAGGCAGCGTGCTGCACGTGGATACCGGCTGTCCCATGACCATCGGCCCCAACGTCACCGTCGGCCACCAGGCCATGCTGCACGGCTGTACCATCCATGAAGGCGCGCTGGTCGGCATGCAGGCCATCGTGCTGAACAACGCCGTGATCGGGCGCAACTGCCTGATCGGAGCGGGCGCCATCATCCCCGAAGACCGGGTCATTCCCGACAATTCCCTGGTCATCGGCATCGGCAAGATCGTGCGCGAGCTGTCACCCGACGAAATCGCCAATCTGCACAAGAACACGGCCCATTACGTGGCGCGCGGCCAACACTACAAAACGGCGCTCAAGCGGCTGGCCTGAAGCCCCCTGGGGAAGCCTCCCTGGGCCCCAACGCCCCTGCTGCCGGCAGGGGAAATCGGGGCGTCTGATCGGCTAACATTCCCCTATGACCGATCAGCTTAAAAAATATCTCCTCGAAGACCGTAGCGTCCGCGTTCAAGCGGTGCGCCTGACGGATACGTGGAAGGCCGTCCAGGCCAACCACGACTACCCGCCCGCCATCACCCACCTGTTGGGCGAACTGGTCGCGGCATCCACCCTGCTCGCCGCCAACATCAAGTTCGACGGCTCGCTGGTGCTGCAGATCCAGGGCGACGGCCCGATCGCCCTGCTGGTGGTCGAATGCCGTTCCGACCTGAGCCTGCGCGCCACCGTCAAGGTGCGCGAAGGCCACGAAGTCCCGACCGACGGCACCATGCAAAGCCTGCTGAACCCCGGTGGCAACGGCCGCTTCATCGTGGTGCTGGACCCGCAGCGCAAGGTGCCGGGCCAGCAGACCTACCAGGGCATCGTGCCGCTGGAAGGCGACACCGTGGCCGAGGCGCTGCAGCACTACATGAAGGCGTCCGAACAGCTGGACACCCGCCTGTGGCTGGGCGCCGACGCCGACCACGCGGCCGGCATGCTGATCCAGCGCCTGCCCTACCACGGCGGCTCGGATGCCCCCATCCTGAGCGAACAGGCCGCGGCCGAGACCTGGGACCGTGCCGTGGCGCTGGCCAGCACGCTCAAGCGCGACGAACTGCTTGCCACCGACATCGACACCCTGATCCACCGCCTGTACTGGGAAGAAACGCTGGTGGCGTTCGACCCGCTGCCGGTGCGCTGGCACTGTCCCTGCACCCGTGAGCGCGTCGCCAACATGCTGCGTTCGCTGGGCGAAGAGGAAGTCAACGACATCCTGGCCGAACGCGGCCAGGTGGACGTGTCCTGCGACTTCTGTGGCAAGCCCTACGCCTTCGACGCGGTCGACTGCGCTGCCCTTTTCACGCCCAACACGTCCCCCACGGGAGACGCACCGCCGACGGTGCATTGACCCGCAGCGCCGTCCCGGCGCAACGCGCGATAGCGCAATGGGGGGCTGATGCTCCCCTCGGCTTTTACGGATCGACAGGCGGTCATGCCCGCGCCACACTGGCCGGCCATGACCGCCTTTTTTCTCACCCGCCCGCGCGTCGCGCGCCTGCCCCAATATGGGGCCGCTGCCATCGAATTTGCCGTCGCCGCAAGCGCCGTGCTGCTGGTGGGCCTGCTGACCGCCGAAGCGGCCCGTTGGCAGGGTGTGCGCCAGATCGCCCACCTGGCCCTGATGGAAGGCGCGCGTGCCGGCGCCACGTCCCATGGCGATCCCGCCCGTATCCGCAGCGCCTTCCTGCAAGCACTGCTCCCGCTGCACGCCGACGCCCGGGGCCAGGCCGGCGCCCGCCAGAACCCATCCCGGCAACTGGAGCGCCTGGCCGCCCTGATGGATGGTTCCCCCTGGCGCATCGAAATCCTGCAACCCGACGCCCAGGCCTTCCGCGACCACGCCCGCCCGGGGCTGGACACGACCGCCCCCCGCGGCTTGCGCGCCATCGACCACAACTACCAGGATCTACAGCAGGCGCGCCGCCCGCTGCCCGAGCAGCGCGACATCTTTCGCGCCAACACGCTCAAGCTGCGACTGACCTACCTGTACCAGCCCATGCTGCCGCCGCTGCGCGTGTTGCTGGCGGCGCTGTCCGAACCCGATGGCAGCTATGCCGCAGCCGCGCGGGCGCGGGGGTTGGCGCCCATCGGCATGGAGCTTGAAATGGAAATGCAGTCGCACCCGGTGGACTGGGCGGCCGGCAAGGCCTACCCGGCGGGCATGGTGGCGGGGGCATGCCGCAGCCTGCGCTGCCCTTGACGCGCAACAATGCGGCCGCGACGGTCTGCGCAGACCCGTGGGCTACCGCTGACGCGGCCTTATTGCTGGCGTGCTGGAGGTGTGTTGGCCGGCCTGGCAGTGCCCGGCCGGGCGGCGGCGGGTTGCGTCGTGGCGGGCCTGGGCGTGGCGGGCTTGGCAGCAGCCGGCTTGGCGGCCCCGGCCGGTGCGCTGGCGCGCGTGGCGGTGGCGGGCTTGGTTGCGGCGTCGGTCGCCAGCGAGGCGCCGCCTGCGGGCGGCTGGGTGTTCTGCGGCAGGATGTGCACGAAGACTTCGCCGTCGCGCATCATGCCCAATTCGCCGCGGGCGCGTTCTTCGATGGCGCCCGAGCCATTTTCCAGATCGCGCACCTCGGCCTCGAGCGCCGCATTGCGCGCGCGCAGGCCTTCGTTGGTTTCGCGCTGGGCCGATACCTGGCGTTGCAGGTCCCAGACCTTGAACCACCCGCCCTTACCCAGCCAAAGCGGGTATTGGATCAGGCCTAGCAGCACGAACAGCACCAGGAACAACAGGCGCATACGCGGGAACCCTCAGCAGTCGTGGCGTGAAAGAGGCCGCGGCGCGCGCCGCGGCCTGCTTACATTAACGCAGGTTGTAGAAGGCTTCCAGGCCCGGGTACGAGGCAACTTCAGCCAGCTCTTCCTCGATGCGCAGCAGCTGGTTGTACTTGGCCATGCGGTCCGAACGCGACAGCGAGCCGGTCTTGATCTGCATGGCGTTGGTCGCCACGGCGATGTCGGCGATGGTCGAATCTTCGGTTTCGCCCGAACGGTGCGACACGACGGCGGTGTAGCCGGCGCGCTTGGCCATTTCGATGGCGGCGAAGGTTTCGGTCAGGGTGCCGATCTGGTTGATCTTGATCAGGATCGAGTTGGCGACGCCCTTCTGGATGCCTTCGCGCAGGATCTTGGTGTTGGTGACGAACAGGTCGTCGCCCACCAGTTGCACCTTCTTGCCGAGCTGGTCGGTCAGCAGCTTCCAGCCGTCCCAGTCGTTTTCGGCCATGCCGTCTTCGATCGAGATGATCGGGTACTTGTCGCACCAGGTGGCCAGCAGGTTGGTGAATTCCTGCGAGGACAGCGAGATGCCGCCTTCGCCGGCCAGGGTGTATTTGCCGTCGCGGTAGAACTCAGAACTGGCGCAGTCCAGGCCCAGGGCGATCTGCGTGCCCGGCTCGTAGCCGGCTTCGGTGATGGCCTTGAGAATCAGCTGGATGGCCGCTTCGTGGCTGGGCACGTTGGGCGCGAAACCGCCCTCGTCGCCCACGGCGGTGGACATGCCCTGGCCGTGAATCAGCTTCTTGAGCATGTGGAACACTTCGGCGCCCCAGCGCAGGGCTTCACGGAAGCTGCCCGCGCCCACCGGCAGAATCATCAATTCCTGCAGGTCGAGCGTGTTGTTGGCGTGCGCGCCGCCGTTGATGACGTTCATCATCGGCACGGGCATGCTCATGGGGCCGCTGCCACCGAAGTAGCGGTACAGCGACAGGCCGGATTCGTCGGCGGCAGCGCGGGCCACAGCCATGCTGGCGGCCAGAATGGCGTTGGCACCCAGGCGTTCCTTGGACTCGGTGCCGTCCAGTTCGATCAGGGTACGGTCGACGAAGGTCTGTTCCTGGGCGTCCAGGCCCATCAGCGCTTCGGAGATTTCGGTGTTGAGGTTTTCAACGGCGCGCAGCACGCCCTTGCCCAGATAACGGCTCTTGTCGCCGTCGCGCAGCTCGATGGCTTCACGGGCGCCGGTGGACGCGCCCGACGGCACGGCCGCACGGCCCATGGCGCCGGATTCCAGCAGCACATCGCATTCCACGGTGGGGTTGCCGCGCGAATCCAGAATCTCGCGGCCGATGATGTCGACGATTGCACTCATGACTTTACATTCCCTGAACGATAAACATATTCATGACGGCCGCGCCTTCGCGAGCATTGCGGGCACGACGGTACTGCCAGGAGTCGTAGAAGGCCTGGGCGGCGGCCATGGACGGAAATTCCATGACGACGGTGCGGCCAGGCTCACGGCCCTCAAGGTGCTTGGATTGTCCGCCACGCACCAGGATCTTGGCATCGTACGCACGCATCGCGAGCGTGGACAGACGCTTGTAGTCCTCGTACTGCGCGGGCTTGGTCACCGTGACATCGGCGATCAGGTAAGCACTCATGGGGTTCCTTCAGGGCAGTGGGGTTGACGGGTATCCGCGGGCGGATACGGTAAGGCAGCCAGTGTCGCCCAAGGCGGCCCGGCGACGCCTATCCGATGCTAATTGGTTGTATCCGAAAGCAGCGCCGCCGTATAGGGCGGCGCCAGGTCGACGGCCTGCGGCCGCGAGCATCCGCATGCGGAACTCGCGGCCGCAGGCGCGCATCAGGCCTCCTGGCCGCGGCGAGCCTTTTGCTCGATGGCGGCGCGGATGTAGCTGGAGAACAGCGGGTGGCCGTCGCGCGGGGTCGACGTGAATTCCGGGTGGAACTGGACGCCGACGAACCAGGGGTGGTCAGGCAGTTCCATCATTTCCGGCAGATTCTCGGTCGGGGTGCGCGCGCTGATCACCATGCCGGCCTCTTCCAGGCGCGGCACGTAGACGTTGTTGACCTCGTAGCGGTGACGATGGCGTTCGTTGACTTCGTCGCCGTAGATGGTCTGGGCGCGGGTGCCCGGCTTGATCGGCACGCGTTGCGCGCCCTTGCGCATGGTGCCGCCCAGGTCGGACGAATTGTCACGCTTTTCGACCTTGCCTTCGCGGTCCATCCATTCGGTGATCAGGGCCACCACGGGGTGCGGCGCCGACGGGTCGAATTCGGTGCTGTTGGCGCCGCCCAGGCCGGCCACGTGACGTGCGAACTCGATCACGGCCAGTTGCATGCCCAGGCAGATGCCCAGGTACGGCACGCCGTTTTCACGGGCGTAGCGGATGGCGGCGATCTTGCCTTCGGTGCCGCGCTTGCCGAAGCCGCCCGGCACCAGAATGGCGTCCAGGTGCTTGAGCTGGTCGGTGCCGCGGGTTTCGATGTCTTCCGAGTCGATGTACTCGATGTTGATCTTCGAACGCGTATGGATGCCGGCGTGCACCAGCGCTTCGGTCAGCGACTTGTACGATTCGGTCAGGTCGACGTACTTGCCCACCATGCCGATCGTGAGCTGGTGCTCGGGGTGTTCCAGCGCCTCGACCAGGTTGTCCCACATGGACAGGTCGGCCGGCGGCGGGGTCAGGCCCAGCGCTTCGCAGACGATGTTGTCCACGCCTTGCTTGTGCAGCATGGCCGGGATCTTGTAGATCGAATCGGCGTCCCAGACGGAAATGACCGCATCCAGGGGCACGTTCGAGAACATCGAGATCTTGGCGCGCTCGTCATCGGGGATGGGACGGTCGGCGCGGCACAGCAGCGCGTTCGGGTAGATGCCGATTTCGCGCAGCTTCTGCACCGAGTGCTGGGTCGGCTTGGTCTTGAGCTCGCCGGCGGACGCAATGAACGGCACCAGCGTCAGGTGCACGAAGGCCGCGTTGTTGCGGCCCATGCGCAGGCTCATCTGGCGCGCGGCTTCCAGGAAGGGCAGCGATTCGATATCGCCCACCGTGCCGCCGATTTCAACGATGGCGACATCGGTATTGCCGTTCCAGGCGGCATCGGCGCCACGGGCGATGAAGTCCTGGATTTCGTTGGTGATGTGCGGGATGACCTGGACGGTCTTGCCCAGGTAGTCGCCGCGGCGCTCTTTGCGCAGCACCGATTCGTAGATCTGGCCGGTGGTGAAGTTGTTCACCTTGTGCATGCGGGCGGAAACGAAACGCTCGTAGTGGCCAAGGTCCAAGTCGGTTTCGGCGCCGTCTTCCGTGACGAACACTTCACCGTGCTGGAACGGGCTCATGGTGCCCGGATCGACGTTGATGTAGGGGTCGAGCTTGAGCATGGTGACCTGCAGACCACGCGACTCGAGGATGGCGGCAAGCGACGCAGCGGCGATGCCCTTGCCCAGGGAAGACACCACTCCGCCGGTGACAAATACGTATTTGGTCATCGTAATAAGCGCCCGGGACGAGCGGGCGCGTGCGGGAAATTTGGATTATAGCCGGGAGGCGAAACTTGTCTGGGTTTTCCCCTAGCGACGAGGAGTAACATTTGCCGGCCCCGGCCCGGGCCCGCCCGCGGCAGGGGCGGTCGCGCGCTTCGTGCTATGTTCGTCCCCGATTTTCTCCCCCCGACCGGAAACCCGCCCGACCCGATGACCGCCCTGCCCGACCGTTCCCCCTCCCTGCCCTGGCGCCTGGCCACCGCCGCGGCCTGCCTGAACCTTGCCTACGCCATCCTGCTGCAAGCCTACATCGTGCTGGCGTCGCCATTTGCCGAGCGGATGCGCGAGATCTATGAACGTCCCGGGATGCTGGCGCCGACCGTGGCGCAGATGTTCGCCGGCGCCGTCCTGGCCGGCCTGGTGGCCTGGTGCACCGCGCAGCGCTGGCTGGCCCGCCAGGGCGCGGGCGGCGTGGACCGTCCGGGCAAGATGATGGCCGTGCTGCTGGCGGTTTTGCTGGTCTACAACGTGCTCAATTCCGCCGCCCTGACGCTGCTGCAGCAAGGCATGTTCTGGCTGATCGTGACGTACAAGGAATGGCTGGACGAGAACCTGGGCTTTTACCGCGATATCACGCGTGCGCTGGTGATGGGCGTGCCGCTCAAGCTGGCCGGCATCCTGCTGGGGGGCTTGGGCAGCTGGCTGGCCGTGCGCGTGGCCGCCTGGAGCGTGACACCCGCCGTCGGCGCCGGGGCGCGGCCCTACCTGGCGCGCCATGCCGCCTGGATCGCCGGGGCCACGCTGCTGCTGTGGCAAGTGCACGTGTCCCTGGCGCTGGGCGCTTTCCTGCAAATGCAGACG
Organism: Achromobacter sp. FW305-C-28; assembly: GCF_058783235.1. Lineage (NCBI taxonomy): Bacteria > Pseudomonadati > Pseudomonadota > Betaproteobacteria > Burkholderiales > Alcaligenaceae > Achromobacter > Achromobacter sp. FW305-C-28. The sequence goes on along the minus strand of NZ_JBYSYL010000001.1, from coordinate 560,146 downwards.
CTGTCGGCCGACCTGGTCCAGTACGCATTCGGCTACTGGGTGCTGCCGGCCGTGGTGATGGCGGCGGCGGTGCTGGCCTGCCGCAAGGCGGTGCCCCAGGCGCTGGGCGCGGCGGGCGTCGGCCGCGCCGTCGCGCACGGCAGTTTTGCTTTCTGGATGGCCCAGGTGCTGGGCGTCGGCCTGGCGATCCTGGCCCTGCGGGCCATGAGCTGGAGCCAATTGGCCCGCGCATCGTCCTCGAACAGTGCCGCCGTGTTCTCGCTGGCGGTGTACATCGCGCTGCTGGTGCTGGGCTGCGTCATTGGCGCGCGGCTGTTCTACCGTCGCCGCAACGCCGAGCGCGACACCCTGATCGACGCCGGACGAGTGTGAACGGCTGACGCGCCACCGGGCGATCTGCTCGGCTCACCCCCAAGAAAAAAGGCCCCGCGGGGCCTTTTTTCAATCGCGCAACGGCAAGGTCAGATCGCCGCGGTACGGCGTTCCAGCCAGGCCAGGGCCTCGCCCTGCACCAGCGGCGACAGGCGCTCGAACACGGTCTTGTGGTACTCGTTGAGCCAGGCGATCTCGTCGGTGCGCAACAGCGTCGGTTCGATGCAGCGGGTGTCGATCGGGCACAGCGTCAGGGTCTCGAAGCACAGGAACTCGCCCAGTTCCGAGGTCAGCCAGCTGCGGTTGGCCACCAGGTTCTCGATGCGCACGCCCCAGCGGCCCGGGCGGTAGATGCCCGGTTCGTTCGAGGTGATCATGCCGGGTTCCATGGCGGTGTGCGGGCCCGGGGCCGCGCGGTACGAGATGACCTGCGGGCCTTCGTGCACGTTCAGGAAATAACCCACGCCGTGGCCGGTGCCGTGGCCATATTCGGCGCCGCCCTCCCAGATCGGGGCACGCGCGATGGCGTCCAGCATGGGCGACGGCGTGCCGCGCGGGAACGCGGCGCGCGACAGCGCGATCATGCCCTTGAGCACCAGCGTGAAATCGACCTTCTGGTCGGCATTGGGCGTGCCCACGGCGACGACCCGGGTAATGTCGGTCGTGCCGCCCAGGTACTGGCCGCCCGAATCGATCAGCAGCAGGCCGTCGCCTTCGATCACCGAATGCGATTCGCGCGTGGCGCGGTAATGCGGCATGGCGCCATTGGCGTTGAAGCCGGCGATGGTGGCAAAGCTGGGGCAGACGTAATCGGGCCGGCGCGCGCGGGCAGCGGTGATCTGTTCGTCGATGGTCAGTTCGGTGATCGGGTCGCGGCCCAGCGCGCCTTCGAACCAGGCGAAGAACTCACAGAGCGCCGCGCCGTCTTGTGCCATGGTCTGGCGCACGTTGGCCAGTTCGGCGTCGGTCTTGCGCGACTTGAGCAGCGTGGACGGGTTGATGGCTTCGACGCGGGGCACGGCCGGGTCCATCGCATGGAACACGCCGCAGGTGACGCGGGCCGGGTCGATCAGGAGCTTCTGGTCCAGTTCCAGCGAAGCCAGCGCGTCGGCGGCCTGGGCGTAGCCCGCCACCTCGACGCCGTCGGCGGCCAGGACGGCGCGCAGGGCGTCATCGACCTTGCCGTCGGCGACGAACAGCGTGGCGTGATCCAGGCCGATCAGGGCATGGCCGACGAATACGGGGTTGTAGTCGACGTCAGCGCCACGCAGATTGAACAGCCAGGCGATGTCGTCCAGCGTGCTGACGAAGTGCACGTCGGCGCCATGGCCGCGCATGGCATGGCGCACCTGGGCCAGCTTGTCGGCGCGCGACACGCACGCCTGCGGCGCCACGTGTTCGTAGATGGCGGCCGTGGGCAGGCCGGCGCGGTCGGACCAGACGTCGTCCAGCAGGTCAGCGCGGATTTCCAGCGTGGCGCCCGACGTGGCAGCGGCCACCGACAAGGCGCGGAAAGCCGCCAGGCCCAGCACCTGCCCGTCGACGCCGATGACGTCGCCCGCGCGGGTGTTGGCGGCCAGCCAGTCCACATGCCCCGGCGTGGTGGCCACGGCGATCTTCATCAGCTGCACGCCCGTGCCGGCCAGTTGCGCCTCGGCCTGCACCCAGTAGCGGCTGTCGACCCACAAGCCGGCGAAATCGGCCGTGACGACCAGCGTGCCCACCGACCCCGTGAAGCCCGACAGCCAGCGCCGCCCCTGCCAGCGCGCGGGCAGGTATTCGGACAGGTGCGGATCCGAAGACGGAACGATATAGGCGGACAGACCGCGGCGGCTCATGGCCTGCCGCAGCTGGGCGATACGGGCGTCGGTGCTAGACATGGGTTTCCTTAGCGCAACATGAAAGACATGGCGGCCAGGCTGTTCAGCGTACGAATGGCGGCCCGCATGCTGTCCGTGGTGAACCGCAGCGTCACGCCATCCACGCGTTCGAGCGTGGGCCACATGCAGAACAGGTCGGCCAGCGCCGAGGTCTGCGTCTGCAACCGGCATTCTATAGGGGCGGGGATGCGGAAAGGAACGGCCTTCTTGATGTTTCTGACGGCGGTTTCGGCAGCGGCGGTGATGGCGCGGCGCGAGGCGGCCGGCGACAGGGTCACGCCGCTGCCCTGGCCGTGGGCCACCTTGGTCTGCACCCATTGGGCACCGGGGAACAGGTCGGTGGTTTCCGAGATGAACACATCGTCGCCCGTGGCCAGGATGACCGGCACGCCCATTTCGCCGGCCAGGGCGCCGTACAGGCCGGCCTCGCCCAGTTCCATGCCGTTGATGAAGACACGGGCAAAGGCAAAGCTGTTGATCGTGTGCGCCAGAACGCCGCGGCCCTGCGAGCGCGAGTGGTAGCCGATCATGAAGACGGCATCGCAGCCCTCTTCCAGCCCGCCCATCATGCCCAGGTAGCGCGGCTTGCCCAGCACCAGGCGGGCGCGCTCGTCCAGGCCGTCCGGCAGCAGGTTGCGAAAGCCCCCGTGCGAATCGTTGACCAGGATCTCTTCGGCGCCGCCGGCGATGGCGCCTTGCACCGCGGCGTTGGCCTCGGCGGTCATCCAGGCGCGGGCGCGCTCGTATTCGCCGTTGCCGGCGCGGATCTGTTCAGCATGAAAGACGCCGGCGACGCCTTCGATATCGGTGGAAATGAGGATCTTCATGGGAATGCCTTGGTGGGATGTTGGAATTCAGTGTCGGCCAGCCACTGCCGCCAGTCGGGCGCGGCGTCGCGGATGGCGGTGCGCACATGGCCGTCGCGGCCCTGCACGCTGTCGGCGCGCCACAGTGCGGCAATGATGGCCTGCTCGCAGGCCTCGGCCGCGGCTTCGAACAGCGGATCGATACGGGTTTCGTGCAGCATGGCGATGGCCGGCATCGGGCGATCGGCTTCTTGCGGCACCGTGTAGGCCGTGGAAAACGCCAGCGCGATGTCGCCGCTGCCGTGGCCAAACACCGAGCCGGTGCGCGCCAGGCCCGCGCCCGCGCGCAACGACAGGCGCCGCAATTGGCGTGCATCCAGCGGTGCGTCCGTCGCCACCAGCAAGATGATGGACCCCTTTTCCGGCACGATGGCGGCGTTTTCGCCCGCTTGCGCCAGATTGCCTTCCAGTTGGCCCGCCAGCCGGCGGCCGAAGGGACGGCCCGCGACGATCAGGTTGGGCAGGCGGCCAAAGTTGGACAGCACCAGCGCGCCGACCGTGTAGCGCTGACCCGGCTGAATGGTCGCCACTCGCGAGGCCGAACCAATACCGCCCTTGAACGAAAAGCAGGACATGCCACGGCCCGCGCCCACCGCGCCCTGGGCCGGGTGCCTGTCCGCGGCGGCCAGCGCATCGGCGTAGTGCGATTCCTGCACCGCCAGCGCCTGGATGTCGTTCAGGTAGCCGTCGTTGCATTCGAAGACCAGCGGATTGACCGTCGCCATGCCGCGGCCGATGCCGGGGTTGGCCGCCACCGCGGCGCGGATCTGGGCATTGGCCACCGTGCCCACGCCAAAGGTGTTGGTCAGCGCGATAGGCGTTTCCAGCACGCCCAGTTCCTGCACCTGGACCAGTCCGGTGCTCTTGCCGAAGCCGTTCAGGATGGTGGCGGCGGCCGGCACCTTGTCCAGGTAGGGGTCGCCGGCATGCGGCTTGACCACCGTCACGCCGGTCTGCCGCGCGCCGTCCGCCAGCGTGCTGTGGCCGACGGTGATGTCGCCCACGTCACAGATCGAATCCAGCGGGCCCGACGGCAAGGTGCCGATGCGAGGAAGGTCCTGCGTTTGTTTGTCCATGAATCAATGCCTGTCGAGAGGCCCTGAAAAAGCGGGCCCCAGAATGCGAAACGCCGCCGTCCTGCGTGGCCGGTGCGCCTGCCGGATGGCGGGCGCCCGAACGCGGGCGGCGGCGAGATGGGCGACCGTCACGCCAGGCCCGGAACCGATGGGGCGAGGCGAGCGGGCAGCCATTGCGTGTGCCTACTTGCGGTCGATCTTGGGATCGAGCGCGTCGCGCAGGCCGTCGCCCAGCAGGTTGAACGCCAGCACGGTCAGGAAGATCGCCAGCGCCGGGAAAATCGCCACGTGCGGCGCGATCACCATGTCGGCGCGCGCTTCGTTCAGCATCGCGCCCCACTCCGGCGTGGGGGGCGATGCGCCCATGCCCAGGAACGACAGGCTGGCCGCGGTGATGATCGAGGTGCCGATACGCATCGTGCCGTACACCACGATCGGCGAGATCGTGCCGGGCAGGATGTGGCGCATGATGATCGTCCAGTCGGACGCGCCCACGCTCTTGACGGCTTCGACGTAGGTCATCTGCTTGATCGACAGCGTGTTGCCGCGCACCAGGCGGGCAAACGCCGGCACGCTGAACACGGCCACGGCCACGATCACGTTGACCATGCTGGAACCCAGGATGGCCACCACGCCGATCGCCAGCAGCATGCCGGGGAACGCCAGCAGCACGTCGGAAATACGCATTGTGATGCGTTCCCACCAGCCTTCGTAGTAACCGGCCATCAGGCCCATGAAGGTGCCGACGATGGCGCCCATGGCGACGGACAGGAAGCCCGCGGCCAGCGAAATGCGCGCGCCCATGATGATGCGGCTGAAGATATCGCGGCCCAGCGAATCCACACCCAGCCAGTGGGTCAGCGACGGACCGGCGTTGAGCGCGTCGTAGTCGAAGAAGTTCTCGGCGTCGAACGGCACGATCCAGGGGGCGAAAATCGCCACCACGACCAGCAGCAGGACGAAGAGGCCGGCGCCCAGCGCCAGCTTCTGCTTCTTGAATTTGCGCCAGAACTCGGTGGCGGGCGTGCGCACGTCGTTCTTGGGAACGGCGGCGATGGTCGCGGCGGGGGTCGTATTGCTCATGGCCGCCTCACTTGTAACGGATGCTGGGATTGATGACGCCGTAGAGCACGTCGACAATCAGGTTGATCAGGATGAATTCGAACGAGAACAGCAGCACCAGGCCCTGGATCACCGGGTAGTCGCGCTGGGTCACGGCATCGACCAGCAAGCGGCCCAGGCCGGGCCAGTTGAACACCGTCTCGACTACGATCGAGCCGCCCAACAGGAAGCCGAACTGCAGGCCCATCATGGTCACGACCGGGATCAACGCGTTGCGCAGCGCATGCTTGATGACCACGCGGCGCTCGGTCAGGCCCTTGGCGCGGGCCGTCCGCACGAAGTCCTCCTGGATGACTTCCACGAAGGAAGCGCGGGTAAAGCGCGCCATCACCGCGGCCACCGCCGCGCCCAGGGTGATGGACGGAAGGATGTAGTGTTGCCAGGTCGAGGCGCCCACGGTCGGCAGCCAGCCCAGGTTCACGGAAAACACCTGCATCAGCATCATCCCCAGCGCGAAGGCAGGAAACGAGATGCCGGACACCGCGAGCGTCATGCCCAGGCGGTCGGGCCAGCGGTTGCGCCACACGGCGGACACGATCCCGATGATCATGCCGAACGTGACGGACCAGGCCATACTGGCGATCGTCAGCCACAGCGTGGGCATGAAGCGATCGGAGATTTCGGTCAAGACGGGACGCTTGGTACGCAGCGAGGTACCCAGGTCACCTTGCAGCATGTGGCTGAAGTAGCGCACGAATTGCTGCGGCAGGGGCAGATCCAGCCCCAGTTCCTTGCGCACCAGTTCGACGGTCTGCTGGTCGGCCTCCTGGCCCGCGGCCAGTCGCGCCGGGTCGCCCGGAAGCATGTGCACAAACAGGAACACGACCACGGCCACCAGCAGCAGCGTGGGGATCATGCCCAAAAGACGTTTGACGATATAGGTCAGCATTGAAATTCCTGCAACATCGGCGGGGACACCGCGTCCCCGCCGTATGTGGCCTTGCAAGGGCCTTGCGGCCCCGAGAGTTACCGCCGAATTACTGCTTCAGGTCGATGTCGCCGAACCAGAACGAGGTGTCCGGTTCCACGTACACGCCCGACAGGTTCTTCGACTTGACGTACAGGTTGTTCTGGGTCACCAGGAAGGCCCACGGGGCGTCCTTCCAGATGGTTTCCTGAACGTTCTTGTAGATCTCGGTCTTCTTGGCGCGGTCCGTCGTGGCCAGAGCCAGCTGGATACCGTCGTCAACCGACTTGTTCGAGTAGTACGACACGTTGTTGAGCACCGGCGGGAAAGCGGCGGTGGTCAGCAAGGGACGCAGACCCCAGTCGGCTTCGCCGGTCGAGGACGACCAGCCGGCGTAGTACATGCGGACCTTGGCATCTTCCGGCTTCTGCACCTGTTGCACGCGCTGCACTCGCTGGCCCGATTCCAGCACTTCGACCGAGACCTTGATGCCGACTTGCGCCAGTTGCTGCTGCAGGAACTGCACCACCTTCACCGAGGTGCCGTCGTTGTAGGCGGACCAGAGCTGGCTTTCGAAGCCGTTGGGGTAGCCGGCTTCGGCGAGCAGCGCCTTGGCCTTCTTGATGTCGTACGGCCACGGGCCGGTCTTGTGGGCGAAGTCGACGCCGGTCGGCACGACACCGTCAACGATGGTGGCGTAGCCCGAGAAAGCGACCTTGGCCAGGGCTTCCTTGTTGATGGCGTAGTTGATGGCTTCACGCACCTTGACGTTGTCGAACGGCTTTTGCTGCACGTTCATCGACAGGTAGCGCGCCATGATCGAGTTCTTGTGATCGACCACGTCCAGCTTGTCGTTCTTGCTCAGCACGGCGGCTTGCTCGAACGGCACCGGGAAGGCGAATTGCGCTTCGCCCGTCTGCACCACGGCGGCGCGGGTGTTGTTGTCGGTGACGGTGCGGAACGTCAGGGTGTCGACCTTGGGGTAGCCCTTCTTCCAGTAGCCGTCGAACTTCTTGACCTTCAGGTATTCGGCCGGCTTCCATTCGACGAATTCGAACGGGCCCGTGCCCACCGGGTGGAAACCGATTTCCTTGCCGTACTTGGTCAGCGCGGCCGGCGAGATCATCATGGCGGCCGGGTGGGCCAGCGCGTTGATGAAGGCCGAGAACGGCTTCTTCAGGGTGATCTTGACGGTCAGCGGGTCGATCACGTCGATCTTTTCGATGACGCTGAACTGGATGTAGCGCGACAGGCGGTTGTCCGGATTGGCCGGGCGGTCGAAGTTGATCTTGACGGCTTCGGCGTTGAACGGGGTGCCGTCATGGAACTTGACGCCATCGCGCAGCTTGAAGGTGTACACCAGGCCGTCTTCGCTGACGGTGTAGTCGGTGGCCAGGACCTTCTGGACCTTCAGGTCCTTGTCGAATTCGAACAGGCCTTCGTAGTAGGCCTTGCCGGCCGCCTGATTCAGCGTGCTGTTGGTGTTGTACGGGTCGAGCGTTTCCAGAGCGATGGAGACGGCAAACGTCACGTCCTTGGCAGCATGCGCCAGCGGCGAAGTGAGCACGCCGAAGGCCACCGCAGCGGCGGCCATCAGTTTGGTGGGGCGCAGAACTTTCATCATTGCAACTCCTGGTTCCTGTAAGGAATTAGGGGGTTTGGTGGAAGAAAAACAAGTACAACAACTGACTCAATACGCTCCGCCGACCGCATGGCGGGCAACGAAGTGATCGGTTCCTACCTGCACCAGCGGCTGCACCACCGGCTCGTCGTCGAGCCTGCGGATCGGGCTGGGAATCTCGTCGGACAGCAAGGTGCGCTTGAGGTGGCGGCGCGCCGGATCGGCGATCGGCACGGCCGACATCAGCTTCTTGGTGTACGGGTGCTGCGGGTTCTCGAAGATCGCGCGGCGCGGGCCGATCTCGACGATCTGGCCCAGGTACATGACGGCCACGCGATGGCTCACGCGTTCGACCACGGCCATGTCGTGCGAAATGAACAGGAACGAAATGCCCATGTCGCGCTGCAGGTCGATCAGGAGGTTCACGATCTGCGCCTGGATCGACACGTCCAGCGCCGATACCGATTCGTCGGCGATCACGACCTTGGGATTCAGGGCCAGGGCGCGCGCGATGCAGATGCGCTGACGCTGGCCGCCCGAGAACTCATGCGGGTAGCGCTGCGCCATTTCGGGCGGCATGCCGACGCGCTCAAGCAGTTCGGACACGCGGCGCTCGGCCTCGCGGCCCTTGGCCACGCCGTGCACCAGCAGGGGCTCCATGATCGAGAAGCCGACGGTCACGCGCGGGTCCAGCGAGGCAAACGGGTCCTGGAACACGAACTGGATGTCGCGGCGCAGGGATTGCAGTTCGCTGTTCTTCAAGCGCACGATGTCGCGGCCGCCGAAGCGGATTTCGCCGCCCTGGCTTTCCACCAGGCGCAGCAGCGAGCGGCCGGTCGTGGACTTGCCGCAACCGGACTCGCCCACCAGCGACAGCGTTTCGCCGGGGTACAGGTCGAAGCTGACCTTTTCCACGGCGTGCACGCGGCGCTGCACACGGCTGAGGATGCCGCCGCGCAGATCGAAGCGGGTCACCAGGTTGCGCACGCTCAGGATCGGCTCGCGGCGCGCGGCCGGCACTTCCTGCGTGCTGGTCGCGCCGGGCTCGGCCACGGGTTGTGCCTTGCCATCGACCTGCAGCAGGGGGAAACGCGCCGGCAGGTCGGTGCCCTGCATCGCACCCAGCTTCGGCACGGCCGACAGCAGCGCGCGGGTGTAGGCATGCTGGGGTGCGGCGAAGACGGATTCCGACGGGCCTTCCTCGACCTTGTCGCCGCGATACATGACCAGCACGCGATCGGCCACCTCAGCCACCACGCCCATGTCGTGGGTGATGAACACCACGCCCATGTGCATTTCTTCCTGCAGCTGACGGATCAGTTGCAGAATCTGGGCCTGGATGGTGACGTCCAGCGCGGTGGTCGGCTCGTCGGCGATCAGCAGCGCCGGCTTGCAGGCCAGCGCCATGGCGATCATGACGCGCTGGCGCATGCCGCCCGACAGCTGGTGCGGGTAGCGGTCCAGCACCGACTTGGCTTCCGGGATGCGCACCTGTTCCAGCATGCGCAGCGCTTCGGCGCGCGCGGCGGCGGCGTCCTTGCCCTGGTGCTGGCGGATGGACTCGGCGATCTGGTCGCCGGCCGTGAACACCGGATTCAAGGAGGTCATCGGCTCCTGGAAAATCATGGCCATGTCGGCGCCGCGCACATTGCGCATGACGCGTTGGCTGGAGCCGGCCAGGTCGATCACCGAGCCATTGCGCCGGCGCAGCGCCATCTGGCCCTGGGCGATGCGGCCGCCGCCGTGCTCGACCAGGCGCATCAGCGCCAGCGAGGTCACCGACTTGCCCGAACCCGATTCGCCCACAATGGCCAGGGTCTCGCCCCGGTCCACATGGAACGACAGGTTGCGCACGGCTTCGACCGTGCGCTCCGAACCCACGAAGCGCACCGTCAGGTCGTTGACCTGGACCACGCGGTTATCCGGCAGCGCCAGGCTGTTTGCGCGATCAACCATATCTTTAGTAATCCCCAAAACTGACAAAAACGAAGCCCGCCGCCGCTCAGCGATAAATGGCGGTGACCGGCTTCTCACCGACGCGGGCGTAACCGCGGTACATGCCTTCCGTGTTGAACGGCAAGGCCACATTGCCCTTGGCGTCGACGGCCACCAGGCCACCCTTGCCGCCAATGGTGGGCAGTTTTTCCATGACAACGCGGTCCGCCGCCGTTTCCAGCGACGCGCCGCAATATTCCATCTGGGCCGCCACGTCATAGGCGGCGACCATGCGGATGAACATTTCGCCGGTGCCCGTGGTGGACACGGCGCAGGTCTTGTTGCTGGCGTAGGTGCCGGCGCCGATCAAGGGCGCGTCGCCGACGCGGCCGACCTGCTTGTTGGTGATGCCGCCGGTGGACGTAGCCGCAGCCAGGTTGCCCTGGGCGTCCAGCGCCACCGCGCCGACGGTGCCGAACTTCTTGTCCGAATCCAGCGGATCAGCCGGGGCCGGCTGGCCGCGCGCGACCATGGCCTGGCCATCGTGGTCCAGCACCGCGGCTTCGGGCGTTTCACGCTGCACGCGCAGCAGTTGCTCGCGGCGCGCTTCGGTCGAGAAATACGACGGGTCGACCCGTTCCAGGCCCGCGTCCTTGGCAAAGGCTTCGGCGCCCTCACCCACGAAGAACACGTGCTTGCTGGTTTCCATGACGGCGCGCGCGGCGAACACCGGGTTGCGCACGCAATTGACGTTGGCGATGGCGCCCGAACGCAGCGTGGCGCCGTCCATGATGGCGGCGTCCAGCTCGTGGGTGCCGGCGCTGGTGAACACGGCGCCATGGCCGGCGTTGAACAGCGGGCAGTCTTCCAGCAGGCGCACGGCTTCGGTGACGGCGTCCAGGGCGCTGCCGCCACGGGCCAGCACGGCCTGGCCGGCGCTCAGGATGGACTCCAGCGCGCTCAGGTATTCCTGTTCTTTCTCGGGCGACATGGCCGCGCGGGACATCGCGCCGGCGCCACCGTGAATGGCAATCACGGGTTGAATCATCGTTTACCTACTCCATGGATGAGCCACGGCATGACGGACTGGGTCACCCCAGCGGCGGCCGCGACGGAATTCTTGGCCCGATAGGCCACCGCGGCCGACAGGGCTTCGATCAGCCCCAGCGCGGCGGTTTCGGAATTGGGGATCAGCTGGCGCGCGGAAAACGCGTACAGGACGACGGATGCCGTGGGCGCCAGCGGAGATGTGGGTTTGTCGGTCAGCACCAGCACCGGCACGCCGGCTTGCTGCGCGGCGCCCGCCAGGGTCACCGTGTCGGCCAGATAACGCGGGAAGCCGATGGCGATCACCAGGTCTTTGCTGGTCATGCGCGACATCTGGCGCGCGGCGTGCGACACGCCGCCGGGGCCGGCCAGCGATTCGACCGAGTGCAGGTGCATGCACAGGCCGCGCTGCAGCAGGCCGGCCAGAAAACCGCTGGCGCCGAAGCCGATGATGAAGACGCGCTCGGCGGCCAGAATCGCTTCCACCGCCTGATCACAGGCGGCCGAGTCCAGCGATTGCAGATTGCGCTGGGCGTTGCGGATGTCTTCTTCGAGCGTGGCGGCAAAGATCTGCACGGCGCTGGCCGAATGCGCCAATTCCGTGCGCAGCTTTTCAACGGGTTCCAGCGCGGCTTCGAAACCGCGTGCCAGTTCGGCGCGAAACTGCGGGTAGCCCGGCAGGTCCAGGGCGCGCGCGAAGCGGTTGGCCGTGGCCACCGAGACGCCCACCGCCGCCGCGAATTCGTCGATGGTCATCGTGGCGACGCGAAACTGGTGCGCCAGGACGTATTCGGCCATCTTGTGCTGCGTGCGGCTCAGCGCGGGCTGGGCCCGGGCGATCCGATCAGCGATCGTGAGTACGGCCTTGTTCATCGGGGATGGGGAGCGGGAGAGTAGCGGGCGATTGTGTAAATCTGTTTACACATAAATTTTAGATAAGAAAATTCATTTTCATACTAAGGGTATACCCGTGAATTTATGTAACAGTGCATCAAAAGAAACGGGGCCGGTTTGAGGTACGCTAATTGCCCTTTCTTCACTCCCGATTTCCGGAACCGTCCGCATGCCCGCCTGGATCTGCAAACCCCACGCCGAACTCACCCCCGCCGAGCTTTACGCCATCCTGCGCCTGCGCTCGGAAGTCTTCGTGGTGGAACAGAACTGCGTCTTCCTGGACATGGACGGCAAGGACCTGCTGGGACAGACCGAACACCTGATGGCCTGGCAGGACGGCGCCCTGGTGGCCTACAGCCGCCTGCTGGAACCCGCACTGAACGACGGGCAGGCTGTCATCGGCCGTGTGATCACCGCCCCGGCGGCCCGCGGCACCGGGCTGGGCCACGAGCTGATGCGCCGCGCCAAGGCCGAAGTGGCGCGCCTGTGGCCCGGCCAGCCCGTGTACCTGGGCGCGCAGGCGCGGCTCAAGGGCTACTACGGCGGCCACGGCTTCGTGCCGGTCACCGAGGAATACATCGAAGACGGCATCCCGCACGTGGGCATGCTGCTGCAGGAAGCCGCCTGACACGGCACACCGCCTTTTTGTGCGCAGGCCCCAATGAAAAACGCCCCTTGCGGGGCGTTTATGTTTTCCGGGCAGCGGCGTTTACTTGACCGCCGACACGTCCAGCTTGGCGTGCGTCTTGGACTGGATTTCGTCCACCGTCACGCCCGGCGCCGTTTCCAGCAGCTTCAGGCCGCTTTCGGTGACTTCCATCACGCCCAGGTCAGTGATGATCAGGTCGACCACCCCCACGCCGGTCAGCGGCAGGTTGCATTCGGGCAGCAGCTTGATGTCTTCGGTGCCGTCTTTCTTCTTGGCCACGTGTTCCATCAGGACCACGACGCGGCCGACGCCGGCCACCAGGTCCATTGCGCCGCCCATGCCCTTGACCATCTTGCCCGGGATCATCCAGTTGGCCAGGTCGCCCTTCTCGGACACCTGCATCGCGCCCAGGATGGCCAGGTTGATCTTGCCGCCACGGATCATCGCGAACGAGTCGGCCGACGAGAAGATCGACGAGCCGGGCAGCGTCGTGACCGTCTGCTTGCCGGCGTTGATGAGGTCGGCGTCGACCTCGGCGTCGGTCGGGAACGGACCGATGCCGAGCAGGCCATTTTCGGATTGCAGCCAGACTTCGACGCCCTTGGGCACGTGGTTGGCCACCAGGGTCGGCAGGCCGATACCCAGGTTCACGTAAAAACCGTCTTGCAGCTCGCGCGCGGCGCGCGCCGCCATTTCATCGCGGGACCATGCCATGTCGTGTTCTCCTTAGGCCGGGCGAGTGGTGCGTTGTTCGATGCGCTTTTCCGGCGTGGCGTTCAGCACGATCCGGTGCACATAGATGCCGGGCAGGTGGACCTGGTCGGGGTCCAGGCTGCCGGTGTCGACGATTTCTTCGACCTCGACCACCGTGAACTTGCCAGCCATGGCCACGTTCGGATTGAAGTTGCGCGCCGTCTTGCGGAACACCAGGTTGCCGCTGCGGTCGGCGATGTGCGCCTTGACCAGCGACACGTCCGGCACCAGCGAACGTTCCATCACGTATTGCTGGCCGTCGAATTCGCGGATTTCCTTGCCGTCGGCGACGATGGTGCCCACGCCGGTGCGGGTGAAGAAGGCCGGGATGCCGGCGCCGCCCGCACGCAGCTTTTCAGCCAGCGTGCCCTGCGGCGTGAATTCAAGTTCGAGTTCGCCCGACAGGTACTGCCGTTCGAATTCCTTGTTTTCGCCCACGTACGACGCGATCATCTTGCGGACCTGGCGCGTATTGAGCAGCTGGCCCAGGCCGAAGCCGTCGACGCCTGCGTTATTGCTGATGCAAGTGAGGTCCTTCACGCCCGAATCGCGCAGCGCGGCGATCAGGGCTTCGGGAATGCCGCAAAGGCCGAAACCGCCCACGGCGATCATCTGGCCGTCTTTGACGATGCCTGCCAGCGCCTCCTGGGCGCTTGCAAAAACCTTGTCCATCGCTCCAACTCCTAATTAAGGTCGAACTGAAGAGAGTCTCGCACGGCGGCGAGCCCTGTTTTTCCTTAAGGCGCGGCTGCCGGTGGCGCTTGCCGACGGCATCGCAGCTGGGCCCGATGCCTGCCGGGTCGCGTCGCCGAGGGTGGCGCGCCCTTCTATTTCTATTATGGTTTGCGCTTGATTTTAACGGCATGCCCGGCAAATGCGCGCGCTGTTTCAAACGGCGCCACAAAGCCGGACCAAGCGTCAGGCCATGAACTACGCCGCCGGCTGGAACTGCGTGGCCATCCTGGCCAGCACTTCGGGCGGCCACGGTGCGGACGTATTGGCCACGTAATCCATCCAGACCAGCACGTTGCGGCCGCGCGCGTAGGGGCCGGCATCGTCGCCGACCTTCTCGAGCAGCAGTTCGAATTCGGCGCTGGAGCGGCCGATGCGGGTGACCTTGTGCGTGACCCGCACGGTCGCCGGATAGGTCAAGGGGCGCAGGAAATCGCAGGACGCATGCGCCAGGATGGCGCCGTCATTGGCCGGCAATTCGAAGCCCGCGTCGTACAGGATCTGCATGCGGGCCTCTTCCATGAGGCGAAAGTACAGCGTGTTGTTGAGATGATTCAAGGCGTCGGAGTCGCCCCAACGCAAGGGCAAATCCACGTGATGGGTATCGCCCACCGCCAGAATCCGCGCAGACTGAGTGTCCGGGTTCACCAATTACTCCTGATGGCTGAAAGAAATGCGAAGACGTGCAAGGCCTCCGCCTGCAATACAATCGCCGATAATACTTCCAGCCATATATGGAATACATACGGGGAGCTTTGCAATGTCTGAACGCGAGTCGATGGAATATGACGTGGTCGTGGTTGGCGGGGGACCCGCCGGCCTGGCCACTGCCATCCGTCTGAAGCAGCTGGCCGCTGAGAAAAACCAGGAGATCGGCGTCTGCGTCCTTGAAAAGGGCGCCGAGCTGGGCGCGCACATCCTGTCCGGCGCCGTCATGGACCCGCTGGCGCTGACCGAACTGATCCCCGACTGGAAAGAAAAAGGCGCGCCGCTGAACGTGCCCGTGACGCAGGACAAGTTCCTGTTCCTGTCGCAAAACGGCGCGCGCGCCACGCCGAACTGGCTCTTGCCGCCCTGTTTCCACAATGACGGCAACTACATCGTCCGCCTGGGCGACGTCGTCAAGTGGCTGGGCGAACAGGCCGAGGCCCTGGGCGTCGAGATCTTCCCGGGCTTTGCCGCGGTCGAAGTGCTGTACGACGAAAACGGCGCCGTGCGCGGCGTGGCCACCGGCGACATGGGCGTAGCCCGCGACGGCAGCCATACCGACCACTACCAGCCCGGCATGGAACTGCATGCGCGCTACACGGTGTTCGCCGAAGGCGCGCGCGGCCAGCTCGGCCGCCAGCTGATCGACCGCTACAAGCTGGACGACGGCCGCGACCCGCAAGCCTACGGCATCGGCATCAAGGAAATGTGGGAAGTCGACCCGGCCCAGTCCAAGCCTGGCCTGGTGATCCACACCGCCGGCTGGCCGCTGGACGCCGACACCTACGGCGGCTCGTTCCTCTACCACCTGGACAACAACCTGGTGGCGGTGGGCATGATCGTCGGCCTGGATTACGCCAACCCCTGGCTGTCGCCGTTCGACGAATTCCAGCGCTACAAGACCCACCCGGCCATCCGCGGCACCTTCGAAGGCGGCAAGCGCATTGCCTACGGCGCCCGCGCCATCACGGCCGGCGGCCTGCTGTCGCTGCCCAAGCTGACCTTCCCGGGCGGTGTGCTGGTGGGCTGTGAAGCCGGCTTCCTGAACGCCTCGCGCATCAAGGGCAGCCATGCCGCCATCAAGTCGGGCAAGCTGGCCGCCGAAGCCGCGTTCGACGCGCTGGTCGCCGACCGCCGCCAGGACGAACTGGCCGCGTACCCCGAAGCCTTCAAGGCCTCGTGGCTGCACGCCGAACTGAACAAGGCGCGCAACTTCAAGCAGTGGTTCAAGAAGGGCCGCACCGTGGCCACGCTGATGACCGGCATCGAGCAACTGGTGTTCAAGGGCAAGATGCCGTGGACCCTGCGCCACAGCAAGCCCGACCACGCCTGCCTGCAGCCGGCGTCGCAGTGCGCCCGCATCGACTACCCCAAGCCCGATGGCAAGCTGACCTTCGACAAGCTCAGTTCGGTATTCATCTCGAACACCAACCACGATGAAAACGAGCCCGTCCACCTGACGCTGAAAGACCCGTCGGTGCCGGTGCAGGTCAACCTGGCCAAGTACGGCGGCCCGGAATCGCGCTACTGTCCGGCCGGCGTGTACGAGTTCGTCAAGGACGACCACGGCGACGACCGCTTGCAGATCAACGCGCAGAACTGCGTGCACTGCAAGACCTGCGACATCAAGGACCCGACCCAGAACATCGTCTGGGTGGCCCCGCAAGGCGGCGAAGGGCCCGTCTACAGCGGCATGTGACCGGCGCCGCGCGACATGGCTGAACGCGTGCTCTTCATCGGCTGCGGCGACCTTGGCCAACGCGCGGCCCGCCTGTTGCTGGCGCGCGGCGACCAGGTCTATGCGCTGCGCCGCCATCCGCCCGCGGAAGATGCCAGCGGCATCCAGTGGCTGCAAGGCGACATCACGCGGGAGGACGGCTTACCCGCCCTGCCGGCCGGCATCACCCGCGTCATCCACGTTGCCACCGCCGGGGCGCGCGATCCCGCGGCCTACCGCGGCGTGTTCGTCGATGGCCTGAATCGCGTGCTGGACGCGCTGAATACGTCCCAGGTCGAACGCGTGGTGTTCGTGTCGTCCAGCGCAGTCTATGGCGAGCACCACGGCGACTGGGTCACCGAAGACACGCCGCCTGCGCCGCAGGGCTTCAATGGCCGCATCCTGCTCGAAGCCGAAGCGCTGCTTGCCGCACAGCCGCTGCCTCACACGACGATCCGCTTTGCCGGCCTGTACGGCCCCGGCCGCCTGCAACTGATCGAACGCCTGCGCAGAGGCGCTGCCGGCGCGCCGATCCAGCCGCCGCATTGGGCCAACCGCATCCACATCGACGACGCCGCGGCCGCCATCGCCCATGTGGCGCGGTTGCCCGACGCACAGTCGGTCTACATCGGCTGCGACGACACGCCGCTGCCGCTGCATGTGCTGTACGCGGACCTGGCCTGCCTGATCGGCGCCCCCGCGCCAGCCGAGGCGCCCGCGCCCGCCAACATCGGCAGCAAGAAACTCAGCAACGCCCGCCTGCGGGCCAGCGGCCTGACCCTGCAATGGCCGGATTCGCGCGCCGGCTACGCCGCGTTGCTGGCCGACGCCGCGCAGGCATAGTTCGGCCGCCAACGAATCGTTGCATGGCGGGCGGGGAGATACTGGCCCCCTGATCCCCCGCCGGAACCGCCATGCCAGTCGCTGACCCGCTCGATCCGCTCCAGGCGGTCATCCATTCCAATCCCTATCCCTATTACGCCGCGCTTGCCCGCGAGCGGCCGCTCTACCACGACGCCACGCTGGGCCTGTGGGTGGCGAGCAGCCCGGCGCTGATCCAGGAGGTCATGCGCCATCCTGCCGCACGCGTGCGGCCCGCGGCCGAGCCGGTGCCCGGCAGGCTCTGCGGCGGCCCGGCGGGCGTGCTGTTTGGCCAGTTCGCACGCATGACCGACGGCGACGCGCATGCCCGGATCAAGCCGCTGCTGGCCGCCTTCCTCGCGCGGCAGTCGCAGCAAGCCTGTACCCCGCAATGGCCGGATCTGGCAGTGGGGTCAGGCGCCGGCCCTTTTGCAGCGGACGTCGACCGCTATCTCCCTGCCGCGCCGGTTTATGCGCAGGCCGCGTTCCTGGGATTGCCCGCCCCCGTCGTTGCCGAGTGCGCCGGCGACATCCGCGATTTCCTGGCGGCCCTGCCGCCCACCGCGCCGGCCCAGGACATCGCGGCCGGACACGCCGCCGCCCGGCGCCTGTCGGCAAGCGTGCAAGCCCATCTGACGCACGCGGACGCCAGTCCGGCCCTGCGTGAACTGCGTCGTGACGGCGAGCGCGCCGGCCTGCCCCCAGCCGCGCTGGCCGCCAATCTCGCGGGCCTGCTGTTCCAGTCCTGCGAGGCGGGCGCCGGCCTGCTGGGCAACGCCCTGGTACACGCCGGTCGGCAAGGCGCATCGCCCGCATTGACGCTGGCGCAGGCCGAAACCTGGGTGGACACGACGCTGCGGCAGGATCCCCCTATCCACAACACGCGCCGTTTCCTGGCCGAATCCGCCCACATTGGCGGCCAGCGCATCGAGGCCGGCGCCACGGTGCTACTGGTGTTGGCCGCCGCCACGACCGTGCAGCCACAGGCCCACTGGACCTTCGGCGCCCTGGCCCACGCCTGCCCCGGCCGCGACCTGGCACGCCACCACGCCGCAGGCGCATTGGTCCATCTGCTGCGGACCGGCGTCGACGCCTGCGCACTGGCGGCGCGCTTTCGCTATCGCCCCCTGCCCAACGCCCGCATTCCCCTGTTTGCCTTTTCCGAGGACGCCACCCCATGATCGCCGTGATATTCGAAGTCGAGCCCGCCGAGGGCAACCCCGATCCCTACCTGCGGATTGCCGCCCGCCTGATCGATGAGCTCAAAGCCATCGACGGCTTCATTTCGGTCGAACGCTTCCAGAGCCTGACCACGCCGGGCAAGCTACTGTCGCTGTCGTTCTGGCGCGATGAAGAAGCGGTCAAGCGCTGGCGTTCGCTGGAATCGCATCGCCAGGCCCAGGAGGCCGGGCGCGGCGGCGTGTTCGCCAATTACCGCTTGCGGGTGGCGCAGGTGCTGCGCGACTACGGCATGCACGAACGCGACGAAGCGCCGGGCGACAGCCGCTCGCGGCATGGTTGATGGAATCGGCCGGCACGCGCTGCCGCGTGGTGGGTGCGGTGATCAGGCCTGGACCCGCGCCGCCTGGTAGAAGCAATAGCCGCTGTTGCGCAGCGTCTTGACCGGCAGCGCCTGGCCACTGGCCGCTTCTACGCGCCGCCGCAGGCGCCGCATCTGCGTGTCCAGGCGGCGCTGGTCGTATTCGAGATAATCGGCGCCCAGCGCTTCGACGATCTGGCGCCGGCTGATGTTTTCGCCAGGCTGGCCCATCAGGCAGCGCAAGACGGTCAGGTCTTGCTGTGACAGTGGCACGGCGGGTGCGCCAGGAACCAGCAGCCGACGCGGGCCGACATCCAGCACCCAATGGTCGGGCGCGGGATTTGCCGGGGCGCGCGGCAGCCCCAGGCGGCGCACCAGCGCCGCCAGCGTGGCCGCCAGTTCATCCAGATCGCAACCCTTGCCCAGGTAATGGTCGGCCCCCATGCCCAGCCCCGCGATCCGATCCGGGCTGGTCTGGCGCGCGCTGAACACCACGATGCCCACCTGCTGGCCATCGTGGCGCAGGCGCTGGATCAGGTCCAGGCCGCAACCATCCGGCAAGCCGATGTCGATGACGGCAAGGTGGTGCCGGCTGGCGTCAAAGCCCTGGTCGAATTCCTGCAGGCTGGACACGCACAGCGGCGCGTAGCCCAACGTTTCGAGAAACTCGCCAAGCTCTTGACGCAGCACGGGCTCGTCTTCGAGAAGAATGACTTCAAGCATGTAGTGCGGAGGCGGATTCCCCCGGCGCTGATGTAATCTTGCCGGCTGCACGGGAATCATGACTTGATGAGACGGAATCATTATCCCACGGCACACGCGTGGCTGTGGCTGCTGGCATTGTTGATCGCGGCCATGGCGGCCGCGGCCCCCGCTCGTGGCGAGCCGCTGGTCCTCGATGGACAGGCGCGGATGCTGTACGCGGGTGGTCACCTCGAACGGCTGGACGACGCGAGCGGCAAGCTCGGAGCCGCGGATGTCGCCCAGGCGGCCGGCTGGACCACGCTGCCCGACAGCCTGAGCGCCGGCTTCACGCCCGCGGCAGTGTGGCTGCGCCTGCCGGTGCGGGTCGACCGCATTCCACAAGGCGGATGGATGCTGCGGCTGAGCAATGCGCTGCTCGATGACGTGCGGGTCTACATGGGTCAGGACGGCTATTGGACGTTGCTGGGGCGCAGCGGCGAAGACCTGCCGCGCCACGATTGGCCGGTGGACTACCGCAGCCCCGTGATCTCGTTCGAACCGCCCGCCCCCGGCAACTACGTGATCCTGGTGCGGCTGCAAAGCAAGAACGCGCTGGCAACCCGGCTGGAAATCTGGCAACGCCTGGCCTACGACAACCAGTCGCGCCGCGAAGGCCTGATGTTTGGCCTGTACTTCGGTTTCTACCTGCTGCTGATCTGCGCGCATGGCGCCTTCTGGCTCGTGACGCGCGCATCGATGAGCGGCCTGTTCCTGGCCTACATCGGCAACTGCGTCTTCAATGAAGTGCTGTCGCTGGGCCTGGTGCAGCAATTGACGGGCCTGCCGGTGGGTTGGAGCGACCGCCTGCTGGGCGTGGGTATCGCCATCAGCCTGCCGGTGGCGCTGCGCGTTGCTTTCCGCCAGTTGAACCTGGCTGCGCTGTATCCGCGCGCGGTGCGGTGGCTGGACCGGATCTTCTGGGCCATCGCGCTGGTGTGCTCGGCGCTGGTCGTGTCCGGCCACTACGCCTGGGGCGTGCAGCCCATCCAGACGCTGGCGCTGCTGCTGATCGTCGGCTTTTCGACCCTGACCGCCTACCTGCTCAAGCGCGGCTGGCAGCCGGCGCGTTTTTTCGCGCTGGCCTTCGGCGTGTTCTACATCAGCGTGCTGATCGCCTTCCTGCGCAATCTGGGCGTGCTGCCAGTCAACACGTTTACGGAATACGTGTCGACGCTGGGTACCATGCTGCATATGCTGCTGCTGAGCCTGTACATCGTCGGCCGCCATGAACGCCAGCGGCGCATGCGCGAACGGCAGCAGGCCAACCTGGCCGCGGACCTGGCGCGGCAGCACAGCCACCGGCTGGAAAAGGAAGTTGCCCTGCGCACGGTCGAAATGCAGAACGAGATCGAGCGCCGCGTCGAACTGGAAGGCGAGCTGCGCACGTCGCTGGACAAAGAGCGGCAGGTGTTCGCGGAACAGCGCGACTTCGTGGCCATGGTGTCGCACGAATTCCGCACGCCGCTGGCAATCATCACCACCTCGGCACAGCAACTGGGGCGCAACCTGGCGGCGCCGGCCGAGAAGACCCTGGCGCGCTGCGGCAACATCCGCGATGCCGCCGTGCGCCTGCTGGCGCTGGTGGATGAATATCTGACCCACGACCGAATGCGGGAGCCGCGGGCCGAGCTGCGCCCGGCCCGCTGCGATGTGCCGGCCATGCTGGCCGACCTGGAACGGGACTTCGCGCCCGGCCGCATCCAGAGCCAGTATGGCTCGGGCGACCTCGTGCTGGATTGCGATGCCAGCATGCTGCACATCGCCCTGCGCAACCTGCTGGCGAATGCGGACCGGCATTGTGCTGAAGGGGGCATGGTGACCGTCTCGGTAAGCGCCCAGGACGACAGGCTGCACATCGAGGTGGCCAACCCCGGCCACCGCATCCTCGCCGAAGACCAGGAACGCCTGTTCCAGAAATACTATCGAGGCCAGAACGCGTTGCGCCATCCGGGGGCCGGACTGGGCTTGTACCTGGTGAAGGCCATTGCCGAACGGCTGGGCGGCACGGTCGTCCTGGCTGGCGCCGGCGGTGACGAACCGGTGTGCTTTCGACTGAGCCTGCCGCATCGCGCCGCGGGGTGAGTCACCGCTTTGGCTACCCCGACGATGTCCGCTGCCGACAATATGTTGCGCGAAAGCATCTATTTGTATCTTTACCGGGATTTTCAGAAAAGAACAATTTCAGTCTTTGTCGTTCATTTAATCATTATTTGTCATTCATCCTCTTGTTTTATCCGCCGCCTTACAAAGCGCTCAGATTTGCTCAGATTTGATGATGCAATGATCGGTATATTTCAGACACGAAATTTACATGGTCACTCCTCATGCATCCCCGTTTCCAACTCACTCCTCTCGCGCTCGTCCTGGCCGTCAGCTTTTCGCCCCTGGCCGCCACGACCGCCTTCGCGGTAGATCTCAACGGCACGACGCAAACCGGCAACCTCACGAATGCCGTCACCGACGTCTCCATCAACATCACCAATGGCGCCACCCTGCGTGGCAACATCATCAACAATGGCACGGTGTGGAACTCGGCGACGGGGGGCTCGGGCATCAAGGTCGACGCGTCGACCGTGGACGGCTCGATCCGCAATGAAGCCTCCCGGCAGGTGGTCGGCGACTCGGCCATCAGCATTCGCAATGCCAGCTCGATCACCGGCGACATCGTCAACGTTGGCCTCATCTCCGGCAACTCCGCCACCGGCGTGGGCCTTGAGGTGACCGGCGGCAGTACGATCACAGGACGCATCAGCAATAGCGGCAACATCGAGGCGGGCGTCGTCGTGTCGGGCGCGACGGTTCGGCGCGGCATCTCCAACACCGGCACGATCACCAGCAAGAGCGACGGTGTTGCCATCGATGTGTCGGGCGCGGCCACCCCCGTGTCGATCGCCAACACGGGCACCATCGACGGCAGTGTGCGGCTGGGGTCCGGCACCCTGGACATCAACGGCGGCTCCATCACCGGTGTGATCGACGGCAGCGCCGGCACCGTCAACATCAATATCGACTACACCCCCCTGGCCGTCATCCGCGGCCGCGACGTCAACGTGGCCCGCACCGCCACCTTGACGATGGGCACCAGTGAAGTGAAGGGCCTGCTGTCGGTCGCCGGCACATTGGCCGGTTCGGGCGAAGTCGGCCCCACCACGCTGCTGGCCGGCGCGACCCTGTCGCCCGGCACCACGGCGATGCCCGTCGGCATCCTGCAGGTCAACGGCGATCTGACCTTTGACGCCACTTCGACCTACCGCGTCGACGCCACCGCCGACGGCAGGAGCGACAAAGTCCATGCGCTGGGCGTGGCCAACCTGGCCGGCTCCGTGCTGCACGTGGGTTCCGGCGGCACTTACGCGGCCGCCACCGCCTACACCATCCTGACGGCGGACGGCGGCTTGAACGGCAGCAAGTTCACCGGCGTCTCCAGCAACCTGGCATTCCTGGACCCCAAGCTTGCCTATAACGGCAACGATGTCGTGCTGAAAGTCGAGCTGAAGACCGTGCCGGTCGATCCCGGCACGCCGGTGGAACCGGGTACGCCCCCTGTCGATCCCGCCACGCCTCCGGTCGACACCGGCACGCCGCCCGCCACGCCCGGCGGTTCGAGCGGCGCCACGCGCCCCATCGAGTTCGCCGACCTGGCCGTAACCGGCAATCAGCGCTCGACCGCGCGCGCGCTGCAAAGCCTGCCCACCACCAACACCCTGTACAGCCGCGTGCTGAACCTGCCGGAAGGCGCACCGGCCGGCGTGTTCGCCGACCTGGCGGGCGAATCGCACGTCAGCACGGTCTCGGCGATGCAGAACGTGACCAACAACGTGGTGAACCTGCCGCTGGCCCACCTGCATGCCAACATGAACGCCGGCTGGGTGCCTGGTCCGGCCACGGCCCAGGTCGGGCGTGGCGACGCGTCCGCCCTGCCGCGCTCGGCGGCGCAACCCATGTGGGCCCAGGTGTTCGGCAACTGGCGCACCATGGACGGCAACGGCAACGCGGCCAAGGCCCGCGAAACCGACGCCGGCCTGTTCGTCGGCGGCGACCATGGCATCGGCAATGGCTGGCGCCTGGGTGGCGCGCTGGGCTACACCAGCAGCCGCATCACCGTGAACGACCGCTCGGCCAAGACCGACGTCGACAGCTACAGCGCCATCATCTACGGCGGCAAGGCCTTCGAGGCCGGCGCGGGCAAGCTCAACGTGAGCGGCGGCGTGGCCTATACCTGGCACGACGTCAGCAGCAAGCGCAACATCAACGCGGCCGGCCAGTTGCAAGCCCTGAAGTCGGACTACAGCGCCAGCACCGGCCAGGTCTTCACCGAGGTGGGCTACGCCATCCCCCTGAACGACCGCGTCACGCTCGAACCGTTCGTCGGCGCCGATTTCAGCGACCTGCGCACCCGCGGCTTCTCGGAATCGGGCGGCGACGCCGCGCTCAGCGGTCGTGGCAACAGCAACAAGGTCGCCACCACCACCCTGGGCCTGCATGCGCAGACTACGTTCGACATGGGCCAGAACGCCGCTCGCCTGCGCGGCACGCTGGGCTGGCGCCACGCCTACGGCGACGTCAATCCGGAAACCACGATGTCGTTCGACGGCAGCCAGCCCTTCACCGTGGCCGGCACCCCGCTGTCGCGCGACGCGGCCGTGGTGGCACTGGGCGTGGACATGGCAATGAGCAAGAACGCCACGCTCGGCCTGGCCTACTCCGGCCAGTTCGGCAACGGCAACCAGCAGAACACGGGCACCGTGAACGTCAGCTGGCGCTTCTAAAGGCAAGATCGCTGGATATCCGCGCGCAAGCGCGGATATCGCTGAAGAGGCCTGGTGGGCCACCGGGTCTCTTGGGGCGTACCCACGCAAGGGGGTACGCCCTTTTTTTTCGCCGGCAGTCCGTTACCATTGCCCCACCCCCGCCCCTGCGCTCGTCCATGCCTGCCGCCACTCCTGCCCGCCCCACCCCGCTGCAAGTCGATCTGGCCCGCCTGATCGCCCAGGACATCCTGGCCCGGCGCTACATGCCTGGCACCCACCTGTCCGAAGAAGCGCTGGCCGCGGGTTATGAGGTGTCGCGCACGCCGGTGCGCGGCGCGCTCAAGCTGCTGGCCACGCAAGGCCTGATCACGCATCGGCCCAACAGCGGCTACACCGTGGCCGACATGGTCGCCCCGGCCTTGCCGGCCATCACGGGCGCCGGCCCGACCCAGCAAGAGCTGTATCGCCAGTTGATCGATGACCGCGCCACCCGCGTGCTGCCCGATCATTTCACCGAGAGCGACCTGCTGCAACGCTATCCCGCGCCGCGCAGCGTGCTGGTCAAGGCGCTGCTGCAATTGTCGGCCGATGGCCTGATCGAAAAGCGCAAGGGTCACGGCTGGCAATTCGCACCATCGCTGGAAAGCCGCGCAGCCCTGGATGAAAGCTACCGTTTCCGCATGGCCATCGAATGCGCGGGCCTGCGAGAACCCACCTTCACGCTGGACCACGACGCACTGGCCCGCATGCGCGCCGCCCACGACGCCCTGGCACAGCGCCAGGACGCCGA
The DNA here is from genome assembly GCF_058783235.1 of Achromobacter sp. FW305-C-28. Classification (NCBI taxonomy): domain Bacteria; kingdom Pseudomonadati; phylum Pseudomonadota; class Betaproteobacteria; order Burkholderiales; family Alcaligenaceae; genus Achromobacter; species Achromobacter sp. FW305-C-28. The sequence goes on along the minus strand of NZ_JBYSYL010000001.1, from coordinate 535,181 downwards.
CATCTCGGCCACCGAGTTCTTTGCCCTGAACGCATCGTTTCATGAGCTGCTGGCGCGCTTCTCGGGCAACCGCTACATCCTGCAGGCCGTGCAGCAGCAGAACCAGCTGCGCCGGCTGGAAGAGCATGCCGCGTTCCATCGCGACGCGCGCTACGTCGGGTCGACCCGCGAACATCTGCAGATCATCGACGCCCTGGAAGCAGGCGACCAGGAACGGGCGGCACGGTTGATGCAGCGCCATCTACAGGCCTCGCTGCAAGCGTCCTGATCGGTAAGAAGGGCCGCCGAGTCGCCAAGGCATAGGCTTGCCCTGAATTGTATTTTTCATTGTATTAATACAAAATAGCCGGACCCTGAACTTCCCGAAAACAGGATTCCCATGTCGTCGTCCGCCCCCCACTCCCCCACCGCCCTGAATGCCGAAGCCTATTGGATGCCCTTCACCGCCAACCGGCGGTACAAGCGCGATCCCGTGCTGTTCAGCGCCGCCGAAGGCATGCACTACATCCGTCCGGACGGACGCCGGGTGCTGGACGGCATCGCGGGCCTGTGGTGCGTGAACGCCGGCCACCGCCGCCCCGAGATCGTCGAGGCGATCGCACGCACCGCCTATGAACTGGATTACGCCCCGTCGTTCCAGATGAGCCATCCGCTGGCCTTCGAGCTGGCCGAAAACCTGTGCCAGGAAGCCCCAGCCGGCTTTTCCAATGTGTTCTTTTCGAATTCCGGCTCCGAAGCCGTCGATACCGCGCTGAAGATCGCGCTGGGCTATCACCGCGCCCGCGGCCAGGGCCAGCGCGTCCGCCTGATCGGCCGCGAACGCGGGTATCACGGCGTGGGGTTCGGCGGCCTGTCGGTGTCAGGCATCGGCGGCCATCGCAAGCCCTTCGGCAACCTGCTGCCCTACGTCGATCACCTGCCGCATACGTACAACCGCGAACACATGGCCTACACCCGCGGCCAGCCCGATTGGGGCGCACACCTGGCCGACGCGCTCGAGCGCATCGTGGCGCTGCACGACGCGTCCACCATCGCCGCGGTGATCGTCGAGCCAGTGGCCGGTTCCACCGGCCTGCTGGTCCCGCCCAAGGGCTACCTGCAAAAGCTGCGGCAGATCTGCGATGCGCACGGCATCCTGCTGATCTTTGACGAAGTGATCTGCGCGTTCGGCCGCATCGACGGCGCCTTCGCATCGGCCCATTTCGGCGTCACGCCTGACATCATCACCAGCGCCAAGGGGCTGACCAACGGCGCCATCCCGATGGGCGCCACGCTGGTGCGCCAGTCTGTCTACGACGCCTTCATGCAAGGCCCGGACAGCGCCATCGAACTGGCGCACGGCTACACCTATTCCGGCCACCCGGTGGCCTGCGCGGCCGGGCTGGCCACGTTGGACATTTGCCGGCGCGAAGGTCTGTTCCAGCGCAGCCGCGAATTGTGGCGCTATTGGGAAGACGCCGCCCACAGCCTGAAAGGCCTGCCCCACGTGGTGGACATCCGCAACATCGGCCTGTTGGCCGCCATCGAACTGGCGCCGCAGGACGGCAAGCCCGGGCAACGCGGCTTCGCGGTGCACCAGGCCTGCCTGGAACGCGGCTGCCTGATCCGCTCGGCCGGCGACACCATGCTGCTGTCGCCGCCGCTCATCATCGAACGGGCGCAGATCGACGAATTGTTTTCGGTGCTGTCGGACGTGCTGCGCGCGGCGGCGTGATTGCGGCCATTCAACCCAGGTGACGCGCCACGGCCTCGACCACCCGGCGCACGTCCGCGGCGGACACGTCCAGGTGGGTCACCAGCCGCGTCGGGCCGCCATAGACGGCACGCATCAGAATACCGTCGGCGGCCAGCGCGGCCGTCAGCGCCTCGCAGCGCGCCGGTTCGAATTGCGCGAACACCATGTTGGTGTCCTGGCCAAGCACTCGCACCCCCGCGATGCCGCGCAGGCCCTCGGCCAGTTGGCGCGCGTTGTCGTGGTCGTCGGCCAGGCGGTCGACGTTGTGGTCCAGCGCATACAGGCAGGCCGCGGCCAGCACGCCGGACTGGCGCAGGCCGCCGCCCAGCATCTTGCGCCAGCGGCGCGCGCGGGCGATCAATTCGGCGCTGCCCACCAGCACGGACCCGACCGGTGCGCCCAACCCCTTGGAAAAGCAGATCGAGACCGAATCGAACGACTCGCACATGTCAGCCAGCGGTTTGCCGCTGGCGACGGCTGCGTTGAAGACGCGCGCGCCATCCAGGTGCGTACCCAGGCCGTGGCTGCGCGCCCAATCGGTGGCCGCGCGGATGTAATCGGCCGGGATCAACTTGCCGTGGAAGGTGTTCTCCAGCGCCAGCAGACGGGTGCGGGCAAAGTGCGGATCGCCTTCCGGCTTCAAGGCCGCCGCCAGCTTTTCCAGCGGCAGCGAGCCGTCTTCGGCATGTTCGATAGGTTGGGGCTGGATGCTGGCCAGCACGGCGGCGCCGCCGCCTTCGTACTTGTAGGTGTGCGCCAACTGGCCCACCAGGTATTCGTCGCCACGCTCGCAATGCGCCATCAGCCCGGCCAGGTTGCTCTGGGTGCCTGACGGGAAGAACAAGCCGGCCGCCTTGCCGGCGCGTTCCGCCACGGCCTGCTGCAGGCGGTTCACGGTGGGATCGTCGCCCATCACGTCATCGCCCAGCGGCGCGCTGGTCATGGCTTGCAACATGGCCGGGGTCGGCCGGGTAACGGTATCGCTGCGCAAATCGATCATGAGGAATCCTCGGACAGGAAACGGAATTCTTAGAAGACGGGCCGGCTCAACGGGTGCGCGCGGCCGGCGCCGCGCGACTCACCACGAAGATGCCGGCAAGAATCAAGGCCATGCCGCCCAGCTCGGCCAGCGACGGGCGTTCGGACAGTACCGCCCACGCCATCAGCATCGCCACCACAGGCACGCCCAGGCTGGACAGGCCGGCAATCGAGGCCGGCACCCGCCGCACCACCTGCAGCCACAACAGCCAGCCCGCCGCCGTGGCGATCAGCACGATATAGGTCATGCCGGTCCACAGCTGCCAGCCCCACTGCGCGGGAATCTGCGGCACCAGCAACGCCACCGGCGTCACCACCAGCCCGCCGAACAGCATCTGCCATGCCGTGAACGTCATCACGTCCGGCGCGTGGCGGTCGAACATGCGCTTGGACAGCACCGTGCCCACGCCCCAGCACAGCCCGCTGCCCAGCCCCAGCAGCACCGGCTTCATGTCACCCAGGCCATGCCACGGTTCGATGAACAGCACCAGGCCGATCGCGGCAAGACCAATGCCCGCGCCGTGCCGCGCCGATGGCCGTTCGCCCAGCAAGCCCCAGGCAAACAGCACCACCCAGAACGGCATCGTGTAGGCCATCAGCGAGACCTTGCCTACGCCGCCCGACACCAGCGCGGTCTGCACGAAGCCCTGGAACCCGGCGGTCTGGGTAAGGCCGATCAAGAGCGTCAGCTTCCAGGGCGGCATGGCCAGGGGCCGGCGCGTGGCGATCACCAGCGCAAACAGCACCAGGGCGCCCACCACGTAGCGCAGTGCCACGAAGTCGAAGGGGCCGATGTACGGCACGATCAGTTTCATCGCGATCCAGCTGCCTGCCCATACGAGGATGGTGCTGAACATCAGGGCAAGCCCTGCGCGATCGAAACTGCTGCGGCTCACGGCGGCGTCTCCGGTAAATGATTCATTGGGGAAAAAACGACGATGCCCATACCGGCAAACCGGTATGGGCATCTCGCATTATGCTCCCGCCGCGCGGGATCGGGCCACGCCGTCCGCCGCGCGGACGGCGCGCGCCGGTTTACAGCGGCTTGGACAACTGTTCCAGGATGGCCGGGTTTTCCAGCGTCGACACGTCCTGGGTCACTTCCTCGCCCTTGGCCACCACGCGCAGCAAGCGACGCATGATCTTGCCCGAGCGGGTCTTGGGCAGGTTGTCGCCAAAGCGGATGTCCTTGGGTTTGGCGATCGGGCCGATTTCCTTGGCGACCCAGTCGCGCAGCGTCTTGGCGATGGCTTGCGCGTCGGCGCCTTCGGGGCGGGTGCCCTTGAGCACCACGAAGGCCACCACGGCCTCACCCGTCGTGTCGTCCGGACGGCCGACCACGGCGGCTTCGGCCACCAATTCGTGCGCCACCAGCGCCGATTCGACTTCCATGGTGCCCAGGCGGTGGCCTGACACGTTCAGCACGTCGTCGATGCGGCCCATGATCCAGAAGTAGCCGTCCGCATCACGCTGCGCGCCGTCGCCGGCCAGGTAGTAGCCGCGCAGTTCGGGCGGGAAGTAGCTCTTCTTGAAGCGTTCCGGGTCGCCCCAGATGTTGCGGATCATGGCCGGCCACGGACGCTTGATGACGAGAAAGCCGCCATTGCCCTGGTCGACGTCGCCGCCCGTCTCGTCGACGATGGCTGCAGCAATGCCCGGCAGCGGCAGCGTGCACGAACCCGGCTTGGTGGGCGTGGCGCCCGGCAGCGGGGTGATCATGTGGCCGCCGGTTTCAGTCTGCCACCAGGTATCCACGATCGGGCAGCGTTCGCGGCCGATGTTCTTGTGATACCAGATCCAGGCTTCGGGGTTGATGGGTTCGCCCACCGTGCCGATGATGCGCAGGCTGTCCAGGTCGTACTTGGACGGATGGGTTTCGGGCGCTGCCTCGGCCGCCTTGATCAGCGAACGAATCGCGGTGGGCGCGGTGTAGAAGGTGGTGACCTTGTGGCGCGCAATCATGTCCCAGAAGCGGCCGGCGTTCGGGAACGTGGGCACGCCTTCGAACACCACCTGCGTCAGGCCGGCGGCCAGCGGGCCGTAGGTAATGTAGGTGTGGCCGGTAACCCAGCCCACGTCGGCCGTGCACCAGTAGACGTCGTCCTTGCGGGCATCGAAGGTCCACTTGACCGTCAACAACGCCCATAGCAGGTAGCCTGCCGACGAATGCTGCACGCCCTTGGGCTTGCCGGTGGAACCGGACGTGTACAGGATGAACAGCGGATGCTCGGCATTGACCGGCACCGGTTCGCAGGTGTCGGGCTGGCCGGCTTCGACATCGTGCATCCAGAGGTCGCGGCTGTCGTTCCATTGCACCTTGCCGCCGGTGCGGCGGTAGACGATGACCTTGCGCACGGCGTCGCAGCCGCCCATGGCAATGGCTTCTTCCACGGCGGGCTTGAGCGGGATGGTCTTGCCGCCGCGCACCTGCTCGTCGGCGGTGATGACCAGCGATGCGCCGACGTCGACGATGCGCTCTTGCAGGCTCTTGGCCGAAAAGCCGCCAAATACCACCGAGTGCGTCACGCCCAGGCGCGCGCAGGCCTGCATGGCCACCACGGCTTCGATCGACATGGGCATGTAGATGATGGCGCGATCGCCCTTCTTGTAGCCCAGCGCGGCAATGCCATTGGCGAAGCGGCACACGCGGGCCAGCAGTTCGCGGTAGCTGACCTTGTTGACCTTGCCATCGTCGGTTTCAAAGATGATGGCGGTCTTGTCGGCGTTGCCGTTGGTCAGGTGCACGTCCAGGCAGTTGGCCGAGACGTTCAGTTCGCCGTCGCCGAACCAGCGATAGAACGGCGCGTCCGATTCGTCCAGCACCTCGGTGAACGGCTTGGTCCATTGCAGGTTGTCGCGGGCCTGGCCGGCCCAGAAGCCGTCGAAGTCCTTTTCGACTTGTGCGCACAGCGCGTTGTAGGCGTCCATGCTGGGAATCGCGGCGCCTTGGGCCGCGCGCTCGGGCGGCGGAAAGACCCGGGTTTCTACCAGTACGGACTCAATAGCATTCGACATGATCTTGTCTCCAATCTGTGATTCTGTTGTTGATGCCGTTTTCTTTTATTGCCCACTCGCAACCGTATCGCCACGCTCTTACGGGCACCTTACGCAAAATGCGGGCCAGAGCCCGCATCACCGCAAGCGTGCAACCGCCGGCCATGGCGGCAACGGCATCGACAACCTGACTGCGCAAACGCAAACCCACCGGACGCCGCGTGCCGCAAAGCGCGCGGGGCAACGTCCGGGACTTCATAAGAATATCAGTTGCGGCGAACGGCTGCGGCGCTAGGCGGCGCGGCGCGCCAGGCCGCGCGCCATGTCCACGCGCGACAAAAGGATGAGGCCACCCACGAAGAACAGCCCGGTCACCAGGATGGCCAGGCGATGGTTGCCGTCCGTGAGCCAGGTGACCAGGCCGTAGGTCAGCGGGCCGATGACGGCGGCCAGTTGTACCGCGAAGGTCCAGAGCGAGAAAAATTCGGCCAGGCGCCCGGCCGGGGCCAGCGCGCCGGTCATGGCGCGGCCCGCGCTTTGCGTCGTGCCCATGCACAGGCCCGCCAGCGTGGCCGCCACCCAGAACACCGGTGCCGTGACGGCCGCATAGGCCACCAGCACCATCACGATCCAGCCGCACAAGGTAATGGCCAGCGCCGGCTTATGGCCGATGCGGTCTTGCACATAGCCAAACGAGAACGCGCCGGCGGCCGCCCCAATGTTGACGGTGAACACCAGCAGCATGATCTGCGGCGTGGTGAAGCCCATGACCTCGGACGCGTACACCGCGGCCAGGGTGATGACCACCGAGATGCCGGCCTGGTAGCACGCGATGCACATCAGCAGGCGACGAAATTCAGGAAAATGCTGGCCGGTTTCGCGCCACGCGAAAGCCAGGCGCTTGAAGACATCCAGCGCCTCTTTGGGCTCAGCCTGCGGCCTGGCGCGTTCGCGCAAGAGGAAGAACGACGGCAGCGCCGCCAGCGCAAACACGGCGCAGGTCACCAGGATGACGCGCGGCACGAAATGCTGGGCGTCCAGGCCGTTGGCTTCGGACAGCGTCACCACCCACAGCGACAGGCCCAGCGTGAGCATGCCGCCGCAATAGCCGAAGCTCCAGCCCCAGCCGGACACCCGGCCCAGCGCCGATGGCTTGGCCAGTTCGGGCAGAAAGGCCGCCACCACGGATTCGCCGATGCAATAGCAGTAGTTGGACACGACAATGGCCGCCAGGGCCAGCCAGACGTCCCCTGGCCCCGCCTGGGTCAGCACCAGGGTGGCCGCCACGCAGCCGGTGGTGCTGGTGTAGAGCAGGCGCCGCTTGGCGGCGCGGGCATCGGCCCGCGCGCCCAGCGTGGGCATGGTCAGCATGATGAGCAGGTAGGACAGCGACAGCGCCGCCGTCCAGGCCAGCGTGGACCACGGCGCACGGCCGGCGACCACGCCAACGAAATAAGTACTGAACACCGCCGTGAGAATCACGGTGGTGTAGCCGGAATTGGCGAAGTCGTACATGGCCCAGGCCCAGACTTCGCGCTTGGCCACGCCGGGATTCAGCGGACCGGCGTCCGCTGCCGCGTCGGCCGGCGCGGCAAGGCTGGCGGGCGCCTGGCCCGCCGACGGCTGCCGCGATTCTTCTTGGCTCACAGGCCCAGCGCGGCGATGCCAGCCTGGGCGATCTGGGCATCTTCGGTGGACTTCACGCCCGACACGCCGACTGCGCCGACCACCTGGCCGTTGGCGATCACGGGCACACCGCCTTCCAGCATGCCCTCGATCAGCGGCGCCGACAGGAAGGAGTAGCGGCCGTTGTTGATGATCTCTTCGTAGACGCGCGATTCGCGGCGGCCCAGGGCCGCGGTCTTGGCCTTGGCCGGCGCGATGTGCGAAGAGATGGGAGCGGCGTCGTCCAGCCGCAGCATGCCCAGCAGATGGCCGCCATCGTCCGACACGGCGATGGTGACCGCCCATTTGTTCTGCAGGGCGTGTGCTTCGGCCGCGGCCAGGATTTTCTTGACGTCTTCGGCGGTCAGCACGGGTTTGGTGTTCATTGCAGCGACTCCTTGATCTGTTCCAGGGCGGTGGGGTCTTCGATGGTGGTGAGGTCTCCGGGGTCGCGGCCTTCGCAGACGGCGACAATCGCGCGGCGCAGCACCTTGCCGGAGCGGGTCTTGGGCAAGGCGCCCACGAACCGGATCCTGGCAGGTCGCGCCACCGCGCCCAGCTGATCTTCCACCAGCCGCATGATATCCGCTTCCAGCTGCTTTGCACCCTCGGATGCGTCCGCCATCGCGGGATTCTTCAGCACGGCGAAGGCCATCGCCACCTGGCCCTTGAGCGCGTCGGCCACGCCCACCACCGCGCATTCGGCGATGCCGCTGTGACTGTTGACCGACTCCTCGATCTCGCGCGTGCCCAGGCGGTGGCCCGCCACGTTGATCACGTCGTCGGTGCGGCCCAGGATGAACCAGTAGCCGTCCGCATCGACCAGGCCCCAGTCGAAGGTGGAATAGACCTGGCGGCCAGGAATCGACGTGAAATAGGTCTGGACGAAGCGCTCATCATCGCCCCAGATGGTGGACATGGCGCCCGGCGGCAGCGGTGGCACGATCGCCACCACGCCCTTCTGGTTGGCGCCCAGGTCTTCGCCATTCGCCTCGCTGACGATGCGCGCATCGAAGCCGTATACCGGGAACGACGGACTGCCGTAGCGGGTGGCCACCTTCTCCACGCCCGGCTGCGCCGACAGGATCGGCCAGCCGGACTCGGTCTGCCAGTAGTTGTCGATGATGGGCTTGCCCAGGCCTTCCGAGATCCATTGCGCCGTCGGTTCGTCCAGCGGCTCACCCGCCAGGTACACCGCCCGCAGCGTGGACAGGTCGTGCTTCCTGAGCAGCGCCGGGTCCTGGCGCTTGAGCACCCGCACCGCCGTGGGCGCCGAAAACAGCGTGTTGACGCCGAACTGCTCGACCAGCTTCCACAGGATGGCGCCATCCGGACGCACCGGCGTGCCCTCGTACAGCACGGTCGCCTGCCCGCCGATCAGCGGCCCATACACAATATAGGAGTGCCCCACCACCCAGCCGATGTCGCTGGTGCAGAAGAACGTATCGCCGGCCCGGCCGTTGAACAGGTATTCCATCGACGAGGCAAGCGCCACGGCATAGCCGCCGGTATCGCGCTGCACGCCCTTGGGCTTGCCGGTGGTGCCGGACGTGTACAGGATGTAGCTGGGCTCCGACGACTCCAGCCAGGTCACCGGCACCCGCACGCCGTGCCGGGCTGCGCGAAGGGTCGCGTAGTCCAGGTCGCGGCCAGCCACGGGTTCGAAGGGCGCCAGGCCACGGTCGAACACCACCACCGAAGCCGGCGGCGTCTTGCACAGGGCCAGCGCCCGATCCAGCAGCGGCTTGTAGGGCACCACCTTGCCGCCGCGCGAGCCGCCGTCGGTGCACACCACCACCTTGGGCGCGGCGTCATCAATGCGCTGGGCCAGGTTGACCGAGGCAAAGCCCCCGAACACCACCGAATGCACCGCGCCGATGCGGGCGCAGGCCAGCATGGTGAACACGGCCTCGGGCACCATCGGCATGTACAACAGCACCCGGTCGCCCCGCCCCACGCCCAGGTCCCGCAGCATGGCGGCGGCGGCGTTGACCTCGTCGTAGACGTCCTGGCGCGTGTAGACGCGTTCGCGGTCGACCTCGGTCGATACCCAGATCAGGGCGGGCTGGTCGGCCTGGGTGGGCAGCCAGCGGTCCACCGCGTTGTAGCAAAGGTTGGTCTTGCCGCCCACGAACCACCGGGCGAACGGCGGCCGGGAAAAGTCCAGGACCGACTCGAATGGCGATTCCCAGTGCACCCGGCTGGCCTCTTCGCGCCAGAAGGCATCGCGATCGTGCACCGACCGGTAATGGAAATCCCTGGTTTTTTGCATTTTTGTCTCCTGTTATTGTGCATACGCCTTAAGGCTGATTGCTTTCTTTTTGAATCCTTCGGTCATTTTGGTGGGCAAACCTTGCACCAGGCTTGCCCCAGGTCAAAAAATTCTGCCACGCGTCTACGCCTCACGGGCGCCGGGCTGGTTACAGTAACGAACCAGTCTTAAAAGTTTGGTAGAATCCCCGCGAAGTTGTGACAACATATCTGTTGGTTCGCTGCTTTATTCCAGCTATTCAGGTGTTTTTTAGCGTTTTTGACGCTTTATTGCTTCTGATCTGCGAAAAAAGTGGCAACCATCCCCAGGCGAATGCATCGACACTCCAAAAGCGCGCGACTGAATTCATCCTCTGGCCAGGCAAACCGCGGTCTGCGTTTGCTGGCGCTGGCGGCTTGCGTCGCGGGTCTGGCGGGTTGTGCAGGCACCAATCAAAAATCCACCGCCTATTCGTCCGAGATCGATCCGTACGAAACGGAATGGGTCGCCACCGCCGATGACCCCATCGGCATGCTGGTGGTACAGAAATTCAAGCGTGACCGCCAGCGCACCCAATCGTCGGGTGTCAGCAGCGACAACGCCATGGTCAGCGAAGCCCTGAACTACCTGGGCATCCGCTACCGCTTCGGCGGCAGTTCCCCCGACACCGGTTTCGATTGCAGCGGCCTGGTGGCCTATTCCGCCGAACGTTCGCTGGGCCTGAAGCTGCCCCGCAACGCCGCCGAAATCGCCCAGCAAGGCACGTCCGTCAGCAAGAACGAGCTCAAGGCCGGTGACCTGGTCTTCTTCAACACCATGGGCCGCCGCTACTCCCACGTGGGCATCTACCTGGGCGACGACCGCTTTGTGCACTCGCCCAGCGCCGGTGGCGTGGTGCGCGTCGAAAACATGACCATGGCCTACTGGACCAAGCGCTACAACGGCGCCCGCCGCCTGGACAACAGCCTGATGGCCTCGGCCCGCGCGGCCAACTGATTTCCCCGTTGCGGCCAGCGTCGCACGACGCCCTGCCCCGCACCATCCCCCAAATAGCAAAACGCCGCCGGACTTTCCAGTCCGGCGGCGTTTTTCATTTCTCTTCGCGGCCTTGGGGCCGCAGGCCGTTTCGGCCTCCCCAGTTTTCTGTATCCGCGGCAGCGCGGCAAGCCGTCAGTGGACCGCGGCTCCTGTGCACAGGCCGCACTGCTGCAGCGCCTGCTGCATGCTGCACACCGAACGGCGACAAGCCACGACACGGATACCGCCACGCTGCGCGGCATTGCGGAACGTCTTCATGACGTTGTGGCCCAGGAAGTCGGTCAGCAAAATGACCAGCTGGGTGCCCGAGGGCAGTTGCAACGTCTTCTTCTGATGCGAGGGGTCACGGCCACTGATGTGGTGCGTGATCGAAATATTGTGTCCTTTAAGCAGATCCGGAATGTTGCCGAGCCTGTCGGCGCCCACTACCACTGCACTCAATCCTGCCGTCATGTTGAACCTCACTGGGTCGTTGAGACTGGATGTAATGATAATGATTCCTATTTTTTAGTCAACTTAAATGAGATCAGTTCTTATTTAATTATTTTTATGAGCTTATGGGAACGGATAGCGAGAGACCCGTCCCCCCTTCCTTTGACCGTGCGTGAAGCCAAAAAAACGCGGCTCCCGAAAGGGGCCGCGCTTTGTCCGATGGCATGCATGCCGCCCGTGCCTACTTGGGCGCGCCCTGCACGGCCTCGGTCACGACCGCGCGGGTCAAGGACGGGGCCAGCATTTCCAGGAAGGTGTAGACGTAGTCACGCAGGAACACGCCGGCCTTCACGCCCACCCGGGTGGTGTGCGTGCCGAACAGGTGGCCCACGGGCAGGCCCACCAGGTTCGAATCGCGCCGCGGGTCGTAGGCCACGCCGGCGATGATGCCGATGCCCAGGCCCACGTCCACGTACGTCTTGATCACGTCGGCGTCGATGGCTTCCAGCACAATGTCCGGGTGGATGCCCTGGTTGGCAAAGACTTCGTCGATCGTGCTGCGGCCGGTAAAGGCGCGGTCATAGGTCACGATGGGAAATTCGGCCAGCTGCGCCAGCGACAGGCGCTTGGCGGCGCTGGAGGTCAGCTCGGCCAGCGGATGGTCGGGGCGCACTACCACGGTGTGTTCCCAGGCGTAGACGGGCAGCGTCGCCAGGCCCGGGGTCAGCGCCAGGGACTCGGTCGCCAGCGCCAGGTCGGCCTGCTCATGCAGCACCATTTCGGCCAGCTGCGCCGGGCTGCCTTCGGCCAGCGACAGGTGCACCTTGGGGAACTGCTTGCGAAACGCCGGGATCACGCGCGGCAGCAGATAGCGGGCCTGGGTGTGCGTGCAAGCGATCACCAGGCCGCCTTCGTCGCGGCGGGCGAATTCATCGCTGACTTTCTTGAGATTGTCGACTTCGCGCATGATGCGGTCGATCACCTGCGAAACCGCCAGGCCGGGCTTGGTCAGCCCCTTGATGCGCTTGCCGTGGCGTTCGAAGATCTTGATGCCGAGTTCGTCCTCGAACTCGATGATCGCCTTGGACACGCCCGGTTGGGAGGTATAGAGCATCCGGGCGGCTTCGGTCAGGTTGAAGTCGCGCCGGATGGTTTCGCGCACAAAACGAAATTGCTGCAGGTTCATGAATTGGCCCCTGATAGACGGACCAATTATAAGTAATAATAACACCTTGTTATATGACTTATTAATATAAGCTTAGGCGCAAGGCGTCCCTCTTTCAGCGCATCGAGATCGTCGTGTTCACGGTCTTGGCGTGGGCCGACCAGCGCGCCGTGACGGTCTTGGTCTGGGTCCAGAACTGCACCGCCTGTTTGCCGTTGGGGCCCAGGTCGCCCAGCTTCGAGCCGCGCGAACCGGTGAAGCTGAACCAGGCCACCGGCACCGGGATCGGCACGTTGATACCCACCTGGCCGACATCGATGTTGTTCTGGAAGTAGCGCGCCGCGCCGCCGTCCTGGGTGAACAGGGCCACGCCGTTGCCGTTGGGATTGCGGTTGACGAATTCCACCGCCTCTTCCAGCGTTTCGACGCCCACCACGCACAGCACCGGGCCGAAGATTTCCTCCGTGTAGATGGTCATTTCCTCGGTCACACCATCAAACACCGTGGGGCCCACGAAGTTGCCCTGCTCGAAGCCCGAGACCTTCAGGTTGCGGCCGTCCAGCAGCAGCTTGGCGCCTTCGTCCACCCCCTTCTGGATCAGGCTTTCGACGCGCTTCTTGGCATTGGGCGACACCAGCGGGCCCAGGTCGGCCGCGCGGTCCATGCCCGAATTGACCTTGAGCTTCTTGGCGCGCTCGACGAAGTCGGGCAGCCAGTTGCGGGCATCGCCCACCAGCACGGCCACGGACGAGGCCATGCAGCGCTGGCCGGCCGCGCCAAAGGCGGCGCCCACCAGCTGGTTCAGCGCCACGTCGGGATCGGCGTCCGGCAGGATCACGCAGTGGTTCTTGGCGCCCATCATCGACTGGCAGCGCTTGCCCGCGGCGGACGCGCGGTTGTAGATCTCGGTGCCCACGCGGGTCGAACCGATGAACGACACCGCCTTGATGTCGGGATGCTCGCACAGGCCGTTGGCCGTATCCGGGCCGCCGTGAACCACGTTCAAGACGCCTGGCGGCAGGCCGGCTTCCAGGGCCAGCTGGGCCAGGAACAGCGAGGCGGTGGGGTCCTGCTCGGACGGCTTGAGCACGAACGTGTTGCCGCAGGCCACCGCGATCGGGAACATGAAGCACGGCAGCATCACCGGGAAGTTGAACGCCGTGATGCCGGCGCACACGCCCAGCGGCTGGATCAGGGTGTAGACGTCGATGCCGGACGCGGCATTCTCGGCGTATTCGCCCAGTTGCAGGTTGGCGATCGAGCAGGCGTGCTCCACCACTTCCAGGCCGCGGCCCACTTCACCCTCGGCGTCCGGCAGGGTCTTGCCGTGTTCGCGGGTGATCATCTCGGCCAGCTTGCCGGTGTTGGCGCGCAGCAATTCCTGGAATTTCAGCATGACGCGCATGCGCGCGCCCTGGCCGCTGTTGCGCCAGGTCTTGAAGGCTTCCTTGGCATTGGAGACCGCCAGGTCCAGCTCTTCACGCGTGGCAAAGGGCACCTTGGCGACGACCTCCTGCGTGGCGGGGTTGATCACGTCACGCCATTCGGTGGTCTTGGACTGCACGAGCTTGCCGCCGATCAATAGCGGAACGCGGGGGACTTCACTCATTTGATGCTCCTCACACTGCTTTATCGATGCGGATGGAATCCGCGTTCAGGGTTCATTGCGGGCGGCGAGCCGGCACCTGGCCGGCGCCGCCAAGCCCGGCTTTCACTTCTACTTCTGCACCAGCGGGCAGGTCGAATCGGCCAACGGCTGGAAGGCCTCGGCGGCCGGAATGGTGGCGACCAGCTTGGAATAGTCCCAGCCGCCCTTGGATTCGGACGGCTTTTTCACTTCGTACAGATACATGTCGTGGATCACCCGGCCATCAGGTCGGATCGACGCGTTGCGCATGATCGGGTCCTTGATCGGCAGCTCGCGCATCTTGTCGGCCACCACCTTGCCGTCGGTGCTGCCCGAGGCCGCCACCGACCGCAGGTAGTGCAGCACGCTGGAATACACGCCGGCCTGCGTCATGGTGGGCTTGAGGCCGCGGAAGGCCTTCTCGAAGCGCGTGGCCCACTGGCGCGAGGCATCGTCGTAATCCCAATAGAAGCCGTCCACGTACGACAGCCCCTGGGCGCTTTCCAGGCCCAGCGCGCGCAGGTCCGACAGGAAGATCAGCAGCGACACCAGCCGCTGGCCGCCCGCCACGATGCCGAACTCGCGGGCCTGCTTGACCGCGTTGACCGTGTCCTGGCCGCCATTGGCCAGCGCCACGACCTGCGCCTTCGAGCTTTGCGCCTGCAGCAGATAGGACGCGAAGTCGGGCGCGTTCAGCGGATGACGCACGCTGCCGGCGACCGTGCCGCCCAGCGCCTTGACCGCCTTGGCCGTGTCGGCTTCCAGTGAGTGACCGAAGGCGTAGTCGACCGTGATGAAATACCAGGACTTGCCACCCGCCTTGACGGTGGCCTTGGCGCCCCCGGCGGACTGCGAATAGGTGTCGAACATCCAGTGAAAGCCAACCGGCGAGCATTCCTTGTTGGTCAGCGCCGTGGTGGCCGGGCCGGAGAACATCACGACCTTGTTCTTTTCTCGCGCGATGCCCTGCACGGCCAGTGCCACCGCGGAATTGGTCAGGTCGGCGATGGCCGTGACGCCATCGCGGTCGAACCATTCGCGCGCCTTGGCCGCGCCCACGTCCGCCTTGTTCTGGTTGTCGGCAGAGACCAGTTCGATCTTCATGCCCTTGCACTCGGCGGCCAGGCAATCGTCGATGGCCAATTGCGCCGCCGCCACCGAACCTGCCCCGCCCATGCCGGCATAGGTGCCGGACATGTCCGTCAGAATGCCGATCTTCACCGGCGGCTTGTCCGCCGCCTGCGCCTGACCTACCAGCGCAGCGCCCAGACACAAGCCTGCGGCCAGCCCGCGTACGTGCAATTCCATGGATTTGTCTCCTGAGTTTTATGCGTTATGGCGCCGTCTTTGCGGCCTGCGGCCCCCAGGAGCTTGCCCTAGGGCCTGCCGACCCAGTGTAGATGTGTGAAAATCAACAAGCAACACTAGAAATGCACATTCCTTGTGCATCAATGCACAACTACGACTAGGGCTGAAAACGTGCTTGATTGGGACAGCTTGCGGTATTTCCTGGAAGTGGCGCGCACCCAGCGGGTCAGCGCCGCAGCGCGCAAACTGGGGGTCGAACACACCACGGTGTCCCGGCGCATCCGCGCGCTGGAAACCGAGCTGGACACCCTGCTGTTCGAAAAGTCCCGCAGCGCCGGCTTCGTGCTGACCGAAGACGGCCAGCGCCTGTTCGTCCATGCCGAACAGATGGAAAGCACGGTACATACCGCCCGCGAAAACCTGTCCGGCATCGGCCAGGCGCTGTCGGGCCACCTGCGCATCGGCGCTACCGAGGGCTTCGGCAGCTACGTGCTGACACCCCTGGCCGCCGACTTCCAGCGGCGCTATCCGCACATCACCCTGGACATCCTGCCCGTGCCGCGCTTTGTCAGCCTGTCCAAGCGCGAGGCGGACCTGGCCATCACCATCGAACGCCCCCAGCGCGGCCCGTACGTCTGCAGCAAGCTGTGCGACTACACGCTGCGCCTGTATGGCACGCCGGGCTACCTGGCGCGCCACCCGCCCATCCAGAGCCGCGCCGACCTGGCCGGCCACAGCTTCATCGGCTATGTCGACGAACTGCTGTTCAGCGAACGCCTGCGCTACCTGGAAGACCTGCTGCCCGCCAGCCGGGTGGTGCTGCGCAGCACCAGCGTGGTGGCGCAATACCACGCCGCCTTGCAGGGGCAGTCGCTGGCCATCCTGCCGTGCTTCATCGCCGCGCAGGACCCGCGGCTCAAGCCCGTGCTGGAAAACGAAGTGGAGATCACGCGGTCGTTCTGGATGTATTGCCACGAAGACCTGCGCAAGCTCAAGCGCGTGACGGTGCTGTGGGAATTCATCCGCAAGTCGGTGCTCAAGAACGCCGACCTGCTGGCCGGCAAGCGCGGCACGATGAAGTATCTGCCGTGACGCGGGCCGGCAACGGCCCCATCACCAGGCAAGGCTGCCCGCAAGCGCGGGCAGCGGGCGGCAAGACGCCGGCCTTAGCGGCTCGTCTTGGGCGCCTTGACCCGCAGGCGGCGCATCAGCAGGAACGCCGTCAACATGGCCACGACGACGTGGATCGCCACGGTGCCCACGCCGAAGCTGAGCTTGCCGTTGGAAATCCAGGCGCGCGACAGGTTGATCAGGTTCATGTACAGCAGGCCGACCAGGCCGGCGATGAGCAGGTCGCCCGAACGGCCCAGGCGCGGGTTAACGGCGCCCAGCGGGATGGCCAGCAGCGCCAGGTTCAGCGCGGCCAGCGGCAGCGAGATGCGCCACATCACCTGCGACCAGCTGCTGGTGGTGTTGTCGGCCATCAGTTGCGGCGTGGTGCGGGCCTTGGACGAGCGTTCGGCGGCGGCGCGGGCCGAAGCGACCGGATCGTCGCCGCCCTTGCTTTCCAGGCGCAGCCCGTATTTGTCGAAGTGCACCAGGCGGATCTCGGGCGTGCCCGGCTTCAGGTCGTAGCGATGGCCTTCGCCCAGCACCAGGAAGCGGTCGCCGTTGGGCAGGGTTTCGCTGTGGGCGCTGGCGGCGGTCAGCACGCTCAGCCACTCGGGGCCGTTTTCGCGGGCGAACACGTTGCCCAGCTCGTCGGTGGGCTTGGCCGGGTCTTCGGCGAAGAACACGCGGTTGCCGCCGGCCGATTCCGCGAACTGGCCCGCCGTGACCTTGGACAGGTCCGAGCGCTGTTCGAAGCGTTCGTGGTATTCGCCGATCTGGCGGTAGGCCCAGGGGGCAGCCACCAGGGTCAGGCCCGCCACGGCAATGGCCACCGGCACGGCGACCCGCAGCACCGGCTTGAGCCAGTCGGCCAGCGACAGGCCGCTGGCGAACCACACGACCATTTCGGATTCGCGATAGTTGCGCGTGACCGTGGTGAGCACCGCGATGAAGATCGACACCGCCAGGATGGTCGGCAACGCCGTGATGGTGGACAGCGCGGCCAGCACGAGCACGACGTCCGCCCCGATGTTGCCGCCCGCCGCTTCACCGAGCAGGCGCACGAGCAGCACGCTGAGCCACACGATGAGCAACGTGGAAAAGACAACGCCAGCGTGACTGGTGATCTCGCTGACGACAGAGCGTTTGAATAGAGACATGGGAGAATATGCGGGATAATCGACCGCATCATACAGACGCACACGGGAAACCCTCATGGAATTTAGCACACAGACCACCGCTTCCCTGCACCAGATCAAAACCGCCGCGCTGGCGGTCGGGGTCTTTACCGACGGCGTGTTGAGCCCCGCCGCCGACCTGATCGACCGGGCCTCCAACGGCGCCGTGCGCGCCGTCGCCAAAACCGAATTCCGCGGCCGCGCCGGCTCCACCCTGGTGCTGCGCTCGCTGCCGGGCGTGACCGCCCAGCGCGTGGTCCTGGTGGGCCTGGGCAAGCAGGACGAATACTCGGCCCGCGCCCACGCGTCGGCCGAGCAGGCCTTTGCCGCTGCCTGCGTGTCCGCCCAACTGACCGAGGGCGTCTCGACCCTGGCCGCCAACCCGATCCCGGACGTGGCCGTCATCGCCCGCGCCCGCAGCGCCGCCATCGCGGCCGGCAGCGCCACCTATCACTACGACGCCAGCTTCGGCAAACCCGACCGCGACGCCCGCCCCAAGCTCAAGAAGATCGTCCAGATCGTCGAACGCGCCGACGCCAGCCAGGCCCAGAAGGGCCTGCGCGAAGGCGCCGCCATCGCCAACGGCATGGAACTGACCCGCACGCTGGGTAACCTGCCCGGCAACATCTGCACCCCCACCTACCTGGGCGAAACGGCCAAGAAGCTGGCCCGCGAGTTCAAGTCCATCAAGGTCGAAGTGCTGGACAAGAAGCAGGTCGAGGCCCTGGGCATGGGTTCGTTCCTGTCGGTGGCCCGCGGTTCCGAAGAAGCCCTGCGCTTCATCGTCCTGCGCCATGCCGGGAAGCCCGTCGCCGGCAAGCCGGCCGCCAAGAAGGGCGCCAAGGCCGCGCAAGGCCCGATCGTGCTGGTCGGCAAGGGCATCACCTTCGATGCCGGCGGCATCTCGCTCAAGCCCGCCGCCACGATGGACGAAATGAAGTACGACATGTGCGGCGCCGCCAGCGTGCTCGGTTCGTTCCGCGCCCTGGCCGAACTGGAACTGCCGCTGGACGTGATCGGCCTGATCCCGGCCTGCGAAAACCTGCCCAGCGGCACGGCCAACAAGCCGGGCGACGTGGTCACCAGCATGGCTGGCCTGACCATCGAAATCCTGAACACCGACGCCGAAGGCCGCCTGGTGCTGTGCGATGCCCTGACCTACGCCGAACGCTTCAAGCCGTCCACCGTCATCGACATCGCCACGCTCACCGGCGCCTGCGTCGTGGCCCTGGGCCACGTCAACACGGGCCTGTTCACCAAGGACGACGCCCTGTCCGACGCCCTGACGGCCGCCGGCCGCCAGTCGCTGGACACCGCATGGCGCATGCCCATGGACGACGCCTACCAGGAACAGCTGAAGTCCAACTTCGCCGACCTGGCCAACATCGGCGGCCCCCCGGCCGGCGCCGTCACGGCCGCCTGCTTCCTGTCGCGCTTCACCAAGTCGTACCGCTGGGCCCACCTGGACATCGCCGGCACCGCCTGGAAGAGCGGCAAGGACAAGGGCGCCACGGGCCGTCCCGTGCCGCTCCTGATGCAGTTCCTGCTGGACCAGGCTTGATCGGCCTGCGACGGAACCCGGCATGACGCGCATCGACTTCGCCTTCGGCGCGCCCGACCGCTTGCGCATGGCCTGCCAGGTCGTGCGCAAGCGCTACCTCGCCGGCCAGCGGCTGGTGGTGTACTGTAAGGAAGGCTCGCGGCTGACCGCCTTCGACCGCATGCTGTGGGCGTTCGACGACACGTCATTCGTGCCGCATGTGCTGGCCAACGATCCCCTGGCGGCCGACACGCCGGTCGTGCTGACCGCCGGCGATCCTGGCCAGGCGATGCAGCCGTCGGCTGAAGGCCAGGCCCCGCCCTGGCTGTTGAACCTGGACGACGGCTGCCCGCCCGGCTTCGACGCCTTCGAGCGCTTGCTTGAAATCGTCTCGGACGACCCCGACGACAAGCAAGCCGCCCGGCAGCGCTGGCGCACCTACGTGGGGGCCGGCCATACGCCGCAAAGCCACGACCTGAGCCGGCAACAGGCCGGCAACTGACCGTCCGTACACCCGCGCCGCCTCCCCGGGCGGCGCCTCTCCCTCGGGAGCCCTCATGCCCCACCCTTCCGACCCCGGCATTCCTACCCTGACCCAGCGGGCCGAACCCACCCTGTCGCCGTCTGCTGGCCACCCCGACGCCCCCGTATTGACCGAGGTGGCGCAAGGCGGCGCGCGGGCTTATGCTGACGATGCGTTTCCGGTGCTGACCGACGTGGCCGAATCGGCCGACTCGAACGACTGGCCCGCGGACGACTTCCCGGTATTGACCGACACCGCCGAATCAGACGATTTCCCGCTACTGACCGAAGCGGCCGACCTGCCTGTGGCGCCGGATGGTGCCCTGGCCTTGCCCGCGGCAAGCCAGCTCGCAACACAAGACGCGCCAACCGCGTCCGAGGCTGGCGTGCCGCCGCAGGCCGCCGTGCTGGCCGCCCGCCTGCAAGCGGAAGTCGAACAGGCCATGCGCCTGGCCCTGGCCGACGCCATCGAACAGATCCAGGCGCGCATGGACGAAGAACTGCCTCGCATCGTGGCCCGGGTCCTGCAAGACGTACGCCCCGGTTGAAATGTGGCCTTCTGCCCCCATTACGGGACTACACTGCCCTCCACCTGTCCTAATTCCTCCAAAAACTGGATTCTTCAGGGAACTGTAAGGTATCCTTGGCATCTAAGCCTTCTAGGCAAATCAATTTCTGCCGTACACAGGAGTCCTCCATGAACGAATATCGTCCGTCCCCCTTTAACCGTTCCGGCACCATCGCCGGCGCGCCGGGCGAGGTCGCGCGCAACCAGGTGCTGCGCAACACCTATTGGCTCCTGGCGCTGTCGCTGATCCCGACCGTCCTCGGCGCGGCCGTCGGCCTGTACACGGGCATCAACCGGGTCATGGGCGCCAGCCCGGGCCTGTCCGCCATCGTGTTCCTGGTGGGCGCGTTCGGCATGATGTTCGCCATCGAGAAAAACAAGAACAACTCGCTGGGCGTGGTCCTGCTGCTGGCCTTCACGTTCTTCATGGGCGTGATGCTGTCGCGCCTGCTCGGCTTCGTGATGGGCTTCAGCAACGGCTCGCAGCTGGTCATGACGGCCTTCGGCGGCACCGCGATCGTGTTCGGCACCATGGCCACCCTGGCCACCA
The DNA here is from genome assembly GCF_058783235.1 of Achromobacter sp. FW305-C-28. Classification (NCBI taxonomy): domain Bacteria; kingdom Pseudomonadati; phylum Pseudomonadota; class Betaproteobacteria; order Burkholderiales; family Alcaligenaceae; genus Achromobacter; species Achromobacter sp. FW305-C-28. The sequence goes on along the minus strand of NZ_JBYSYL010000001.1, from coordinate 514,460 downwards.
CCATCAAGCGCGATCTGTCCGGCCTGCAGAAATTCCTGTTCATCGGCGCGGTCGTCATCCTGGTTGCCGCCCTGGCCAACATCTTCCTGCAGTTGCCTGCGCTGATGCTGACCATCTCGGTGCTGGCCATCGTCATCTTCTCGGCGTTCATGCTGGTTGACCTGCAACGCGTCGTGAACGGCGGCGAAACGAACTACGTTTCGGCCACGCTGGCCATCTACCTGGACGTCTACAACGTCTTCTCGAACCTGCTGATGCTGCTCGGCATCTTCGGCGGCAACCGCGAGTAATCGCGCACCGCCAGTCGGCAAACAAGGGCCTGCATGATACGTGCAGGCCCTTTTTCATTGGAGCTTGCCATGTCCGACCGCCGTCGCTTCCTGCAGGCTGCCGCCTGCGCCCCCTTGCTGGCCCAGCCGTGGGCGGCCCACGCCCTGAGCACCAAGCGCCCCATGCGTGTTCGCGAGATCTGGTCGTCGGGCGAAATGCTGCCGGTCATGGGGCTGGGCACGGCCGATACCTTCAATGTGCCACCGTCGGATGCGGCCGCCATGGCGCCGTTGGCCCAGGTGCTGGACACGCTGCTCGAGGCGGGCGGCCGGCTGATCGACACCGCTCCCAGCTACGGCCAGGCCGAGGCCGTCACCGGCGACCTGGTGACGCGCAAGCCGGACATGCGCCGCCAGGCCTTCCTGGCCACCAAAATCAGCACCCAGGGGCATGAGGCGGCCCGGCGCCAGATCGAACATTCGCAGCGCGCCCTCAAGACCGACAAGCTGGACCTGATCCAGGTGCACAACCTGATCGACACCCGCAACCAGCTGGCGCTGCTGCGCGACTTGAAACAACAGGGCGTGACGCGCTACATCGGCATCACGCATTACACCGACTACGCCCACGACGAACTCACCGACCTGATCGAGCGAGAAAAACCCGACTTCCTGCAGATCAACCTGTCGGTCGGCGCGCGCAACGCCGAAAAACGCCTGCTGCCGGCCTGCCTGGCGAACGGCGTGGCCGTGCTGATCAACCGCCCGTTCCAGGACGGCGCCCTGTTTCGCCAGGTCAAGGGCCGGCCCTTGCCTGAATTGGCCGCGGAAATCGGTTGCGGCTCCTGGGCTCAGTTGTTCCTGAAGTTCGTCATCAGCCACCCCGCCGTCACCGCCGTCATCCCCGCCACCTCCAAGCCCGCCAATATGGCCGACAACGTGCTGGCCGGCTTCGGCCCGCTGGCGAACGAGGCGCAGCGCGAACGCATCGCCGCCCTGCTGGCCTGACGCCATGACCGCCCAGGCCGGCCCCTGGCGCCACCGGGCGGCGCAAGCGCTCGGTATCCGCCCCGACGAGCTGGCCGCGGCCGCCTGCGGTTTCGCGTTCTTCTTTTTTCTCTTCTGCGGCTATTTCATGCTGCGGCCGATCCGCGAAACCCTGGGTATCCAGGCGGGCGTGGACCAGCTGCAATGGCTGTTCACCGCCACCTTTCTTGCCATGCTGGCGGTCGTGCCGCTGTTCGGCTGGCTGTCGGCCCGGGTGCCGCGGGCCACGCTGGTGACCTGGGTCTACGCCGCCTTCGCCGCGACCATGGCGGGCTACGCCGCCCTGTTCCACTGGCGCCCTGACAGCGTCTGGGCCGCGCGCAGCTTCTACGTCTGGCTGTCGGTCTTCAACCTGTTCGTGGTGTCGCTGGCTTGGAGCCTGATGGCCGACGTGTTCCGCATGGACTCGGCCAAGCGCCTGTTCGCGCTGATCGCCGCAGGCGCCAGCGCGGGCGGACTGTGCGGTCCGTTGCTGGGCGGGCTGTTGGCCGGGGCACTGGGTCCGGCGGGCTTGTTGCTGCTGTCGGCCCTGCTGCTGGCCGCGACGCTGCCGCTCAAACGCTGGCTGCTGCGCTGGCGCGCCGCCACGCATTCCGATGCCGACACGGCCGAGATGGCGCGGCCCATCCCGGGCGCGGTGCTCGCGGGTCTGTCACGCGTGTTCCAGTCGCGCTACCTGCTGGGCATCGCCGGGCTGGTCGTGCTGCTGGCCACCCTCAATACCTTTCTCTACATGGAGCAGGCCCGGCTGGTGGCTGGCGCGTTCACCGACACCGCGCAGCGCATCCGCGTGTTCTCGGCCCTGGACTTCACGGTCCAGGCGCTGGCGCTGCTGTCGCAGTTGTTCATCACAGGCCGGGTGGCCGCCCGGCTGGGCGTGCGGTTCCTGATGACCGCCGTCCCGTTGGCCATGGTGCTGGCGTTTCTGGCCCTGGCGGCCTACCCCGTGTTCGCCGTGTTGGCGGGCGCCATGATCCTGCGCCGCGTGGGCGAATATGCCTTGATCCGCCCGGGGCGGGAAATGCTGTTCACCGCGGTCTCGCCTGAAGACAAATACAAGACCAAGAACGTCATCGATACCGTGGTGTACCGGGCGGGCGACGCCGCCAGCGGCTGGGTCAAGGCCGGCGTAGACGCCCTGGGCCACGGCGTGGCGTTGATCGCCCTGTTGGGCGCCGCCTGCGCGTTGGCTGCCGCAGCGCTCGGCTATGGGCTGGGGCGCCGCGCCGACCGGCCTGCCGAACCGTTAGATCCAACCAAACATCCATCTCAATAAACCGAACGAATTCCCGGCGCGGCCGCCGCACAATGGCGCAGCCTGATCGCACCCTCCGATCTCGCAAGCCCTTAACGTCCCGGGAATCCGTCATGACACGCACCGCCAGCCTTGCCGCCCTGTTGCTTTGCCTGACCGCGCCGCCCGCGCTGGCCGATTACCCCGCCCGCCCGATCACCCTGATCGTGCCCGCCGCAGCCGGCGGCAACGCCGACATCACCGCCCGCCTGGTCGGCCAGGAAATGAGCCGCACGCTGGGGCGGCCGGTGGTAGTGGAAAACCGCGTGGGCGCGGGGGGTCGCATCGGCACCCAGGCCTTGGTACGCGCCGCGCCCGACGGCTACACCATCGGCTATGCACACGTCGGCACGCTGGTGCTGCACCGCTACCTGTTCAAGCAGCAGCTCTATGACCTGGACCGCGACATCACGCCCATCGGACTGGTCGCCGAAACGCCCAACGTCATCGTCGTCAATGCGGCCTCGCCGTACCGCGACCTGAAAAGCTTCATCGCCGCCAGCCGCGCCCAACCCGACCGCCTGACCATGACCTCGGCCGACCCCGGCACCACCAGCGAAGTCGGCGTCAAACTCTTCATCGCGCAGACCGGCGCGGCCGTGCGGCAGATTCCCTACAAGGCCACCGCCGCCCAGTTGTCGGACCTGCTGGGCGGGCATGTGGATTCAATGATGGAGAACCTGCCGCCCTTGATCGGCAACCTGAAGGACGGCCGCCTGCGCGCGCTGGCCGTCACGACCAAGGGTCGCGCCGCTTCCAATCCGGACGTACCGACGGTAGCCGAACAGGGCTACCCCGACTATGAACAGTCCGCCTGGAGCGCCCTGGTGGCGCCCGCCGGCACGCCCCCCGCGGTGATTGCCAGGCTCAACGCGGCCATGAACACCGCCTTGCGCTCGGACGCGGTCAGCAAGGAACTGCGCAGCCGATCGCAAGAACCGCTGGGCGGCTCGCCCGAAGACGTGAAGACCCAGATTCAGAAGGAACTGCCCAAATGGGAAAGCATCATCAAGGCCGCCGGCACCACGCTGGATTGAGCCGTCGTCCCCTGCCATCGGGAGCATCGCCATGGCCAAGGTAAGCCGGGAAGACTTCACCTGCGCCGCCGCCACCAACACATCAGCGTACCGGCGCATCACCGTGCCCGTGCTGAAGATCGAGGCCGGGCCCGGCCCCGCCGTGGCCCTGATGGCCGGCGTGCATGGCGACGAATGGGAAGGCCAGGCCGCCATCCTGCTACTGTGGCACCTGCTGCCGGGCGTCCTGCAACGCGGCACGGTCTACCTGCTGCCGGCTGCCAATGCCGAAGCATCTCTGGCCGGCACCCGCCTGTCGCCCTCGGACGCCGGCAACCTGAATCGCGCCTTCCTGGGCGCGCCGGCGCGCGGCTACACGGAAAGCGTGGCCGCCGCATTGGAAGCCCGGCTGTTGCCGCACATCCAGGCGCTGGTCGACGTGCATAGCGGCGGCGCATCGCTGCGTTACCTGCCGTCATCGGTCATCACCCGCTACGGCGACGATGCGTACGACGAACGCCTGCCGGCGCTGGCGCGTGCCTTCGGCCTGCCCCATTGCATGTTCTTTCGCGGCACCGATGCCGGCTCCCTGCCCGCGGCCGCCAGCCGCCTGGGCGTGCTGCGGCTCAGCGCGGAAATCGGCGGCGGCCGTGAAACCACCCGCACACTGGTCGAACATTGTCGCGACGGGCTGCTGGGCTGCCTGGCCGAGCTGGGCCTTCTGTCCAGCACCGCACCGCGCCAACCCAACCCGTCGCTCTATGACCTGGATGCGCCGGCCGCCACCTTGCGTACGCGCGACAGCGGCGTCTTCGTGCCCGGCGTCGCCCTCGGCCAGACCGTGACGGCCGGCCAGACCATCGGCCAGCTCATCGAACCGGCCCGGCCCGACCTGGCTTCGCGCAACCTGGCCAGCCCGCAGGCAGGCACCGTCGTCTGCCTGCGCGCCATCGCCCGCAGCGACGATGGCGACTGCCTGCTGCAAGTCGCGCCCGCCCTTCCCCTGGATTCCCTTGCCTCGTTGTACTGACCCATGCAGATGAACCCTCGCTTGTCCGGCCTGCGCTGCATTCGCTGCGAAAGCCTGCTGCCACCCGCCGATTACCCGGAAGGCTGCCCCCATTGCCTGCTGGCCGGCCACCCCGCCTCGCTGGAATGCCGCTATGACGCGATGGCAGGCGATGACGCAATGGCACTGCCGGTGCTAAATCCCGTCACGCTGGGCGAAGGCGCTACGCCTTGCCTGAACGCCTCGCCGTTGGCACAAGCCGAAGGCGTCGGCCAACTGTGGCTGAAATGCGAAAGCGCCAATCCCACCGGCAGCCACAAAGACCGCATGGCCGCGCAGCTCGTGTCGCGCGCCCGTCTGGCGGGGGCGTCCCGCGTGGCCGCCGCGTCCAGCGGCAATGCCGGTGTCTCGCTGGCCGCCTACTGCGCCGCCGCCGGGCTGCAAGCCGATATCGCCATCACCCGCAACTGTCCGCCCTTGCAACGCGACGCCATGCAGCGCTTCGGCGCCCGCCTCACAGCCTTCGACGACAGCCTGGCGCGCTGGCCGTTTGTAGCGGACCTCTGCCGCAGCCATGGCGCCTTCGCCGGCACCAACTATCTCAATCCACCTGTCGGCACTCACGCTTATGGGGTCGAAGGCTACAAGCCCATCGCCCGCGAAATCTTCGACGCCTGCGGTGTGCCGACCGATATCGTCGTGCCAACCGCCCGGGGCGACCTGCTGTGGGGCATCCTGCTGGGCTGGCAGCATCTGCTGTACGCCGGCCTGATCGCGCAATTGCCGCGCCTGCATGCCGTCGAGCCCTACCCCCGCCTGTCGCGGGCGCGCGCCATGGGCGATGCACGCAGCCTATGGGAAGGCGCAACGGACCAGTACTCCATCGCGGGCGGCACGACCACCCTGCAATCGCTGCAAGCGCTGTTGCGCTCGGGCGGTTCACCGGTCGAGGTATCGGATGCCGCGGCCGCGCAGGCCCAACAACGGCTGGAACGCATGGGCCTGGCCACCGAACTGTCGTCGGCCGCGGCGCTGGCGGCAGTGACCCGGTTGCGGCGCGCGGGCCAACTGGATGCAGAATCGTCGGTGGTATTGATCCTGACGTCGGACGGACGCCGAGGTTGATGCAGGAAGGTGGACGTGGCTGGCGCAACGCTTGACGTGTCTCGCCTTGCGTCTAACCGCGGGCGACCCCATAGCGTTCCACCAGCGGCGCCAGCGCGGCCCGCAAACAGGTCGCCCAGAACTTGCCGGCTTCGGACAGCGGCCGACTGCCGTGGACGATCATGTGGCATTCGAAATGCACCGGTGCGGCCAATGGCCGGTGGCACAATCCCGCCGCTTCCAGGCTCACCGCCGTCGCCGGGTTGGCAATGCCGACGCCGTGGCCATCCAGGGCCAACTGGCAGACGGTGGCGGAATACGGCGTCTCGATCGCTATCTTCAGGCTGGCGCCGGCCTGCAACACCAGCGCATCCAGCCGTTGGCGCGAGGCATCTTCGGTATTCAATGCAATGACGTCGGCGTCGGCCAGCTGGGCAAACCCGACCTGCGCGAGGCGCGCCAGCGAATGGTCTTTCGGAAACACCACCACGGCCCGCAAGCTGGCCAGCCGGTGACCCCGCAGGCCTTCCAGTTCCGACTCGTCCGCCACCGTCGCCAGGTCCAGTTCGCCGGATACGACCATGTCGCGCAAGGTGTTCGAATCACGTATCTGCAAGTACAGCGGCGTATCGGGATAGCGCTGGCGAAAACGCATGATGGCATCACTGACCACCGCCCCGCTATAGGCGTGGATGCAGCCAATGCGCAGGCGCGGCTGGGCCGCCCCGCGGATGGCCCGGATCTTCCTGCCCAGGCTTTCCAGGCCAACGTTCAGGCGTCGGATTTCTTCGTACAGCAACGTGGCTTCGGGGGTGCGCAGCATGCGTTGGCGCACGCGCTCGAACAGGCGCAGTTCGATGCTGGCTTCCAGGGCGGCCAGGGTAGCGCTGACGGTGGCGGGCGATACATCCAGGCGCCGGGCGGCGGCGGTCACGCTTTCGGTTTCGTAGACCGTACGAAAGGTCTCGACCTGTTTGAGCGTGAAGGTCATGGCCGGACGCGCCGCAGGCTCAGATGCGCTGCAGGTCCATCAGCACCCGGCGCGTGGCCAGGGGCCGGCCGGCCAGGTTCTCGGCCAGGCGCTCGCGCAGGTCACGGCGCAAGGCCGGTTCGATGACCGGGTCGTCGAAATCGGGCTCGGCTTCATCGACGCCATAACCGGTTTCGCGCAGCAGCGTCCATTCGAAGCGGCGCAAGGCGCCGGCGGCGCGGGTGCCGCCCGAGAGCTGCTGCAATGCCATGTCGTAGGCATCGAACAGCAAGGGGTGGGCGTCTTCGCGGGGCAACAGCCGCAGCAGCAGCTCGTTCATGTACCAGGCCGACATCAGCGCGGTGCCGCTCAGGGCGCGCACGCCCATGATCTCGGCGCGCGTCAGCGTCTTGACTTCGCCGTTGCCGGTCCAGGACAGCAGCAAGGGCTGAAAGGCCGACAACACGGGGCGCAGGACGGAATACGGGCGCTTGGCGCCCTTGGCGACCATGGCCACACAGCCGTGGTCGCGCGAGAAGGTCTGAACAATGAGGGAAGTCTCACGCCACGCAGTGGCGTGCAGCATGTATCCCGGGCGATCCTGGACGCGTGGCGCCCGTTTACTCATAGCCCAGATCGCGCAGCGCACTCTCGCGGTCGGACCAGCCCTTGCGCACCTTGATGTAGATCTCAAGATGCACCGGCTTGTCCAGCAGCTTGGCGATGTCCTGCCGCGCCTCGGAAGCGATGCGTTTCATATGCATGCCGCCGGTGCCCAGCAGAATGGGCTTGTGGCTGTCACGCTCCACGACGACGCAGGCGGCAATGCGCGCGCCCTTGTCGGTCTCTTCCCACTGCTCGATGACGACCGTACAGCCATAGGGCAGTTCGTCGCCCACCAGGCGGAAGATCTTCTCGCGCACCAGCTCGGCCGCGATGAAGCGCATCGGGCGGTCGGTCAGGGTGTCTTCTTCGAACATCGCCTCGCCTTCCGGCAGGCGCGCCGCGATTTCCTGCAGCAGCTGGTCCAGCTGCTGGTTCTTGGTGGCGCTGACCGGCACCACGGCGCCGAACGGATGCAGCGCCATGATCTTGGAGACAAAGGCGAACAGCTCGTCGCGGTTCTTCAGGGCGTCGATCTTGCTGACAACCAGAATGGTGCGCTCGGGCGACGGCAACAGCGGCAGCAGCTTGGCGTCGCCCTCGGACCACTTGCCGGCCTCAACCACGTGCACCACCACGTCGACGTCGGCCAGGGCCTGCGTCACGACGCGGTTCATCATGCGGTTCATGGCGCCGCCATGGCGCGTCTGGAACCCCGGCGTATCGACGAACACGAACTGCTCGTGCTCGCGCGTCAGCACGCCATGAATGCGGTGACGCGTCGTCTGCGCCTTGCGCGACACGATGGAAATCTTGGAACCGATCAGGGCATTCGTCAGCGTGGACTTGCCCACATTGGGGCGGCCGACGATGGCCACGAAGCCGGTACGAAAAGGGGTATCGCTCATTTAGTCTCTTGGGACACTGCCACGGGCAGCGACAATTGCGCGGTTTTGCGCGCCTTGCCCGACTTGCGGGCAGCCTTGGTCGCCGGGCTGACGGCCAGCGCGGCTTCCAGGGCCAGCTTGGCCGCCGATTGCTCGGCGGCGCGGCGGCTGGCGCCAGGCGCCGTCACTTTGATCTCGAGCGCCGGAATGGCGCACTCGACTTCAAACTGCTGGCTGTGGGCCGCGCCATGCGTGGCCACCACGGTATACACGGGCAGGGCCAGCTTGCGGCCCTGCAGAAATTCCTGCAGCAAGGTCTTGGCGTCCTTGCCCAGGGTCTTGGGGTCGACCGACGCCAGCACCGGCTGGTACTGGCGCACGATCACGCGGCGGGCGGCGTCAAAGCCGGCATCCAGGAACACGGCGCCGAACAGGGCCTCGACCGTGTCCGCCAGGATCGACGGACGGCGGAAACCGCCGCTTTTCAATTCGCCTTCGCCCAGGCGCAGGTATTGCGACAGTTCCAGGCGCTGGGCGATATCGGCCAGCGAGGCCTGTTTGACCAGGTTGGCCCGCAGGCGCGACAGGTCGCCCTCGTCGATTTTCGAATAACGCTCGAACAGCATCGCCGCGACGACGAAGTTCAGCACGGAATCCCCAAGGAATTCCAGCCGCTCGTTGTGGCGCGCACCATGGCTACGGTGCGTCAGTGCCTGTTCAAGCAATGCTGGATCACCGAAGTGGTGATCCAGCCGGTTTTCTAGCGTGGCTAGCGACATAATCAGTTGAACCGGCCGATCCGGCTGAGATCGCTGAAATTCATCCAGATGAAGAAGGCCTTCCCGACGATATTGGCTTCAGGTACGAAACCCCAGTATCGACTGTCGGCGCTGTTATCCCGATTATCGCCCATGGCGAAGTATTGCCCCTCGGGTACTTTGCAGCGTACCCCATCGCGGGAATATTGGCAGTTCCCCAGGGACGGAAATTGGTACTGCGGCCGATATTCCTGCGGCCGGCTCTCATCGAGCAGGATATTGTGACTAACTTCGCCCAACTTCTCTTTATATTGTGCGATATACGACACACGATCGGGTTCGAAGTAGTCGCCGTCGCGCACATGCGTCACCAATTCGCCGTTCACGTACAGCTTTTTGTCCAGGTACGCCACCTCATCACCCGGCAGGCCGACCACGCGCTTGATGTAGTCGACGTCCGGATCCACGGGGTAACGGAACACGAACACGTCACCGCGCTGCGGCTTGCCGATATCGACGACCTTCTTGTCGATGACAGGCAGGCGCAGGCCATAGCTGAACTTGTTCACCAGGATCAAGTCGCCGGACTGCAGCGTGGGCAGCATCGAACCCGACGGAATGCGAAACGGCTCGACCACGAACGAACGCAGCACGAACACGAACAGGATCACCGGGAAGAAGCTGACCGCGTATTCGATCCACCAGGGCACGCGGCGGGCCTTGTCGCCGGCTTCGCGCCGCTGGCGCTCGGCCTCTTGCGCATCGCCGCCGGCCAGGGCCGCGTCGTACTGCGCCATGGCTTCCTGGGCCCGGCGTTCGCGGCCCCGCCGCAATACGGCCAGATCGAGCCCCCAGATAATGCCGGTCAGCACCAGCAGAACAAACAGGATCAGGGCAAAGTTCCAACTCATCAGCTAACCGCCTTCTTGGGTTCTATTTGTCGTCCACTTGCAAGATGGCCAGGAATGCTTCCTGGGGAATTTCCACCGTGCCGACCTGCTTCATGCGCTTCTTGCCGGCCTTCTGCTTTTCCAGCAGCTTCTTCTTGCGCGAGATGTCGCCGCCGTAGCACTTGGCCAGCACGTTCTTGCGCAGCGCCTTGACGTTTTCGCGGGCAATGATTTCGGCGCCGATGGCGGCCTGGATCACGACGTCGAACATCTGGCGAGGAATCAAGCCGCGCATGCGCGTCACGACGTCACGGGCGCGGTGACGGGCGTTGCTGCGGTGAACGATCACGGCCAGCGCATCCACGCGGTCGTTGTTGATCAGCAGGTCCACGCGCACCACGTCGGCCGAACGGTACTCCAGAAACTCGTAGTCCATCGAGGCATAGCCGCGTGACACCGACTTGAGCTTGTCGAAGAAGTCCAGCACGATTTCGGCCAGCGGGATCTCGTACACCAGGTGCACCTGACGCCCGTGGTAACTCATGTTGATCTGCGAGCCGCGCTTGTTGTTGCACAACGTCATGACCGGGCCGACGTAGTCCTGCGGCATGAACAGCGTGACCTTCACGATCGGTTCGCGAATGTCCTGGATCTTGCCCACTTCCGGCATGCGCGACGGGCTTTCGACCGTGATCACGGTGCCATCGCGCTGCTCGACTTCGTACACCACCGACGGCGCGGTGGTGATGATGTCCATGTCGAATTCGCGCTCCAGGCGTTCCTGCACGATTTCCATGTGCAGAAGGCCCAGGAAGCCGCAGCGAAAGCCGAAGCCCAGCGCCTGCGACACTTCGGGTTCGAACATCAGCGCGGCATCGTTCAGCTTGAGCTTGTCGAGCGAATCGCGCAGTTGATCGTATTCGGAGCTCTCCACGGGGTACAGGCCGGCGAACACCTGCGGCTTCACTTCCTTGAAACCCGGCAAGGCCGCGGCGGCCGGCTTGTTGGCCAGCGTAACGGTATCGCCGACCTTGGCGTCTTCGAGCTGCTTGATGCCGGCGATGATGAAACCCACCTCGCCCGCCGACAGATGCGGGCGCTGCTGCGACTTCGGCGTGAACACGCCGGTCTGCTCGCACAGGTGGGTGGCGCCGGAGGCCATCAGCAGGATCTTGTCCTTGGGCTTGAGCACGCCGTTGACGATGCGCACCAACATGACCACGCCCACGTAGTTGTCGAACCACGAGTCGATGATCAGGGCCTGCAGCGGCGCATCGGGGTCGCCCTTGGGCTGCGGCACGCGCGCCACGATCGATTCCAGGATTTCGTCGATGCCCATGCCGGTCTTGGCGCTGGCCAGCACGGCTTGCGAGGCGTCGATACCGATCACGTCCTCGACTTCCTGGCGGGCGCCTTCGGGGTCGGCCTGCGGCAGGTCCATCTTGTTCAGGACCGGCAGCACTTCCACGCCCAGTTCGATGGCGGTGTAGCAGTTGGCCACGGTCTGGGCTTCGACGCCCTGCGAGGCATCCACCACCAGCAGCGCGCCTTCGCAGGCCGACAGCGAGCGGCTGACTTCATACGAGAAGTCGACGTGCCCCGGGGTGTCGATCAGGTTCAGGTTGTAGATCTTGCCGTCCTGCGCCTTGTAGTGCAGGGCCGCGGTCTGGGCCTTGATGGTAATGCCGCGCTCGCGTTCGATCTCCATGGAGTCGAGCACCTGCGCCGACATTTCGCGATCCGCCAATCCGCCGCAGCGCTGGATCAGGCGATCGGCCAGGGTCGATTTGCCGTGATCGATGTGGGCAATGATGGAGAAGTTGCGAATATGCTGCATGCTTGAATTTAAAAGGGACGGAACACTCGGCAAACTGCCGGAAGACGCCGCCACCAGGGTAGGCACGGCTGACGGGGGTTATAGGCAAACGCCTCGGGCACCAGGCCCGGCCGCCCTGCCGGGCCGCGATCCGCGGCGTTTCCGGGCAAAAACGAGGGGGCGCCAGGCGCCCCCTCTTGCGGCAACCAGCCATTTTAGCCGGTCTTGGGCCTTATTTGCTTGCGGGTACCGCCACCCACTGCGTCTGCTCGCCGCGGCGCACCAGCAAGCCCGCCGCGCGGCCCTTGTCCAGCTTGCCCACCAGCTCGGCAAACTGCTTGGCGCCGGTGACGTCGGTGTCGTTCAGGGCCAACACAATGTCGCCTTCCTGCAGGCCGGCCTTGGCGGCAGCGCCTTCGGCGACCTTGACCTGCACGCCGCCCTTGATGCGCAGCTTTTTCTGCACGTCGGCGGGCACGTCCACCACGCCCAGGCCCAGCGCGTTGGTGATTTCCGGTGCAGGCGCCGCGGGCTTCTTGCCGGCAGCGGCCTTCTCGGCGGGAATCTCGCCCACCTTGACCGATAGCGTCATCTTCTTGCCCTTGCGCCACACTTCCATGTCGGCACGCGTGCCGGGCTTGGTTTCGCCGACGATGCGCGGCAGATCGGACCAACGCTTGATCGGTTCCTTGTTGAACGACAGGATCACGTCGCCCGGCTGCACGCCCGCCTGTTCGGCCGGACCGTCGACCTCGACGCTGCTGACCAGGGCGCCTTCGGCCTTGGGCAGGCCGATGGCTTCGGCCACGTCCTTGCCGACTTCGCCGATCTGCACGCCCACGCGGCCGCGCGTGACCTTGCCGGTGGCGCGCAACTGATCCACCACCCGCATGGCTTCGTCGATGGGAATGGCCAGCGAAATGCCCATGAAGCCGCCACTGCGCGAGATGATCTGGGAATTGATGCCCACGACCTCGCCCGCCAGGTTGATCAGCGGACCGCCCGAGTTGCCGGGATTCACTGCCACGTCCGTCTGGATGAACGGCAGGTATTCACCGGTATCGCGGCCGATGGCGCTGACAATGCCCGACGTGACCGTGGAATCCAGGCCAAACGGCGAACCGATGGCCAGCACCCATTGGCCCTTCTTGAGCTTCTTGGGGTCGCCGATGACCAGCGGGGTCATGTCCTTGGCTTCGATCTTGATCAGCGCGACGTCGGTGCGCTCGTCGGTGCCGATGACCTTGGCCTTGAACTCGCGGCCGTCGGTCAGGGTGACGTAGATGTCGGTTGCATCGCTGACCACGTGGTTGTTGGTCATGATGTAGCCGTCATCGGAAATGAAGAAGCCCGAGCCCACGCCGCGCGGCACGGTGCGTTCTTCGGGCTGCGGCTGCTGCGGACGTTGACGCTGGCCGGGGGCCTGCTGGCCTGGCGGCTGGAAGTCGGGGCCGAAGAACCAGCGGAACAATTCGGCCGGATCGTTGCCGCCGGGGCCCACGCCGCGGATCGGCACGGTGGCGGTGGTGCGAATGTTCACGACCGCCGGGTCGGCCTTTTCGATGATGCTGGTGAAGTCAGGCAGCACGACCGTCGGGGTGGGCGTGTCGGCCACCGGCGTCTGCGCGTGCGAGACCGGCGCAAACGCGGCCGACATCATGAGCCCCGCCGACGCAGCCGCCAGAAAGCGCCGCAGGCTGGGGTTCGACACCATCAATGCTTTCATAGATTGCTCCGAATTTACTTCTTGCCGCAGAGGCCGCTCACTTGGAGCCGGCCGCCGGAGCGTTCGCCACGGGTACGTATTCAGTCGCTTCCGCCAATTGTTCCAGCGTCGCCACCGGTACCTCGCCCACGGCGGTGAGCCAGTAATCGGCGATGCGGGTGCCGTACACGGTAATGGAACCACGTTGGGCGGCGCCAGGGGGCGGATGATGGCCGCGCTGGCTGTCATAGGGTTCGATGAACACCGAGATCGCCGCCAGGCCATCGGACAGCACCATCTGGTTGACCGTTGCGCCGCGCCCCATCGAGCGCGATACCTGCATCACCACGCTGAAGCCCTTGGGCGCCGGAATGCGCCATCCCAGCGCGCCCAGGTCGACCGGCTTCATGGCGGGTTCCAGCACCTTCCAGTCGCGCGTGTTCCAGCGGGAAGTCAGCGACTGCGGATCGACCTCGGCGCCCAGGCGCAGCGACGTGAACGACACCTGCTCGACCACGCCGCGGGCGGCGTTGAGCGTCTGGGCCTTCAGCAGCAGGTTGGTCTCGACGTCGGCGCACAGGCGATAGCCATAGCGCAACTTGTCCAGCGGTTCGATAGTGATCAGGCGGCATTCGCGCCCGGCGACCCGGTGCAGGGCCGATTCAGTGCGGATCTTGTAGTGCTCGGTCAGGTTGGCCGGATCGCCCAGCAGCAGGCCGGGAAAGCGGTCGCCGCGGCGACGCTCGATCAGGACCGTCTTGCGCTCGGGGATCAGGCACTGCACATCTTCGTTGTGGCGCAGGTACTCGCGCGGCTGGCCATCCAGGATCTCGAGCCGTTCGCGTTCGCCGGTGCCGTCCAGCACGTGCACCAGGCGCGACGACTGGATCATCTCGCCCTGCTGGTACATGAACACGCCCGCGTAGTCCTGCTTGCGCGCCGCCTGCTGGATGCGCGACAGCAACTGCACCACGTCATCGCCTTGCTGGGCGGGTGCGGTATCGGCGGCGTGCGCGGGTTCGTGCGCGGCCAGGAATGCAGTCAGGAGCGTAGCGGCAAACCAGCCGGCGCGGTGGGCCTGCCACGAGGCGGCCCGGCCCAGCACCGGCCAGCGATTCGGAAGCACCAAGGCCATCAGCGTCCCGCTCCGACATCGAACGACACCTGGCGCACCGCGCTGGGGCCGGCCATCTGGCGATGGGCCTCCAGGTAGTCGCTCAGGCCCGAAGTGTCGGTGCCGCTCAGGCTGGCGTCGGCCAGCACGCGCGTCTCGGTGCCGGGGGAACCGCCCGCCAGGTACGGCTGGGCCACCCAGGCGACGGTGGCGACCGCGGCCGCCACGGCCAGGCCGGACAGGCCCATGCGCAGCGGCGACCGGCGCCGGGGCGCCGCCACGATCGGCAGCTCGGCATCCAGCGCGCGCGACAGACGGGCGTGAAAGCCCGCACTGGGCGTCAGCGCCAGGTCGGTGTTGCGCAAGGCATCACCAATAAGATGATAGGTGTCCCAGGTCTGCCGCCCTTCACGGGTCAGCAGGCCGGGGAGAATATCGTCGGTTTCCTCTCCATCCATCCAGGCGGAAAGTGATTCCTCCCAGGCGGCCTCGGAAGAAACGACGGACTTGGCTGCTGTTGTCTGCATGACTGCCACTCCTTACCAGCGACGCTCGGCATCGGTGCCAAGCAATGGGCGCAACTTGGTCGCGATGGCTTCACGCGCACGAAAAATGCGGGAACGCACCGTACCAATGGGGCAGTCCATGCTCTGGGCGATGTCTTCGTAACTCATACCTTCGATTTCACGCAGGACGATCGCGGTGCGCAATTCCTCGGGCAATTCCTCGATGGCCGCGTTCACCGTCTCGGCGATCTCGCGGCTGGCCACCATGGATTCCGGCGTGCTTATATCGGTTAGGTTGTCGGTTTCGTTAAAAGTTTCACCGTCTTCCGTTTCTATCGCATTGGGCGCACTCGGCCGCCGGCCCTGCGAGGCAAGCCAATTGCGGGCCGTATTGATGGCAATGCGATACAACCAGGTGTAGAACGCGCTTTCACCCCGAAATTGGGGCAGGGCCCGATAGGCCTTGATGAACGCTTCCTGGGCCACGTCCTCGATTTCGGACGGGTCCCGGATCATCCGGGCCAGCAGGCGAAGAATCTTGCGCTGGTACTTCAGCACCAGCAGATCGAAGGCCTTCTTGTCGCCTCGCTGAACGCGGGCGACAAGCTCGGCGTCGACTTCGCGCTCGCTCATGAGGCCTCCCGCAGGCGGACCGCCGGGGGCGCACGCCGCGCCGCACCCGCCAAGAGGCACAAACGCCGCCAGGCCTGGGGTCGCAACGTCTGCTGCCAGACGGTGAAAGTTACATTGTTGTTGTTAAAGGCCATACTCCCGGAGGGCAAGGGCTGCAGGGTGAGCGTAAGCCATGCCGGCCCACGGTGCTGGTCGACCAGCGCCGCGTCCTGCCAGCCGCCCGGCAGGCGCACCTGCCACCGGCCAGACCCGGCCGCCGTACGCAACGCCGATACCGGGGACAGGCCACTACCGTCCGAGTGTAACAGCCTGGCCGCCAGCGGCAGCGTCATCAAGGCGGCGGCGGCCAGCCAGGCGGGGCCAAGCCACGCCCCGGCAGTCAGGAGGCTGGCCGCGGACGCGGCCAGCCCCAAGGCCGGAAGCGCCGCAACGCCGCGCGGCCGCAAGACAGGCACGCGAAACGTCCAGCGCCCCTGGCCTGGGTCTTCCAAATCAGACCCGGCGAACGGCCATCGAGCCGTTGGTGCCGCCGAAGCCGAACGAGTTGGACAGACCCACGTCGATCTTCATCTGCCGCGCCTCGTTGGCGCAGTAATCCAGATCGCATTCCGGATCTTGATTGAAGATGTTGATCGTCGGGGGCGAGACCTGGTTGTAGACCGCCAGGGTCGTGAACACGGCCTCGATGCCGCCCGCCGCGCCCAGCAAGTGGCCGGTCATGGACTTGGTCGAGTTCACTACCAGCTTCTTGGCGTGATCGCCGAAAGCCAGCTTCAACGCGTCGGTCTCGTTCTTGTCGCCCAGGGGCGTGGACGTGCCGTGCGCGTTGACATACTGGATGTCGTCCACGTTCAGGCCGCCGTTGCGCAGCGCGTTGAGGACGCCGCGACGCGGGCCGTCCTTGTCGGGGGCCGTAATGTGATGCGCGTCGGAGCTCATGCCGTAGCCGGCGAACTCACCATAGATGCGCGCGCCGCGCTTCTTGGCGTGTTCGTATTCTTCCAGCACCAGCACGCCGGCGCCCTCACCCAGAACGAAGCCGTCGCGGTCGCGGTCCCAGGGACGCGAAGCCGTTTGAGGGTCATCGTTACGGGTCGACAGCGCGCGCATGGCGGCAAAACCGCCGATACCCAGCGGCGACACGGTCGATTCGGCGCCGCCGGCCACCATGACGTCGGCATCGCCGTACTCGATCAGGCGGGCCGCATCGCCGATGCAATGCAGACCCGTGGTGCACGCCGACACGACGGCGTAGCTGGGGCCCTTCATGCCGTAGGCGATGGACAGGTGACCGGAGATCAAGTTGATCAGCGAACCCGGCACGAAGAACGGCGAAATGCGCCGCGGACCCTTGGCCATGTACTCGACCTGGGTTTCTTCGATGCGCGGCAGGCCGCCGATGCCCGAACCGACGATCACGCCGATGCGCTCGGCATTGGCTTCGGTGACTTCCAGGCCGCTGTCGCGCCACGCCTGCATCCCGGCAGCCAGGCCGTAATGGATGAAGGTATCCATCTGGCGGGCTTCTTTGGCCGAGATATAGGTGCTGATGTCGAAGTCTTTGACTTCGCCAGCGATGTGCGTGGTGATGGCCGAGGGATCGAAACGGGTGATGCGGCTGATGCCAGAACGTCCGTTGACGATATTGTCCCAAGCGGTGGTCAGGTCGTTGCCAACGGGCGAAACGATACCAAGGCCAGTGATGACGACTCGTCGCTTCACGGATGACTCCTCAAACAGACAAAAGAAAGGCGGCTTTCGGGATGCACTGCACGTGCGGCACACGCAAAAGCGGGTCGGGCTTTAACCCCCGTCCCGCGCGTGGACCACACGGCAAATTCCTGAAACCGCCCCGATTCCCGGTTGGCCCCGAAATCGGATTTCGGGCAACCAGAAGGATATAGGCTGAGCTTACTGCTTACCGTTCGAATTGATGTAATCAATCGCTTGTTGCACGGTCGTGATCTTTTCGGCCTCTTCGTCGGGGATCTCGGTCTCGAATTCGTCTTCGAGCGCCATGACCAGTTCGACCATGTCGAGCGAATCGGCACCGAGGTCGTCAAGGAAGGAGGATTCGTTCTTGATCTCGGCTTCGTTCACGCCAAGTTGTTCAGCGACGATCTTCTTGACGCGCTGTTCGATGCTTTCCATGCAGATCTCCAAATGGGAAAAATCCCGCGAATTATAGCCAAGCGCAGAGTACTGCAAACGCCAGGCCGTGACAAAAATAACACCGCTCACTTCGAACTGTCGCCCCGAGGGCGCAGCAATACCGGTGTGCGGCGTTTCCGGTTGAACCGCGCGTTGCCTCGCCAGTTGCCCGACGATGGCGCGACGGCCTGGGCCGCCCGCGCGCTTCGTGACTTATTGCATGTACATCCCGCCGTTGACGTGCAGGGTGGTGCCGGTAATGTAACCCGCCTGCGGCCCGGACAAAAAGGCCACCGCATGGGCGATGTCCGTGGGCGAACCCAGACGGCCCAGCGGAATCTGCTGCAGCAGCGCGGCGGTCTGGCTTTCGCCCAGGGCGCGCGTCATGTCGGTATCGATGAAGCCGGGGGCCACGCAATTGACGGTGATGTTGCGGCTACCCAGTTCGCGCGCCAGGGCGCGCGACATGCCGGCCACGCCCGCTTTCGCGGCGGCGTAGTTCGCCTGGCCGGCGTTGCCGCTCGAGCCCACCACCGAGGTGACGTTGATGATGCGTCCCCAACGGGCCTTCATCATGTTGCGCAGCACCGCGCGGGACAGGCGGAACACCGAGGCCAGATTGGTGTCGATGACAGCCGACCAGTCGTCGTCTTTCATGCGCATTGCCAGTGTATCGCGGGTGATGCCTGCATTATTGACGAGGATATGGGGGCCGCCACCCTCCTTGCCCAGTGCGTCGATCAGGGCGTCGCACGCTTGGGCATTGGTCACGTCCAGCACCACGCCACGGCCGCCAAACGGCGCCAGGGCTTCGGTGATGGCGGCCGCGCCGGACTCCGACGTGGCCGTGCCGACGACGGTTGCACCACGCGCAGCCAGTTCCTGGGCGATGGCGCGACCAATGCCGCGCGTCGCGCCCGTGACCAGGGCGATCTTGCCCTGCAGTTCGATCGAGGTGTTTTCCATGCTCTTAATTTCCGTTAACCGCGGCCAATGCGGCTTCAAGCGAAGCCGGATCCGTGATGGCCAGGCCGGTAAGCTCGGGATCGATGCGCTTGGTCAGGCCGGCCAGCACCTTGCCGGGACCGCATTCGATGACGTGGGTCACGCCCTGCGCCTTCATGGCGCGCAACGTTTCCACCCAGCGCACAGGATGCCATGCCTGACGTACCAGCGCATCCCGGATTGCCCCGGGTTCGACCGGCGACGCGACATCGACGTTGTTGATGACGGGCACCTGGGGCGCAGACACCGCCACCCCGGCCAGCGCGCCGGCCAGCACATCGGCGGCGGGCTTGAGCAGGCTGGAGTGGAACGGCGCGGACACCGGCAACAGCAGTGCGCGCTTGGCGCCCGCGGCCTTGGCCAGCTCGCAAGCGCGTTCGACGGCAGCCTTGTGGCCCGCGATCACGACTTGCGCCGGGGCGTTGAAATTGACGGCTTCGACCACTTCACCTTGGGCGGCAGAAGCGCAGGCGGCGCGTACGGCGTCGTCGTCCAGGCCCAGGATGGCGGCCATGGCGCCGGTGCCGACCGGCACGGCGGCCTGCATGGCATCGGCGCGCACGCGCACCAGGCGCACGGCATCTTCAAGGGCCAGCGAACCGGCGGCCGTCAGCGCGGCGTATTCGCCCAGGCTATGACCGGCCACGACGTCGGGCATGCGGCCGCCCGCCGCCCGCCAGGCCGCGAAGAAAGCGACGCTGGCCGTCAGCATGGCCGGCTGGGTATTGGTGGTCAGGTTGAGCTGTTCGACGGGACCCTGCGCGATCAGCGCGCCCAGGTCCTGGCCAAGCGCCTGCGAGGCGCGCGCCACAACGTCGGTCGCCGCGGCAACATCGGACCAGGCGTCCAGCATGCCGACCGACTGGGAACCTTGGCCAGGAAAGACAAAAGCGATTTTCATGTTCGACCGTATGGATTGATTCAGAGTCTGTGGGAATGTCGGGCGCGTCATCCGGGCAGGCGCGGTTGACCGCCGCCGAACCCGGATTCGCCCTTACATGCGGGCCAGTACGGAACCCCAGGTGAATCCGCCACCTACGCCTTGCATCAGGATGAGCTGGCCCGGCTTGACGCGGCCATCGCGGCGCGCGGCATCCAGGGCCAACGGCACGCTGGCCGCGGAGGTATTGGCGTGGCTGTCGACGGTGATGACAACCTTTTCGACCGGCACCGCAAGCTTGCGTGCCAGGAAATTCAGGATGCGGACGTTGGCCTGGTGCGGGATCAGCCAATCGACGTCGGCCACCTCGATACCGGCTTCGGCGCAGGTGTCGCGCGCCGAGCGGTCCAGCACCGTGACGGCCTGCTTGAACACGGCCTGCCCGTCCATGCGCAGGAACGGGTCGCCCGTGACATCGCCATAGGCAACGTTGCCGGCGGCGCTGAGGATCTTCATCTGGCTGCCATCGGCATGCAACTGCGCGGCCAGGATGCCGGGCTTGTCGGAGGCCTTGAGCACCACGGCGCCCGCGCCATCGCCGAACAGCACGCAGGTGCTGCGGTCGTTCCAGTCGAGGATGCGCGAGAACACTTCAGCGCCGATCACCAGTGCGCAACGCGCACGGCCGGCACGGATGAAGCTGTCGGCGGTGGTCAGGGCGTAGACGAACCCGCTGCACACAGCCTGCACGTCGAAGGCCGCGGAACCCTTGGCGCCCAGGTTGGCCTGCACCAGGCAGGCGGTACTGGGGAATACGAAATCGGGCGTGGACGTGGCCAGCACGATCAGGTCGACTTCGGACGCATCAACACCGGCATCGGCCAGCGCGCGGCGCGAGGCCTCGGTGGCGAGCTGGCTGGTGGTGACGCCACGTTCGGCCAAATGGCGCTGGCGGATGCCCGTGCGCTCGACGATCCACTCGTCGGACGTGGCGATATCGCGCGTCGCCAGTTCCGCTGCCAGGGCGTCATTCGAAACCACGCGTTCCGGCAGGAAGCTGCCGGTGCCCGCGATCACGGAATATTTCATTGCGGTATCCATCAAGCGGTGTCCCCAGCCACGCCCGATTCCAGCGCGGAAGCGCTCGAACCCGACTGCACGCGCTGGTTGATCTGTGCGACCGTCTGAGCGGTGCGCTCAAGCAGTTTACTCACCACGGCTTCTCGCGCCCGTTGCAGCGCGAAGCCGAAAGCGTAAGCGTCGGCCGAGCCGTGGCTCTTGATGACCACGCCGCGCAGGCCCAGCAGCGCCGCGCCGTTGTAGCGGCGGTTGTCGACGCGGTTGCGCAGGCGGTTGAGCACCGGCTTGGCCAGCGCGCCGATCAGCAGCGTGATCAGGTTGCGTTTGAACTCTTCGCGAATGACGCTGGACAACATCTTGGCCAGGCCTTCGACGGACTTGAGCACGACGTTGCCGACGAACCCGTCGCAAACGACGACGTCGACCGTGCCCTTGAAAATGTCATTGCCTTCCACGTTGCCGTAGAAGTTCAGGGGACTGGCGCGCAGAAGTTCGGCGGCTTCCTTGACGACCTCGTTGCCCTTGATGACTTCTTCGCCGATGTTGAGCAAGCCCACGGTGGGGTTCTCGCGATGGTCCACCGCCTGCGACAGCGCGGCGCCCATGATGGCGAATTGCAGAAGGTGCTCGGCCGAGCAGTCCACATTCGCACCCAGGTCCAGCACCGTGGTGGCGCGGCCCGTCTGGTTCGGAATGGACGTGGCGATCGCGGGGCGGTCAATGCCGTCCAGCGTCTTGAGCACGTAGCGTGAAATGGCCATCCAGGCGCCGGTGTTGCCTGCGGAAACGCAGGCGTCGGCCCGCCCGTCCTTGACGGACTGGGCAGCCAGGCGCATGGAGGAGTCTTTTTTGCGGCGCAAGGCGACCTCGACCGGGTCGTCCATGGTGACGACTTCGGAAGCCGCCACGATCTCAAGGCGATCGCGCGCCACGCCGCGGTGCTCGGAGAGCGCCGCTTCGATAGCGTCGGGAAGCCCGACCAGCAATAGCCGGGTATCCGGAAATTGCCGGGCGAACTCGATCGCAGCCGGAATCGTGACGGGCAGACCGAAGTCTCCGCCCATACAGTCTATGGCGATGCGTATCACGGGTGCCAGGTATCAGCGCTCAGCCGAATTGGTCCGAGTACGAGTTCGGCCCGGGGGCCTTATTCGTCGGCCTTGGTCTTCAGGACCTTGCGGCCACGGTAGAAGCCGTTGGGGCTGATGTGGTGACGCAGGTGGGTCTCGCCCGTGTTGGGTTCGATAGCCGTCGACGGATTCACCAGAAAATCGTGCGAGCGGTGCATACCGCGCTTGGACGGGGACTTCTTGTTTTGTTGAACAGCCATGATGACTCCTAGAAACGGGGCGCATTGTACGCGATGCGGCCCGATGTTGATCTCAATCTTTGTGCTTCAGTTGTTCCAGCACCGCAAACGGCGACGGACGCTTGACAACGGGCTCTTGGGGAGCTTCGTTGTCTTTGGCCTGCGCGCCCGGGCATACATCATGCTTGGGCACATACGGAACGCTCAGAATGAGCTCATCTTCGATCTGGGCCAGCAGATCGAAATGATGCGAACCCACCACCTTTTCAGGCTGGTTGGACACAAAACCTTTACCTTCCACTTCATCGTCTTCGTCGTCCTCGTCGTCGAGACCGGCGGCGTGATCGCCCCCGGCAATGCCGTCGTCGAGATCGTCTTCAGACTTGACCAGCTGCAGCAGGACTTCGCTGTCGACCGGGTAGGCGAACGGCGCATTGCACCGCTGGCACACCACGACCGGATTCGCCTGCACACGGATGCGCAAGAGCGGCTGGCCCAAGACCAGCCCCGTCTTGCCCATCTCGCCGCGCGCGGACCACGTCACCAGCCCGGCATCGCCCAGCGGTTGTTCGGGTAGTCCGTCAACCGCGCGCGTCAACCGCACAAGAGGTATGGTGCCTTGCGCTTCCCTGCCCTGGTGGGCGAATGCGAATGCGTCGATGGGCTTGATGATCAGTCCTTTCGCACAGTGTCCTGTGCATTCGCGGGCATGCTCGCAGGCAAAGCGTACTTTTCAGCTCCGCTATTGCACTGCAAAAATGCCGCAAAACGTTAGATAATACTGTGACTTACGTATCAGCGTCAAATACCGCATGCCCCAACAACCCAGCCTGATCCTCGCTTCCAGCTCGCGCTATCGCAAAGAGCTGCTTACCCGCCTGCGGTTGCCGTTTACCGCCATTTCGCCCGATGTGGACGAAACGCCACACCCCGGCGAAACGCCCGAGGCCCTGGCCCTGCGCCTGTCGGTTGCCAAGGCCATGGCGGTGGCGGCCACGCATCCGGGCAGCATCGTCATCGGGTCGGACCAGGTGGCCACGGTGGATGGCCAGCCGATCGGCAAGCCGGGGGACTTTTTGCGCGCCCAGGCCCAATTACGCGCCCTTTCGGGGCAAATCGTGGAATTTCACAGCGCCCTGGCGGTCACGGACGGCCAGCGGGTGGAAAAAGCCGACATCGTGACACGATGCCGTTTTCGGCAGCTGTCGGACCACGCCATCGACGCCTACCTGCACGCCGAAGAACCGTACGATACCGCAGGCAGCGCCAAGGCGGAAAGCCTGGGCATCGCCCTGATGGAAAGCATCCAGAGCGACGACCCGACCGCCATCATCGGCCTGCCCCTGATCGCCCTGACCCGTATGCTGGCCCAATTCGGCCTGGACCCGCTGAACGCGCCGGGAGCCCCCGCATGAGCGGTTCTCTGCACCTGATTCCCGTCGGTCTGGGCGAGGCCGCCCCCGAAAGCTGGCTGCCCGCCGAGGCGCGCGCCCTGGCGGGCCAGCTGGACACCTATATCGCCGAAAACGCCAAGACGGCGCGTGCCTTCCTCAAGCAGATCGGCACCACTCGGCCGCTGCAGGAAATCACTATCCATACCCTGACGGACAAGACCGACGCAGCCCAGATCAAGGCCTGGCTGGAACCTGTTCGCCAGGGCGCCGAGATCGGCCTGGTATCCGAGGCCGGCTGCCCCGCCGTGGCGGACCCGGGCGCCAAGGTGGTGGACGCCGCTCATCGCCTGGGCGTAACCGTCAAGCCCTGGGTCGGCCCGTCATCCATCCTGCTGGGCCTGATGGCCAGCGGGCTGGACGGCCAGCGCTTCGCCTTCCATGGTTACGCGCCGGTAGACGCCGTCGAGCGCGCCAGGCAGCTCAAGGCCTGGGAACAGCATTCCGCCAAGCACAACCAGACCCAACTGCTGATCGAAACCCCCTACCGCAACGCCGCCATGTTTGCGACGCTCCTGGCCAGCCTGAAGGGCGATACCAAGCTGTGCATCGCCCGTGCACTGACCACCGCTGACGAATGGATCGCCACCCACACGATCGCCGATTGGAAAAAGCAGCCCGCCCCGCAGCTGGACAAGATGCCCACCCTGTTCCTGTACCTGGCGCGCTGACATGATCCGCTTCATTGCCGTTTTCCTGGCCGCCGCGGCCCTGGCAGGTTGCGCCCATCGCGGCCCCGCCGGCCTGGGCCTGGACAGGTCCATCACCTCGGTCAGCCAGAGCAGCCGGGTGCGCTTCGTGGTGCTGCACTACACCTCGGCCGACGACGCCCTGTCCATGCGGCTGCTGTCGCAAGGCCAGGTCAGCGCCCACTACCTGATCAACACGTCCGGGCGCACCTACCGGCTGGTCGACGAGACCCGCGCGGCCTGGCATGCCGGCGAAAGCGCGTGGTATGGCCTGAACGCCATGAACAGCACGTCCGTCGGCATCGAAATCGTCAACCCGGGCTGGACCGACGGCAACGATGGCAAGCCGCAATGGCATGCGTACGGCGACAAGCAGATCCGCGCCCTGACCCTCCTGCTACGCGACGTGGTCCAGCGTAACGGCATCCTGCCCCAGAACGTGGTGGGCCATAGCGACATCGCGCCGCAACGCAAGGTCGACCCTGGTCCGCTGTTCCCCTGGAAGCAATTGGCCGCGGGCGGCATTGGCCGCTGGTACGACGAAGCCGGCGCCGCCTCGCACCTGGCGCGGCTGCAAGCCCAAGGCACGCCCGACGTCGCCTGGTTCCAGCAGCAACTGCAACGGCTGGGCTACACCTGCCCGCAGAACGGCACGCTGGACCGCGCCACGATCAACGTGCTGGCCGCTTTCCAGATGCACTACCGCCCCGCCCTGCACGACGGCCAGCCGGATGCCGAAACCGCGGCGATCATGCTGGCGATGCTGTAACCCCGCCGGCCATCACCGGGGCCCGCCGCCGGCCCGAACAACGGCATCCAAGGCTGGCCGGGCCTAGACCCGGCGGCGGCGCCACCATGCCGCCAGCCGCCAACCCAGCAGCAGCGCCAGCACACTGGCGTACAGCGCGGGCTGGGCAAGGTCATTCTTGCCGGCCTTGTGCCACCAGTAATGCAGCACCGCCAGGCAGCCGATGAGATAGACGGCGCGGTGCAACTGCTGCCAGCGCTTGCCCAGGCGTCGCATGGCCCACTGGGTCGACGTGGCCGCCAGCGCCGTCAACAGCACGAAGGCAGCAAAACCCACGGTAATGAACGGCCGCTCGCCGATGTCCTGCAGCATGGCGGCCGGATCAAAGCCGCGATCCCACCAGACCCAGGCCATGAAGTGCATGGCCCCGTAGAAAAACGCGAACAATCCGCACATGCGGCGCAGGCGCACCAGGGCCGGCTGGCCGGTCAACCGGCGCAACGGCGTGATCGCCAGCGTGACGAGCAGGCAGACCAGCGTCCAGGTGCCCGACGAGCGGGTCAGGAACTCCACCGGATTGGCGGTCAGGCCGTTGTTCAATCCCAGCCAGATCCAGCGGGCGAACGGCGTCAGCCCCACCAGGAACAGAAACGGCTTGAACCGCCCGACGGCCCGGGCCGACCACTGCGGCTTGCGCATGGCCGCCGCGCTGCTCGCTTCGGTCATGGGCGGGATCAGTAGTTGGCCTTCAAGTCCATGCCCTGGTAGAGCGAGGCCACCTGCTCGGCATAGCCGTTGAACATCAAGGTCTTGCGCTTGGGCGAGAACAGGCCGTCTTCGCCGATGCGGCGCTCGGTCGCCTGGCTCCAGCGGGGATGCGGCACGGTCGGGTTCACATTGGCGTAGAAGCCGTATTCCTGGGGCGCAGCCTTGATCCACGACGACACCGGCTGCTTTTCCACCAGGCGGATCTTGACCAGGGACTTGCCCGACTTGAAGCCGTATTTCCAGGGCACCGCCAGGCGTACGGGCGCGCCATTCTGGTTGGGCAGCAACTTGCCATAGACGCCGAATACCAGCATCGCCAGCGGGTTCATGGCCTCGTCGATGCGCAGCCCTTCGACATAGGGCCAATCCAGGATCGCGGCGCGTACGCCCGGCATGTTCTCGCGCTGCACGGCCGTCACGAATTCGACGTACCTGGCATTGCCGGTGGGCTCGACCTGCTTGAGCAGCGCCGACAGCGAATACCCGACCCAGGGGATCACCATGGACCAGCCCTCGACGCAGCGCAGCCGATACACACGCTCTTCCATGGGGGCCAGCTTGAGCAGTTCTTCGATGCCGAAGGTGCGCGGCTTGCCGACTTCGCCTTCGACACTGACGGTCCAGGGACGGGTCTGCAGCTTGCCGGCATTGGCCGCGGGTTCGCCCTTGTCGACGCCGAATTCGTAGTAGTTGTTGTACGACGTCACATCCGCCAGGGACGTCTGCTTGTCCATGACGCTGAAGGCGGCGTTGGGCTGGCCGGGCAGCGCGCCGGCATCCTGGGCAAACGCGCTGCGGGTCGCCCACCCGGGCAGGCCCAGCCCCGCCGCGGCCACGCCTGCGCGCAGGATCAGCTCGCGGCGCGAGCGCCACACCGTCTCGGGGGTGATGTCGGACGGAAGGATGTCATCGGGCTTGCGTATCAGCATCGGGGTCTCCTGGGGGCCGGCACGGGCCGTTGCCGTCCCGCGCGCAAACCATGGACGTTGCGCGGCCCCATGATATTCCGCCGGCGCTGCCGGCGGGCATCACAGATTGACCCGTAGCGAGCGCCCGCGTTCCCGGACAGGCGGCTGATCCGCCCGCCGCCCCGCACGCCGCAAGCCTGGTTTCAGCGGCAGCGCCGCGTCAGGCGGCCGCCGCCAGCGTACGGCTGAGCAGCCACTCGCGCACCAGCGGCACGCTTTCCAGCACGGCCTGGGGCGAACAACCCTCAAGTTCCTTCAGGGTATGCGCACCGTAGGTCACGCCCAGCCCGTGCACCCCGGCATTGATCGCCATCTGCAGGTCGTGCGAGGTATCGCCCACCATCACGACTCGCGCCGGATCGACGTCCAGCTCCTGCATCAGCTCGTGCAACATGCCGGGATGCGGCTTGCTGAAGGTTTCATCGGCGGTACGGGTGGCGTCGAACATCGGCCCCAGGCCGGTCGCGGCCAAAGCGCGGGTCAGGCCCACGCGGCTCTTGCCGGTGGCCACCGCCAGGCGCACGTTCTGCCCGGCCAGTTCGGTCAGCAGCTCGGGAATGCCGTCGAACAGGCGCAGCTCGGGATCGCGCAGCAGGTAGTGGGTGCGGTAGCGCTCGAGAAAGCGCGGCAGCATCGCCTGGGTCAGCTCGGGCACGGCACGGCGCAATGCGCTTTCCAGGGACAGACCAATGACCCAGCTGGCGTCCGACGCCGACGGCACGGGCAGCGCCAGGTCGCGGCAGGCGCCCTGGATGGCGGCCACGATGCTGTGCGTGGAATCCATCAGGGTTCCATCCCAGTCAAAAACGACCAGTGAATACGACATATCAGACCGACTCCAGTTGTTTCAGTATTTTCCGGCACGCGGGCGGCAATTCGGCCGTCAGCGTCATCGGTTCGCCCGTCAGGGGATGGGCCAGGGTCAATTGGTGGGCGTGCAGGAACATCCGGCCAAAACCCATGCGCGAGAATTCGGCGCGCACGTCGTCATGGCCGTATTTGTCGTCGCCCACAATGGGGAAACCGCTGGCGGCCAGGTGCACCCGGATCTGGTGGGTACGGCCGGTACGCAGCTCGGCGTCGACCAGGCTGTAACGGCCAAAACGCTGTTTGAGGGTGATGATGGTGTGCGCCGTCTGGCCGTCGGGGTCGACCTTGACCCGGCGCTCGCCCGACTGGGTGGTCCATTTGGACAGCCCCAGCTTGATGTGCTGGCGATCATTGACCCAATCGCCCTCGACCAGCGCAAAGTAGTGCTTGTCGCTGCGCCCTTCGCGCAGCATGGCATGCAGGGCCAGCAGCGCGCTGCGCTTCTTGGCCACCATGAGCAGGCCGGACGTCTCGCGGTCGAGCCGATGCACCAGCTCCAGGAACTTGGCCTCGGGACGGGCGGCGCGCAACTGCTCGATGACGCCGAACGACACGCCGCTGCCCCCATGGACGGCCACGCCGGCGGGCTTGTCCACCACCAGCATTGCGTCGTCTTCGAACACGATGGGAAATTCCGCGGCGGGCACCGGCTTGGGCGTGCCCGGATCCGGCAGCCGCAGCGGCGGAATGCGGACCATGTCGCCCTCCACCACGCGGTAGTCGGCCGAGATGCGTCCCTTGTTTACCCGAACTTCACCGCCACGGATGGCCTTGTAGATGTGGGTTTTGGGGACGCCCTTGCACAGGCGCATCAGGTAATTATCCAGGCGCTGGCCGGCATGCTCGGCGCCGACCTCCACCATGCGGACGGAAGGGGGTGCCATAGGGGAGGAAGTTTCTTTGCGCATTGCGGAAAGCGACATATAATCGGGACAGCCTTAAGGGGCTGAATCAGCCGCTGGCGTAGAGATGCAACTCAAGTACGCAACTCCGTCGAGCGCGTGGGCCGCCATTGTACTGCCTGCTCATTCAACCCCTGGGTCATTTGGTCGCCGGCGCAACCGCGCCCTGCCGGATAGTGGTGTGGCATTCACTTTGCCCGCTGTCCCAGCAGGTCCGTTGCATGCCGCAAGCGGCTTGAAGCACTGCAAGAATCGTCGCATATTTAAAGCACCAGCTGCGTGTAGGCAACCAATCCGACCGCAACTGCCGTTCACAGCACATTTCCGTCAAACCACATTCAGTGAAGCTGACCCTCCTGCTGAAAGAACCCCGTGCCCCACGGCACGACGTGCCCGCCTGACCCGCGGCGGATACGCCTGGGCGACGCCCAGGTACGGTCCGCATCTTCTTGCCCGCTTCAGCCGCAGCCCGAGTGGCCCGAGGTCACGCGCCGATATCGGCGCGTCATGACAACGGAGAAACCCTCTCATGAAGCGCATGCTGTTCAATGCGACGCACCAGGAAGAATTACGCGTCGCTATCGTCGATGGGCAAAAACTCATCGACCTCGACATCGAGACTGCCGGCCGCGAACAACGCAAAGGCAACATCTACAAAGGTGTCATCACCCGGATCGAACCCGGCCTTGAAGCGTGCTTCGTCAACTACGGCGAAGACCGCCACGGCTTTCTTCCCTTCAAGGAAGTGGCCCGCAGCTTCTTCAAGGAAGGCGTCGACGTCCGCACCGCCCGCATCCAGGACGCCCTGCGCGAAGGCCAGGAACTGATCGTCCAGGTCGAAAAAGAAGAACGCGGCAACAAGGGCGCAGCCCTGACCACATTCATCTCGCTGGCCGGCCGTTACCTGGTCTTGATGCCCAACAACCCCCGTGGCGGTGGCGTTTCGCGCCGCGTCGAGGGCGAAGATCGCCAGGAACTGCGCGACACGATGGAGCAGCTCGAGCTGCCCCAGGGCATGAGCATCATCGCCCGCACCGCCGGTATCGGCCGCAACGTCGAAGAGCTCCAGTGGGACTTGTCCTACCTGTTGCAACTCTGGACGGCCATCGACGGCGCCGCGCGCGACAATTCCGCGCCCATCCTGATCTACCTGGAATCCAGCCTGGTCATCCGGGCCATCCGCGACTACTTCTCGCCTGAAATCGGCGAAATCCTGATCGACACGGACGAAATCGCCGACCAGGCGACCGCGTTCATGAGTGTCGTGATGCCGGACAACGTCCAGCGCGTGAAGCGCTACCGCGACGATATCCCGCTGTTCTCGCGCTTCCAGATCGAACACCAGATCGAAACGGCCTACTCGCGCACGGTCACGCTACCCTCGGGCGGCGCCATCGTCATCGACCACACCGAAGCCCTGGTTTCCGTGGACGTCAACTCGGCCCGTTCGACCCGTGGCGCCGACATCGAGGAAACCGCCCTGCGGACCAACTCGGAAGCCGCCGACGAAGTGGCCCGCCAGCTGCGCTTGCGCGACCTGGGCGGCCTGATCGTCATCGACTTCATCGACATGGAAGACAGCAAGAACCAGCGCGCCGTCGAACAGCGCCTGCGTGATGCCCTCCACTTCGATCGCGCCCGCGTCCAGATGGGCAAGATCTCGCGCTTCGGCCTGATGGAACTGTCGCGCCAGCGCCTGCGTCCGGCCCTGAACGAAGGCTCGCACATCACCTGCCCGCGCTGCAACGGCACCGGCGTGATCCGCGACGCCGAGTCCAGCGCGCTGCACGTCCTGCGCCTGCTGCAGGAAGAAGCCATGAAGGAAAACACCGCGGCGGTCCACGCCCAGGTGCCGGTCGACGTGGCGACCTACCTGCTGAACGAAAAGCGCGCCGACATCACCAAGATGGAAGCCCGCCTGAAGGTCAACCTGATGCTGATCCCCAACAAGCATCTCGAGACCCCGCACCACCACATCGAGCGCCTGCGCCACGACGATCCGCGCCTGGAAGAACTGAAGACCAGCTTCGAGCTGGTCGAAGCCCCGGCCACCGACGCTCCCTGGCAGCCGCGCGAAAGCGAAGTCAAGGCTCGCCCCGAAGCGCTGGTCAAGGGCATCACGCCCTCGCAGCCCGCGCCCGTGTCGACGCCTGCCCCGGCGCCCGCCCCCGTGGCGGCCCAAGCCCAGTCGGGCGGCCTTGGCGGCCTGTTCAAGCGCCTGGTCGGCTGGCTGACCGGTAATGCCGAACCCGCCAAGACGGCACCCGCCGCCCAGGAAGACGCGAGCGCCAAGCGCGCCTCGTCCTCGTCGCGCGGCGGCAAGGGCCGTAGCGGCCACGACGGCCAGGAGCGCCGTGGCGAACGCCACGGTTCCGACCGTAACCGCAACCGTCGCGGCGAAGCCCGCACCGAAGGCGCGGAAGGCAGCGAAGGCGGCCGCCATCACATCCGTGGCAATCGTCGCCCTGAAGGCGAACGCGGCGAGCGCCAGGAACGTGGCGAACGCAACAACCGCAACGAGCGTGGCGATCGCGCCGAACGCGACCAGGCCGTACAGACCGCACAGGCTTCGAACCGTCCGGACGTCGCCGTGGACGCCAACGCTGATGACGCCGGCGCCGGCCGCAACCGCCGCCGTGGCCGTGGCCGCAACCGTCGCGAAGAAGGCCAGTCCGACGCGCCGATGAGCGAACAGGAAAGCATGGTCGCCGCGCTGGCCCAGACGGTCGCCACTGCCCTGCCTGAAACCAAGCAGCCCGCCGACGTGTCGGCCGAGCAAGCCGAAGCCGCCGAGCAGTCCGCCGATGGCGTGCCCGTTTCCGCCGAAGGCGCCGAGGCCGGCGCCGATCCGGAACGCAAGCGCCGCCGCCGCCGCAGCCGTCGTGGCCGCCGCAGCCAGGAAGAATCCGGCGTAGCAGGCAGCGACGAGCAACTGGACGACGGTTCGGATGACGACGCTGGCGAACAGGCCGAGCAAGTGACCGCCGCCCCCGCGCCGGTCGCCGCCCAGGCTGAAACCCAACCGGCTCCTGTGCAAACGCAAGCCTCGCAAGCCGACGCCCCGCAAGCCGCCCAGCCCGACGCCCAACCGGTTCAAGCCCACCCGGCCGAAACCGCCGTGGTCGCCCAGGCCGAGCAGGCCGCTCCGGTAGCCGAGCCCGTGGCTCAGCAGCCCGTGCAGACCGCCGCGCCGGTGACGACGTCGCCTGTGTCGGTCGAACCCGCCAGCCAGGTTTCCGAGCCGGCAGCGCCCGCCGCTGCGCCGGTGCAAGAAGCCCCCGCTGTCGAGCCGGTCATGGCCCCTGCCCCCGTCGTGGCCGCAGCGCCTGCTGCTCCCGAGGCCGCTCCGGCCCCGGCAGTGCAAACGCCTGCTCCCGTGGCGACCCCGGCAGCCGCCCCCGTGGCCACCGCCCCGGCCAGCGCCCAGCCCATCGTGGTGCCGGCAACCGCGCCGTCCGCCAAGGCCCAGGCCCTGCACGACGTGGTGAACGCCGCTGGCCTGCAGTGGGTCGAAACCGACCCCGAGCGTCACGCTCAAACGCAAGTGCGCATCGCTGCCGCGCACACGCCGGTCCGCCTGGGCCGTGAGCGCAAGCCGGTGGCTGCGGTATCGAACGAACCGCTGGTTCAGGTCGAAACCCGCCACTAAGCCGCCCCGCGCGAGCAAAAGCCCCCATCCTTCGATGGGGGCTTTTTTATGCGCCGAATCTTCGGATGCCGATTCGGCGGACCAAAAAAAACCCTCGTTGCCGAGGGTTTCTTGATGCCGATCCGGGAAGGATCAGAACTGGTAAGTGTAGGTCAGCTGAACCGTATCCAGGCCCGGGTTCGGGCGCTTGATGCTGGCGTTGGAAAAGTGCGAGTAACGCACGCCGATGCGGTTGTTCGGAGTCAGAAGGAACCCCATGCCCACGTGGTCGCCGAACTGGAAGGCGGTGCTGATGTTTTCGTTGGCGAAACGGGTGCTGGAGAACACCGTGGCGCCGATACCGGCTTCGAGATAGAAGCGCTCGCCCGTCCACCAGCGGAACATCGGGATGGCGTTCAGTTGCCAGACGTGACCGGGGGAGCGACCGCTGTTGGCCCACCAATACGACGCGCCGAGTTCGGGCGTGAGATCCAGGCGGCCCCAGTTGCCACCGAACTGGTACGTCCAGATCGACGGAGTTTCGTAGCTCAGGGTGAAGCGCTGGTAGTGGTCGCCAATGCCATAGTGGGCGCTTACGCCGCCCTGGGTTCCCTCGGACGACTGGGCGCTAGCAAAGGTAGCGACACCAGCCAGGGCCAAACCAACAAGGCGCGTAAGCATTTTCTTCTTCGTCGACTGCATTGGGAGTAACTCCGTATTTGTTGGGACAAGACTCTCGGTCGAATTCACGAGATTTCCGGTACTCCACAACATAGCAAAAACCGGGCCAGAAGGCTCGCAATGTGTCGCAATATGGCAACAATCCTGGTGGAAAACACTGTTCCGCAGCGCTGACGAAATCATCGCGTCACAGAGCGCCCGCCGACAAAGAAAACGCCGCTGGCACACGGGGTGCAAGCGGCGTTTTGCAGCGGCGTCGGCCCGGTCGCCAGACCCGGACGCGCGGCGAAAAGTATCAGGCGGCGGTGACGACGTCGGCCGGCTGGTTGGTCAGCAGCGCCAACAGGCGGGCAATTTCTTCACGCAACTGGCGGCGGTCGACCACCATGTCGATGGCGCCCTTTTGCAGCAGGAACTCGGCGCGCTGGAAGCCTTCGGGCAGCTTTTCGCGCACGGTCTGTTCGATCACGCGCGGACCGGCAAAACCGATCAGGGCTTTGGGCTCGGCAATGACCACGTCGCCCATGAAGGCGAAGCTGGCCGACACGCCGCCCATGGTCGGGTCGGTCAGCACGCTGATGAACGGCAGGCCGGCGGCCGACAGGCGCGTCAGCATGGCGTTGGTCTTGGCCATCTGCATGAGCGACAGCAGGCTTTCCTGCATGCGCGCGCCACCCGAGGCGGCCACGCAGATGAAGGGGGTCTTGTTGTCCAGCGCGGCCTGGGCGCCACGCGCGAAGCGCTCGCCCACCACCGAACCCATGGAGCCGCCCATGAATTCGAATTCAAAGCAGGCCAGCGTGGCCGGTACGCCGCGGATGGAGCCGCTGACCACTACCAGCGCGTCGGTTTCACCGGTTTGCTTGACGGCTTCCTGCAGGCGCTCAGGGTACTTGCGGGTGTCCTTGAACTTCAGCGTGTCGACCGAACGCGTGGTCTGGCCGATTTCAACCCGGCCTTCGAGGTCGAGCAGCGAATCGACGCGGGCGCGGGCGCCGATGCGCATGTGGTGGTCGCACTTGGGGCAGACGTGCAGGTTGGCCGCCAGGTCTTCGCTGTACAGCACCGTTTCGCACGACGGGCATTTCACCCACAGGCCTTCGGGCACGCGGCGGGCGCCGCTGTCGCTGGTCTTGTTGATGCGAGGAGGCAGGAGTTTTTCGATCCAGCTCATTGTTTTTTCATCCCGTTAGGAGGTCGCGCCAAACCGCTCAGGCTGACGCGTTTTGTCGTTTTACTTGATCCAGCGCTTGCCGGATGG
Organism: Achromobacter sp. FW305-C-28; assembly: GCF_058783235.1. NCBI lineage: Bacteria > Pseudomonadati > Pseudomonadota > Betaproteobacteria > Burkholderiales > Alcaligenaceae > Achromobacter > Achromobacter sp. FW305-C-28. The sequence goes on along the minus strand of NZ_JBYSYL010000001.1, from coordinate 480,448 downwards.
TGCGCAGCCAGCCGCCGGCGGCGGCGACTGCGGCGTCGGTTTGCTGGGCCGCGGGGACGTTCGCCACCGCCTGCTCCATGGTTTCAATCAGTTTGCTGCCGATGACGACAGCGTCGGCCACGCCGGCCACGCGTTGCGCGCTTTCGGCATCGCGGATGCCGAAGCCCACGCCGACAGGAATGTCGCGCACGTGGCGCCGGATGACAGCCAGGCGTTCGGCGACGTCATCGGTATTGAGCGAGCCGGCGCCCGTCACGCCCTTGAGCGAGACGTAGTAGACGTAGCCGCGGGCGACCTTGGCGACGGCCTGGATGCGGCTGTCGGTGGAGGTGGGAGCCAGCAGGAAAATCGGGGCAATGCCGTGGCGGCCGAGGGTTTCGGCGAATTCGACGATTTCCTCGGGCGGATAGTCGACCACCAGGACGCCGTCGACACCGGCCGCTTCGGCGCGGCGGGCGAATTCGGCCTGGCCCATGCGTTCGATGGGGTTGGCGTAGCCCATCAGTACCACCGGCGTGTCGGCATCCTGCTGACGGAAATCGGCAACCAGTTCGAGCACGCGGCCCAGGCCCACGCCGTGGGCGATGGCGCGGTCGGCTGCGCGCTGGATCACGGGGCCATCGGCCATGGGATCGGAGAACGGCACGCCCAGTTCGAGGATGTCGGCGCCGGCCTGGACCAGCGCGTGCATCAGCGGCACGGTGGCAGCCGGCGACGGATCGCCTGCCGCGATGTAGGGAATCAGCGCCGCGGCGCGGCCGGATTCGGCGGTGCGCGCAAAGGCGGCGGCGATGCGATCAGAGCGGGTTGTCGTCATGTTAGAGCTCGATACCGGCACGTTCGGCGACGGTATGCATGTCTTTGTCGCCACGGCCCGACAGGTTGACCAGGATGACGGCGTCGCGCGGCAGCGTGGCGGCCATTTTCACGGCCTGGGCGATGGCATGGGAAGATTCCAGCGCCGGCATGATGCCTTCGATGCGGCAGCAGTCGTGAAACGCCTTCAGGGCTTCATCGTCGGTAATACCGACGTACTCGGCCCGGCCGGAATCCTTCAGCCAGGCGTGCTCGGGGCCCACGCCGGGGTAATCCAGCCCGGCCGAAACCGAGTGGGTTTCCTGGACCTGGCCGTCGGCATTCTGCATGACGTAGGTACGGTTGCCGTGCAGCACACCGATCTGGCCCGCCGCCAGCGAGGCGGCATGCTTGCCGCTGTCCATGCCCTCGCCCGCCGCTTCGACGCCGATCAGGCGCACGTTTTCGTAGGGGATGTAGGGATGGAAAATGCCCATGGCGTTGGAGCCGCCGCCCACCGCCGCCACGACGTAGTCGGGCTGACGACCGATGGCTTCGGGCATCTGCGTCAGGCATTCGTTGCCGATGACGGTCTGGAAGTCGCGCACCATGCGGGGATAGGGGTCGGGACCCGCCACCGTGCCGATGATGTAGAACGTATTTTCGATGTTGGTGACCCAGTCGCGCATCGCTTCGTTGAGCGCGTCTTTCAGGGTGCGCGAGCCGGAAGTGACCGGCACGACCTTGGCGCCCAGCAGCTTCATGCGATAGACGTTCGAGGCCTGGCGGCGGATGTCTTCGCTGCCCATGTAGACCACGCATTCCATGCCGTAGCGGGCGGCCACGGTGGCCGAGGCCACGCCGTGCTGGCCGGCGCCGGTTTCGGCGATGACGCGGGGCTTGCCCATGCGCTTGGCCAGCAGGGCCTGGCCGATGCAGTTGTTGACCTTGTGCGCGCCGGTGTGGTTCAGGTCTTCGCGCTTGAACCAGATCTGGGCGCCGCCGACCAGGTCCGACCAACGCCGGGCATGGTAGACGGGGCTGGGACGGCCCACGAAATGCTTGAGTTCGTAGTTGAACTCTTCCAGGAAGGCGGGATCGACACGGTAATGGTCATAGGCCGCACGCAGCTCGTCGAGCGCGTGCATCAGCGTTTCCGCCACGAAAACACCGCCATAAGGGCCGAAATGCCCCTTGGCATCTGGAAAGTCGTAAGGTTTCACCAAGCATCTCCCCCGGCATCGCGGCAGACCACTGCCCGCCGCAAATCCGGTTTGCAACCCGTCATTTTACCTGACGCGGGCGGCGGCGGGGATGGCCCCCGCTGCCGCCCGGGTGCGTCAGAGTGACTGCCCCAGGCGGCGCAGGAAGGTTTCGCACGACGCCAGCTGATCCAGCGCGACGAACTCGTTGGGCTTGTGGGCCTGTTCGATGTGGCCGGGGCCGCAGACCACCGTGGGGATGCCGATGCCCTGGAAGAGGCCGGCTTCGGTGCCATAGGCCACCTTGCGGGTGGCGCGGTCTTCGGTCAGGGCGCGCACCAGCTGGGTGATGGCAGCTTCTTCCGAGGCTTCCAGGGCGGGAGCGGCCGCGCCTGTCTCGATCTCGATGCTGGCGCCGTCGAATTCGGCTTTCATGCGCGGCAGGAGTTCATCGCGCACGTATTTTTCGACTTCTGCCTGGATCTCGTCCGGCTGCATGCCCGGCAGGTTGCGGAATTCGTAGGTGAATTCACACAGCTCGGGAATGGTGTTGACCGCGATGCCGCCACGGATCTGGTTGGTGGTCATGGTCGAGAACGGCACGTCGTAGAACTGGTCGTACGGGCCATTGGCCTTGAAGCTGTCGGCCAGGTCGCGGATGCGGCAGATCAGGCGGGCGGCGTATTCGATGGCGTTGCAGCCGCGCGGGGTCAACGACGAGTGCGCCGCCTTGCCGTGCACCTTGCAACGGAACAGGTTGATGCCCTTGTGCGCCACCACCACCTGCATGCCGGTGGGTTCGCCCACCACGCAGCCCTCGGGGCGAATGCCGCGCTCGTGCAGGTCGGCCAGCATGTAGGGCGCGCCGGCGCAGCCGACTTCTTCGTCGTACGAGAACGCCAGGTGGATCGGTTTCTTGCGCGGCATGGCCAGGAATTCCGGCACCAGGGCCAGCGAACCCGCGATGAAGCCCTTCATGTCGCAACTGCCACGGCCATAGAGCAGGCCGTCTTTTTCGACCAGCTTGAAGGGATCAGTGGCCCAATCCTGGCCATCCACGGGCACCACGTCGGTGTGGCCCGACAGGACGATGCCGCCTTGCAGGCCGCCGTCTTGCGCCGGCAGCGTGGCGAACAGGTTGGCCTTGGTACGCTCGGGATTGTGCGCCAGCCACGCATCGACACCCTGGCCCTTGAGCCAATCGCGGACGGTTTCGATGAGGGCAAGATTGGAATTGCGGCTGGTGGTGTCAAAACCAACCAGCGTCTCCAGCCAGGTGCGCGCGTTCATGTAGCAACTCTCTTGGGGAAAAAGAGAAGTGTAAAGCCAGGACGCCGCGGCGTCGCGGCCCCCACCCTTGGGCCTGAGCCTAGAATGTCGCCCTTCAGGCAAAAGCCCCCCCAAGGAGAAACCGTGCAGCACAAAGCAGTTCCCACGCGCAACATCGTGGCGGCAGTCATCGGCAACGCCCTCGAATGGTATGACTTCCTGGTGTTCGCGTTCATGACGCCGATCATCTCGAAGCTGTTCTTCCCGACCGACCCCAGCGTACCCGGCAGTGAACTGAACGCGATCCTGATGACCACGGCGATCTTCGGCGTCGGCTTCTTCATGCGCCCGGTCGGCGGCATCATCCTGGGCATGTACGGCGACAAGAAAGGCCGCAAGGCGGCCATGGTGCTGGTGACTTCGCTGATGGCGGTGTCCATTGCACTGATCACCGTGGCCCCCACCTACCACGCCGCGGGCATCCTGGCGCCGATCTTCATCCTGATCGCGCGGCTGCTGCAGGGCTTTTCGGCCGGCGGCGAATTCGGCACCTCGACCGCCCTGCTGATCGAGATGGCACCCAACGGCAAGCGTGGCTTCTATGGGTCGTGGCAGATGGCCGGCCAGATGCTGGCGCTGCTGATCGGCGCGGCCTGCGGCACACTGATCACCGAGTTCTTCACCCAGGAACAGATCGCCGCGTGGGCCTGGCGCCTGCCGTTCGCCTTCGGCCTGGTGATTGTGCCGATCGCCATCTATATCCGCCGCAACATCGACGAAACCGACGCCTTCAAGCAGATGAAGGAGGAAGAGCGCCAGGCCGCCGCACGCGGCGAAGTGCAGCGCCTGAGCCTGGTGGACATGGTGCGCACGCACACTCGCGAAACGCTGATCGGCGTGGGCCTGGTGGTGACGGCAACGGTGTCGATCTACATCACCTTCACGTACCTGGTGACCTATTCGACCCAGATCCTGAAGCTGCCGTTGAACCAGACCTTCCTGGTGCAGATGGCTGGCGCCGCACTGATGGTACTGCTGACGCCGTTCATGGGCGCCTGGTCCGACCGCGTCGGCCGCCGCCCGATCGTGATCGGCTCGCTGATCGGCTACCTGGTGGTGCTGTACCCGCTGTACTACTGGCTGTCGGATGCCCCGTCGATCGCCCGCCTGCTGACGGTGCAGATCGTGGTGTGCTTCTTCGTGTCGGCCTTCTTCGGCGTGTTCAGTACGGTGATGGCCGAGCTGTTCCCGGCTCGGGTACGTTCGGTGGGCCTGTCGCTGGCCTATAACGTGGCCGTGATGATCTTCGGCGGTTTCGCGCAGTTCATCGTGACCTGGCTGATCAAAACCACCGGCTCGCCGATGGCCCCCGCCTACTACGTGATGTTCGGCGTGGCATTGGGCCTGGTGGCATCGTTCTACATGCGCGACCGCGCGCACGAACGGCTGGACCACTGATACGGCGGCGGGCGCTTCGCCACCTGCGGGTTGCGGGGCGGAACCGGCCAGGCCGGTTCCGCCCCGCTAGCGGCGCACCGCCGACGACACGCCCGGCACCTCGGCCAGCGCATCGAGCGCACGGGCCAGCGATTCGCCGCCGCGCACTTCCACCGTGAACACCATGTGGGCCAGAGACTGCCGGCTTTGCGTGTTCACGCCCACCACGTTCAGCCGCAAGCGCGCAAAGACTTCGGACAGGTCCCGCAAGAGGCCCGAGCGGTCGTGCGCGCGCACGCTGATGTCGACGGGGTAGTACGTATCCGCCGGGGTCTCGCCCCAAGCCACTTCGATGACCCGTTCGGGTTCGCGCGCGGCCAGCGCCAGGTAACTGTGGCAATCGCTGCGGTGGATCGACACGCCGCGGCCGCGGGTGACGAAGCCGGCGATGGCATCGGGTGGTGCCGGGCGGCAGCAGCGCGCCAGTTGCGTGAGCAGCGAGCCCACGCCCACCACCAGCACGCCGCTCTTGCCGCTTTTCTCGGCGCTGCCTGCGCTGGCGTGGCGCAGGGCGGCGGGCTGCGGCTCGACGGCAGGCGCCGGCGCCTGGAACACCGCGTCGATCTGACGCAGGCTGAATTCTTCCTTGGCAGCCGCGACGTACAGGTCGTCCGCCCGGGCGAAACCCAGGTTCTGCGCCAGTTGTTCCAGGTTGACGGCAGTCTTGCCCAGCCGCTGCAATTCCTTTTCGACCAGCGCCTGACCCTGGGTGATGCGTTGCTGCAGTTCGATGGCGTTGAACCACATGCGCACCTTGGCGCGAGCCCGCGGACTGGCCAGGAAGCCCAATTGCGGGTTGAGCCAGTCACGCGACGGGCCGCCGGACTTGGCCGAGATGATCTCGACCGTCTGGCCGGTGGCCAGGCGCGTCTGCAACGGCACCATCTGGCCGTCGACGCGGGCACCGCGGCAGCGATGGCCCAGGTCGGTGTGCAGGTGATAGGCGAAGTCGACCGGCGTGGCGCCGGCCGGCAGTTCGATCACGCGGGCCTGCGGTGTCAGCACGTAGATGCGTTCGTCCGAGGCTGCGGGCTCGGCGGCCGCATGGCGGCCCTTGCCGCCTGCGCCCCGGCCCGACGCCGGCTTGCCTGCTTCCGGTTTGGCGGCGTCCGCCTTGGCCGCTTCAGCGCTGTCAGCGGCGGGCGCATCGCCGGATTCGACATCACTGTTCCAGGCCAGCAACTGACGCATCCAGGCCAGTTGCCGGTCGTATTCACTGGACGCGGCCACCTGGCCGCCCTTGGCGCCGGCCTCTTTGTAGCGCCAGTGCGCCGCCATGCCGTATTCGGCGAACTGGTGCATCTCGCGCGTGCGGATCTGCACCTCGAACGGGCGGCCGTCGTCGTCGGCCACCACGGTATGCAGCGACCGGTAGCCGTTGGGCTTGGGCCGTGAAATGTAGTCGTCGAATTCGTTGGACAACGGCGTCCACATCTCGTGCACCATGCCCAGCGCCGTATAGCAGGCGCGCACGTCGTCCACGATGATGCGCAACGCACGCAGGTCGTACATCTGCGCGAAATCCAGCCGCTTGACCCGCATCTTGTTCCAGATGCTGTAGATGTGCTTGGGTCGGCCACTGACTTCGGCCTCGATGCCATGCCTGGCCAGTGCGGCTTGCAGCCGTTCAATGGCGCCGGCAATGAAGGCCTCGCGCTCGACGCGCTTTTCTTCGAGCAGGCGCGCGATCTGCTTGTACTTGTCCGGCTCGAGGAAGCGGAAAGCCAGGTCTTCCATTTCCCATTTGATCTGCCAGATGCCCAGCCGGTTGGCCAGGGGCGCGTACAGGTCCAGCGTTTCGCGAGCGAACGCGATCGAGCACGGCGTCTTGCTTTCGGCGTGCCAGCGCAAGGTCTGCAGCCGGGAAGCCAGGCGCATCAGCACGATGCGCAGGTCGGCCGCCATGGCCAGCAGCATCTTGCGCTGCATTTCCTTCTGGCTGCCGCTTTCGGCTTCGGCGTCGCTGGCCTGCCGAGCCACCACCCCCAGGCGCAACAGGGCCCGCGTGCCTTGCACCAGCCGGGCCACTTCGGCACCGAATGCGGCCGCGACCGGATCGTTGCGCAAGGCGGGCGCCGGCACGGTCAGGTCGGTGGGCAAGGCGGCCAGCAAGGCCGCCGCGCGGGTGGCCGAATCGGTATGCAGACCCGCCAGGATCCGCACGACGCCGGCGCCGTGCGAGGCCAGCGGTTCGCCCGTCAGGGCCTGTTGGCCCTCGAAGCGGGGAACTGACCAGGCCACTGCCTGGTCGATAAGCGCAAGGCCGTCGGCGTCGAGGCCCGAACCCGCCTCCTGTCGCCAGGAAGCGTCGAAAGGCAAAGGCGCGTCGAGTACAGGCGGGGCGGACATCGCGGACGTATTGGGGGGTGGGAATGGAAGATTCCGACACTCTACACTAGGAAACAACTACCGAAACTCCGGCGATGCCCGGACATATATAGAAGGAACCCAAGCTTATGTTGCGCTGGCTCAAGGGCCGGGGAGCAAACCCGTCGGAGGTGGCGGAAATGCAGGCCCGGATCGATCCCGACCTCTGGCGGCAGGTGCTGCAGACCCACCCGTTCCTGGCGGCGCTGGACGCTGATGAGACCGCCCAGTTGCTGGCCCGGTCGGCCTGGCTGCTGGCCAGCAAGACCATCAACGGTGCGCAGGGGCTGGAAGTGACCGACTTCATGCGCCTGTCGATTGCCGCCCAGGCCAGCCTGCCGATCCTGAACCTGACGCCCAAACTGTACGAGGGCTGGGACGAGATCATCGTCTACCCCGCCGGGTTCCGCATCCCCCGCAAGCGCCTGGACGAAGACGGCGTGATGCACGAGTACGTCGAGGACGCGGCCGGCGAAGCCTGGGAAGGCGGTCCGCTGGTGCTGTCCTGGGAAGACGCGTTGCTGTCCGAAGGCGGCTTCAATGTGGTGATCCACGAATTCGCGCACAAGCTGGACCTGCAATCGGGCTTTGCCGACGGCATGCCGTCGCTGGCGGCGCACGGCGACCTCAAGCCGCGCGACTGGCGCCGCATCCTGGACGACAGCCTGGACCGCTTCATTGCCGCCGTGGACGCCGTGGAAGCGGCCATTCCGCACGATGTGGACCCCGAAAGCGAGGCGGCCGACGCCTGGTACGGCCAGCTGCCGCTCGACCCGTACGCAGCGACCGACGAAGCCGAATTCTTCGCGGTCAGTTCCGAACACTTCTTCGTTGACCCCTACCCCATGTCCGAAGCCCTGCCCGAATGGTTCGGCCTGCTGCAGGCCTATTACCGCCAGGACACCCTGAGGCGCTACCCGTGAAACAGCTGCTGATCGTCTGGCATTCGCGCACCGGCGCGGCCCGGCAGATGGCCGAGGCCGCCGCCCGGGGCGCCGCCGCAGCCGCCACGCAGCTGGAGCAGCCGGACGAGCTGGAAGTGATCCTGCGCCCCGCCCGGGACGCCGTGATGGGCGAGGTGCTGGCCAGCGACGGCTTCCTCTTCTGCGCCCCCGAGAACCTGGCCAGCCTGAGCGGGGAGATGAAGGAATTCTTCGACCGCAGCTACTACGGCGTGCTCGAACACGTCGCGGGCCGGCCGTACGCCTGCCTGATCAGCGCCGGCAGCGACGGCTCGGGCGCCGCCCGCCAGGTCGAGCGCATCTGCACCGGCTGGCGCTTGCGCGCGGCGGCGCCGCCGCTGATCGTCAACCTGGGCGCGCAGACGCCGCAGCAGATCGCGGCCCCCAAGACCGTGGCGCCCGCCGACCTGACGCGCTGCGAGGACGCCGGCGGCCTGCTGGCCGGCTTGCTGCTGACCGCCGGCTAGCCCGTGCCGGCGCGCCCGCTGCGTCGTTGAACGGCAGCGACGCCACGGCCCGCGCCACAACCGGCGCAGAAGCGAAAAAGCCCTCCGGCGCGCAGGAGGGCTTTCGACATGAAGCGCGTGCAGTGCCGGCGAGTACAAGGCCAACGGCCAACAGCATCGCACCAGCTTTCAAAGTCATCCATCAGTCTCCATGCAAAAATGGACATGGTCGCCTCACAGCAACACATGCCCACAGGTTTGCCTATACGGCCTGCTCTCAGCCGAAAATCGTGACGAGGTTTGCCTTGCACTCGTCGGCTTTCCGACGGTCGATACGCACACCCACAACCGGCAATGCGGGCACACGCGTCAGCAGCTTCAGTAGCGCCGGTTTGTTCTTCTCGACGTCCAGCTCCCAAGCGTTCACGTTGTCGAAGTCCACGAACGTCTCGGTGCCGTCGTTGACATCGACGTAGAGCGCTTTGCGCGTCTTCGGATCGAAGCCGACGTAGCGGTTGTAGATCACCGACACGACCTCCCACTGCGGCGCGAAGCCCTTCGCCTTGAAATTGGCGACGCGGGCGAGCACGCGGCCGCGCAGGAAATTCGGCAACGTCTTCAGCAGCAGGTAGCCGAGCACGAAATAGCCGAGGCAGCCAACCAGCAGCGGCACCGACACCTCGAGATCCTTGCCGGCATGGTTGGCCACGATGAAGAAAAGCGGCACAGCCAGCACCAGACCAAGCAGGTAGAACGGGCGGAGCACATACCAGATGATGTTCATTTTGGTCCTCCTTAGTTAGGCGACGGCGGCGGTCACGACGATCTCGACCTTGAAGTCGGGATTGGCGAGGCGGGCCTCGACCGTGGCGCGCGGGGGCGAGTTGCCGTCGGCAACCCAGGCGTCCCAGGCCTTGTTCATGCCATCGAATTCCTTCATGTTGGCCACGTAGATCTGGGCCATCAGGATCTTGGTCTTGTCGGTGCCGGCTTCGGCCAGCAGTCGGTCGATGGTCGCGAGCACTTGCTCGGTCTGGCCGGTGATGTCCAGCTTGGCATCGTCCGGCACCTGGCCTGCCAGGTACGCGACGCCGTTGTAAACGGCCATGTCCGACAGGCGCTTGGCGACGTGGAAGCGCTTGATGCTGCTCATGAATATTCCCCTAGTGACGAGTTGACGGGTTGGAACAATGCGAATGCTGAACTTTACCCTGCCGCGGCCTCAGGCGGGCGGCAGCTGGAAGACCTGGCGCAGATAGGCCAGGTAGGCCGGATCGTCGCACATGGTCTTTTCGGGCGCGTCGGACACCTTGGCCACGGGCTGGCCGTTGCAGCGGACCATCTTCATGACGATCTGCAAGGGTTCGTGGCCCAGGTCGTTGGTGAGGTTGGTGCCGATGCCGAACGACACCTTGCAGCGGCCAGCGAACTGGCGCGCCAGTTCGATGGCGCGCGGGAAGGTCAGCGAATCGGAGAACACCAGCGTCTTGGCGCGCGGGTCGACGCGGTTCTTGCGGTAGTGTTCGAGCAGCCTTTCGCCCCAGACGAAGGGATCGCCGGAATCGTGGCGCGCACCGTCGAACAGCTTGCAGAAATACATGTCGAAATCGCGCAGGAAGGCATCCATGCCGTAGACGTCCGACAGCGCAATGCCGAGGTCGCCGCGGTATTCCTTGGCCCACACTTCCAGGGCGAAGACCTGCGAATCGCGCAGCCGCGGGCCCAATGCCTGGCAGGCCTGCAGGTATTCGTGGCCCATGGTGCCCAGCGGCAGCACTTCATGCTGCTTGGCCAGGAGCACGTTGCTGGTGCCGGCGAAGTGCGGCCCCATCTGGGCCTTCATGGTGGACACGATTTCCTCGTGCCAGACCTTGGAGAAGCGCCGGCGGGTGCCGTATTCGGCCACGCGGAAATCGGCCAGCGCGGGGTCGTCCAGCACCAGGTGCATCTTGGACTGCAGGCGCTTGCGGCCTTCTTCCCAGTCCGGATGCTTGCGGGTGTTGCGGAAATAGACTTCGTTGACGATCGCCAGCACGGGGATCTCGAACAGGATCGTGTGCAGCCACGGGCCCTTGACCTCGATGCTGATCTCGCCGGGCGCGTCGCCTTCGGTGATGTGGATGCAGCGCTCGGGCAGGTGGAACAGTTCGAGGAAATCGACAAAGTCGCTTTTGATAAAGCGCAAGCCGCCCAGATATTTAAGTTCGTCGGCAGTGAAGCGCAGCTGGCACAGCTGGTGCACTTCTTCGCGGATTTCGTCCAGGTAGGGGCGCAGGTTGGCGCCCTTCGTGCGGCATTTGTAACGGTACTCGACCTGAGCAGCGGGGAACTGATGCAGCACCACTTGCATCATGCTGAATTTGTACAGATCGGTGTCGAGCAGCGAAGTGATTATCATGATTGCGCGTATCGTTTCGCGACACCATAGCACGAAGGGATGGCCTGTTCCCCCAATGTGCCACGATGTCAACACGGGTATTCACGGCGGTTTGGCCCTGCATTGGGTAAAATCGGCCCAACAAAACACAAATGCCGCCTGCCCGGAGTCCCTGAATGACCCACGTCGTCACCGAAAACTGTATCAAGTGCAAGTACACCGATTGCGTAGATGTGTGCCCGGTGGACTGTTTTCGTGAGGGTCCGAACTTCCTGGTGATCGACCCCGACGAATGCATCGATTGCGCCGTCTGCATCCCGGAATGCCCGGCCAACGCGATCTACGCCGAAGAAGACGTGCCGCAGGACCAGCTGAACTTCATCGCCCTGAACGCCGAGCTCTCGCCCGAGTTCGCCAGCATCAGCCGCGCCAAGAAGCCGCTGCCCGATGCCGACGACTGGAACGGCAAGCAGGACAAGCTGCAATACCTGGAAAAATAATCCGCGAGCGCGTGGCCGCCCCCGGCACGCGACGCGTGATGCCCCGATGACCGACGACTCCAAATACACGCGCCAGACCGTCACCCAAGTCCATACCTGGGTGCCCGACAAGCTGTTCTCCGTGCGCGTCACGCGCGACGAGGCGTATACGTTCCAGCCGGGCCAGTTCGCCCGGGTCGGTCTGCCCGGCGCTGACGATCCCGACGGCCCGCCCACCCTGTGGCGCGCCTACTCGATGGTGTCGGCGCCGCAGCAGCCGTGGCTGGAGTTCTATTCCATCGTGGTGCCCGAAGGCCTGTTCAGCCCCCGCATGGCGCGACTGCAGCCGGGCGACGCGCTGTACGTCGAGAAAACCCCCTACGGCTTTTTGACGCTGGAACGCTTCGCCCCGGGCGGCGATCTCTGGCTGCTGGCCTCTGGCACCGGCCTGTCGGCCTACCTGTCGATCCTGCGCGATCCGACCGTCTGGCACGCCTATCGCCGCATCATCCTGGTGCACGGCGTGCGCACCGCGGCTGAGCTGGCGTACCGCGATGAAATCGAAGGCTGGCGCCGCGACCCGGCCCTGTCCGAGCTGTTCGCCGCCGACCCGCAAAAGCTGATCTACCTGCCGATCGCCACCCGCGAAGCGCTGCCCGGCATGCCGCAGGCGCGCCTGACCACCCTGATCGCCGACGGCGGCCTGGAACAGCTGGCGGGCGTGCCGCTGGACCCGGAGCAGGCCAAGATCATGCTTTGCGGCAACCCCGACATGCTGGCCGACGCACGCAAGCTGCTGGGCGAACGCGGCTTCAAGCCGGGCCGCCGCGGCATTCCCGGCAACCTGGCGGTGGAAAACTACTGGTGACCCCTGGCCCTGCCCGGAGGCGCTTCTGGCCCGTCCGGGCTAGGCCGGATTTCCCCCTTTTGGGGCAATTGCCGCCACCGGCTTCCGCCCTAAACTGGTGCGCAAGGGATGACGGGTCGCATTTTTGCAACACAAAAGCCGATTTTCGGACGCTTTCGTCAGATGAATTGGAAATACCGTTACTCCCCGGCGCAATAATCGGGGCACACGCACGACCCAGAAGGACTTCCCCAATGCTGTACCAATTGCACGAAATGCAGCGCGCTTTCCTGACTCCGTTCGCTGCTTTCACGGATGCCGGTTCCCAGCTGTTCTCCAGTCCCTACAGTCCCCTCGCCTACACCCCGATCTCGCGCCAGATGGCCGCGGGTTACGAGCTGATGACGCGCATCGGCAAGGAATACCAGAAGCCCGCCTGGAACCTGCCCGCCACCGAGATCAACGGCAAGTCCGTCCGGGTGACCGAATCGGTCGTGCTCGACAAGCCTTTCTGCCGGCTGGTGCACTTTCACCGTGATGTGCGCCAGACGCCCCAGGGCGACCCCAAGGTGCTGCTGGTGGCGCCCATGTCGGGCCACCACGCCACGCTGCTGCGCGACACCGTGCGCGCCCTGCTGCCCAATCACGACATCTACGTGACCGACTGGGTCGACGCCCGCATGGTGCCGCTGTCGGCCGGTCCGTTCCACCTGAACGACTACGTCCGCTACGTGCAGGATTTCATCCGGCACCTGGGCCCCGACGTCCATGTGATCTCGGTCTGCCAGCCCACCGTGCCGGTGCTGGCCGCCGTGTCGCTGATGGCGTCCGCCAACGACCCCTGCCAACCGCGCAGCATGGTCATGATGGGCGGCCCCATCGACCCGCGCCAGTCGCCCACGCAGGTCAACCGCCTGGCCACCACCAAGCCGTATTCGTGGTTCGAGAACCAGGTCATCCACCCGGTGCCGCCGCGCTACCCGGGGTCGGGCCGCAAGGTCTACCCGGGCTTCCTGCAGCACGCCGGGTTCATGGCCATGAATCCCGACCGCCACATGAAGTCGCACTACGAGTTCTACCTGGACCTGCTGCGCGGCGACGACAACGACGCCGAGGCGCATCGCCGCTTCTACGACGAATACAACGCGGTGCTGGACATGCCGGCCGAGTTCTACCTGGACACCATCCGCATGGTGTTCCAGGAATTCGCGTTGCCCGGCGGCACCTGGGAAGTCGACGGCCAGCTGGTGCGTCCGGCCGACATCAAGCAGGTCGCGCTCTTCACCATCGAAGGCGAACTGGACGACATTTCCGGCCAGGGCCAGACCCGGGCGGCCATCAAGCTGTGCAAGAACATCCCGGCCGAGCGCAAGTCGCACTACACCGCCCCCAACTGCGGCCACTACGGCATCTTCTCGGGCCGCCGGTGGCGCGAAATGATCTGTCCTAAAATCGCGGAATTCATCCGGCAGTCGGCCTGACCGCCTCTGCGCGCCGCTTTCCCACGGGGGCCCGAGCGGCCCCCTCTTCTTTTTCATCGCCCGCCATGTCCTGTCGCTCACTAGCCGACCGCATCGATGCCTTGCTGCCCCAGACGCAATGCACCAAGTGCGGGTATGACGGCTGCCGGCCCTATGCCGATGCCATCGCCGAGGGCACAGCCCCCATCAACCGCTGCCCGCCGGGCGGCGACGAAGGCATTGCCGCGTTGGCCAGCCTGCTGGACACCCCGCTGCTGCCGCTGGACCTGACCCGCGGCGAGCCGGGGCCGCTGCTGGTCGCCCGCATCGACGAAGCGCATTGCATCGGCTGTACGCTGTGCATCCAGGCCTGTCCGGTCGATGCCATCGTCGGCGCCAACAAGCACATGCATACCGTGCTGGCGGACTGGTGCACCGGCTGCGACCTGTGCGTGGCGCCCTGTCCGGTCGATTGCATCCAGATGGTGCCCGCGGGCCGCGCCTGGACCGCCGAAGACGCCGCGGCCGGCCGTCAACGCCACCGGCACCACCAGGCGCGCATCGAGCGCCTGGCCGCCGACAACGCGCGCCTGATGGCCCCGGAACCCGCCAGCGCGCCGGCGCCTGCCGCTGCGGCCGACGCCGCCCAGGATGACGACCGCAAGCGCGCCGCCATTGAATCCGCCCTGGCCCGCGCCCGGGCCCGCCGCAACACCCCGCGCCCATGAACGCCGCCAAACGCCGAGAGATCTTCGCCCGCCTGCAGGCGGCCAATCCGCACCCCACCACCGAACTGGAATACGAAACACCATTCCAGCTGCTGATCGCGGTGCTGCTGTCGGCCCAGGCCACCGACAAGTCGGTGAACATCGCCACCCGCAAGTTCTTCCCGCGCTACGGCACGCCGCAAGCCTTGCTGGCGCTGGGCGAGGAAGGCCTGTCGGACTACATCAAGACGATCGGCCTGTTCCGCACCAAGGCCAAGAACGCAATCGCGACGTGCCGCCTCCTGATCGAGCAGCACGGCGGCGAAGTGCCGCAGACGCGCGAGGCGCTCGAGGCCCTGCCGGGCGTGGGCCGCAAGACCGCCAACGTGGTGCTCAACACCGCGTTCGGCCAGCCCACCATGGCGGTGGACACGCACATTTTCCGGGTGTCGAACCGTACCGGCATCGCCCCCGGCAAGAACGTGCTGGAAGTCGAATTGAAGCTCGAGAAATTCGTGCCCCGTGAATATATGCAGGACGCCCATCACTGGCTGATCCTGCAAGGCCGCTACGTATGCGTGGCGCGCAAACCGAAATGCCCGCAATGCGGTATTTCCGACCTGTGCGAATTCAAAGATAAAACACCGGCCTGATCCGGTATTCATCAAACGCCGGGCAATATGGGCCGGCGCCGCGCACCGAGCAAAACCGGGTTTTCCCCGATGCGCGCGGTGATGACGGATTGATGACGATCAATGCGAATTTGCTGCAATGCATTGCGTCCGCATATAGGGTTTTCGCCCAATGGATTCGGCAATTGTCCGCCACCCGACAATTCACCTTTCCGCACTGCAAAACCTATGACAAACCCTCATGGAATTTTGATCCGGAGGTGCGCATACTCGCCGGCAACTCTTGTAGAAAACTGCGTGAATACACGGTTTTCATAACCCCGCGGGGGCCCTGCGCATAACGCCGGGCAGAGTCCACATATAAATACAACGCCGGTGCAGCGGACATGGACGACACGATCCTGGAGACAAAAGGCCTCACCAAGGAATTCCGCGGTTTTGTCGCGGTCAATGGGGTCGATTTGCGTATCAAGCGAGGCGAGATTCATGCCTTGATCGGGCCGAACGGCGCGGGCAAGACCACATGCTTCAACCTGCTGACCAAATTCCTTGCCCCCACCTCGGGGACCATCAAGTTCAACGGCATCGACATCACCGGCGAGCGCCCCGCGCAGATCGCGCGGCGCGGGGTGATCCGTTCATTCCAGATTTCCGCGGTGTTCCCGCACCTGACCGTGCTTGAGAACGTGCGCATCGGGTTGCAACGCAAGACCGGCGTGTCGTTTCACTTCTGGCGCAGCGACAAGCGGCTGGCCGAACTGAACGAACCGGCGCGCGAACTGCTCGAGCAAGTCGACCTGGGGGCGTTTGCCAACGAGACGACCGTGAACCTGCCGTACGGCCGCAAGCGCGCGCTCGAAATCGCCACCACGCTGGCGATGGAACCCGAGCTGATGCTGCTGGACGAACCCACGCAGGGCATGGGCCACGAAGACGTCGACCGCGTCACGCAGTTGATCAAGCGCGTCAGCGCCGGCCGCACCATCCTGATGGTCGAACACAACATGAATGTCGTGTCGTCCATCGCCAATACCATTACCGTGCTGGCGCGCGGCGCCGTGCTGGCCGAAGGTTCCTATGCCGACGTCTCGCGCCATCCGGCCGTGATGCAGGCCTACATGGGCACCACCGACGGCGAACTCCAAGGAGCGCACGCATGAGCACCCCGGCACTGGAAATCTCGGGCCTGCAGGCCTGGTACGGGGAGTCGCATATCCTGCACGGCGTGGATATGCGAGTGGCGCAGGGCGAGGTCGTGACGCTGCTGGGCCGCAACGGCGCCGGCCGCACCACCACGCTGCGCGCCATCCTGGGTCTGACCGGTTCCCGCAAGGGCTCGGTGCGCATCCACGGCACCGAAGCCATCGACCTGCCCACCTACAAGATCGCCCACCTGGGCGTGGGCTATTGCCCAGAAGAACGCGGCATCTTCGCCAGCCTGTCCTGCGAAGAAAACCTGCTGCTGCCCCCCGTCGTGGGGTCGCTGGGCGGCGGCATGTCGCTGGCCGAAATCTACGACATGTTCCCTAACCTGCAGGAACGCCGGCACTCGCCCGGCACGCGCCTGTCGGGCGGCGAACAACAGATGCTGGCGGTGGCGCGCATCCTGCGCACCGGCGCCAACCTCCTGCTGCTGGACGAGATTTCGGAGGGCCTGGCCCCCGTTATCGTGCAGGCGCTGGCCCGCATGATCACCGCGCTCAAGCAGCGCGGCTACACCATCGTCATGGTCGAGCAGAATTTCCGCTTCGCGGCGCCGCTGGCCGATCGCTTCTATGTCATGGAGCACGGCCAGATCGTCGAGCATTTCGAGGCGTCGGAACTTTCAGAAAAACAGGACACGCTCAACGAACTGTTGGGCGTCTAAAGGGCTATCGCCCGACATAACCTGTGTCACCCGCCGGGCATCCCGGCACACACACCGAAGGGAAGAGGAGTCATCCCATGAAGCTGCACACCATCACTGCTGCACTGGCCATGGCGGGCCTGGGATTTGCCGCGGCACCCGCCGCGGCGCAAGGCATCTCCGACGATGTCATCCGCATCGGCTTCATCACCGACATGTCGGGCGTGTATTCCGACATCGACGGCAAGGCCGGCCTGGACGCGATCCGCATGGCCATCGAGGACTTCGGCGGCTCGGTCAACGGCAAGAAGATCGAAGTGCTGTCGGCAGACCACCAGAACAAGGCCGACGTGGCCTCGGCCCGTGCGCGCGAATGGTTCGACCAGCAGAAGGTCGACGTCATCATCGCCGGCACGAACTCCGCGACCAGCCTGGCGATGGCCGCCGTGGCGGCCGAGAAGAAAAAGCCCTTCATCGCCATCGGCGCGGGCGCGTCAGACCTGACCAACGCGCAGTGTTCGCCCTACACCGTGCACTACGCCTACGACACCGTGGCGCTGGCGCGCGGGACCGGTTCGGCCGTGGTGAAGGACGGCGGCAAGAGCTGGTTCTTCCTGACGGCCGACTACGCCTTCGGCCACGCGCTGGAACGCGACACGATGGCCGTGGTGAAAGCCGCCGGCGGCGAGGTCAAGGGCCAGGTGCGGGCACCGCTGGGCGCCTCCGACTTCTCCTCGTTCCTGCTGCAGGCGCAAGCGTCCAAGGCGCAGATCCTGGGCATGGCCAACGCGGGCGGCGACACCATCAACACCATCAAGGCCGCCAATGAATTCGGCGTGACCAAGACGATGAAGATGGCCGGCCTGCTGGTGTTCATCAACGACGTGCACTCGCTGGGCCTGGAAGCCACCAAGGGCATGTACCTGACCGACGGCTGGTACTGGGACCAATCCGACGCCTCGCGCGCCTGGGCCAAGAAGTTCGAAGCCAAGGTCGGCCGCAAGCCCTCCATGCTGCAGGCAGGCGACTACTCGTCGGTCACGTTCTACCTGAACGGCGTGAAGGCCACCGGCACCGATGACGCCGACACCCTGATGAAGTGGATGAAGTCCAACAAGATCAACGACTTCTTCACCCAGGGCGGCTACGTGCGCGAAGACGGCCGCATGATTCACGACATGTACCTGATGCAGGTCAAGACGCCGGCCGAATCGAAGGGCCCGTGGGACTACTACAAGGTGGTCGCCACGCTGCCGGGCGACGAGGTCTACACCAAGCTGTCCGAGTCGACCTGCAAGCTGGTCAAGAAGTAAATCCCACCCATGTGCCCCCATGATGCGATCCGACCCACCCGGCCGGATCGCATCTTGAATTTGCCCGCTTACCCCCGTACGCGCAGGATTTTCACAAGATGACTGATATTTTCGGCATCCCCATACAGGCCTTGTTCGGACAGCTGCTGCTGGGCCTGGTCAATGGTTCCTTCTATGCCATGCTGTCGCTCGGCCTGGCCGTTATCTTCGGACTGCTGAACGTCATCAACTTCGCGCACGGTGCGCTCTACATGCTGGGCGCGTTCCTGGCCTGGATGGGGCTGTCGTACCTGGGGTTGAACTACTGGGTCATGCTGATCCTGGCGCCGCTGGTCGTCGGGCTGTTCGGCATCCTGATAGAAAAACTGTTGCTCAAGCACCTGTACAAGCTGGATCACCTGTACGGCCTGCTGCTGACCTTCGGGCTGACGCTGCTGATCGAGGGGCTGTTCCGCAGCTTCTACGGCGTATCGGGCCAGCCCTACCCCACGCCTGACGCGCTGCGCGGGGCCACCAACCTGGGCTTCATGGTGTTGCCCAACTACCGCGGCTGGGTCGTGGTGGCGTCGGTGGTGGTCTGCCTGGCGACCTGGTTCGTGATCGAACGCACCCGCCTGGGCGCCTTGTTGCGCGCCGGCACCGAGAATCCGCGGCTGGTCGAGGCCTTCGGCGTGAACGTGCCGCGCATGATCACGCTGACCTACGGCTTCGGCGTGGCGCTGGCCGGCTTTGCCGGGGTGCTGGCGGCGCCGGTGCTGCAGATTTCCCCGCTGATGGGGTCAAACCTCATCATTGTCGTATTCGCAGTGGTCGTGATCGGCGGCATGGGGTCCATCATGGGCGCCATCGTCACCGGGCTGGGCCTGGGCGTAGTCGAAGGCCTGACCAAAGTGTTCTGGCCCGAAGCA
This sequence comes from Achromobacter sp. FW305-C-28, assembly GCF_058783235.1. NCBI lineage: Bacteria > Pseudomonadati > Pseudomonadota > Betaproteobacteria > Burkholderiales > Alcaligenaceae > Achromobacter > Achromobacter sp. FW305-C-28. The sequence continues at coordinate 461,341 of NZ_JBYSYL010000001.1, read as the reverse complement.
TCCAGCACGGTCGTGTTCATCATCATGGCCATTGTTCTGTTGATCCGCCCGGCCGGGCTGTTCGGAAAAGAGAAATGAACCGTCAATTCCTGGGCTATGCGGTCCTGGCCGTCGTGGTGGCCATTCTTCCTTTCGTCGGGGTGTATCCGATCTTCGCCATGAAGATCATGTGCTATGCCCTGTTCGCCTGCGCCTTCAACCTGCTGCTGGGCTTCACAGGCCTCTTGTCGTTCGGGCACGCGGCCTTCCTGGGCAGCGCCGCCTACGCCACCGGCCACGCGCTGAAGGTCTGGGGCGTCCCCACCGAGATCGGCCTGCTGTTCGGCGTGGCGGTGGCCGCCTTGCTGGGCCTGGCGATGGGCGCCCTGGCCATCCGCCGCAGCGGCATCTACTTCGCGATGATCACGCTGGCGCTGGCGCAGATGGTGTTCTTCTTCTTCCTGCAGGCCAAGTTCACCGGCGGCGAAGACGGCCTGCAAAGCGTGCCGCGCGGCACCCTGCTGGGTCTGATCGACCTGTCCAAGGACCTGAACCTGTACTACCTGGTGATGGGCGTGTTCATCATCGGCTACTTCATCATCTGGCGCACGGTGCATTCGCCGTTCGGCCAGGTGCTGCAAGCACTGCGTGAAAACGAGCCGCGCGCGGTGTCGCTGGGCTACGACGTGGACCGCTTCAAGCTGCTGGCCTTCGTGCTGTCGGCCGCCATCGCGGGCCTGGCCGGCGCCACCAAGACGCTGGTGTTCGTGTCCGCCACCCTGTCCGATGCGACCTGGCAGATGTCGGGCCTGGTCATCCTGATGACGCTGATCGGCGGCCTGGGCACGCTGACCGGGCCGATCCTGGGCGCTTTCATCGTGGTGCTGCTGGAAAACAAGGTGGGCGATTTCGGCCAGTTCATGGCCAACCTGACCGGCGTGGACTGGTTCCTGCGCCTGGGCGAATCCGTCACCATCGTGATCGGCCTGATCTTCGTCATCTGCGTGCTGGCGTTCCGCCGCGGCATCGTCGGCGAGATCAGCGCCTTCATCGAAAAGCGGCGCGCCGCCCGCGCCTGACGCGCTGTGCAGCATTGCCAGACCCGCGGGGCCGCTTGATGCGGCCCCGTTCTCATGGGGCCTGCGCCGGGCGTGTTTACAATGGCCGGCACGCAACCCGAAAGGTGCTCCACCATGCGCACGAAGCCATTGCTTGCCGCCGTCCATGGCGCCCTGGCGCTGACCGCCGCCCTGCTGATGTCCGCCCCGGCCCAGGCCGCCGGCCCCACCTGCGAAGTGAACCGCCCGGTGCGATTCAGCGGCCTGAACTGGGAATCCAACCTGGTGCTGGCCAACATCGAACGCTATGTGATGGAACACGGCTACGGCTGCAAGACATCGGTCGAGATCGGCGAAACGCTGCCGATGCTGGCGGCGCTGCAACGCGGCGACGTGGACGTCACCCCTGAAGTCTGGCCCGGCCAGATCGAAGGCGCCTGGAAAAAAGCGCTGGCCAGCGGCCGCGTGCTGGGCCTGGGCCATGTCTATGACGCGGGCGAAGGCTGGTACGTGCCGCGCTACACCGTGCAGCGCCATCCCGACCTGAAATCGGCCGCCGACCTGGCCCGCTTCAAAGAGGTGTTCGCCGACCCCGAAGACCCCGGCCGAGGCCGCATCTACGGTTGCCCCGCCGGCTGGGCCTGCGGCACGCTGAACGACAACCTGCTGCGCGCGCTGGACCTGGACCGCGACTACAGCCTGTTCGCGCCCGGTTCGGGCGCCGCGCAGAAGGCCGCTATCATGTCCGCCTACAAGCGCAAGCGCGACATCGTCTTCTATTACTGGACCCCCACCGCGCTGGTCGGTGCGCTGGACCTGGTCAAGCTGGAACTGCCCGCCTTCGACCAGGCGGCGTATACCTGCCTGACGGACCCCAAATGCGCCAAGCCGGTCGCCACCGAATTCAAGCCCAACCCCGTAGTGACCGGCGTGAATGCCGCCTTCGTCAAGGAAGCGCCGCAACTGGCCGCGTTCCTGGCCAAACTGACGGTGCCCAGCGACGCTATCGACGCCACCCTGGGCTGGCTGGAAACCGAAGGCAAGGAACCCGAGGAAGCCGCGCGCTATTTCCTCAAGCAGTACGGCCCGGTCTGGCGGCAATGGCTGCCCGAGGACGCGGCGCAGCGCGTGCAGGCGGCGCTCGACAAGGAATGAGTCAGCGCGCTCATGTATCCTGACGTTTCGGCGCGTAAACAGCGCCACGACGAGACAAGCAAAGGAAGCACACCATGGACGCCTTGTTCTGGCACAACGGTCACTGGACCTCCGAAAACCCCAAACTGCTCGGCCCCGCCGACCACGCCTTCTGGATGGCCAGCATGGTCTTCGACGGCGCGCGCGCATTCCGCGGCCTGACGCCCGACCTGGACCTGCACTGCCAACGCGTGATCCGCTCGGCCGAAAAGATGCTGATGAAGCCCCAGCTCGGCTGGCAGGAAATCCAGGCGCTGTGCCTGCAGGCCGTGGCCAAGTTCCCCGAAGGCACCGAGCTCTACATCAAGCCCATGTTCTTCTGCGCCGACGGCTTCCTGCTGCCCGACGCGGACAAGACCCAGTTCGTGCTGCACGTGTTCAAGGTGCCGATGCCGGGCGAGCAAGGGTTCGCCGCCTGCTTCTCCAGCTTTGCGCGGTCCTGGCCCAACATGGCGCCCACCGACGCCAAGGCCTCGTGCCTGTACCCCAACGGCCAGCGCGCCATCCGCGAAGCGATGGACAAGGGCTTTGACAACGCCATCATGCTGGATGGCGACGGCAACGTGGCCGAGTTCGCGTCCAGCAACCTCTGGATCGCCAAGGACGGCGTGGTGTCCACGCCCGTGGACAACGGCACCTTCCTGAACGGCATCACCCGGCGCCGCGTGCTGGCCCTGCTGAAGGCCGATGGCGTGGAGGTGCAGGAACGCAGCCTGACGCGCGCCGACATCGAGGCGGCCGACGAAGTATTCTCGTCCGGCAACTACGGCAAGGTGGTGCACGTGAACCGCGTCGAAGACCGCAAGCTGGAATACGGCCCCATGGCCCGCCGCGCACACAAACTGTACATGGACTACGCGGAAAGCACCCGCGGCAAGTAAGCCGCGACGCTTTCCCGGATCCGCCCTGCTGCCCGCCCCGCGCGGGCAGCGCCGCATGGAACGCAAACCGCAGCATCAAGGACTATCCCGCATGCAATCCCGACGCGAGTTCCTGCGCGGCAGCGCCGCGGTCGCCGGCGCTGGCAGCGCCCTGGCGCTGCTGCCCGCCTCCATCCGCCGCGCGCTGGCCATCCCTGCGAACCGCCGCAAGGGCACGATCGAAGACGTCGAGCACATCGTCATCTTCATGCAGGAGAACCGGTCGTTCGACCATTATTTCGGCGGTCTGGCGGGGGTGCGCGGCTTTGGTGACCGCTTCCCCATTCCGGTACCGGACAGCCCGGATTTCACGCATCGCACCGTCTGGGCCCAATACAACGGCCGCCCCGACGAAGGCGCGCCGCGCAGCGTGCTGCCGTTTCACCTGGACACCCGCGAGGCCTACGAGACGATGCGGGTCGCCAGCACGCCCCACACCTGGTCCAACGCGCAGGATGCCTGGGATGCCGGCCGCATGGGCCAATGGCCGGCCGCCAAGAAGAACCATTCGATGGCGTACTTCACGGAAAGCGACATGCCTTTCCAGTACGCCATGGCGCGGGCCTTCACCGTGTGCGACGCCTATCACTGTTCGTTCACCGGCGGCACCAACACCAACCGGCTGTTCGTCTGGAGCGGCACCAACGATGGCCTGGGCCGCGGCAACGGCCCGGCGCTGGGCAATCTGTACAACAAGCTGGGCGGCGGTGATCCGGCGGGCGCCTACACCTGGACGACCTACCCCGAACGCCTGGAACGCGCCGGCATCAGCTGGCGCATCTACCAGAACATGGCGGACAACTATTCGCTCAATCCCACCGCCGGCTTCAAGGCCTATCGCGACGCCCACCAAGGCTTGCCGGGCTCGCTGTCAGCGCTGAAGGACAAGGCGCTGACCACCCGCGATCTGGACCTGCTGCGCCAGGACGTGCTGGACGACAAGCTGCCCCAGGTGTCGTGGATCTGCGCCACCAAGGCCGGCTCGGAACACCCCAGCCCGTCAAGCCCGGCCCAAGGAGCGGACTACACCGCGCACGTGCTGGACGCGCTGACCGCCAATCCCGACGTCTGGAGCAAGACCGTCCTGTTGCTGATGTTCGATGAGAACGACGGCTTCTTCGATCACATGCCGCCGCCGGCGCCGCCCACCCGCCGAGCCGATGGCACACTGGCGGGCGCGTCCACCGTGGATACCGCCGGCGAATACCACGAGATCGTGACGGGGGTCGAAAAAGACGACACCGCCGCCCACCGGCACGGCACCTACGGCCTGGGCCCGCGCGTGCCGATGTACGTGCTGTCGCCCTGGACCAAGGGCGGCTGGGTCAATTCGGAAGTGTTCGACCACACCTCGGTGCTGCGCTTCGTCGAGCGCCGCTTCGGCGTGGCCGAAACCAATATCTCGCCCTGGCGTCGGGCGGTCTGCGGCGACCTGACGTCGATCTTCGACTTCGCCATGCCCGACGACGCCGACCGGCTGCGCGGCCTGCCGGCCACCGCCGACCGAGCAGCCCAGGCCGCGGCGCTGCCCGGCACCATCACGCCGCCCGCGCCCGACAAGCCCGGGCTGGCGCGCCAGCAAGGCGGCACGCGGCCATCCCGCGCCCTGCCCTATGCGCTGTCGATGCAGGTGCGCGCCGACGGCGATGGCATCGCGCTGCGTTTCGACAACACCGGCACGGCCGGCGCGGTGCTGCACGTCTATGACCGGCTGCATCTGGAAGCCGGGCCGCGCCGCTATACCGTCGAAGCCGGCAAGCAGCTCGAGGGCGTCTGGCCCACCACCGCCGATCAGGGCCGCTATGACCTGTGGGTGCTGGGCCCCAACGGCTTTCACCGCCACGTCGCGGGCCGTCTGCAAGCCGACGCCGCGCCCTTGATGGTTGAAGCCCTCTACGAGGCGGCCGGCCCGCGGCTGCGCCTGACGCTGCGCAACCCGGGCGGCCAAGCCCGCGGGGTGCGCATCCAGGCCAATGCCTACGGCTACCCTGGCCGCGCCGACGCCGCATTGCCCGCGGGCGCCGAGACCCTCGTGGACTGGGACCTGGCGCCCAGCGGCGGTTGGTACGATTTCAGCGTGCACGCCGATGACGAACCCGGCTTCGTGCGCCGCCTGGCCGGACGCATCGAGACGGGCTCCCCCTCAATCTCGGACCCCGCAATGGGTCAGGAGCTGATACTGCAATGGACACCGCCCGCGTGAAACCGCCCGCCCCTTACGAAAACGCCGTGACCTTCCAGTTCGGCGATTCGCCTGAACTGGCCGATGAACTGCTGGCGCTGGTGCTGTCGGGCGCCAAGACGGCGACCTGCGGCGCGCTGCGTGACTTCACCGAGAAAGAGCCGGTCCCGGAAGCGGGCCGACGCGATGTGGTGCTGGATGGCCGCGGCCGCCCGGCCTGCGTCATCGAGACCACCAGCGTGCTGATGCAGCGCTTTGACCAGGTGGACGAAGCGTTTGCGCTCGCCGAGGGCGAAGGTCCGTACGAGGTCTGGCGGTCCGAGCACATTGCGTACTTCGGCCGCCATGGCGGCTATGCGCCCGACATGATGCTGGTGTGCGAACGCTTTCGCGTGGTCGAGGTGTTCGAGCGCGGGACGGACTGAGCGCCCGCCCCGCCGAATCGCTGCGGCGCCGGCAGGCGCCGGCCCCTCAAGCGGCTTCTTGCTCGGCGGCCTTGCCCAGGCCCAGGTAGCTTTCGATGACCTTGGGGTCGCCGGCCAGCTCGCGCGCCGGACCGTGCAGGATGACCTCGCCGGTTTCCAGCACGTAGCCATAGTCAGCCACCTGCAAGGCCGCGCGGGCGTTCTGTTCGACCAGGAGAATCGCCACGCCGGTTTCGCGCAGGCGCGCGATGATGTGGAAGATCTCGCGCACGATGCGCGGCGCGAGACCCAGGCTGGGCTCGTCCAGCATCAGCAAGGTGGGCTTGGCCATCAGTGCACGCCCCACCGCCAGCATCTGGCGTTCGCCGCCCGACAGCGTGCCGGCCTGCTGGGCGCGGCGTTCGCGCAACCGCGGAAACAGGTCGAAGACCTCGTTCAGCGTGTCGCGCCAGCCGCTCTCGCGCGCCCGGTACCGGCGAAAGCCACCCAGCAGCAGGTTGTCTTCGACCGACATGGTGCCGAACAGCTCGCGCCGCTCGGGCACCAGCGACATGCCGGCGGCCACGCGACGCTCGACCTGCCAGCCGGACACATCGGTGCCGGCGTACTGCACGGTGCCGGCCGCATGGCCGGTCTGGGGCAAGGACCCCATCACGGCATTCAGCATGGTGGACTTGCCGGCGCCATTGGCGCCGATCACGGTGACGATGCTGCCTGCCGGCACGGTCAGGGTGGCGCCGGCCAGCGCGCCGACCTTGCCGTAGCGGGCCGACAGGTTGCTGACTTCAAGTACGGGTCTGGACGCGGTCATTGCACGCCTCCTGCGGTGATGGGCTTGGCCTGGTCGGCTTCGGGCAGATCGTCGTCGATGCCGCCCAGGTAGGCTTCCAGCACCGCCGGGTTCTGTTGCACCTCGGCCGGCACGCCTTCGGCCAGCTTGGTGCCAAAGTCCATCACCACCAGGTGGTTGGTCAGGCGCATCACAAAATCCATGTCGTGTTCCACCAGCAGAATGCTCATGCCCTCGGCGCGCAGCTGTTCCAGCACGCGGGCCAGGTCTTGCTTTTCCTTGTAGCGCAGGCCGGCGGCCGGCTCGTCCAGCAACAGCAGCACCGGATCGCTGGCCAGGGCCCGCGCGATTTCCAGGATGCGCTGCTGGCCCAGGGCCAGGTTGCCCGCCTGCTCGTACAGGTATTCGCCCAGGCCGACGCGCTTGATCTGCTCGGCGGCTTCGTGCAGCAGTTGCGCTTCGCGGGCGCGGTCGGCATGCAGGGCGCCGGCCCACACGCCCACGTCGGAACGCAGGTGCGCGCCCAGTGCCACGTTTTCCAGCACTGTCATGCCCGGCAGCAGTTGCACGTGCTGGAAGGTGCGGCCCACGCCCAGCTTGGCGATCTCGCGGGCCGAGCGGTTGTCGATACGCTCGCCCATGAACGTGACCTTGCCGCGCGTCACCGGCAGCACGCCGCTGATCAGGTTGAAGGTCGTGCTCTTGCCGGCGCCGTTGGGGCCGATCAGCCCCATGATCTCGCCCGAGCGAACCTTGAAAGTGATGTCGTTGACGGCGACCAGGCCGCCGAATTCCTTGCGGATGGCATCCACTTCCAGCACCACCTGCCCCGCCTGCGGCCGCGGACGCAGCGGCAGGGCCGGCGCCGGCGCGGGCGGCGCCAGATTGCGGCGCGAGCCGTCGGTGCCGGTCAGGCTGCCCCACCAGCCCGCCAGGATCGGCCACAGGCCGTTGCGGGCGTATTGCAGCATCAGGATCAGCAACACGCCAAAGACGATCATCTCGAAGTTGGCATTGGTGTCCAGCAGCTTGGGCAAGAGATTCTGCAACTGGTCTTTGAGCACCAGGATGACGCTGGAACCGAGCAAGGCGCCCCAGACGTAGCCCGCACCGCCGACCACCGCCATGAACAGGTATTCGATGCCGTAGTTGATGCCGAACGGGCTGGGGCTGACCGCGCGCTGCATGTGCGCATAGAGCCAACCCGACACGCACGCCAGCAAGGCGGCCCAGACGAAGATCACGACCTTGTACGCGGCGGTGTTCACGCCCATCGACTCGGCCATGCCGGCCCCGCTCTTGAGCGCGCGGATGGCGCGGCCCGGACGAGAATTCAACAAATTGCGGGTCGCCCACAGCGCCAGCAGCACGAACACCCAGATCAGGTAATAGATGTGGCGGCCGCTGGCCAGCGACATGCCAAAGAGGCTGATGGGCTCGATGCCGGCGATGCCGTCATGCTTGCCCAGCGCATCCAGATTGCCGAACAGGAAGAATAGCGACAGGCCCCAGGCGATCGTGCCCAACGGCAGGTAGTGGCCCGACAGGCGCAGCGTGATGGCGCCCAACAGGTAGGCCACCACGGCGGTCAGGATCAGGCCGGCGGGCAGCGCCAGCCAGGGCGACACGTCGTATTGCGTGGTCAGGTAGGCGGTGGTGTACGCGCCCAGGCCGACGAACGCGGCCTGGCCGAACGAGGTCAGCCCACCCACGCCGGTCAGCAGCACCAGGCCCAGCACGACCAGGCTGGCCAGGCCGATGTAGTTCAGCTGCGTCACCCAGAACTCGGGCGTGGCCGGCAGCAGCGGCAAGCCGGCCAGGACCACGATGAAAACGGCAAGCAAAATGCGGTTCATGACGTTTATTCCTCTTCGTCCACGTGATGGGTGCTGAACGAACGCCAGACCAGAACCGGGATAATCAAGGTGAAGACGATCACTTCCTTGTAGGCGCTGGCCCAGAAGGACGAGAACGATTCCAGCACGCCCACCAGCAGCGAGCCGGCGGCCGCCACGGGGTAGCTGGCCAGGCCGCCGATGATGGCGCCGACAAAGCCCTTCAGGCCGATCAGGAAGCCCGTGTCGTAGTAGACGGTGGTGATGGGCGCGATCAGCATGCCGGACATGGCGCCGATGGCCACCGCCAGCGTGAACGTCAGGCTGCCGGACATGGTGGTGCTGATGCCCACCAGGCGGGCGCCGCGGCGGTTGACCGCCGTGGCGCGCAGCGCGCGGCCATACAGCGTCTTGCCGAAGAACAGCCACAGCGCAATGATCAAGAGCGCGCAGGTCGCGACCACGAACAGGCTTTGCGCCGACCACGTCATGAAGCCCAGGTCGACCTGGCCGCTCACGAACGCCGGCGTGCGCCAGCCTTCGGCGCCGAAGAACACCAGCGCCAGGCCGGTCAGCGCGAAGTGCACCGCGACGGACACGATCAGCAGCACCAGCACCGTGGCTTCGGCCAGCGGCTGGTAGACGATGCGGTAGACCATCGGGCCCATCGGAATGACGAGCAGCAGCGTCAGCAGCATGTTCAGCCACAGCGAATTGCCGGGGGCGGTATAGGTGACGGTCAGCCACAGCAGCGCCAGCGGCAGGACGACACAGGTCAGCACCGCGCGGACCAATCCGGCCGCGTTGCGGGTGCGCAACGCGCGCAGCAGTTCAAGCACCAGGCAGACCACGCCCAGCAGCGGCAGCAGATAGGCGGTGCCGGGCACCTTGCCGTCCACCAGCATCGCCAGGGTCAGGGCGCCGAACGCCACGAACTCGCCCTGGGGAATGAAAATGACGCGCGTAACGGCGAATACCAGCACCAGAGCCATGCCCAGGAGGGCATAGATGGCGCCGTTGACGACACCGTCTTGCAGCAGGATCAGCGCAATTGAGGAATCCATCTAACAACCTATTTAGTTCTTGGTGCGCCGGCCGCGCCCGGGACACTTGATACGACGCACCGGCCGGAGAGGCCGGTGCGAAGCATTGCTCGGACATCCAGGCGGATGCCCGTGGATAGGCAATCCGCGGGGATTACAGGCCGGGTTGGTAGACCCACTTGCCGCCTTCGACCTTGACGATGACGCGCGAACGCTCGTCAAAGCCGGCGTGGTCGGTGGGCGACATGTTGAACACGCCTTGCGAAGCGGGCAGGTCCTTGACGTTTTCCAGGGCGTCGCGCATGGCGGCGCGGAACTCCGGCGTGCCCGGCTTGGCGCCGGACTTCAGGGCCACGGGCAAGGCCGCCACGACCAGTTGGCCGGCATCCCACATGTGGCCGCCGAAGGTGTTGGTCGACCCGGCGCCGTTGGCCTTTTCGTAGGTTTCGACGTAGGCCAGGGCCGACTTCTTGACGGGGTTGCTGTCGGGCAGCTGGGCCGCGACCAGCAGCGGGCCGGCCGGCAGGTACATGCCGTCGCAATCCTTGCCGCAGACGCGCAGCACGTCGTTGTTGGCGGCGCCGTGGGTCTGGTAGATGGTGCCGCCGTAGTTGCGGGCCTTCAGTTCCTTTTGCGGCAGGGCCGACGGGGTGCCGGCGCCGGCGATCAGGATGGCGTCGGGCTTGGCGCCGACCAGCTTGAGCACCTGGCCCGTCACGCTGGTGTCGGTGCGGCTGTATTTTTCGATGGCGACGATTTCAATGCCCTTGGCCTTGGCGGCCTTTTGCATCACGTCCAGCCAGCCGTCGCCGTAGGCGTCGGCAAAGCCGATGAAGCCCAGCGTCTTGACCTTGGACTTGGACATCGCGTCAGCCAGCGCGCCGGCCATCAGGGCGTCGTTCTGCGGGGTCTTGAAGACCCAGCGGCGCTTGTCGTCCACGGGTTCGACGATCTTGGCGCTGGCGGCCACGCTGATCATCGGCACCTTGGCTTCGGCAGCCACGTCCACCATGGCCAGCGAGCCCGGGGTGACCGACGTGCCGATCAGCACGTCGACCTTGTCGTCAGAAGCCAGTTTGCGCGAGTTCTTGACGGCTTGCGTCGTGTCGGTCGCGTCGTCCAGGACGATCCATTCGATCTTCTGGCCGGCCACTTCCTTGGGCAGCAGCGCCACGGTGTTGCGCTCGGGGATACCCAGCGAGGCGGCGGGGCCGGTGCTGGACACCGTGACACCCACCTTGACCTGAGCGCTGGCCAGCAGCGGCAGGGTCAGGGCAACGGCGGCGGCGGCCGCGGACAAGCCGAAGTGCTTGCGCATGTTTTGTCTCCTGTGGTGGCTCTTTTGTTGCCCCGGTCGAGGCGGAAGCGAGCCTAGTTAAAGTTATACAGAAAAAAATATTATAGGGTTAAAAGAGTATCAAATGACTTCGCGCAACTACGGTAAATCCCTGATGTGCTACGGAAACCTAGCTCAGCAAACGCATTCGTTAATGGCGAACTTGTACTTGAAAGCCCCGCGGGCGTCAGTTGGGGGATTCCCTTGTGCGGCGCACCTCGACGCGGCATTCACCGCCCCAGCATCGGCCACACCCGCTCGACCCTTGCTGCGACCCATGCGGCCAGCGCCGCCTTGATCAGGTCGCCGGGTATGAACACCGCCACGGCCATCGCGGCCTTGGCCAGCCCCATCTTGGTGACCGTCGCCAGCCACGGCACGCCAAAGGCATAAACCACCACGATGCCGCCGATGACGCAGGCGACGGCATAGCCAGCCAGCGCCGGCCAGAAACGCTCGGCCCGGCCCGCCAGGCGGCGCGCCAGCAAGCCCGTGACCCAGGCCCCTGCCACCAGGCCGACCAGAAAGCCGCCCGTGGGCCCGAAGAAGGCGCCCATGCCGCCCCGCCCGCCCGGCAGCACCGGCAGCCCGATGGCCGCCAGCACCAGGTACAAGAGGCAGGCCAGGGCGCCACGGCCCGGCCCCAGCATCGCGCCGGCCAGCATGGCCCCCAGCGTCTGCAAGGTGATCGGCACCGGAATGCCCGGCAGGGGCACCGGCGGGATCAGGCTCATCACGACGATCAGCGCGGCGAACAGGGCCACCAGCACGGTATTGTTGGATTTCATGGCAGTGCCTTTTCTATCAAGACGGAAGTTCAGAGACTGCGGGCGTCGATGGCCTCGGCCACTTCCTGGGCCCGCTTCAGGGTCAGCACCACCAGGGGCACGATCAGCGCGACCGGGTTGGCGCCCAGCCCCCGCGCCGCCTGCGCCTCGCGGATTTCATGGAAATTGCGCCATATCTCGGGCACGAAGCGCAAGGCCAGGGCCAGCGCCAACGCGACCTTGCCGGCATCGACCAGCCCGATGCGCTGCAGCGGCATCAACACACGCTCGCACACGGTGATCAGGTCCGACGTACGGGTGGACAGCGTGACGGCCAGGGCCAGGCCCACCATCGCTGCAATGCGCAGCACGACGGCCAGCGCCTCCTGCCAGCCCTGGAAAAAGCCCGTGAACAAGGCCACGGCCAGCAGCACCCAGACCAGCCCGCGCACCTGGCGCCAGACGCCCGCCACCGTGGCCCCGGCCAGGCGCAGCAGCAGCGCCGCCACCAGGCAGGCCAGCGCCAGCCCGCGCGGCTCGCGCAAGAGGAACAGGCCCGCGCCCGCCGCGGCCAGCGCCAGCAGCTTGAGCCATGCGGGCAGCCGGTGCAGCGGCGAGTCGCCGGGTATATATAAAGGTTCGATCACGCGCAGTGGTTCCGGTACCAGCGCAGCGCCGCGGCGGGGGTGTCGTCGGCGGCAATGGCGCCGTCCTGCACGACGACCACGCGCTCGAAGTCTTCCAGCAGGTCCAGGTCGTGGCTGACCACGATGGCGTCCTGCGGCAAGGCCGCTATGGCGTCGCGCACCCGGTTGCGGTTGCGCAGGTCCAGCTGGGTGGTGGGTTCGTCGAACACCACCAGCGCCGGCCGCATGACCAGTACGGCTGCCAGGGCCACCAGTTGGCGCTCGCCGCCCGACAGGGTGTGGCTGGTGCGGTCCGCCAGATGCGCCACGCCCAGGGCGGCCAGTTGGACCTCGATGCGGGCTTCGCGCTGGCCGCGGTCGGGTTCCAGGTGTTTCAGGCCGAAGGCCAGGTCTTCGCGCACGATGGGAAAGACAATCTGGTTCTCGGGGTTCTGGAACACGAAACCGACCTGGCGCCGCACGGCCTTCAGGTCCTGCCGGGTGTCCAGCCCGCCGACCCGCACGCTGCCCGAGGTGGGCAGCACCAGGCCGTTGACCAGCCGCGCCAGCGTGCTCTTGCCGGCGCCGTTCGGACCGACGATACCGACCCGGCGGCCGGCAAGCAGAAGGCTCACCCCGCGCAACACTTCCGCCTGGGGCGTCGATACAATCGCCTGGTCAAACTCGATTAACATGGGGCGGGATTATGCCCGAACCATTTCGGGCATCGGGACTCCAAGAGCTGATATGGACAAAGTACGCAAAACCGACGCCGAATGGCGGGCCCAGCTATCCCCGGAAGAATACGTCGTCACCCGTGAAAAGGGTACCGAACGCGCATTCACCGGGCGCTACTGGAATACCTTCACCCCGGGCATCTACCGCTGCGTGGGCTGTGGCACCGCGCTGTTCGCGTCCGACACCAAATTCGACGCGGGCTGTGGCTGGCCCAGCTATTTCCAGGCGCTGGATCCGGAACTGGTGCGCGAAGAACGCGACACCACCCACGGCATGGTGCGCACGGAAGTGCTCTGCAACGTCTGTGACGCGCACCTGGGCCACGTCTTTCCCGACGGCCCCGAGCCCACCGGCCTGCGCTACTGCATCAATTCCCTGTCGATGACGTTCGAACCCATAGAAGACTGAATGAAGAAGTTCCTGTTCGACCTCTTTCCGCTGTTCCTGTTCTTCCTGGCCTACCGGTTCACGGACATCTTCATCGCGACCGGCGTGGCCATGGCGGCGGCGGTGCTGCAGATCGTCTGGCTCAAGGCCACCGGCCGCGCCACCGAAGCCATGCACTGGATCAACCTCACGGTCATCCTGGTGTTCGGCGGCGCCACCATCTGGCTGCACAGCGACGTCTTCATCAAATGGAAGCCCACGGTGCTGTATTGGCTGTTCGGCGGCGCGCTGGTGTTCGCCCGCCTGCTGTTCGGCCGCAACCTGATCCGCCGCCTGATGGAAAAGCAGATCCAGTTGCCGGATGCCGCCTGGGAAAAACTCAATCTGGTGTGGGCCGGCTTTTTCCTGGTGGCGGGCGCCATCAACCTGTATGTGGCGTTTTCGGGGCACTTCACCGAATCGCAGTGGGTCAGTTTCAAGGCCTTCGGCCTGATGGGCCTGATGATCGTCTTCGTCATCGGCCAATCGCTCTGGCTGGGCAAGCACATCCAGACCGACGACAACGCCGCGCCGGGCTCCAGCACCCCGCCCAAGCCCTGAGGCCGTCCGGCCGGGCCCGGGTGCCCGGGCCCGACGCCCTTCCCCCATGGCGCGCCCGGCGCGCCGGAACTTTACGATTGACGCCATGTCAGAAACCACCGATCGCATGACCCTGATCCGGGAGCGCCTGGCCGTCCTGGAACCGATTTCCCTGGACATCCAGGACGACTCCCATTTGCATGCCGGCCACGAAGGCAGTAAAAACGGCGCCGGCCATTACCGTGTGCACATCGTAGCGTCCTGTTTTGCGGGGCTCTCCGCCGTGGCGCGGCATCGGCTGGTGTATCATCATTTGCAAGATTTGATCCCCTATCCGATTCATGCGCTTGCGCTAGACGCCCAGGCTCCCAAATAGTTAGTAAAAGGATATTCATGAAACGCATCGTCATGCTGGCAGCCGCCTGCGTCATCGCTGTGCCTGCTTTTGCTCAGAACGTGGCTACCGTCAATGGCAAGGCCATTCCGCAAAAGAGCCTGGATCAATTCGTCAAGCTGCTGGTCAGCCAAGGTGCGACCGATTCGCCCCAGCTGCGCGAACAGGTCAAGCAGGAAATGATCAACCGCCAGGTCTTCGTGCAAGCCGCTGAATCCACCGGCATCGCCAAGCAAGCCGACGTCCAGACCGAAATCGAACTGGCCCGCCAAGGCATCCTGGTTCGCGCCCTGATGGCCGACTACCTGGCCAAGCACCCGGTGTCGGATGCCAAGGTCACGGCCGAATACGACAAGATCAAGAAAGAACAGGCCGGCAAGATGGAATACAAGGTCCGTCACATCCTGGTCGAAGACGAAAAGACCGCCAACGACCTGCTGGCCCAGTTGAAGAGCAACAAGGGCAAGTTCGACGACCTGGCCAAGAAGAACTCGAAAGACCCCGGCAGCGCCGAAAAGGGTGGCGACCTGGGTTGGGCGCCTCCGACCAACTACGTCCAGCCGTTCGCGCAAGCCGTGACGCAGCTCAAGAAGGGCCAACTGGTCGACAAGCCGGTCCAGACCCAATTCGGCTGGCACATCATCATGGTCGACGACACCCGCCCGGTCGAATTCCCGCCGCTGGATCAGGTCCGTCCGCAACTGGAAGAAATGCTGCGCCAGCAAACCCTGGCCGACTACCAGAAGGAACTGCGCGAAAAGGCCAAGATCCAGTAAGCCTGCCGCTTTCCCAAAAAAACTGCCCGCAAACACAGCGGGCAGTTTTTTTGTGCCGGCGTTTTCCGGCGCTACGTCGCAGGGCGTCTAGGACAGGCCCAGCAACGCCTTCAGCGCGTCTTCGTCAAGCACCGTCACGCCCAGTTCCTGGGCCTTGGTGAGCTTGCTGCCGGCGTCTTCGCCAGCCACCAGGTAGGCGGTCTTCTTGGAGACCGACCCGCTGACCTTGCCGCCGGCCGCCTGGATGCGCATCGAGGCTTCTTCGCGCGTCCAATTGGGCAACGTGCCCGTCAGGACGAAGGTCTTGCCGGCCAGCGTGGTGTCTTCAGGCACGGCCTCGGCCACCGGCTGCACGCCCTGCGCCTTCAGTTGGTCGATGACGTCGCGGTTGTGCTGCTCGGCGAAGAATCGGCGAATGGAGCCCGCCACGATCGGCCCCACGTCGGGCACGGACGACAGCGCGTCTTCGTCCGCATCCATGATGGCCTCGATGCTGCCGAAATGGCGCGCCACGTCGCGCGCGGTGGTTTCGCCCACGTGACGGATGCCCAGGGCAAACAGCAGCCGCCCCAGCGCCGGCGCCCGCGCCTTGTCGATGGCCTCGACCAGATTGTCAGCCGACTTCTGGCCCATGCGGTCCAGGCCCACCAGTTCAAGCGGACGCAGGCTGAACAGGTCGGCCAGGGATTTGACCCGGCCGCTGTCCACCAACTGCTCGACCAGCTTTTCGCCCAGGCCTTCGATGTCCAGCGCCTTGCGGCTGGCCGCGTGCCACAGCGTCTGCTTGCGCTGGGCCGCGCAGAACAGCCCCCCCGTGCAGCGGGCGATGGTTTCGTCTTCCAGGCGCTCGATCGCGGAGCCGCAGACCGGGCATTCCTTGGGCATGACGAATTCGCGCGCATCGTCGGGCCGCTTGTCGAGCACGGCGCCCACAACCTCGGGAATCACGTCGCCCGCGCGCCGGACGATGACCGTGTCGCCAATACGCACGTCCTTGCGGCGGATTTCGTCTTCATTGTGCAGCGTGGCGTTGGTGACCGTCACGCCGCCCACGAACACCGGCTTGAGCCGGGCGACGGGGGTGATGGCGCCCGTGCGGCCCACCTGCACTTCAATGTCCAGCAGCGTGGTGGTGGCTTCTTCGGCGGGGAACTTGTGCGCCAGTGCGAAGCGCGGCGCACGCGCC
The DNA here is from genome assembly GCF_058783235.1 of Achromobacter sp. FW305-C-28. Taxonomy (NCBI): domain Bacteria; kingdom Pseudomonadati; phylum Pseudomonadota; class Betaproteobacteria; order Burkholderiales; family Alcaligenaceae; genus Achromobacter; species Achromobacter sp. FW305-C-28. Next base: position 445,126 of record NZ_JBYSYL010000001.1, on the reverse strand, counting down.
ACGAAGCCCAGCAGTTTCTGCGCCGGCAGCGAATCGACCTTGTAGACCACGCCGTCGATGTCGTAGGGCAACGAGGTACGCAGCGCGCCGACCTTGGCGTAGAACGCCATCAGCCCTTCGGCGCCAGTGGCGCGCAGGTTGTGCTTGACGTTGACGGGCAGGCCCAGCGAGGCCAGCCAGTCCAGCATGGCGCCGTGCGACTTCTCGGGCAGCGGCGAGGCTTCGGCGGCACCCGCCGGGGCCTCGTCGAACAGGCCGCTCTGCCCGCCCGGCAGGCCCTGGACTTCACCCCAGCCGTAGGCGAAAAAGCGCAATGGCCGCTTGGCGGTGATGCGCGGGTCCAGCTGCCGCAAGCTGCCGGCGGCCGCATTGCGCGGATTGACGAAGATTTTTTCGTCGCGCTTGGCCTGGGCCGCGTTGAGTTTTTCGAAGTCGGCGCGATTCATCAGGACTTCGCCGCGCACTTCCAGCACCCGGGGTGCGGGACCGGTCAGCTGCAGCGGAATCGCCTTGATGGTGCGGATGTTGGACGTGACGTCTTCGCCCGTCTGGCCGTCACCGCGGGTGGCGGCCTGCACCAGGCGGCCGTCTTCGTAGCGCAGGCTGATCGCCAGGCCGTCGAGCTTGAGCTCACAGAAGTATTCGGTCTGCTCTGCCGGGCCCAGCAGGCCGGCGCCACGCAGGGTGTCAGTGACGCGCCGGTCGAACGCCGTCACGTCTTCCTCGTCGAAGGCGTTGCCCAGCGACAGCATGGGCACGGCATGGCGCACGCTGCCGAAGGCCGACACCGGCGCGGCCCCCACGCGCTGCGTGGGCGATTCCGGCGAAACCAGTTCAGGATGCGCGGCTTCCAGGTCCTGCAGCTCGCGCATCAGGCGGTCATAGTCGGCATCCGAGATGGATGGATCGTCGTAGACGTAATAGCGGACGTTGTGCTGTTCGATTTCCGCGCGCAGGCGCGCCGCGGTTTCCGCCGCAGGGGTACTTCCGGCCTTGCTCATTACGCAAACACCCGTTGAGCGCGCTCGCTGCCGGCCGGCAAGCCGGCTTGTTCGAGCTGGCCGAACAGCACTTGCAGGCGTTCGTCGATGACCGTTTCAGAGCCGTCGGCCAAGGGCTTGCCCTGGTCGTCGACCAGGTCGGCGCGCAGTCGGGCAGCCAGTTCGCGGCCCACGTCGACCATGCGGCCAAAGGCGCGGCTGTCCGCCGGGCTGCACGGCACGTCCAGCAGCAGGTACAGGCGTTCGATGCCGCCCATGCCGGCGTCGAAGGCGGCACCGTCGGCGCGCGCCAGCGTGAAGCGGGCCACGCCGTTCTCGGCCGGCCAGGCCAGGCGATTGCCGTCGGCCACGAAGCCGGCGTCGCGGGCGACATTCAGGACTTCGGCGGCCGGTTGGGCGGCGCCCAGCAGCAGCGTCAGGCCGACCTGCGTGTCCAGCGCGGCGCAGGTGTCGTCCAGGCGGGCGGCCTGTTCCAGCACGGCTTGCTGGTCGGGGCCTTCGATCAGGGCGTCAAAGCGCTCGGCCATGTCCTGGGCGCGGGCCCAGGCCTGTGACCATTCGATGGCGGTCAGGGGGCCGCTGCGGTTGGCCAGCAGCACGGCCAGTTGCATGGACGCATAGGATTCGCCGGCATGCACGCGCGCGCGATGGCGGCGCTGGTCGGTTTCGGCGAACACGCGCATGGGCTTGCGGCCCACGTGGCGCAGGCTTTGCATGTAGGGCAGCAGGTCGGCGCCGCGCACCGGCTCGGCGAAGTTGATCTCGATGACCACTTCGCAGGCGGGATCGGGTTCTTCGGCGTCGTCGGCATCGCTGCCCGGATCGACCGGCTTGGGTTGCTCGGGGTGTGCCTTGGGGGCATCGCCCATGCCGGGCTCGCGCCGCGCGGACGCACCGCCCGCGGCAGCAGCGCCTGCGGCCGCACCGGCTCCCGCGCCCAGCAGGGGATCCTGCTCGGAGGTGGGGAAATGGCTTTGCATCTTGCGGCGGACGCGGCGGTCTTGCCACCAATTGAAGCCCAGCACCAGCAGTATCAGCAAGACGCCCAGGGCAATCAGCCCGATCTGCAAATCACTCATGTGTAAATCCCGCGCCATGAAGCCGGCGCCGTTCTGAATATTGGTTTATGCCGCTTCGGAGGCCATCATCTGGACGGCCGAATCTATATCTACCGCAACGATACGCGAAACCCCCTGCTCTTGCATGGTGACGCCGATCAGTTGCTTGGCCATCTGCATCGCGATCTTGTTGTGCGAGATGAACAGGAACTGGGTCTGCTCGCTCATGTTGGCGACCAGGTTGGCGTAGCGTTCGGTATTGGCGTCGTCCAGCGGCGCGTCCACTTCGTCCAGCAAGCAGAACGGGGCGGGGTTCAACTTGAACAGCGCGAACACCAGTGCGGTCGCCGTCAGGGCCTTTTCGCCGCCGGACAACAGGTGGATGGTGCTGTTGCGCTTGCCCGGGGGCTGCGCCATCACCTGCACGCCGGCATCGAGGATTTCCTCGCCGGTCATGGTGAGCTTGGCCTCGCCCCCGCCGAACAGCTTGGGGAAGAGTTCGCCAAAGTGGCCGTTGACCACGTTGAAGGTCTCTTGCAGCAGTTCGCGGGTTTCGCGGTCGATCTTGCGGATGGCGTCTTCGAGGGTCTCGATGGCGGTCATCAGGTCCTGGTGCTGGGCATCCAGGAACCCCTTGCGCTCGCGCGAGGTGTTCAGTTCGTCCAGCGCGGCCAGGTTGACCGAGCCCAGGGATTCGATCTGGCGCGAGATGCGCGTGACTTCCGATTGCAGCCAGTTGGCGCGGCGCCATTCGTCGGGCTGATTGGCCAGATCCTGGGCCAGGGCCTCGCGGTCGACTTCGCGTGCGTTGAGCTGCTCGGTGAATTGTTCTTCGGCCAGGCGGGCGGCCTGCTCCTGCAACTGCAATTCGGTGATGCGGGCGCGGCGCGGCTCGAGCGTGCGCTCTTGCTGCATGCGGTCTTCGTCGGCGCCACGCAACAAGGCCGACAGGTTTTCCATTTCCTGGCGGGCGCGCGACAGCGCGTCTTCGCGCTCGGCGCGCAGTTCCAGGGCGTCCTGCAGGCCGGCTTGCGAGGCCGACGCGTCCAGGTCGACCAGATCCGCCTGCAATTGCTCGAGTTCGACGCTGGCGCGCTGGCTCTGGTCGGCCGCCAATTGCTGGTTGCGTTGCAGGTCGGTGATGCGGACCTGGATGCCGCGTTCGGCGAATTCGGCTTCCTGGGCGGCACGTTCCAGTTCGCGCAGGCGGGTGCGGGCAGCCTCGGCCTGGGCGGCCAGGGTTTCGCCATCCATCTCGGCGTCGGCGAACTTGGACTGGTGTTCGGCCAGTTCCTCGTCGAGGGTCTCGAAGCGGGCTTCGGCCTCTTCGCGAGTGGCCCGCAGGTCTTCTTCGTGGACCGAGATTTCTTCCAGGTCCTGGCGCAGGCGCGAGGCGCGTTCGCCGGACTGCTCGGCCTGCTGTTGCAGGCGCGAGTGTTCAAGCTGGATGTCATGCACTCGGCGGGTGACTTCGGCCACGCGCTGGCGCGCCGGCGCAATGGCCTGGCTGACCTGCTGCCAGGCGACCTCGGCGCGGGCCACCGCGGCGCGCGCCTGGTCGGTGATCAGCTGCTGGGCCTTGATTTCGCGTTGCAGGTTTTCGATTTCCTGCTGGCGGGCCAACAGGCCGGCCTGCTCGGAGTCCGGGGCGTAGAAGCGCACGCTGTGCGCATCGACCAGATGGCCGGCCTTGACGACGCAGGCCGAGCCCGCCGGCAGCGTGGCGCGCATCGCCAGGGCCTGGGTCAGGTCGGTGGCGGTATAGATGCCGCCCAGCCACTCGGTGAGCAGCGTGCGCAGGTCGGGATCGGTGATGCGCAGCAGGCTGGCCAGCGAGGTCATGCCGGCCGGCGCGGCCGGGGCAGGCGCCGCGGGCGGCAATTGGTAGAAGGCCAGGCGGGCGGGCGGCGCATCGTCGGAGAACGCGCGGGCCCAGTCCAGGTTGCGCACTTCCAGCGAGGCCATGCGCTCGCGCAGCGCGGCTTCCAGGGCAGTTTCCCAGCCTGGTTCCACGTGCAGCTTCTGCCACAGCCGCGCCAGGCCGGCCAGTTCGTGCTTGGCCAGCCAGGGTTCAAGCGCGCCCTGCTTCTGCACGTCTTCCTGCAGCTTGACCAGCGCGGACAGGCGGGCTTCCAGGCGGGCGAGGTTCTGCGCGTCGGTCTGGGCGGCGGCCTGGGCGCGGCTGCGCTCGGCGTCGGCTTCGGGCACGCGCCCTTCCAGGGTGGCCAGTTCTTCCTGGGCTTCTTCAAGCTGGTCTTCACCCGCCACGCGGTCACCGGCCAGCTGTTCCAGGCGCACCGGGTCGGGGCTGTGCAATTCGCGCAGTTCCTGTTGCAAGCGCTCGCGGCGCTGCTCCAGGGTCTGCATCTGGCGGTCGGCGTCACGCTGGGTCTGCGCCACCAGGGCCAGGTTCTGTTCCACCCGGGCCAGGGCGGCGCGCATCTCGTCGCGGCCCGAGGCGGCTTCGCGCACCCGCTGCTCAACGGCCGGCAAGGCGGCCTGGGCGTCTTCGGCGGTAGCGCGGGCCTCTTCAGTGCGGGCGGCGCCGGCGGCCAGGTCTTCTTCGGCCTGCGCGATCTGCTCGGTGCAGTGCTCGCGCTGGGTGGTCCATTCGACGATCTGCTGCTGCAACTGGTCGCGGCGCGCCTGCAGGCGATTGCGCGAATCCACCACGTGGCGGATTTCGGCCTCGAGACGGCTCACCTGGGCGTTGGCTTCGTACAGCGCCCCCTGGGCCGCATGGACGGCGTCGCTGGCAGCGTAGTGGGCCTGGCGGCGGGATTCCAGCGCGGCCTCACCGGCCCGCAAGCCGGCGATGGCGGCTTCGAGCTCGTTCTGGGCCTGCGCCATTTCCTGGGTTTTCCTGGCGCGCTCTTCGCGGGCGCCGGTTTCCTTCAGGAACCACAGGGCATGCTGCTTCTTTTCGCCGTCGGCCTGCAATTCACGGTAGCGGGTGGCAACCTCGGCCTGGGCTTCCAGCTTTTCCAGCTGGCTGTTCAATTCGCGCAGGATGTCTTCGACGCGAGTCAGGTTCTCGCGCGTGTCGGACAGGCGGTTTTCGGTTTCGCGGCGGCGCTCTTTGTAGCGCGACACGCCCGCGGCCTCTTCCAGGAACACCCGCAATTCCTCGGGGCGCGCCTCGATCAGGCGGTTGATCATGCCCTGGCCGATGATGGCATAACCACGCGCCCCCAGGCCGGTGCCCAGGAAGATGTCGTGGATGTCGCGGCGGCGGACCTGCTGGTTATTGACGAAATAGCTGCTGGCGCCGTCGCGGGTCAGCACGCGGCGCACGGCGATTTCGGCGTAGGTGCTCCATTGCCCGGCAGCGCGGCCTTCGCTGTTGTCGAACACCATTTCGACCGACGCGCGGGCCGCCGGCTTGCGGTTGCCCGAGCCGTTGAAAATGACGTCCTGCATGGACTCGCCGCGCAACTCCGAGGCCTTGGCCTCGCCGAGCACCCAACGCACCGCGTCGATGATGTTCGATTTGCCGCAGCCATTGGGGCCCACCACGCCCACCAGCTGGCTGGGCACGGGAATCACGGTGGGATCGACGAAAGACTTGAAGCCGGCGAGTTTTAGCTGAGTAAGACGCACAGTACGATGACGACGGGGTGGGTTGAACGAAAGGCGTTAACGGACCTGCCGCACACATTGCAAACCGGCCCCTGGGGGGCCGGCTCACGTATGGGTCGTATGATACCGCAGGCAGTCTGTCCCCAAACGTGAACAACGGTCAAGCCGGGGCTGCCCGCATCCAGGGTCCCCCTGGGCTGACCTGCCGCAACCCACGGGCAAACGCTCAATAGCCCTACCCGCGCCACGGGCTATACTCGCTGACACTTTTTCGCAAGACACATAATTTTCACGCAGACTGACCGGGCTCAGGTCAAAGAACGGGGACATTCTTGAAACGAGGTTTCTATCTGGTCATGGCCGCGCAGGCCTTCTCGTCATTGGCGGACAACGCGCTGTTCATCGCAGCCATCGCCTTGATACAGGAACTGCATGGCCCCGACTGGTTAGCGCCCTTGATGAAGTGGTCGTTCGCGCTGGCCTACGTGGTCCTGGCGGCCTTTGTCGGCGCCCTGGCGGATTCCTTCCCCAAAGGCCGCGTCATGTTCTCGACCAACGCCCTGAAGGTCGCCGGCTGCCTGCTGATGTTCTCGTACGCCAGCGTCGGCGTCGCCCCTGAATACCAGACCTATCTCGTCTGCGCCGCCTATGCGGTCGTGGGCATCGGCGCCGCCGCCTACTCCCCCGCCAAGTACGGCATCGTCACCGAGATGCTGCCCCCGACCATGCTGGTCAAGGGCAACAGCTGGATCGAAGGCCTGACCGTCTTCTCCATCATCCTGGGCACGGTGCTGGGCGGCCTGCTGATCTCGACCACGGTGTCGACCGCGCTGCTGAACCACTCGTTCATCGGCAAGCTGGTGCACACGCCGGCCGAGGCCGCCATCCTGGTCATCGCCTTCGTCTACCTGCTGGCGGCGCTGTGCAACCTGCTGATTCCGCACACCCACGTGCGCTATCCGCCGCAGCAGAAGAACCCGGTCAAGCTCATCCGCACGTTCTGGGGCTATGTCTGCGTGCTGTGGCGCGACAAGCTGGGCCAGATTTCCCTGGCCGTCACCACGCTGTTCTGGGGCGCCGGCGCAACTTTGCAACTGATTGTCATCGAATGGGGCCGCAGCCACCTGGGCTACCAGCTCGACAAGGCATCCATGCTGATGGGCGTGGCCGCCCTGGGCACGGTGGTCGGCTCGATCCTGGCCGGCCGCATTCCGCTGCGCCGCGCGCTGGCAGTGCTGCCAGTGGGCGCCGCGATGGGCCTGGTCGTGCTGCTGATGCCGCTGGTGTATTCGCCCTGGAGCGTCTACCTGCTGTTGCTCATTACCGGCGGCCTGGCGGGCTTTTTCGTCGTGCCCATGAACGCCCTGCTGCAGCATCGCGGCCACGTGCTGCTGTCCGCGGGCCACTCGATCGCCGTGCAGAACTTCAACGAGCAGCTCAACATCCTGCTGATGGTGGCCATGTACACGCTGCTGCTGTGGCTGCAACTGCCCATCAACATCATCATCGTGATCTTCGGCACCGTGGTCGCCGTGCTGATGGTGGTGTTCATGCGCTGGAGCAAGCGCAACCTGGCCGCCAACCCCGACCTGCACGACCAGATCGGCCAGGAAGGTCACGGCCACGCGCTGGACTCGACCAAGCACCACTGAAGCGCCTCGAAAAAGAAAGGCCGGCAGTCTTCGCGGATGCCGGCCTTTTTTTTGATCTCCCTGGCCAGCTTGCCCCGGAAGACGGACACGCCCCCCCCTACATGCGGGCCGCCAGCTTCAAATCCTGCCAGGCGCGCGCCTTCTCGGCCGGGCTGCGCAGCAGATAGGCCGGGTGGTAGCTCACGATCACCGGAATCTCGCGGCCCTCGTCCGTCTTCATCTGGTGGATACGGCCGCGCAGGCTGCCGATGGTGGCATCGGTGCCCAACAACGCCTGGGCGGCGAACCGACCCAGCACCAGGATGCGCTCGGGCTGGAGCAGCGCGATCTGGCGCATCAGGTAGGGGCTGCAAGCGGCAATTTCCTCGGGCTTGGGATTGCGGTTGCCCGGCGGGCGGCACTTGATGACGTTGGCAATGAAGACATCGCGCTCGCGGCTCATGCCCACCGCCGACAGCATCGCGTCCAGCAGTTGGCCGGACCGACCCACGAAAGGTTGGCCCTGGCGGTCTTCCTGTTCGCCCGGGGCCTCGCCCACCACCAGCCAGCGCGTGGGCTGGCCGCCGTGGCCGAACACCGCATGGCGACGCCCTTCGCACAGGCCGCAGGCGGTGCAGGCCACCACTTGTTCGCGCAGTTCATCCAGGGTGGCGTTCTTAACGGCCTCGCCCACCGGCACCCGCACCGGCGCGGTGTCGGAGGCGGGATCCGCCTTTGGTGCCGGGCGTGGCGGCGGACCGCTGCGCACGGCGACGGCTGGGGCCCCTGCACGCGGCGCCACCGCGGGCGGGGGAGCCGCTGGGGGCGTACCCGCCTGGATTCCATCGGCAGACACCGACGGCGCGGCGGCGATCCGGGCCGCCGCGCCGGCCGTCACTGGCGGCGGTGAGGACGCCTGCCCGATCGCAGCAGAATCTTCTTTTGATACAACAACTTGCGGCACCGGCGCAGCGGCCGGACGCAGCCACAGGCGCTCCATGCCCAGCTCGCGCAGCCACAGGCGCTGCAGCGGATTGACGCGAGGCGCGGGCGAGGCCGGCGCGGCGTTCGGGGCCGTCATGCCGCCACTCCCTGGGGCGCAGCCAGCGCATCAAAGCGCTTCTGCATCACCAGGGCGTCTTCGCGCCCGCCCTTCTCGGCCGGATAATAGCCCCGCCGCAGGCCGATCTGCAGATAGCCGCGGGCCTTGTAGAACGCGACGGCCGACACGTTGGACGGCCGCACTTCCAACAGCACCCCTTCCAGGCCGCGCTCGCGCGCCTGCTGCTCGCACCAGTCCAGCAACACGCTGCCCAGCCCCTGGCGATGCAGGCTGCGGGCCACGGCGATCACCAGCACGTGGGCCACGTCGGGGGCGAACATCACGATACAGAAACCCGCTACCCGGCCTTCGCGCCGCAGCGTCCAGGCGCCGTAGCCGGCCGCCAACGCATCGGCGAAATTGCCGCGGGTCCAGGGAAAGGACTGCACATTGGCCTCGATCGCGACGACCTCGTCCAGGTCCGCGTCGGTCAACGGTTGCGGGCACACGGGCGCCAGGGTCGAAGGGGCCTTCGGGTTACCGCCCTCGCCACGCTGGCGCTCGGCGGTGGTGAACGCCACCTTGTCGCGCACGTACAGCGGCGCAGCCTGTTCCGGCGGCACGGCGTCGCCACGCAACCAGCCCTGGCGCGCCAGGCGCGCCACGCTGGCCGCCTCGGGCCGCAGGGCATCGCTGGCGCGGCGCCAGGCATCGGGCGCGGTCATCTCGGCGGCGTAGGCATCCCAGGCGTCGCCTGCCAGCGCCACGGTCAGCGGCCTGCCGGCGGTGCGCGACCAGCCGGGCAGATGGTGCGCCGTCCAGGGCACGACCTCGGCGGCCGAGATCAGTAGCGGCGCCTGCAGGGTTTCCCAGACGGGTTCACCGTCCGCGGGGCCAGCCTGGCGGTACACCGCCAGGTAGACCTCATTCATGCGGGCGTCCAGTGCCACCACGATGGCCTCGTCCGTCCCGCCAGCGGCCTGGGCGGCGACGGCCTGGTGCGACACAATGGGCAACACCGGGATGCCCAGCCCCATGCCCATGCCCTGGGCCACGCCGCAGGCCACCCGCAGGCCGGTAAAGCCGCCCGGCCCCTGGCCAAACGCCACCGCGTGCAGGGCGCCAGGGGGCAATCCGGCCTGGGCGAGCAGCTCGTTGGCCATGGGCAAAAGCCGTTCCGCGTGCTCCTGGGACCCCTCGTGCTCGCGCACGCTGACCTCCAGCCGGTCGCCCGACGCGCGCAAAAGGGCCACGCCGCAACGCGACGAAGAGGTTTCCAGAGCCAGCAGGTTTAGTTCCATAGGAGCAGATTGTACGAAATACCGGGCCGTTCCCCCGTATGTAAGGGGGATTTCAACCATGGTTCGCAATGTGTAATATCTTGTGAACGCCTACTAGCCGCTGGTTCTTGTCACTGTTACATTTCCGGCCATGAATACGCAAAACACCACCCCCACCCGAAAAATCCTCGTCGTCGACGATGATCCGCGCTTGCGCGATTTGCTGCGTCGGTATTTGTCCGAACAGGGATTCAACGTTTTCGTTGCCGAAGACGCCAAAGAGATGGGCAAACTCTGGCAACGCGAGCACTTCGACCTGCTCGTGCTGGATCTGATGCTGCCCGGCGAAGATGGTCTGTCCATTTGCCGCCGGCTGCGCGGTGGCCACGACAACACGCCCATCATCATGCTGACGGCCAAAGCGGAAGAAATCGACCGCATCGTCGGCCTGGAGATGGGCGCGGACGACTATCTGTCCAAACCCTTCAACCCCCGGGAACTGCTGGCTCGGATCAACGCGATCCTGCGCCGCCGCGGTACCGAGGAACATCCCGGCGCCCCCAGCCAGGAAAACGAATCCATCGCCTTCGGTCCCTACGTGCTGAACCTGTCGACCCGTACGCTCACGCGCAACGGCGAACAGGTGCCCATCACCACGGGTGAATTCTCGGTGCTCAAGGTCTTTGCGCGCCACCCGAAGATCCCCCTGTCCCGCGACAAGCTCATGGAACTGGCGCGTGGCCGCGAGTACGAAGCCTTCGACCGCAGCCTCGACGTTCAGATCTCGCGCCTGCGCAAGCTGATCGAACCGAATCCGTCCAAGCCCGTATTCATCCAGACCGTCTGGGGTCTCGGATACGTGTTTGTGCCGGACGGTGGTAGCTGACCGACACGCCCGCCCCGGGCAGGAGCGCAGCCTCGTGCCCCGCTTGCGCAGAACCTTCAGGAACCTGACTTCACGTTTGCGGCTCGGCTTGTTCGGCCGCACGTTCCTGCTGCTGGCCGCGCTGATGCTGGTCAGCCTGGGGGCGTGGCTACAAGTCTTCTTCAGCATGGAGCTGGGACCGCGCGCCAATCAAATGGCGCAGCGGGTGATCACGGCCGTCAATATCACGCGCACCGCGCTGATCTACTCGCACAACGGCGAACGCAGCAAGCTCCTGCTCGACCTGGCCACCAACGAAGGCATCCAGGTCTATCCGCGCGAAGTCACCGACTTCGCCGAAGCCTTGCCCGACGACGACTACTGGCAACGCGTTGCCCAGCACATCCGCACCCGCTTCGGCCCCGAAACGCAGATCGCGTGGGGGGTGAACCAGGTACCCGGCTTCTGGGTCAGTTTCCAGATCGAAAAAGACCTGTACTGGCTGGTGTTCGAACGCGAGCAGATCGGCTTGACGGGCGGCATCGAATGGCTGGGCTGGGGCGCCACGGCGCTGTTGCTGTCCCTGGTGGGCGCGGCGGTCAGCGTGGGCTTCGTCAACCGACCGCTGTCACGCCTGGCGCGTGCAGCCCAGGTGCTGTCGCGCGGGGAAACGCCTGCGCCACTGCCCGAGCAGGGGCCGCTGGAAATCCGTGACCTGAACGCGTCGTTCAACCGCATGGCGAAAGACTTGCGGCAGGCCGAGGCCGACCGGGAGCTGATGCTGGCGGGCATATCACACGACCTGCGCACGCCGCTGGCGCGCATGCGCCTGGAAATCGAGCTGAGCGGCGTGTCCGAAGATGCCCGTCAGGCCATCGACGAAGACCTGGGCCAGATCGACCACAGTATCGGTCAGTTGATGGAATACGCCCGTCCGGCCGGCACCCTGCCCCAGTTGGCCACCGACATCTCGGCGGTGCTGGCCGAACTCTACGAGCGCGAGCGCAGCCATACCTCGTCGCTGGGTGGCGACCTGGAAGCCACCCTCGAACCCGGCCTGCGCGCCCGCATCACGGCGCTGGACCTCAAGCGCATCGTCAGCAACCTGATCGAAAACGCGCGCCGCTACGGTCGTTCCAGCGATGGGCTGGCCCATTTGGTCATGACACTGCAAGCTGAGGGCGGCATGATCGTCATCGAGGTGTCGGACCGCGGGCCCGGCATCGCCCCCGAAGACGTCGACCGCCTGCTGCGGCCGTTCTCGCGCGGCGAGGCTGCCCGCACCGGCGTCAGTGGCGCAGGCCTGGGCCTGGCGATTGTCGAACGCCTGCTCAAGCACGTGGGCGGCGCCCTGCGCATGCTGCCCCGCGAGGGCGGCGGCCTGGTTGCCCGGATAGAGTTGCCCAAAGCCAAATTTAGGAATTATCAATTAGACAACGATAATCCATAGCGTAGAATTTATGGTTTGAGGCACAGCCTTAATTCCACCAACAACTACTGGGAGTAAACATGAAAACTGTTGGCGACAAACTCGAGCCCTTCAAGGTTACCGGCGTCAAGCCCGGCTTCAACCAGCACGAAGAAAACGGCGTGTCCGCATTCGAAGACATCACCGAAAGCTCGTTCCCCGGCAAGTGGAAGGTGATCTACTTCTACCCGAAAGACTTCACGTTTGTTTGCCCGACCGAAATCGTCGGCTTCAACAAGCTGGCCAAGGATTTCGAAGACCGCGACGCCGTCCTGCTGGGCGGTTCGAGCGACAACGAATTCGTCAAGCTGGCCTGGCGCCGTGAGCACCCGGACCTGAACAAGCTGGGTCACTACCAGTTCGGCGACACCACCGGCGCCCTGATCGACCAGCTGGGCGTGCGCGAAAAGGGTGCTGGCGTTGCCCTGCGCGCCACCTTCATCGTCGACCCGGACAACACGATCCAGCACGTTTCGGTGAACAACCTGAACGTCGGCCGTAACCCGGAAGAAGTTCTGCGTCTGCTCGACGGCCTGCAAACCGACGAGCTGTGCCCGTGCAACCGTACGGTTGGCGGCGCCACGCTGTAATTTCCAGCCCGGCCGAGGACCTGCTTGCGGGTCCTTCGCTGGGCTTTAACTGCTCTAGATTATAGGTAAAAACTATGGAATTTCTTACGACCATTAAGGAACAGCTGCCGGATTGGGCCAAGGACATCCGCCTGAATCTGGACGCCGTGATCGCCCGCTCGACGCTGGCCCCGGAAGACGCCGTCGGCGCCGCCCTGTCGGCCGCCTATGCCGCGCGCAGCCCGGTGCTGGTCGAGGCCTTCAAGAGCGGCCTGTCCGAAGCCGACGCCAATGCCGCGCTGACTGCTTCCGCGCTCATGGGCATGAACAACACCTGGTACCCCTACGTCGAAATGACCGGCGATGCCCAACTGAAGAGCCTGCCGGCCCAGTTGCGCATGAACGCCTACGCCACCCATGGCGGCGTCGACAAGAAGCGCTTCGAGCTGTTCGCCCTGGTGGCCTCCATCATCGGCAAGTGCCACTTCTGCGTGGCTTCGCACTACGAGAACCTGAAGAAGGACGGCCTGTCGACGGAACAACTGCGCGACGCTGGCCGCATCGCCTCCGTGGTCAATGCCGCCGCCCTGGCACTGGCTGCCCAAGGCAAGTAAACCCGCGTTTCGCGGCGATAAAAAAAGCCCGCCTGTGCGAACAGGCGGGCTTTTTGCTGGGCGGCGATCGCGTCAACCGTCATGCTGACGGCGACGCGCTCATGCTCAATTGCCCTGGGCAGCCTTGACCTGCACGGTCGGCAGGCCGTTGGCGACCCAGGCCTCGATTCCGCCACGGTACCAGTAGGCCGGCCAACCCAGCGTCCCGGCGCGCAGCGCGGCGTTATAGGACGAGCGGTCGTTCATGCTGGCGCCGATGAAGACCAGGGGCACGTTGTGCTCTTTCTCGGTGCCCGTCTTCTTGTGCAGCCAGCCGTCGAACGCGTTCTGCATCTGGTCCGCGACGCTGCCGTCCTGGCCCGCGTCGATCAGCGGATACGCATCGGGCACGGTTTCACGCAGGCCGCTGGTATCGATCATCATGAGGTTTTTCTCATTCTTGAGCAGATAGACCAGGTCCTTGGTGGTGATCACCTTGGCGCGAGGGTGGCTGATGGGCGTCGGACCTTTGTAGGGCGCCGAGAACAGCAGGTTCGTCGGCGGCACGCCCATGTCCTGCAGCTCGTCGAAGCCGCCGGCCGGCGCGCGCTGAGGCTGGCCGCCAGAGGGTTGCTGCTGCGGTTGCTGCTGCGGCTGCTGCTGCGGCTGCTGCTGCGGCTGCTGTTGCGGTTGCCGGGGCTGCTGCCCGGGCGCGCCGCCACCTTGCTTGATCTCGCCGCCGACCGTGCCCATTTCGATGTCGGAAATCATCACTGCGATGTTCTCGATCAACTCGTAGCACATCGTGATGGTGCCTTCGCGCGGGCTGTACCAGGCGTTGAGCTTGCCGCAATCCTTGAAGGTCACGTTTACCGGCCGCGGCAGCACGTAGGTCTTGCCCAGCAGCTTGATGTTGTCGCCAATGGCTTGCGAGAGGTTGTTGGCGAACAGGTTGCCGATGCGGCGCGAAGACGGCTCGAAGGTCACGTTGACCGGAGCGCCGGGCGCGTTGGCCGGCTGCTGGCCGTCCGGCGTCCAGGCGCCGACTCGCGTGTACGGGGCCAGGATCCGGCGCCAGGCACGGTTCTGCTTGGTGAACTCGTCACCGCAGCGGGCCTTGGTGCGGTCTTCGAACCCGACCTGCTCGACCAGCGATTCAAACACGCCCGGGTTGCCGCCATACATGATGCACAGCATGTTGCGAAAGCGCTTGAGGTCGCCCGTGTGCTCGTCCTGCCAGGGCGAATTGCCCGCGCCCTTGGCTTCGGCCAGCTTGCCGCTGTAGTACCACTGCAGCGCCGCGTACTTGGCCGCGCCCTGCACCATCGTGTTGGTGTCCTTGTCGTCGGACGGGTACATGGTCGGCTCGACGATGTGCAGCGCCGAATAGATATCGACCGCGTCTTCCTCGGCGCCCGTGGACGGCAGTTCCAGTTCGCCGATCAGGGCGTGACCGAACTCGTGCAGGAAAATGCTGCGCATGATGCCGACGTAGACCGCCACGATACGGGTGGAGTCGCCGCCGAAACGGGGATAGGGGCCAGAGCCCGGCAAACCGCTGTTGTTGCCCGAGGCCGGGGCCTGCTGGGGCGCGGTCTGCTGGGGCGCACCCTGCTGCCCGCCACCGCCGCTGCGTGCCGGCAAGCCGCCGGTCTGGGCGTTGCCGCCACCGGACTTGGCGGGTGCCAGGTTGGAATTGACTGTGAAGTCGGCGATGCCGAACGTGCCGACGTCGTACGCCATGATGCCGACCTCGGAACCCAGCGCGGCGGCATCTTCGACGTCACCGATCTTCTGGCCGTTCACGATGAAGCGCGCGGCGCCCGGAACTTCCACCACTTTGATGCGGTCGGAACCATCGAGCTTGGCCAGGTTGGGCACCGATGCGATGTCGCGCCGATTCTGCCCGTCCAGGCAGAACAGCTGGGTGTTCTTGTCGGCGGTGATTTCGATCAGGCACAGGCCCTTGCGTGCGCGGTTGGTCAGCGCGACGCCGATGGAGGCCTTGGGCTTCTGCGAATTCAGGACGACGTTGACGTCGATGATGCGGCCCGTTTCCGGCGCCGGCCCGAGATTCAGGTACAGCGTCTGTTCGCTGCCGCTGGTCTCTTTGTTGCGAAGGGTGAACCAGCCATCCTGGACCCCTGCGGTCCAGCCTTGCAGCATTTGCTGCCGTACCGCGCCGGCCAGCGGGCCGAGTTGCTGCTCGAATTCAGCATGTGCTGGCGAACCAAATGCGACGAGGGCCAAAAACAGGGCAACGCCACGTACATGCATCCTAGTGTCCCTAATATTCAGGCGAGAATAGCGGAGAATATTCCAGTTCAAACCCCGTCGCAAGACGAAAACAGGCCGTGATTTCGGCAGTCAGGCCCAAACGGCGCGGCATCTGGGCCAGACCGCAATAAGGACGCCATTTGCGCCCATATTTTCCGTTTGTTAATTAGTTATATACATGTATCCGCGTATATAAAAAAACAACGGTCAGGCGCGGGCGAGCAACGCTACCACGGTGGCCGAGATGCCCTCTTTGCGGCCCAGATAGCCCAAGCCCTCGTTGGTCTTGGCCTTGATGTTGACCTCGGTTTCAGCCAGGCCGGTGTCCGACGCGATGTGCTTGACCATGGCGGGCGCATGCGGGCCGATCTTGGGGGCCTGCGCATGCACGGTGGCGTCGATGTTGACGGGTACCCAGCCGGCGGCGCGCACGCGCGCCATGGCTTCGCGCAGCAATACCCGGCTGTCCGCGCCTTTGAAGGCCGGGTCGGTATCCGGGAAGTGGCGGCCGATGTCGCCCAGGCCGGCGGCGCCCAGTAGCGCGTCCGTGATGGCGTGCAGCAGCACATCCGCATCGGAATGGCCCAACAGGCCGTGCGTGTGGGGGATGGTCACGCCGCCGATGATCAGCGGGCGCCCCTCGACCAGCGCGTGTACGTCAAAACCTTGTCCGACGCGGAAGGGAATACTCATAGCCATTTTTCCATCAGTTCGAAATCGTCCGGCCAGGTCACTTTGAAATTGCGCATCGCGCCCGGTACCAGCAGGGGCGCATAGCCCGCGGCCTCCAGGGCCGAGGCCTCGTCGGTGACCGCCACGCCGTTCACGGCGGCGGCCGTCAGGGCGTCGCGCAGCGCGCCCGCCCGGAACATCTGCGGGGTCTGCGCCAGCCACAGGCCGTTACGGTCCAGCGTGCGCTCGACCCGCTCGTGGCCGCCCTTGACCGTATCCGCCACCGGCAGCGCCAGCAGGCCGCCCACGGGGTCTTGCAGGCAGGCGTCGATCAGGCGGGCCAGCGCGGCGGCGGGCAGCCCGGGACGGGCGGCATCGTGCACCAGCACCCAGGTATCGTCGGGTACGCCGCTGTCGGCCAAGGCCCCGGCCACGGTATCGGCGCGGGTCGCGCCACCGCAAGCCCGCCACACGGTGCGCGGCAGCCCTGCCAAGGCCTGGTCGACCCAGCCGTCGCCCGGCGTCACGGCCACCCGCACCTGCGACACGCGGTCGTCGGCCAGCAACGCCAGGACCGCGTGGCGCAGCATGGGCTGTCCGGCCAGCGGACGATATTGTTTGGGCACGGCCTCGGCACCGGGCCGGCTGGCGCGGGCGCCGACGCCGGCGGCGGGAACGATCGCAATGATTGAGTCAGACATGGTTCGGTGATTTTATAATCTTCCGCTTGATGCCTGCTCCCAGCCTGATGCCCGCCCCTTCCTCCTCCGCCACGGCAGCGCCGCCCGTCCCCGCGACCGCCCCCACTCTTGCCGCGCTGAAAGCCGGCGCGCGCTACGCCCAGCCCCGCCCGCCGGGGTCCGGCGACGCCTGGCTGCTGGCCGACCTGGCCCGGCAGGCGGCCGCGCCCCTGGTGATCCTGACCGCCGAGCCCCTTGAAGCGCAGCGCCTGGCCGAGGAAATCGCCCTGTTCGCCCCCGGGCTGCGGGTGCGCCAGCTGCCCGACTGGGAAACGCTGCCCTACGACGCCTTTTCCCCGCACCAGGACCTGATCTCCGAGCGCCTGCACACCCTTCATTCGCTGATGACCAAGTCCGTGGACGTGCTGACGGTGCCGGTGACCACGGCGCTGTACCGGCTGGCCCCGCCCTCGTTCCTGGCGGCCTACACGTTTTCGTTCCGCCAGAAAGACAAGCTGAATGAAGCCGCGTTGCGGGCGCAACTCACGCTGGCCAACTACAACCACGTCACCCAGGTCACCGCGCCCGGCGAATTCTGCCTGCGCGGCGGGCTGATCGACCTGTTCCCGATGGGCTCGGCGCTGCCCTACCGGCTGGACCTGTTCGACGACGAAATCGAAACGATCCGCAGCTTCGACGTGGACACCCAGCGCAGCCTGTATCCGGTCCGCGAGGTGCAGCTGCTGCCTGGCCGCGAATTCCCGATGGACGAGGATTCGCGCAACCGCTTTCGCGCGCGCTTCCGCGAGGTCTTCGAAGGCGACCCGTCGCGCGCCCTGCCCTACAAGGACATCGGCAACGGCATCCCGTTCGCCGGGGTCGAGTACTACCTGCCGCTGTTCTTCGAAGAAACCGCCACGCTGTTCGACTACCTGACCGAAGGCACCATCACCGTCACGGTGGGCGACATCGACGACGCGATGATGCGGTTCAGCCAGGACACCGGCAGCCGCTACACCTTCCTCAAGAGCGACCGCGAACGTCCGGTGCTGCCGCCGTCGGCCCTGTTCCTGGACGAACAGGCGCTGTACGCCCACCTGAAGGCTTTCCGCCGCCTGTCGCTGGCCGCCGGCCAGCCGCACCCCGACTTCCGTGCCGCCCCCGACGTCAGCGTAGCGCGCCGCTCCGACGACCCGATCGCCAAGCTGCGCACCCTGGTCGGCAAGCACCAGGGCCGCGTGCTGCTGTGCGCCGATTCGGCCGGCCGGCGCGAGACGCTGGTGCAGATGCTGAACGAGTTCGGCGTCACGCCGGATGCCCAGCCGGACACGGTCGAGGCCTTCCTGGCGTCCGACGCGCACTTCGGCATCGTCGCCGCGCCGCTGGCCACCGGCTTCGAGTTGCCCCAGGCCAACCTGGCCTTCCTGACCGAAAACGACCTGTATCCGGGCCTGGCCAGCACCGGCCGGCGCGGCAAGCGCGACCAGGAACGCGCCAGCAACGTCGAAGCGATGGTGCGCGACCTGTCCGAACTGCGCGCCGGCGACCCGGTGGTGCACGCGCAGCACGGCATCGGCCGCTACCATGGCCTGGTCAACATGGACATGGGCGAAGGCGAGATGGAATTCCTGCATCTCGAATACGCCAACGGCAGCACCCTGTACGTGCCGGTGTCGCAGCTGCACGTGATCGCCCGCTACAGCGGCGCCGATCCGGAAGCCGCGCCGCTGCACCAGCTGGGCTCGGGCCAGTGGGACAAGGCCCGCCGCAAGGCGGCCAAGCAGGTGCGCGACACCGCCGCCGAACTGCTCGCCCTGTACGCCCAGCGCGCCGCGCGCGAAGGCTTCGCGTTCAACCTGCCGCTCAACGACTACCAGGCCTTCGCCGAAGGCTTCGGCTTCGAGGAGACCGCCGACCAGGCCGCCGCCATCGAAGCCGTGCTGGCTGACATGACCTCGGGCCGGCCGATGGACCGCCTGGTCTGCGGCGACGTCGGCTTCGGCAAGACAGAAGTCGCGCTGCGCGCGGCGTTCCTGGCCGTGGCCAATGGCAAGCAGGTCGCCCTGCTCTGCCCCACTACCCTGCTAGCCGAACAGCACGCGCAGACCTTCTCGGACCGTTTCGCCGACTGGCCCGTGCGCGTGGTGGAACTGTCGCGCTTCCGCTCGCCCAAGGAAGTCGCGGCCGCCATCGAGGGCATCAACGATGGCCGCGTCGACATCGTGATCGGCACCCACAAGATCCTGTCCAAGGACGTGAAGTTCAAGCGCCTGGGCCTGGTCATCATCGATGAAGAACACCGTTTCGGCGTGCGCCAGAAAGAAGCGCTGAAGGCGCTGCGCGCCGAGGTCGACGTGCTGACCCTGACCGCCACGCCGATTCCGCGCACCCTGGGCATGTCGCTGGAAGGCATACGCGATTTCTCCGTCATCGCCACCGCGCCGCAGAAGCGCCTGGCCATCAAGACCTTCGTGCGGCGCGAAGACGGCAGCACGCTGCGTGAGGCACTGCTGCGCGAACTCAAGCGCGGCGGCCAGTGCTATTTCCTGCACAACGAGGTCGAAACCATCCACAACCGCCGCGCCCGGCTGGAAGAGCTGGTGCCCGAGGCCCGCATCGCGGTGGCCCACGGCCAGATGCCCGAGCGCGAGCTGGAACAGGTGATGAAGGGCTTCTACCAACAGCGCTACAACGTGCTGCTGTGCACCACCATCATCGAAACCGGCATCGACGTACCCAGCGCCAACACCATCGTGATCCACCGCGCCGACCGCTTCGGCCTGGCGCAACTGCATCAGCTGCGCGGCCGCGTCGGCCGTTCGCATCACCAGGCCTACGCCTACCTGCTCACGCCGGGCGAGGACGCCATCACCAGCAACGCCAAGAAGCGGCTGGAAGCCATCCAGGCCATGGAAGAACTGGGCTCGGGCTTTTACCTGGCCATGCACGACCTGGAGATCCGCGGCACCGGCGAAGTGCTGGGCGACTCGCAGTCCGGCAACATCCAGGAAGTGGGTTTCTCGATGTACAACGAGATGCTCAACGAAGCCGTGCGCGCCCTGCGCGCCGGCGAAGAACCCGACCTGGATGCGCCCTTCAACCTGGCTTGCGAGGTCAACCTGCATGCGCCCGCGCTGCTGCCGTCCGACTATTGCGCCGATGTGCATGCACGCCTGGGCGTGTACAAGCGCCTGGCCCATGCCGCCGATGAAGACGACCTGATCCACATCCAGGAAGAGCTGATCGACCGCTTCGGCAAACTGCCCGAAGCCGCCCAGACGCTCCTCACCACGCACCGCCTGCGCCTGGCCGCGCAACCGCTGGGCATCGTCAAGATCGACGCCAGCGAAACCCAGGCGCTGCTGCAGTTCGGCCCCAAGACCAGCGTCGATCCCGCCAAAATCATTGAACTGGTGCAGCGCCAACGCCACATCAAACTCGCCGGACAGGATAAATTGCGGGTTGAGATCAAGGCTGCGCAAATACCCGCCCGCGCCGACGCCGTGCGCGCCGTGCTGCGCGCCTTGAAGTAACCCGCCCCGACATTCGCATCTTTATGACTATCCATCACCTTGTCGTTCAATCTCCCGGCCTGACGGTCGAACACGCCGAGCAGATCGCCGCGCTGGCCCAGGCCCAGGGTGTAGCCCGCATCAGCGCCACGGCCGCCCGGCTGCTCGACGTGCAACACGACGACGCCACGCGCGCCGACGTGACCGGCTGGGCCGAACGCCATGGCATCGACATCGCCTTCCTGCCCGCCGGCCTGAAGCTGTCGCACTGCAAGGTGCTGGCGATGGACATGGATTCGACGCTGATCAACATCGAGTGCATTGACGAGATCGCGGGCGTGGCCGGCGTGAAGGACAAGGTTTCCGAGATCACCGAAGCCGCAATGCGCGGTGAAATCAAGGACTTCTCCGAAAGCCTGCGCCGCCGCGTCGCCCTGCTCAAGGATGTGCCGGCCGAGGCGCTGGAACAGGTCTACACCGAGAAGCTGCGCCTGAACCCCGGCGCCGAACGCCTGATCACCACGGCGCAGGCCGCGGGCATCAAGGTGCTGCTGGTGTCGGGCGGCTTCACCTTCTTCACCGACCGTCTGCGCGAACGCCTGAAACTGGACAGCGCGCATGCCAACACGCTGGAAATCGACAACGGCGTTCTGACTGGCCGCGTGCTGGGCGACATCCTGGACGCCGACGCCAAGGCCGTCTACCTGCGTGAATTCGCCCGCACCCATGGCGCCACCAAAGAGCAGATCATCGCCATGGGCGACGGTGCCAACGACCTGAAGATGCTGGGCGCGGCCGGGTTTCCGGTGGCTTATCACGCCAAGCCGCTGGTGCGGCAGCAGACGCGCTACGCGCTGAACGTGTCGGGCCTGGATGGCGTGCTGAACTGGTTCGAAAGCTGACTCCCGGCTGCCGCAAGACGTAAAAAAGCCACCTTTTTCAAGGTGGCTTTTTCTTGCCCTGCCGTCCGATGGAGCGGCAGCACCGGCCCGGGCCGCGCGGACGCGGCGCGGGAACCGATCGATCAGTAACGCATGTTCACGCTCAGGATCGCCGAGCGTCCCGGTGCGATGTTGGCGTAGTGAGCCGGATACGCCTTGTCGTAGTAGGTCTTGTCGAACAGGTTGAACACGTTCAGCTGCACGTTCCAGTTCTTGTTGAAGCGGTAGCCGGCCATCGCGTCAAAGCGCCAGTACGACGGGATGTACGCGGTGTTGGCCGTGTTGCCGTACTGCTTGCCCACGTAGTAGGCCCCGCCACCCAACGTCAGGTCCTGCGTCACCGCATAAGTGGACCAGAGGCTGAAGCTGTTTTCAGGCGTATTGGGGAAATTGTTGCCCTCATCCGCGCCCGAACCGTCCTTCAGCTTGCTCTTCATGTAGGTGTAGCCACCGAACACCTGCCACGCGGGGGTGATGGCACCCGAGAAACCCAGTTCCAGGCCGTTGACTTCCTTCTTGCCGGCCATGGCGTAGTCGCCGGTAGGCAGCGTGACCCGCGCGTTTGTCGTCTCGGTGCGGAACAGCGCGGCCGTCAGGGTCATGCGGCGGTCCAGCACGTCCCACTTGGTGCCGACTTCATAGGTCTTGTTCTTTTCCGGCGCCAAGTCTGCCGCGTTCAAGCCTACGTTGCCGCGTCCGGGCGTCAGCGCGAGGCTTTCGCTGCCTTCACCCAGCGTCGCGTTGGACGGCGTGGACGACGTGGCGTAGGACACGTAGATGCTGCCGTTATCCGTGGGCTTGAACACCAGGCCCAACTGGTAGTTCACCAGCGTGTCGTCACGCTTGATGACCTGGAAGTTGTTGGCGGGCGTATTGGTGAACTTGGTCTCGTAGCGATCCAGGCGCAAGCCGCCGTTGATCAGCCATTGCGGCGTCAGTTCGACGGTGTCGAACGCGTAGATCGACTTGGTGATCGTGCGCGACTTGGTCGGCTGGCCGACGCGGTCACCGTCCAGCGTGTTGACCCAGGGATCATGCGGATCCGGATCGTACAGACTCGTGCAGTTGTAGCCCGAGGCCGCGCCCAGGAAATTGCAGGCGTTGTTCTTGCCCGGCGTGCCCGAGCCTCGATTGATCGCCAGCGAATCCTTCTTGCCCTCTTCCTTGGACAGCTCGATACCCACGTTGAAGCTGTGCTTGAGCGAGCCGGTGTCGAACTTGCCCACCAATTCGGTCTGGTTGGCCAAGCTGTCGACGCTGCTGCTGCGCGTGTTCGCGCGGCGCCAGACGCGCCCGTTGAGCACGTTGCCCTGGCTGTCGTCAGGCTGGGTCCACACGTAGTCCTGGGTGGAATAGGTGTAGCGGGTCATATTGCGCAATGTCAGGCGATCCGAAAAGTCGTGCTCGATGCCGATCGTGCCCATGTCGGACGTGGTCTTGCGGTAGTCGCTGGCCAGGCCGTAGAAATTATTGCGGTTGACGCTGGCGGGGCCCGTTTCCTTGATGCCCATGTAGCTGCCGTTGCGCTGCACCTTGGTGCTCGGGTAGGCGTACGGAATGCCGCTATCGGGCAAGTCATCGGACTGCATGTGGTAATAGCTCAAGGTCACGCGGGTCGGCGAATTGACACCGAACGTGATCGTGGGCGCCACGCCCCAGCGGCTGTTGTTGACCATGTCTCGGCCGGCAACATCAGCATCGTGGTACATGGCGTTCAGGCGGAACGCCGTCTTTTCACCCAGCAGCCAATTGCTGTCGATCGTGCCGCGGTAGTAGTTGTCGGTGCCGATACCCAGGCTGGCAGCCGTGAAATTCTCGGCCTTTGCCGTCTTGCTTATCAGGTTGATGCTGCCGCCCGCGCCGCCACGGCCGCCATAGGCGCCGTCCGAGCCCTTGATGACTTCGATCTGCTCCAGGTTGAAGACTTCGCGCGAGGTCGCGCCGATATCGCGCATGCCGTCCACGTAGGTGCTGGCCTGGGCGTCATAGCCGCGGATGATGGGACGGTCGCCCAAGGGGTTGCCGCCTTCGCCGGCGCCGAAGGTGATGCCGGGGGAATTGCGCAACGCTTCCGTCAGCGTGGACGCCGCCTGGTTCTGGATCACTTCCTGGGGGATCACCTGGACCGACTTCGGCGTGTCCAGCAGCGGCGCGGTGAACTTCTTGGAGGCGGAATCCTTGACGTCATACGGCGTGTACGAATCGCCCTGCACCTGCACGGGCGACAACTGCGTCACTCCCTGGCCGCCCGATTGCGCATGCGCGTTCGGGGCCAGGAACAGCGCCGGGGTAGCCAGCACCGCGGCCAGCGATCCGCTGAGCGAGGTGACGGCGAAGGAGTCTTCGGATTTCAATGGCTTCTCCAGAATATGAATAACAACGATTCTTGTTTTTCGGTAGGTTGCGATTCTGGCCGCACAAGCTGAAAGGTTCCTGAAAGACTGGTGAAATAAGACCAAAAGAGGAAAAAACAACATGCGTTAAGGAAATTTCCTCGATAAACCTGACCTCATAACGATGGTTTTTCCCAACAGTTTCTGAGCACGCCCCTTGCCGCTGACGCTTGGCCTCGCGTCCTGCCACCCCCAGGGTCAGCCGCTACATGGGCCCGGATAGGCGCCCCCATGCCCGCCTGTCGGGCAGTGCCCGGCGGGACGCCCGCAGAGACTCGCTACCGGATCGAAGGCCGGACCGTCACGCTTGTGCCACCCCCAATGAAAAACGCCCCTGACGGGGCGTTTGGCGGCTTCTGGGCCTATCGACAGCCTGCGGTTCAAGTGCGCAGGCGCGGATGCCGTTTGAAAAGATAACGGTACACGAACCCCGGATACGCCAACACCAGGTACAGGCTCAGGGTGATGGCGTAGAACTCCCAGGTCTGTGCGAAGCGGTTGCCCAGCACGGACTCGAACGTGAAGCCCAGGGCGCCCACGATCAGGTAGAACACCAGCACTTCGATCAGACGCATCCAGAACGGCTTGACGGCATCCGCCCCGCCCTGCTTCCAGGGCAGCACGGCGAACACGCGCTCGGTCAGGAACGGCAGGTTCGCGCTGACGAGCGCCAGCGCGATCAGGAGCCATACCGCCAAGGTCTGGTTCATGGCCCGGTCCGATTACAGGCTGAGCGAGCTGCGGATGGCCTGCACGCACAGGGCCATCAGGCCGCCGGGCAACAGGCCCAGCACCAGGATCAACAGGCCGTTGACCGACAGCACGCCGCGTTGGCCGCAGGTGGCTGCTATCGGGGCGGCATCGGCCGCGGGTTCGTCGAAGTACACGACCTTGACCACGCGCAGGTAGTAGAACGCGCCGATCAGCGAGAACATCACCGCGACCACGGCCAGCGTGACATGGCCGGCGCTGATCAGTGCCTGCAGCACGGCCAGCTTGGCATAGAAGCCCACCAGCGGCGGGATGCCGGCCAGCGAGAACATCAGCAGCAGCACGATGGCGGCATGCCACGGGCTGCGGCGGTTCAGGCCCTTCAGGTCGTCGATGTGCTCGCACTCGAAACCCTGGCGCGACAGCAGCAGCACGATGCCGAAGCTGGCCAGCGTGGTCAGCACGTACGTCAGCATGTAGAACAGCGACGCGCCGTAGGCGGACGAAGCCAGTTCCGGCTTGCCCACCACCGAGCCCGACATCAGGCCCAGCAGCACGAAGCCCATGTGCGAGATGGTCGAGTAGGCCAGCATGCGCTTGAAGTTGGTCTGCGCGATGGCGGTCAGGTTACCGATGGCCAGCGACAGCACCGCCAGGATCATCAGCATCGGCTGCCAGTCTGCGGCCAGGCCATGCAGGCCGTCCACGAGCAGGCGCAGCGTGATGGCGAAGGCCGCCAGCTTGGGCGCGCCGCCCAGGATCAGGGTGACCGCGGTGGGCGAACCCTGGTAGACGTCCGGCACCCACATGTGGAACGGCACGGCGCCCAGCTTGAATGCCAGGCCCGACACCAGGAACACGATGCCGAACACCAGGGCCAGCTTCTCGGCCTTGCCGGCAGCGATGACCTTGGAGACTTCAGCCAGGTCCAGGTGACCGGTGGCGCCGTAGACCATCGACATGCCGTACAGCAGGAAGCCCGAGGCCAGCGCGCCCAGCACGAAGTACTTCATGGCGGCTTCGGTGGCCACGACGTTGTCGCGGCGCAGGGCGATCAGCGCATACAGCGCCAGGGACATCAGTTCCAGGCCCAGGTAGATCGAGATCAGGTTGCCCGACGAGATCATGACCATCTGGCCAAGCAGCGCGAACAGCGTCAGGACGTAGAGCTCACCGCCGCGCATCATGTCGCGCAGCTGGGCGTAGACACGGCCGTAGACCAGCGTGACCGCCACCGCGATGTACGAGGCGATCTTGAGCAGGTGCGACAGTTCGTCGGTGACGTACAGGCCGTTGAAGGTCGAACCCGCAACGCCGTTCTTCCACTGCAGCGCCGACACCACGGTCAGCACGCCCAGTGCAAGCAGGGTCAGCAGGAACGTCGGCTTGCGCTCGGGGTGATTGCTGACCGCGTCGACGAGCAGGATAGCCAGGCCGAAAACCAGCAGGAGGATTTCCGGCGTCGCCAGGGCGAAATCGATTTGGGATTGCATCATTGTCTTGTCTTACAGTTTCGAGACGGCAACGTGTTGCAGCAGGGCCTCGACCGACACGTGCATGACGTCGGTGAAGGGCTTGGGATAGATCCCCATGTACAGCACGGCGATCGCCATCACGCCAAGAATCACGAATTCGCGGCGGTTGATATCGGTCAGTTCACGGACGTGGTCATTGGCGATGTCGCCCAGCACCACGCGCTTGACCATCCACAGCGAATACGAAGCGCCCAGGATCAGCGCGGTGGCCGCCAGGAGGCCGATCCAGAAGTTGTGCTCGACCGCGCCCATGATCACCATGAACTCGCCGACGAAACCGCTGGTGGCCGGCAGGCCGCTGTTGGCCATCGAGAACAGGATGAAGAACGTGGCGAAACGCGGCATCACGTTGACCACGCCGCCGTAGTCGGCGATGCGGCGCGAGTGCATGCGGTCGTAGAGCACGCCGATACACATGAACATGGCGCCCGACACGAAACCGTGCGAGATCATCTGCACGATGGCGCCTTCGACGCCGGCCGTGTTGAAGATGAAGAAGCCGAGCGTCACGAAGCCCATGTGGGCAACGGACGAATAGGCCACCAGTTTCTTCATGTCGTCCTGGACGATCGCGACCAGGCCGATGTAGATGACGGCGATCAGCGACAGCGTGATCATCATGCCGGCCAGGCTGTGCGAAGCGTCAGGGGCGATCGGCAGCGAGAAGCGCAGGAAACCGTAGGCGCCCAGCTTCAGCATGATCGCGGCCAGCACGATGGAGCCGCCCGTGGGGGCTTCGACGTGGGCGTCAGGCAACCACGTGTGCACCGGCCACATGGGCACCTTGACTGCAAAGGCCGCCAGCAACGCCACGAAGATCAGGATCTGCGGGGTGTAGCCCAGCTTGGTCTGCTGCCAGGTCAGGATGTCGAACGAACCGCCCGAGGCGTGCCACAGGTAGATGAACGCGACCAGCGTCAGCAGCGAGCCCATCAGGGTGTACAGGAAGAACTTGAATGCCGCGTACACACGGTTCGGTCCGCCCCAGACGCCGATGATGATGTACATCGGGATCAGCGTGGCTTCGAAGAACACGTAGAACAGCATGCCGTCCAGCGCGGCGAACACGCCCACCATCAGACCCGACAGGATCAGGAAGGCGGCCATGTATTGCGCCACGCGGCTGGTGATGACTTCCCAGCCGGCCAGCACCACGATGATGGTGATGAAGGCGGTCAGGAGCACGAACCACAGCGAAATGCCGTCGATGCCCAGGTGGTAATTGACGTTGAAGGCTTCGATCCAGGAGGCCTTCTCGACGAACTGCATGGCAGCCGTCTTGGAGTCGAACCCGGTGTACAGCGGAATCGTGACGAGGAAGCCGGCGATCGAGCCGATCAGCGACAGGCCGCGCGTCAGGCCGGGACGGTCGTCTCGGCCCACCGCCAGCACCAGCAGGCCGAATACGATCGGGACAAAGATCGCAAGCGTGAGCCAGGGGAAAGTGTTGGATGCCATCTCGCTTGCCATCATTGGGGAATCAGCACAAAGAAAGTCACCAGCGCCATGATGCCGATGATCATTGCGAACGCGTAGTGATAGATGAAGCCGGACTGCAGGTGACGGCTGACTGCAGCCACCCAGCCCACCACGCGGGCGCTACCGTTGATCAGGAAGCCATCGATGATGCCGCGGTCGCCGGTCTGCCACAGGCCACGGCCCAGGCAGCGCAGGCCGCGCGCGATGATCTGCTCGTTGACCCAGTCGACGTAGTACTTGTTTTCAAGCACCTTGTTCACGCCCGACAGGCTGGACTTGATCGCGGCCGGAACCTTCGGGTTGATCAGGTAGCAGTACCAGGCGATGACCGCACCCGCCACGACCAGCCAGAACGGCAGGGTCTGGAAGGCGTGCAGGCCGAAGGCCACCCAGCCGTGCCATTCTTCGTGCAGCTCGTGCATGGCCGGATGCTGCGGCAGCACCGTGATCACGCCGTTGAAGAACTTGCCGAACAGCATGGGATCGACCGCCCAGGCGCCCACCAGCACCGACGGGATCGCGAGCAGGATGAGCGGCAGGGTCACGACCCAGGGCGACTCATGCGGCTTGCCGCCGTGGTGGCCGTGGTCGTCATGACCGTGGTCGTCGTGGCCGTGGTCGTCGTGGCCGTGGTCGTCGTGGCCGTGGGCATCATGACCATGGCCATGGCCGTGGTCGCTGGTGTCGAAACGTTCCTTGCCGTGGAAGACCAGGAAGTACACGCGGAACGAGTACAGCGAGGTCACGAACACACCGATCAGCGTGGCGTAGTAGGCAAAGCTTGCGCCCCACACATGGGCGGCGCCGGCGGCTTCGATGATGTGTTCCTTCGAGTAGAAACCCGAGAAGAACGGCGTGCCGACCAGGGCCAGCGTGCCCAGAAGGAACGTGATCCAGGTGATGGGCATGTACTTGCGCAGGCCGCCCATGTTGCGGATGTCCTGGTCGTGGTGCATGCCGATGATGACCGAACCGGCGCCCAGGAACAGCAGTGCCTTGAAGAACGCGTGCGTCATCAGGTGGAAGATCGCCACCGAGTAGGCCGAGGCGCCCAGCGCGACGGTCATGTAGCCCAGCTGCGACAGCGTGGAATACGCGACCACGCGCTTGATGTCGGTCTGGATGATGCCCAGGATGCCCAGGAACAGCGCGCCGATGGCGCCAATCACGATGATGAACGACAGCGCCACGTCCGACAGTTCGAACAGCGGCGAGAAACGCGCGACCATGAAAATGCCGGCCGTCACCATGGTGGCGGCGTGGATCAGCGCGGAGATCGGGGTCGGGCCTTCCATCGAGTCAGGCAGCCAGGCGTGCAGGGGCACCTGCGCCGACTTGCCCATGGCGCCGATGAACAGGCAAATACACGCCACCGTCAGCAGCATCCAGTCCGAGCCGGGCAGCGTCAGGGTGGCCAGCTTGTCGGCCTGGGCGAAGACTTCGCCATAGTGCATGGTGCCGGCATAGGCGAACAGCAGGCCGATGCCCAGCACGAAACCGAAGTCGCCGACGCGGTTGATCAGGAACGCCTTCATGTTGGCGAAGATCGCCGTGGGGCGGGTGTACCAGAAACCGATCAGCAGGTACGACACCAGGCCCACCGCTTCCCAGCCGAAGAACAGCTGCACCATGTTGTTCGACATCACCAGCATCAGCATGGAGAACGTGAACAGCGAGATGTACGAGAAGAAGCGCTGGTAGCCGGGATCGTCGGCCATGTAGCCGATGGTGTAGATGTGCACCATCAGCGACACCGAGGTCACCACGACCATCATCATGGCCGACAGCGGATCGATCAGGAAGCCGATTTCCAGCTTGGTCTGGCCGATCAGGCTCCAGGTGTAGACCGCGCCGTCAAAGCGCAGGCCGTTGAGCACGTCGCCCAGCACCACCACCGAACCGATGGCGGAAATGAGCACGCCCAGGATGGTGATGACGTGCGAGGCGCGCCGACCGATGGGACGGCCCAGGAAGCCAGTGCCGAAAAGGCCCGCGAGAATTGCTCCGGCCAGCGGCGCCAGCGCGATGAGCAGGTAGAGATTGGGTGAGCTAGACATTTTCTTCCAATACCCCGTCAGCCCTTCAGGCGATCGAGATCGTCAACGTTGATCGTGTTCAGGTTGCGGAATAGCAGCACCAGAATGGCCAGGCCGATCGCCGCTTCAGCGGCAGCCACGGTCAGGATGAAGAACACGAACACCTGGCCGGCGGTGTCGCCGAACCAGCTGGAGAACGCCACGAAGTTCATGTTGACGGCCAGGAGCACCAGCTCGATGGACATCAGGAGAATGATCAGGTTGCGGCGATTCAGGAAGATGCCGAAGATCCCGATGGCGAACAGGATCGCCCCCAGGATCAGATAGTGGGCCAGCGTCAGCGTCATTGTTTTTCTCCTTGGGGCGCGGCGGCAGGCGCCGAGGCGCCGTTCCTGGCCTGGGCGCGCTCGCTCTGGGCGGGCATGCTCACCATGCGGAAGCGATCCTTCGAGCGCACGCGGACGGCGGCAACCGGGTCGTTGTACTTGACGTCGCGGCGGCGGCGCAGGGTCAGGGCAATGGCAGCGACCATGCCGACCAGCAGCAGCGCGGCGCCGACTTCGATGGCGTAGATGTACTGCGTGTACATCACTTCACCGAGGGCACGGGCGTTGTTGTAGTCGCCGGCAACCGGGGCTTGCGGGCCCGAGCCGTACCAGGTCGACCCCAGCACGAAGGCCATTTCCACCACCATGACCAGACCGATGATCAGGCCCAGCGGCAGGTAGGTCTTCATGCCTTGGCGCAGCGCATCCATGCGGATGTCCAGCATCATGACGACGAACAGGAAGAGCACCATCACGGCGCCCACGTACACCAGCACCAGCAGCAGCGCGAGGAACTCGGCGCCCAGCAGCATCCAGAGCATGGCCGCGTTGGTGAAGGCCAGGATCAGGTGCAGGACGGCGGTGACCGGGCTGCGCGCGGTGATCACGCGGAACGCCGCGATCACCAGCACGGCGGCCAGTATGTAAAACAGGACAGTGGTAAAAGTCATGGATCAGGACCCTGGGCTCAACGGTAGGGAGCGTCTTCGGCCCGGCGGCGGGCGATGTCGGCTTCGTAGCGGTCGCCCACGGCGAGCAGCATGTCTTTGGTGAAATACAGGTCGCCGCGCTTTTCGCCGTGGTATTCGTGGATATGGGTTTCCACGATCGAGTCCACGGGGCAGCTTTCCTCACAGAAGCCGCAGAAAATGCACTTGGTCAGGTCGATGTCGTAACGCGTGGTGCGGCGGGTGCCGTCATCGCGCTGGTCCGATTCGATGGTGATGGCCAGTGCGGGGCACACGGCTTCACACAGTTTGCACGCGATGCAGCGCTCTTCCCCGTTGGGGTAGCGACGCAATGCGTGCAGCCCGCGGAAACGCGCCGACGTGGGCGTCTTTTCCTGCGGGTAGCGCAAGGTGACCTTGCGCTTGAAGAAATACTTGCCCGTCAGGCGCATGCCCTTGAGCAGTTCGGCCAGCATCAAGCTGCCGAAGAAATCTTTGATCGCTTCCATATCCTGCCTCTGCCTGGCGGCTTAGCGCCAAATGTTCCAGGGCGTCTGCATCCAGATCGCCACCACGACCAGCCAAACGCCGGTCAGCGGGATGAAGATTTTCCAACCCAAACGCATGATCTGGTCGTAGCGGTAGCGCGGGAAAGAAGCGCGGAACCACACGAACAACGAGACCACGAAGAACGTCTTGAGACCCAGCCAGATCCAACCCGGAATCCAGGTCAGCGGCGCGATATCGATCGGCGATGCCCAACCGCCCAGGAACATGATCGATGCCATGCACGACAGCAGGATCATGTTGGCGTATTCACCCAGGAAGAACAGGGCAAAGGCCATACCCGAATACTCGACCATGTGACCGGCCACGATTTCGGATTCGCCTTCCACCACGTCGAACGGGTGGCGGTTGGTTTCGGCCACGGCCGAGATCACGTAGATCACGAACAGCGGCAACAGCGGCAGCCAGTTCCAGGACAGGAACGTCAGGCCCTTGTCGGCGAACCAGCCGCGGTTCTGCACATGCACGATTTCCGACATGTTCAGGCTGCCGGACACCAGCAGCACCGTCACCAGCACGAAGCCGATGGCCAGTTCATAGGACAGCATCTGGGCCGAGGCGCGCAGCGCGCCCAGGAACGCGTACTTGGAGTTCGAGGCCCAGCCGGCGACGATCACGCCATACACGCCAACGGAGGTGATGGCCATGATGTACAGCAGGCCGGCATTGACGTTGGCCAGCACGACGTCGGGGCCGAAAGGCACCACGGCCCAGGCCGCCAGCGCCGGCATCAGCGTGACCACCGGGGCCACGATGAACAGCACCTTGTTGGCCTGGCTGGGAACCACGACTTCCTTGGTCAGCAGCTTGAAGACGTCGGCGAAAGGCTGCAACAGCCCCTTGAAACCGACGCGGTTCGGGCCCATGCGCACGTGCATGGCGCCGATCATCTTGCGTTCCCAGTACGTCAGGTAGGCGACGCACAGGATGATCGGCACGGCGATGACGACAATCTTGATGAGGGTCCAGAGCACCATCCAGACCGTCGGGCCCAGCAGTGCCGTACCCTGGCTTTCAAGAACATTGAGCCATTCCATCAGGCACGCTCCACGCTGAGTTGACCAAATGCGCCACCCAGGGCTGCGGTATTTTCAAAGGCTGCGGAAATGCGCACGGCGCGATCGGCCACGGCATCGTCCTGCACGGTTTCGAGCTCGACGGCGCCCTGCCCGCCCGTCACGCGCACCTTGACGCCGGCGGTCAGGCCGAGGCTGGTGAGCGTGCGGCCGTTCATGCGCGCGGCGGGCTTCTTCGAAGCCGGCGCGGCCTGCAGCGGTTCCGAGCGGCGCACCATGGCGTCGCTGCGGTAGATCGGCACGTCGGCCACGCGTTCCAGGCCGGCCACGGCCTGGCCCAGGCCCAGCGGCGCCTTGATGTCGTTGGACAGGCGGCCTTCGATGCCACCCGCCAGCGCGGCGTCGCGCACGGATTCGGACGTTTCATCGTCGAAACCCGCCAGGTGCAGGACGTTGCCCAGCACGCGCAGGACCTTCCAGGCCGGACGGGTCTGGCCGAACGGCGCGACCGTGCCCTTGAAGCTCTGGGCCAGGCCCTGGGCGTTGACGAACGTACCCGAGGTTTCGGTGAACGGCGCCACCGGCAGCATGACGTCGGCCCACTCGGCAGCGGCCGAACGGTAAGGCGTCAGGGCCACGGCGAACTGCGCACCGCGCAGCGCGGCGATTGCCTGCTGGCCGTTGTCGGCATCCAGCAGCGGCTCGGCGTGCAGCACGACGTAGGCCTTGAGCGGCTCGGCCAGCATGGCGGCGGCGTTCTTGCCGCCCTTGCCCGGCACGGCACCGGCCAGGTAACCGCCGACGGTGTTGCCGCCGGAGGTCAGGAAGCCGAACTTGCCGCCGGCCAGGTCAGCCACGGCGCGGCCGTTGGCGGCCAGGGTCGAGGCCTGGGCGCTGGCCACGGCCAGGTTGCCCAGCAGCACGGCGGTGTTGGCGCCGGAAGCCAGGCTGGCGGCGATGATTTTGGCGTTTTCGCCCGGCGTGACCGAGGCGAATTCGGCCGGCACCGCGGCGTCCTTGGCTTGCGCCAGGGCGACGGCGACTTCGGCCAGCGCGCGCGGCAGCTCGGACGGGGCCACGGTGATGCGGCCGGCGACGGGCATCAGGGGATCGTCGGCGGCGCTGTCGACCATCAGGATCTGCGTACCGCGCTTGGCGGCCTGGCGCAGGCGCTGGGCCATCAGCGGGTGATCCTTGCGCAGGAACGAGCCGACGACCAGGACGCGGTCCAGGTTGTCGAGTTCGGCGATAGGCATGCCCAGCCACGGCGCGCCGGTCAGGGCGGCGTCGAAGGCGGCATCGGTCTGGCGCAGGCGGAAGTCGATGTTTTCCGAACCCAGCGCGCGCACCAGGCGGCCCAGCAGTGCGTATTCTTCAGTGGTGGCGTATTCGGACGCCAACGCGCCGATCTGGCCGGCGCCGAAGCTGTCGCGAACCCGCGACAGGCCTTGGGCCACGGCAGCCAGGGCGTCGGCCCACGAAGCTTCCTGCCACTTGCCGTCGGTGCCCTTGATCATCGGGGCGGACAGGCGGTCTTCGCTGTTCAGGCCTTCGTACGAGAAGCGGTCGCGGTCGCTGATCCAGCATTCGTTGACGGCGTCGTCTTCGAACGGGACCACGCGCATCACGCGGTCGCCCTTGACCTGGACGACCAGGTTGGCGCCCAGGCTGTCGTGCGGGCTGACCGAACGGCGGCGAGCCAGCTCCCAGGTACGGGCGCTGTAGCGGAAGGGCTTGGAGGTCAGCGCGCCCACCGGACAGATGTCGATCATGTTGCCCGAGAGCTCCGACTCGATCGAGCGGCCCACGAACGACGTGATTTCGGAGTGCTCGCCACGGCCCAGCATGCCCAGTTCCATGACGCCTGCGATTTCCTGGCCGAAGCGCACGCAGCGGGTGCAGTGGATGCAGCGGCTCATTTCCTCGGCGGAAACCAGCGGACCGAGGTCCTTGTGGAACACCACGCGCTTTTCTTCCTGGTAGCGCGAGGCGGAGCCGCCATAACCCACGGCCAGGTCTTGCAGCTGGCATTCGCCGCCCTGATCGCAGATCGGGCAGTCGAGCGGGTGATTGATGAGCAAGAATTCCATCACCGACTTCTGAGCGGCGCGAGCCTTCTCGGAGCAGGTGTGCACGACCATGCCGTTCGTCACGGGGGTGGCGCAGGCGGGCAGCGCCTTGGGCGCTTTTTCCACTTCGACCAGGCACATGCGGCAGTTCGCCGCGATGGACAGTTTCTTGTGGTAGCAGAAATGCGGCACGTAAAGCCCGACTTTCTGGGCCGCATGCATCACCATGCTGCCCTCGGGCACTTCTACCGTATTGCCGTCGACGGTTAGTTCAACCATTGCTGTTCCTGAGACCTACAGATATTGCGGAACCACACAAGACTTGTGCTCGATGTGGTGCGCGAATTCGTCGCGAAAATGCTTGAGGAAGCCACGGACGGGCATGGCGGCGGCGTCACCCAGGGCGCAGATGGTGCGGCCCATGATGTTGCCTGCCACGTTGTCCAGCATGTCCAGATCTTCCGGACGGCCGTGACCGTTTTCGATGCGGTGCACCATGCGGTAGAGCCAGCCGGTGCCTTCGCGGCACGGCGTGCACTGGCCGCAGCTTTCCTCGAAATAGAAATACGACAGGCGCAGCAGCGACTTCACCATGCAGCGCGTTTCGTCCATGACGATGACGGCGCCCGAACCCAGCATGGAACCCGCCTTGGCGATGGCGTCGTAGTCCATCGTGGTTTCCATCATGATGTCGGCCGGCAGCACCGGGGCGCTGGAGCCGCCGGGGATGACCGCCTTGAGCTTCTTGCCGCCGCGCATGCCGCCAGCCAGTTCCAGCAGCGTCGAGAACGGGGTGCCCAGCGGGATCTCGTAGTTGCCGGGACGTTCGACGTCGCCGGTGATCGAGAACAGCTTGGTGCCGCCGTTGTTGGGCTTGCCGACTTCGAGGTAGGCCTGGCCGCTGTTGCGGATGATCCAGGGCACCGCCGCGAAGGTTTCGGTGTTGTTGATGGTGGTGGGCTTGCCGTACAGGCCGAAGCTGGCGGGGAAAGGCGGCTTGAAGCGCGGCTGGCCTTTCTTGCCTTCCAGCGATTCGAGCAGCGCCGTTTCTTCGCCGCAGATGTAGGCGCCGTAGCCGTGGAAGGCGTGCAGCTGGAAGTTGAATTCCGAACCCAGGATCTTGTCGCCCAGGAAGCCGGCGGCGCGCGCCTCTTCGAGGGCCTCTTCGAAGCGCTCGTAGACTTCGAAGATTTCACCGTGGATGTAGTTGTAGCCGACGCTGATACCCATGGCGTAGGCGGCAATGGCCATGCCTTCGATCACGATGTGCGGGTTGAAGCGCAGGATGTCGCGATCCTTGAACGTGCCCGGTTCGCCTTCGTCGGAGTTGCAGACGAGGTACTTCTGGCCCGGGAAGGCGCGCGGCATGAAGCTCCACTTCAGGCCGGTCGGGAAGCCCGCGCCGCCACGGCCGCGCAGGCCCGAAGCCTTGACTTCGGCGATCACGTCTTCCGGCTTCATGCCGGTGGTGAGGATCTTGCGCAGGGCTTCGTAGCCGCCGCGCTTGACGTAGTCGGCCAGGCGCCAGTTGGCGCCGTCGACGTCGGCCATGATCTGCGGCTTGATATGCCGGCCGTGCAGGCACATCGAATTGGCCAGGTCGTTCAGCGGGTTGGGCTCGAGCCCTTGCGCGAACTGCTTGTAGATGTCGGGCGCGTTCATGCCGACTCTCCTTGCGCCTTGAGGGTCGCGACCAGCGCGTCCAGCTTCTCTTCGGTCATGCGCACGCACATATGCTTGTTGTTCACGATCAGCACGGGGGAATCGCCGCAAGCGCCCATGCATTCGCCCTCGACCAGGGTGAACTGGCCGTCGGCGGTGGTTTCGCGATAGTCCACGCCCAGCTTGCGCTTGAGGTAGTCGCCAGCGCGTTCGCCGTCGCGCAAGGCACAGGGCAAGTTCGTGCAGACGGCGATCTTGTTCTTGCCGACGGGCTTGACGTCGAACATGTTGTAGAAGGTGGCGACTTCCTGGACCGCGATGGGCGGGACGCCGATGTAGTTGGCCACATCTTCAATAATGTCGGTAGCCAACCAGCCCTTCTCTTCTTGCGCGATCGCAAGAGAGGCCATGATGGCGGACTGCCGCTGGTCGGCCGGGAACTTCGCGAGTTCTCGGTCGATTTTCTGGTAGGCCTGTTCGGAAAGCAGCATAGTTTGAATCCGGGTTATGCGGGCGTGCTCGTGACTGTCTGGGCGGATCAGCGATCGATCTCGCCGAAAACGATGTCTTGCGTACCAATGATGGTGACGGCGTCGGCGATCATGTGACCGCGCGACATTTCATCCAGCGATTGCAGGTGGACGAAGCCGGGCGCCCGAATCTTCAGGCGGTAAGGCTTGTTGGCGCCATCCGACACCAGGTAGATGCCGAACTCGCCCTTCGGGTGTTCCACCGAGGCAAACGCTTCACCGGGGGGCACGTGGAAACCTTCGGTGAAGAGCTTGAAGTGATGGATCAGCTCTTCCATGTTGGTCTTCATGGCGGTGCGCTTGGGCGGGGCGATCTTGTGATTCTCGATCATGACCGGGCCCGGGTTGTTGCGCAGCCATTCCACGCACTGGCGGATGATGCGGTTGCTTTCACGCATTTCGGCGATACGGACCAGGTAGCGGTCGTAGCAGTCGCCGTTGACACCCACGGGGATGTCGAAATCGAGCAGGTCGTAGACTTCGTAGGGCTGCATCTTGCGCAGGTCCCAGGCGACGCCGGAACCGCGCAGCATCGGGCCGG
This sequence comes from Achromobacter sp. FW305-C-28, assembly GCF_058783235.1. Taxonomy (NCBI): domain Bacteria; kingdom Pseudomonadati; phylum Pseudomonadota; class Betaproteobacteria; order Burkholderiales; family Alcaligenaceae; genus Achromobacter; species Achromobacter sp. FW305-C-28. The sequence goes on along the minus strand of NZ_JBYSYL010000001.1, from coordinate 408,425 downwards.
TGAAGCCCAGCGCCTTGGCGCGTTCGGGATCGACCACGCCGATGCCCACCAGGCGCTGCTTCCAGATGCGGTTGTCGGTGAGCAGGGTTTCGTACTCGTCGACGCAGGCGGGGAAGCGGTTGGTGAAGTCTTCGATGAAGTCCAGCAGCGAACCGGAACGGGCGTCGTTCATGACGCGCATTTCCTTTTCGCCGCGATATTTGCTGGTGTCGCCGTACTGCGGCATCGTGTCCGGCAGGTCGCGGTAGACGCCGCCCGGACGGTAGTAGGCCGCGTGCATGCGCGCGCCCGAGACCGCTTCGTAGCAGTCCATCAGGTCTTCGCGTTCACGGAAGGCGTACAGGAACACGGCCATGGCGCCCACGTCCAGCGCGTGCGAGCCCAGCGACATCAGGTGATTCAGGAGACGGGTGATCTCGTCGAACATCACGCGGATGTACTGCGCGCGCAGCGGGGCCTCGACACCCAGCAGCTTTTCGATGGCCATGACGTAGGCGTGCTCGTTGCACATCATGGACACGTAGTCCAGGCGGTCCATGTAGGGCAGCGCCTGGATGTAGGTCTTGTGCTCGGCCAGCTTTTCGGTGGCGCGATGCAGCAGGCCGATGTGCGGGTCGGCGCGCTGGATGACTTCGCCGTCCAGCTCGAGCACCAGGCGCAACACACCGTGCGCAGCCGGGTGCTGCGGGCCGAAGTTAAGCGTGTAGTTCTTGATTTCTGCCATGATTTAACGCCCCAAGCCGTAGGTGTCTTCGCGGACCACGCGCGGAGTGATCTCGCGCGGGTCGATCGTGACGGGCTGGTAAATGACGCGCCGTTGTTCCGGGTCGTAGCGCATTTCGACGGTGCCGGACAGCGGGAAGTCTTTGCGGAACGGGTGGCCGATGAAGCCGTAGTCGGTGAGGATGCGGCGCAGGTCGGGGTGGCCTTCGAAGACGATGCCGTACAGGTCGAAGGCTTCGCGCTCGAACCAGCCCACGGCGGGCCAGCATTCCATCAGCGAGGCAACGATGGGGAATTCATCGTCGGCGGCCCAGGTGCGCACGCGCAGGCGCCAGTTGTTCTCGATGGACAACAGGTGCACGACGATCGCGAAACGGGCGCGGTGGACCTTGGCGTTGGCTTCCTCGGGCAGTTCGCGCGTGCCGTTGCCCCACGTCAGGTAGTCGACGCCACAGAGGTCGATACAGGTTTCAAAGCGCAGGCCAGCTTCGGTGCGCAGCTTGTTGCAGACCGCGAACCATTGTTCCGCGGGCACTTCGAGCGTCAGCTCGCCCAGCGCCTCGGTCAGCGCGATATCCGCGCCGAGGGTGGTCTGCAAATTGTTTTTCAGGGTTTCGAGCCTGGTCATCATCTTGTACGCTTAGGTGAACCGATACGCTGTTTCGAAGGGGCCTGCGGCGGCGTTGTGGCGGCCGCGGACCGGTACGAAGAATCAGCGCGCAATCGTGTTGGTCAGACGGATCTTGTTCTGCATCTGCAGCAAGCCGTAGACCAGCGCCTCGGCCGTGGGCGGGCAGCCCGGCACGTAGACGTCTACCGGTACGATGCGATCGCAGCCGCGCACCACGGAATACGAGTAGTGGTAATAACCACCGCCATTGGCACAGGAGCCCATGGACACGACCCAGCGCGGCTCGGGCATCTGGTCATAGACCTTGCGCAGCGCCGGCGCCATCTTGTTGCACAGCGTGCCGGCAACGATCATCAGATCGGACTGGCGGGGGCTGGGACGGAAGATGATGCCGAACTGGTCCAGGTCGTAGCGGGCCGCGCCCGCGTGCATCATCTCGACCGCGCAACAGGCCAGGCCGAAGGTCATGGGCCACATGGAGCCCGTCTTCGCCCAGTTAAGGAACTTGTCGGCGCTGGTAGTGATGAACCCTTGCTTGAGAATGCCGTCTATAGCCATATTCGTCTCTGATAGCGTGCAGTGAAATGCAGTGAACAACCCGGCGGCGGGTTATTCCCAGTCCAGCGCGCCCTTTTTCCATTCGTAGATGAAGCCGACGGTCAACACGGCGAGGAAAACCATGACCGTCCAGAAGCCGACGAGCCCGACCGTACCTTGGGCGATGGCCCAGGGGAACAGGAACGCGATTTCCAGGTCGAAAAGAATGAACAGAATCGCCACGAGGTAGTAGCGCACGTCAAACTTCATGCGGGCGTCTTCGAAGGCTTCGAAGCCGCACTCATAGGGTGATAGCTTCTCGGCGTAAGGACGCCGCGGGCCAAGGAGGGAGCCGGCCGTCAGAAGCGCGAACCCGATAAGGGTGGCCACTACGATAAACAGCAGGACGGGAAAATACTGTTGCAGGTTCATTCAGGCGTCCGTCAAATGCGCAAACCTTAGGATTGTAGCATTCGCGCGGTTACTTCTGGCTGAACTCTGTAGCGGGAACAGCGGGTGAAAGACTGCATTCCTCTGATGGAACAATGGCAGTTTTCGGCGGAAGAAAACAAGCTTAACGCACGCCGCGCCCACACCTCCAGCAGGCACCCAAAAACGCCCGCACAGTGGCCGCAAAATCCCGATTGAAAATAAAAAAAGCCACCCCGAAAGGTGGCTTCATATGAGCGGGCCGAAACCCGCTCATGCGCTGCAAATCCAGGCAGGGCTTGCGCCCTGCTTTGGATTAGAAGCGGTGACGGATGCCGACGCCGACAGCGGTCGACTTCAGGCCGTCGATGAAGGCGTAGTTCTTGGCATACGAACCGTACGTGTACAGGTTGGTACGCTTGGACAGGTCGTACGTGTAGCCCAGGTTGAACACGTTCATCGTAGCGTCGTCGCCGGTCAGCTGCGTGCCGCTGGCCGAAACGCGCTGCCACGAACCGAACAGGCTCGAAGCGCCGCCGATCGGGGCCGACAGGCCGACCAGGTACGAGTTGGCCTTGAAGCCATCAGCGAAGGCGTTGGTGCCGAAGCCGACGGTGCCGGCCGAGGTCTTGACGTCTTGGCTACCGAACCAGCCGTCGGTCGTGCGAGCGTAGGCCAGAGCCAGCTTCACAACTTCGAAGTCGTACGAACCGCCGATGGTGTATTGACGCGGGGTGGCGTCAACTTGACCTTGGGTCAGCTTGTTCGAGGCGTTCAGTTGGTCGAACGACAGAGCGACGTTCAGCGGGCCGTTGACGTAACGCAGGCCGGTCGTGATGGCGCGGGTGTTGTCGGCGGTCTTGAAGCCGGTTTGGGCGGTGTTGACGTCGTTCGCGTTGAACGAGTAGCCGACGCCGAACTGGAAGCCGCTGAACGACGGGGTTTGGTACAGGACCATGTTGTCGTAGCGGACGGTGTTCGTGGCGCTCAGGCCCATACCGATGTTAGCTTGGCCGAAACCAGCGCCGAACGGGTCGATCGAGCCGAAGTACTTCGACGCGATGTTGGTTTGGCGACCGAAGTCCAGTTGACCCCAGCTGTCGCTGGCCAGACCGACGGTGGCTTGACGACCGAACAGACGGCCACCTTGGGCCGACGTGCCGTTACCCGAATCAAAGCCCGATTCCAGTTGGAAAACAGCGCGCAGGCCGTCACCCAGATCTTCCGAACCACGCAGACCCCAGCGCGAACCGTTCTGGACGCCGTTGATCATGCCGAACTTGCTACCGTTCTGAGCGTCGGTACCACCGCTGATCTTGTTGTAGCCGAGGCCCGTGTCGATGATGCCGTACAGGGTGACAGACGTTTCTGCCTGGGCGACACCGGCGAAACCGGCGAGCAGGGCGGCAGCGAGCAGAGTCTTTTTCATTTAAGAAATCTCCGTTGATTTGAGTGACAAGAGCAGCAATCCAGCAAACCAGCCTGCCGCCCCCCTAACTCCGCGAAGGGAAGTTGACGCTATTGCATCAAAAATCAGGGGGGCTGGCTATGGTCCGGGTCAGAAAAGTGCAGGTTTGCGACAGCCCTGTTGGGATATTGCAACATCGCGCCAATGGCACTAGGGCTAACCCGGCGTTTTGCAAACGACCACGTATCCATGCGACTTTCAGCCCTGGCCCTAATAAATGGGGTGCGTCGCCAGCGTTTCTTTCAGGCGCCTTTCCCATCCCGCCGGACCCGTTGTACCGCGTTTGCCCGAGTCGCCCTGCGGCATTGAACCTGTTCTTTCGCGTCAGTTTCAATAACGTTGTTATATAAATAAATCATCGATATCATTTAAGAACATAGACATATTCCGGCGCCCCGCCACCGCCTCATCGACGTATGCCCACCCCGACCCAGCGCGCCGACCGCAACGAACGCCTGAGCGCCCTGCGCCGCCAAATGATCCTGGACGCCGCGCAGCGGGTGTTCGAGCGTGACGGCCTGGAAAAGACCACCTTGCGCGCCATCGCCAAGGAGGCCGGCTGCACCACGGGCGCGATCTACCCCTGGTTCGGGGGCAAGGAGATCCTGTACGGCGCCCTGCTGGACGAATCCCTGCAGCGGCTGCACGCGCACCTGGCGGCGGCGACAGCGGGCGGCGAAGCAGCCACCGCCGCACGCCGGGCGATCCAGGCCTTCTTCGGCTACTACGCCGAACGCCGCACCGATTTCTCGCTGGGCCTGTATTTGTTCCAGGGGCTGGGGCCGCGCGGCCTGGGCCGCGAGATGGACGAACAACTCAACGGCCGACTGCGGCAGTGCGTGGACCTGCTGGGCATCGCGCTGGCGCGCACCAAGGCCTGGCCCCCGGAAACCGTGCAGGCCGAGCAGATGAATGTCTTCACCTATCTCATCGGCCTGTTGCTGCTGCTGCACACCCATCGCCTGAAATCCCTGGGCCAGCGGGCCGACATCCTGCTGGATCACTACTGCAACGCGCTGGAACAACGATGACCGCCACCACCCTGCCCTGCGCCGATGCCGAGGCGCCGCTGATCAGCCTGGCCGACTTTCGCCTGCTGCTGGCCGAACAACATCCTTTTTCGCAATTGCTGGGCATCGAGGTGCAGCGGATCGGCCGCGGCACCGCGCTGGCGGTGCTGCCTGCCCGCGACAGCCACCAGCGGCTGGGCGGCATCGTGGCCGGGCCCATGCTGATGGGGCTGGCGGACCTGGCCATGTATGCGGCGGTGGTCGGCGCCACCGGGCAGGCCCACGCCGTGACGGCCAGCCTGACCATCAACTTCCTGCGCAAGAGCCCGGCCGGAGCGATTCATGCCGATGCGCGGCTGCTGAAGGTGGGCCGGCTGTCGGCGGGCGAGGTCATCCTGACCGCCGCCGGGTCGGACGAGCCGCTGGCGCATATCGTCAGCACCTGGTCGGTGCCCAAGCCATGAGCCCGCGGATCAGCATCGTGGGCATGGGCCGTACCGGCACGCTGGCAGCGCAGCGGCTGCTGGCGGCCGAACCCGACATTGCCCTGACGATCTATGACATCGACCCGGACCGCTGCGAGGATTTCCGTGGCAGCGCGACGCTGGCAACCTCGGCGCGCGAGGCGCTGGCGGAATCGGACACCATCGTGCTGGCATTGCCGCGCGAACGCGAGATCGACCGCACGCTGGAGCGCTTCAGCGACGGCGAGGTGACGGCGCAGGTGGCAGGCAAACTGATCGTGGACCTGGAGCCGCCGCCGCCGGAACGGGCGCGCCGGCTGGACCAGGCGATTGCCACGGCCGGCGGGCGCTATGCCTGCGCGCCGCTGCGCCCGGCCTCTGCCGGCGAGCCGCAGGCACGGTTACTGAATGCCCTGATCCTGCCGTGATGCGCGGCCCAGGCGCTCGGCCACGGCCGCGCAGAGCGCCAGCCAGGCGAAACTGATGGCAAAGCCGGCGGCAACGTCGCTGGCGAAATGCACCTGCAGCAGGATGCGGCTGAGCCCGATCGCCATGACCAGCGCGGCGGCCAGGGCTACCCCGGGCAGGCGCCATGACCGGGGCGCCAGGCGCCAGGCCAGATAGCAGGCCGCACCGTACACCGCCATGGCGGCCGAGGCGTGGCCGCTGGGAAAGCTCCAGCCCACCGCGGTGGCGAAACCGTGGTCGTGCTCGGGCCGGACGCGTTCAAAGCCATGCTTGAGCAGCCAGTTGAGCGCGCCGCCCCCGCCGGTGGCGGTCGCGCAGAAGGCGGCCAGCAGCCATTGCCGCCGCAGCAGCAGCGTGGCGGTCATGGCCACGGCGATGACGGTCAGGAAATCGCGATCGCCCAGCGTGGTGAACCACGACAGCAGCCACAACAGCGAATCGGACAGCGACATGCTGAGCGCGGACGCCAGGGCGCTGTCGAATTCGACCACGCCGCCGGGCCGGGTGACCGCAGCCGCCAGGGACAGGAATGCCGCGCACGCCAGCCCCACGGCGCCGGCAAAACCGGCCAGACGGGCGGATGGACTGGCCAGCACATAAGCGCGGGCCAGCGCCGCCGCCAAGGCCGCCGAGGCCAGCGGCAGCAGGATCAAGAGGAGCAGCGCGTGGGAGGCAACCCACTCGGCATAGGCGGCGGTCATCGTGCCCTCGCTATCCCGACACCAGGGTCTTGTCGACCGGGGCGAAGGCGTGGGTGGCGGCGGCGTAGTCCCAGCGCTCGACGTGGCAGACCTGGCCATCGCCCGAGGGTTCGCGCGTGATGAGGTTGACCGAATTGGGAATGCTGCCGCGCACCCGGCGCGAGCAGGCGGTGCCGGCCTGCACCACCCAGCCGGCTGCGAGCGCCGGGTCTGCGCTGGCCGGCAACACGTACGGCAGGTGGATGTGGCCGCCCAGGATCAGGTCGATGCCGGCCTGGGCCCAGGCCGCCAGCGCGCGTTCGCGGCCGAACAGCAGGTTGTGGCGGTCGGACTCGACCTTGGCGCGCACCGGATGGTGCGCCACCACGACCCGCAACTGGCCCGGCCTGGCCTGGCGCAGGCGCTGCGCCACCCGGGCGATCTGCGTGTCGGAGATCTCGCCATCCTTGTGGCGCCGCGGCCGGGTCGTGTTGACGCCGATGGCCAGCAGCCCGGCGTTCTCGAAGACGGGCTCGAGCACGGCGCCCAGCGCGCGCTTGTAGTTGCCGTAGGGATTGAGCGCCCGGGCAAAGACGTTGTAGAGCGGAATGTCGTGGTTGCCCGGCACGGCCAGCACCGGCAACGACAGGCGCTCGATGAACTTGCGGGCGGCGGCGAACTGGCCGCGGCGGGCGCGCTGGGTGATGTCGCCGCTGATGACGACCAGGTCCGGCGACAGCGACCGGGCCAGGTCCAGCGCGGCCTCGACGACGGGTTTGCGCTCGGTGCCGAAGTGGGTGTCGGAGAACTGCAGGATGCGCGTCATGGGCGCCCCCCGGCATCCGCCTGCGCCGGCACCACCAGCGGCAGGGGATGCTCGGACACCTTGAATTCAAGCGGAGTGTCCATCCAGGAGATTTCACCGTCCATCGCGACCTTGACCCGGTGGCGTCCGCGGATGCCCACGGTGAGACGATCGAAGGCGAAGCTGATGACGTGTTCGGCCTCGCCCAGGCGGCTGAAGAGGCCACGCAGCAGCAGGCCGTACAGCGCCAGCGTGCCCACCGGACGCGCGGCCATGGCGACCAGGCGGTTGCGGTCGAGTTCGGTGGGGTCAATGCCGATGTGTTCGAGTTGCAGGCGATTGTTGCCGACCACCAGGGTCGGCGAGCGCAGGTCGCGCGCACGCCCTTCGTATTCGAGCCGCAGGCTGAGCTGGCGCGGCGCGCGCAGCAAGGTCACCAGGCCGGACCACAGGGCCACCAGGCGGCTGCGGCCAAAGCGCTGCTTGTAGGCCTCGCGGTCTTCGAGCAATTGCGGATACAGGCCCAGGCTGGCATTGACCAGGAAGAGGCGGCCGTTGAGCATACCCACCTGCACGGGCCGCAGCTCGCCGGCCAAGAGGCTGCGCAGCGCGGGTTCGGTGTCTTGCGAGATGCCGTAGCGGCGGCCGAAGTAGTTGAAGGTGCCCTGCGGCAGGATGCCGAACGGCACGCCCTGCCCCACCACCTGGCTGGCCACCGCGTTGAGCGTGCCGTCGCCGCCCGCGGCCACCACGATGCCTTGCGCCTCGCGGGCCTGGGCCACCGCCGCCTGCGCGGTCTCGGTCAGCCGCGACGGGTCGTCGACGGGCATCAGCTGGTAAGGCCGGCCGGCCTCGTCGAGCACGCGGCGGATGGTGTCCTGCAACACCTGCGCGTCGCCGCGCCCGGAGCCGGTATTCAGGACGATGAAGAGAGGTTCTTGTCCCGTCAGGGGACGAGCCCCTGTCATCGGGCTCTGCTGGTTTGGCGTCATGGGCAAAAGATAGCCCATGGCGGCAAATCGCCGCAACCGCGGCGGCTCGCGCGGCTGCGCAAGCCGCCGCGCGGCCCTGAGGGCCGATGGCCTGAAGGCCTAGCGACCGACGGCGTAGGCCTGCATCAAGCGAGGCGTGGCCGCGGCGTGCAGCAGGCCGTCGGCGTCGCGCGAGGCGGCGGTCAGGCGGCCGACCGACCATTGCGGTACTTCCTCGATCTGGTGTCCGCGCGCACGCAAAGCCTCGATGGTGTCGACGCCGAAGCCGCTTTCGACCGCCAGATGGCCCGGCTTGCGGTCCCGCGGATAGAACGACGACGGGAAGTGCATGGTGTGCGACATGGGCAGGTCGATGGCTTCCTGCAGATTCAAGCCATGGTGCACGTGGCGCAGGAAGAACAGCAGTTGCCACTGTTCCTGCTGGTCGCCGCCCGGGGTGCCGAAGGCCAGGTAGGGCCGGCCGTCGCGCAAGGCCAGGGACGGCGTGAGCGTGGTGCGCGGGCGCTTGCCGGGCGCCAGCGTGCCAGGCAGGCCTTCTTCCAGCCAGAACATCTGGGCGCGGGTGTTCAGACCGAAGCCCAGTTCCGGGATGACCGGCGAAGACTGGAACCAGCCGCCCGACGGCGTAGCCGAGATCATGTTGCCCCAGCGGTCGATGACGTCCACGTGGGTGGTGTCGCCGCGCTTGACCGAGGCGCGCATGTCGGCCAGGGTCGGCTCGTTGGTGACGCTGCCGGGCGCCGAGACCTTGGACAGGCGTTGCAGGGTGTCCATGACGCGGGCGACCTGGGCTTCGAAGCCGGGAATCAGGCCGGGTTGCAGTTCGTGCGAGGCCTGTTCGCCGATCAGGGCGCGGCGCGCGGCGTTGTAGTCGTCGGACAGCAACGGGTCCAGCGGCACGTCGACGAAGGCCGGATCGCCGTAGTAGGCCTCGCGGTCGGCGAAGGCCAGCTTCATGGCCTCGGTGACCCGGTGCACGAATTCGGCGCTGTTCGGCCCGACGCCGGCCAGGTCCATCTCTTTGAGCAGCGCCAGCGTTTGCAGGAACACCGGCCCCTGGCTCCAGGCGCCCGCCTTGGCGACGGTGTAGCCGTGGTAATCGTACGTGGCGGGCTTGTCGTAGCTGGCCGACCAGCCGGCCAGGTCGTCGGCGGTGATGACGCCGCGATGGCGTTCGCCGCTTTCGTCCATGACCTCGTTGCCGCGGGCGAACCGGTCGATGGCCTCGGCCACGAAGCCACGGTAGAACGCGTCGCGGGCGGCCTCGATCTGGCGTTCGCGGTCGCCGCCGGCCTGTTCGGCGGCCTGCAGCACGCGCGTCCAGGTGCGCGCCAGCGCGGGGTTGCGGAACAGCTTGCGGGCTTCGGGCACATTACCGCCGGGCACGTAAATCTCGGCGGTGGTGGGCCAGTGGGTCTGGAAGAAGTCCTTCAGGCCGGCGATGGTGTTGGAGATGCGCGGCATCAGCGCATGGCCGTGCTCGGCGTAATAGATGGCGGGTTCGAGTACGTCGCGCACCCGCATGGTGCCGTGGTCGCGCAGCAGCTGCATCCAGGCGTCGAACGCGCCGGGAATGACGGTGGCCAGGAGGCCGTTGCCGGGGATGAGTTTGAGGCCTTCGGCGCGGTAGCGGTCCAGCGTGGCGCCGGCGGGGGTGGTGCCCTGGCCGCACAGCACTTCCAGCTTCTGGGTGCGGGCGGAATAGAACACCGCGGGCACTTCGCCGGCCGGGCCGACCAGGTGGGGTTCCACCACTTGCAGCACGAAGGCCGAAGCGACACAGGCGTCGAAGGCGTTGCCGCCGCGTTCCAGCAGCGACATGCCGGCCGAGCTGGCCAGCCAGTGGGTAGAGGTCACGACACCGAAGGTGCCGAGGATTTCCGGGCGAGTCGTAAACATGGTGCGATCCTGTTGCGGACGGCGGGAGGCCGGTGGCCGCAGCAATAAGTAAAAACGGGACCCGTTTGCCGGGTCCCGCGATCAGGGCTTATTTCTTGGCGAGGCTGACGCCCTTCAGGCGGATCAGGCCATCGGGGTACGGCACGAAGCCGTCCAGCTTCTTCTGCGCGCCGAAGGTCCAGGGCAGGTAGAACAGGTAGACGATGGGACGCTGGTCCTGCATGACCGACAGCACCTTGTCGTACATGGCGCGGCGCTTGGCCGTGTCGGGTTCGGCGCGGGCGTCATTGAGCAGCTTGTCGGTTTCCGCGTCGCAGAACTTGCCGTCGTTCAGGTTGCCCTTGCAGCTGAGGTACTGGTGGATGTTGCCGCTGGGGTCGACCCGGCCGGACCAGCCGCTTTGACCGACTTCGAAGTCGCCGCGAGCCAGCGACGATTGCAGCGAAGCGAATTCGACCGGACGCAGAGTGATGTCGAAGCCGGCTTCGGCGCCCATGGCCTGCACCAGTTCGAACACCTGCTGCATGGTGGTGTTGTTGCCGAAGGTGATCTCGAACTTGACGCGGTCAAAGCCCGCTTCCTTCAAGAGCGCCTGGGCCTTCTTGGGATCGCGGCCGCTGTGCTCGAACGACTTGTTGTAGGCAAAGCTGGCCGGCGGGAACGGCTGGTAGGCCGGCTGGTACTGGCCTTCGCCGATGACCTGGTTGAGCACGTCGCGGTCGATGGCCAGGTCCAGCGCCTGGCGCACGCGCTTGTCTTTGGCCAGCGGGTTGTTGGCGCGCGCGCCATTGCCCAGGTTGACGGAAATCGACTGGAAGCCCAGGCCCGTGACCGGCGCCAGGCGCAGGTTGGGGTCGTCCTTGACGGCCTTGGCGTCGCTGGGGGCCACCCGCTCGATGATGTCCAGGTCGCCGGCGCGCAGGTTGTTCAGGCGCACGGTGTTGTCGGGAATCGGCGTGAAGACGACGCGGTCGAAGTGATAGTTGCCGGCGTCCCAGTACTTGGGGAATTTCTCGAGCACGATGCGGTCGTTCTGGACCCGTTCCTTGAACTGGTAGGGGCCCGAGCACACGGGCTTGCCACCCGGGTCTTTGTCGAACGAGGCCGGCGAGATCATCATGCCGGCGCGGTCCGACAGCTGCGACAGCAGCGAGGCGTCGGGTTCGGCCAGGTGCAACACCACGGTCTCGGCGTCCGGCGCATCGACGCTGGCCACGGTGGCCAGTTCGCTCTTGCGGTTGCTGTCGGGCAGCGTGCGGGCGCGATCCAGGTTGGCCTTGACCGCGGCGGCGTTGACCGGGGTGCCGTCATGGAACACGGCGTCGGTGCGCAGCTTGAAGGTCAGCGTCTTGTTGTCGGGGCTGGTGGACCAGGACTGCGCCAGCTGCGGCACGAACTTCAGGTCCGGGGTGATGTCGACCAGCTTGTCGCACAGCGAGGCGAACACGATACGGCCCACGAAAGTGCGGGCGCGCACCGGGTCGAGCACGTCCGGATCGTCTTGCAGGCCGATACGCAGCGTGGACTGGGCGTGCGCCAATCCGCTGGCCAGCATTCCCGCCATGGCCATGGCGAGGCAAAGTTTACGCATGAATGATCTCCGTCGATTCAGGGGGTCGGCTTCCCTGCCCGCCAGCGGCGCGCCGCCCGGCAATGAGGGAACAGACCCTGAGCCGTGCTGCATCGCCGGGCCCATCCCCCCGTTGCGCACGTTCTTGTTGGATTCTGCGCCAGGCGCGCGGCGATTGTATAGAGCGGCGGCTGTCGAAGGCCTAAATGGCCTGCCCGGCGACCGCCTTGCGGACGCCCCCGCCTGTGAAACGCCCCGGCCCCCAGGCGGGCGCCGTCACGGCAGCCGGCAAGGCGCCGAGAAATCCACGGCCGCCAGCACCGATTCCCGCAGCCGGGCGACCAGCGGGCGGGTATCGTCGCGCCGGTGCTGGAAGGAATACGGCAGCGCGGCCGGTTCCGGGTCGCCTTGCAGCACGGTGAGGCTGCCTTCCGCCTGCAGCGCCTGAGCCCAATGGCTGGGCAGCAGCCCGACGCCGGTGCCCTCGATCAAGAGACCCGCGATGGCGCCCCAGTTGTTGCACGAGAGCCGTTGGCCGGCGATGTCGCGCCCAGCCAGCCAGTCGTCGATGATGCGGGTGGTGCCCGCGCCTTCGGGCAAGGTCACCAACGGCAGCCGAGCCAGCAGCGCGGGCGACATGCGGGTTTCGCCGCCCAGCACCGCCGGGGCCGCGGCCCACGAGAACGCGGCCTGGCCGATGGGCGACGAGGCAATGTTGGCCCGCGACGAACGTCCGGCGATGACCGCGAAATCCAGTTCGCCGTCGGCGACCCGCTGTTCCAGCACCTGGCCGATGTCCACGTAGGGCTCCAGCACCAGGTCGGGATAGACGGCGCGCACCACGCCGATCAGGCGTGGCAGCCAGGTCAGCGCGGTCAATTCGCCGACGCCAAAGCGGCAGCGGCCGCGCAGGCCGGGCGTTTCGGCCAGGGACGCACGGATCTGGTCGGCCGCGGCCAGCAGTTCGCGCGCCTGCGGCACCAGCCGCTGGCCCGCATCGGTGAGCACGGCCTTGTGGCCACCGCGGTCGAACAGCGGCTGACCCAGCGCTTCTTCAAGCTCGGTGATGCGCTTGGACAGCGACGACACCGACAGGTGCAGGCGCTCGGCCGCCACGGCGAAACTGGCGCAGGTGGCGGCCCAATAGAAGGCTTCGAGTTGCTTGAGGGTCATGCCCGGATTGTAGGGGCGCGGTCCGGCGCCGGGCGATCCCGGCGCGGCGGGTGGCCTGGGGCGTTCAGGCGCGCTCAGGCGCCTTGCGGCAGCCGCAGTTGCGGCGACAGGCGCAGGGTGTCGATGGCGGCGCGGAGCATGCGCTCGACGCGCGGCCAGATATCGCCCTTGAGGCGGTCGGACCAACAGATGGTGCCGAACACCCCTTCGATCAGGGAATGCAGATAGACATTGGACAGGCGCACGTCCAGGGCGCGCGGCAGGTCGTCGCGGCTGACGGCGGCGCGCAGCAGTTTTTCGGACGTGCGCAGGGCGTGGCGTTCCCACAGGTCGCGCCGGCGCAGGAGCGGCGCGTTCTCGTCGCTGCGTTCGCACTTGAGGTACAGGATTTCCAGCACGCGCTGCACCGAGCCTTCTTCAGCGTAGATCTGCACGTACTGGCGCATGGAGGTATAGAGCGATTCGAGCGCCTCGCCCTCGGTCGACACCCGGGTCATGGGTGCGGCTTCGCCCAGCGCGCGGTCGCACATGGCGATGCAGACATCGATCTTGTTCTTGTAATGGCCGTAGACGGCGCCCCGGGACACGCCCGCGAAATCGGCGATATCGCTCATGGTGGTGCTGGCGACGCCTTTGGACAGGAACACGTGTTCGGCAGCGTCCAGGATGCGGTCGCGGGTGCGTTGGGACTCTTCTTTCGTCTTGCGGGCCATACAAAGATCTCCTTGAAAAGGGTTGACGGGAAAGGGACAAGAAAACGGCGGCCCGACTTGCGGCGGCCGCCGATGGCGCACTGTAAATATGTGTGCAGGCGCCAGCATACTTTTGAACAAAACAATTAATCAAGCATGACGGATTAAATGATAGACTTCGAGCCCCACAGGGAAAACCCGCGCACTTCCCTCTCTCGCCCTCCCCGGGCGCACCACAATAATTTTTAGAAAATGACGCACCGAGTCCCCCTGAGAGCGCTCGCTCTCGCAACCGTAGTGGTTCTTGTTTCCGCTTGCTCGCCCAAGGATGCTTCTGAAGCCGCCAAGGCGCCCGCCGAAGTCGGCGTCATCGTGGCCCGGCCCACGCCCACGGCCGTGGCCAGCGAACTGCCCGGCCGCCTGGAGCCTTATCGCGAGGCCGAGGTCCGCGCCCGCGTGGCTGGCATCGTGATCCGCCGCCTGTATGAAGAAGGCCAGGAAGTCACGCGCGGCGCACCGTTGTTCCAGATCGATCCGGCGCCGCTGCAGGCCGCCTACGACTCCGAGGCCGCGTCGCTGGCCCGCGCCCAGGCCAATCTGTCGGCCGCGGCCGACAAGCTGCGCCGCTACGCCGACCTGGTGTCGGACCGCGCCATCAGCGAACGCGACCACGCCGAAAGCGTGGCCCAGGAACGCCAGGCCCGCGCCGAAGTGGCGCTGGCCCGCGCCAACCTGCAAAGCGCCAAGCTGAAGCTGGACTACGCCCGCGTGACCTCGCCGATCGACGGCCGCGCCCGCCGGGCGCTGGTGACCGAAGGCGCGCTGGTGGGCGAAGGCCAGGCCACGCCGCTGACAGTGGTGCAGCAGCTGGACCCGATCTACGTCAACTTCTCGCAGCCGGCGGCCGAGGTCATACAGTTGCAGAAGCAGATTCGCGCGGGCGCCGTACAGGGTGTTGCCCCCGACCAGGTGCGGGTGCGGCTGGTGCTGCCCGACGGGTCGGAATACGGGCGCGGGGGCACGCTGTCGTTCTCGGACCTGGCGGTGGACCCCGGCACGGACAACATCACCCTGCGCGCCGTGTTCGACAACCCCGAACGCGAACTGCTGCCCGGCATGTACGTGCGGGTGCGGCTGGAGCAGGCCGTCAACCGCGACACCTACCTGGTGCCGCGCAACGCGCTGCTGCGCGGCGCTGATGGCGCGCACCTGCTGGTAGCGGGTGATGACGGCGCGTTGCGCAGCATTGCCGTGACGGCGCATCGCCTGCTGGGCCCGAACTGGGTCATCACGCAGGGACTGTCGGGCGGTGAACGCGTGGTCGTCGAGAACGTCACGCAGCTGGCCCCCGGCCAGACGATCAAACCGGTCGAGCGCGCGGCGCCCACGGCGCCCGCCCCGGCCGCAGGAAACCAGGAAAAAAGGTAACCGCCATGGCGCGTTTCTTTATCGATCGCCCCGTCTTTGCGTGGGTGATCTCGCTGCTGATCGCGTTGGTCGGCCTGTTGTCGATCCGCGCGCTGCCGGTGGCGCAGTACCCGGACATCGCTCCGCCCGTCGTGAACATCGGCGCCAGCTACCCGGGCGCGTCGGCCAAGGTGGTCGAAGAGGCCGTCACCGCCATCATCGAACGCGAGATGAACGGCGCCCCGGGCCTGATGTACACCTCGTCCAGCAGCGATTCGACCGGCTGGGCCAGCATCAACCTGACCTTCAAACAGGGCACCAACCCCGACATCGCGGCGGTGGAAGTGCAGAACCGGCTGAAGGCGGTCGAGCCGCGCCTGCCCGAATCCGTGCGCCGCGACGGCGTGCGGGTGGAAAAGGCCGCCGATAACATCCAGCTGGTGGTGTCGCTGAAGTCGGACGGCAGCCTGGACGACATGCAGCTGGGCGAACTGGCGGCGTCCAACGTCCTGCAGGCGCTGCGGCGCGTGGAGGGCGTGGGCAAAGTGCAGTCGTTCGGCGCGGAAGCGGCGATGCGCATCTGGCCCGACCCCGCCAAGCTGACCGCGCTGTCGCTGACGCCCGGCGACATCGTGACGGCCCTGCGCAGCCACAACGCACGCGTCACCATCGGTGAACTGGGCAACCAGGCCGTGCCGAAGGACGCGCCGCTGAACGCCAGCATCGTGGCCGGCGAATCGCTGCACACGCCCGAGCAGTTCGGCAACATCCCGCTGCGCGCGCAGCCGGGCGGCGCCACCCTGCGCCTGAAGGACGTGGCGCGGGTGGAACTGGGCGGCACTGACTATATGTACCTGTCGCGGGTGAACGGCCTGACCGGCACCGGCCTGGGCATCAAGCTGGCGCCAGGATCGAACGCGGTCGAAACCACCCGCCGCATCCGCGACACGATGCGCGAGCTGGCGCAATACTTCCCGCCCGGCGTCACCTGGGACATTCCGTACGAGACCTCGACCTTCGTCGAGATCTCGATCCAGAAGGTGCTGATGACGCTGCTTGAGGCCGTGGCGCTGGTGTTCTGCGTGATGTACCTGTTCATGCAGAACCTGCGCGCCACGCTGATTCCGACGCTGGTGGTGCCGGTGGCGCTGCTGGGCACGCTGGGGGTGATGCTGGCGCTGGGCTATTCGATCAACGTGCTGACCATGTTCGGCATGGTGCTGGCCATCGGCATCCTGGTGGACGACGCCATCGTGGTGGTCGAGAACGTCGAGCGCATCATGGCCGAGGAAGGCCTGTCGCCGCATGACGCCACGGTCAAGGCCATGGGCCAGATCAGTGGCGCCATCGTCGGCATCACGGTGGTGCTGGTGTCGGTGTTCGTGCCGATGGCGTTCTTTGACGGTGCCGTGGGCAATATCTACCGCCAGTTCGCCGTGACGCTCGCCGTATCGATTGCCTTTTCGGCATTCCTGGCGCTGTCGCTGACGCCGGCGCTGTGCGCCAGCCTGCTCAAGCCGATTCCCGCCGGCCACCACGAAAAGCGCGGCTTCTTTGGCTGGTTCAACCGCGCCTTCGCGCGACTGACGGTGCGCTACACGGCGCGGGTGTCTGGCGTGCTGGCGCGGCCGGTGCGCTTCGGCCTGGCCTACCTGCTGGTGATCGGCGTGGCCGCGCTGCTGTTTGCGCGGCTGCCGTCATCGTTCCTGCCGGACGAGGACCAGGGCAGCTTCATGGCCATGGTGATCCTGCCGCAGGGCTCGCCCCAGGCCGAGACCATGGCCGTGGTGAAGGACGTGGAACGCTACATGATGGAGCACGAGCCGGTGCAGTACGTGTATTCGGTCAACGGCTTCAGCCAGTACGGCAGCGGCCCGAATTCGGCCATGTTCTTCGTGACGCTGAAAGACTGGAAGGAACGCCGCGCGGCATCGCTGCACGTGGACGCGGTGGTCAAGCGCATCAACGCCGCCTTCGCCGACCGCAAGAACCTGATGGTGTTCGCGCTGAACTCGCCGCCGCTGCCGGACCTGGGCTCGACGTCGGGCTTTGACTTCCGGCTGCAGGACCGCGGCGGCCTGGGCTACCAGGCCCTGACCGAGGCGCGCCAGAAATTGCTGGCGGCCGCCGCCAGGCATCCGGCGTTGACCGAAGTGGTATTCGCCGGCCAGGAAGAGGCGCCGCAGCTGCAACTGCGCGTGGACCGCGACAAGGCGCAGGCCATGGGCGTGCCGATCGACGAGATCAACACCGCACTGGCAGTGATGTATGGGTCGGACTATATCGGCGACTTCATGCTAAACGGCCAGGTGCGGCGCGTGATGGTGCAGGCCGATGGCAAGCGCCGCGTCGACGTCGACGACATTTCGCGTCTGCACGTGCGCAACCTGCAAGGCCAGATGGTGCCGCTGTCGGCCTTCGCCACGCTGAAGTGGGACATGGGCCCGCCGCAGCTGAACCGCTACAACGGCTTTCCGTCGTTCACGCTGAACGGGTCGGCGGCGCCGGGGCACAGCAGCGGCGAGGCCATGCGTGCGATGGAAGCGCTGGCGGCCGAGCTGCCGCGCGGCATCGGCTTTGACTGGTCGGGGCAGTCGTACGAAGAACGGCTGTCCGGCAACCAGGCGCCGGTGCTGTTCGCGCTGTCGGTGCTGATCGTGTTCCTGGCCCTGGCTGCGCTGTACGAAAGCTGGTCCATCCCGCTGGCCGTGATTCTGGTGGTGCCGCTGGGCGTCATCGGCGCACTCTTGGGCGTGACGGTGCGCGGCATGCCCAACGACATCTATTTCAAGGTCGGCCTGATCGCCACCATCGGCCTGTCGGCCAAGAACGCGATCCTGATCGTGGAAGTGGCCAAGGACCTGGTGCGCGATGGCCAGGGCGTTCTGTCGGCCACGCTGGAAGCGGCGCGGTTGCGGCTGCGGCCCATCGTGATGACCTCGCTGGCGTTCGGCGTGGGCGTGCTGCCGCTGGCGCTGGCCACCGGCGCCGCGTCCGGCGCGCAGGCGGCCATCGGCACGGGCGTGCTGGGCGGGATCATCACGGCCACCGTGCTGGCGGTGTTCCTGGTGCCGCTGTTCTTTCTGATCGTGGGGCGCATGGTTAGCATGCGCGCCCGTCCCGCGCGGCCCCCGGCCCGCGAATCGCTGGAGACCACGCCATGAAGTCCATGGCCATGACCCTGCTGGCGCTGGCCTTGTCCGGCTGCTCGCTGGCGCCGACCTATGAGCGCCCTGCGGCGCCCGTCCCGGCGCAGTACGACACGCCGGCCCAGGCCGGCCAGACCGCGCCGCCGCAAGACTGGCGCGCCTATTTCAACGACCCGGCGCTGCAAGCCTGGATCGAAGCGGCGCTGGCCAACAACCGCGACCTGCGCGTGGCGGCGCTGCGCATCGAAGAGGCGCGCGCACTGTACGGCGTGCAGCAGTCGGAACGCCTGCCCGCCATCGACGGCAACGGCGAATTCAGCCGAGGCCGCACCGTGGAACCCGGCCAGCCGCGCATGCCGGTCGCCAACCGCTACCGTGCCGCCGTCGGCATCACCGCGTTCGAGCTGGATTTCTTTGGCCGCGTGAAAAGCCTGTCCGACGCGGCGCTGTCGCGCTACCTGGCCAGCGCCGAGGCGCACCGCGCCGCCACGCTGGCGCTGGTGGCCGAGACCGCCACGGCCTACTTCAACCAGCGTTCGCTGGCCGAGCAACTGCGCCTGACGGACAGCACGCTGGCCCTGCGCGAGACGACGCTGACACTGACCCGGCGCCGCTTCGATGCCGGCCTGGAAACCGCCATAGGCCTGCGCACCGCCGAGATGCTGGTGGAAACCTCGCGCGCCACCCGCGCCGACCTGATCCGCGAGGCCAGCCTGGCGCGGCATGCGCTGGGCCTGTTGGCAGGCGATTTCTCGCTTACGGCGGGCATCGACCCGGCGCCGCTGGAAAGCCAGAACCTGACGCCACTGGCGGCCGGCCTGCCGTCGGACCTGCTGATGCGCCGCCCCGACCTGCGCCAGGCCGAGAACGTGCTGCGGGCGGCCAACGCCGACATCGGCGCGGCGCGCGCGGCCTTCTTTCCGTCGGTGCAACTGACCACCGACATCGGCACCACCGCCGGCAGCTTTTCGGACCTGTTCAGCGCCGGCACCGGCAGCTGGACCTTCGCGCCGCGGCTGACGCTGCCGATCTTCAACGCCGGCCGCAACCGCGCCAACCTGTCGCTGGCCGAAACCCGCCGCCACATCGCGGTGGCGCAGTACGAAGGCAGTGTGCAGGCCGCGTTCCGCGACGTGGCCGACGCTCTGTCGGCGCGCGATGCGCTGCGCGACCAGATCGAGGCGCAGCGGAAAGTGCGCGACGCCGACCGCGAGCGCCAGCGACTGGCCGAGCGTCGTTATGCGCGCGGCGTGGCCGACTACCTGGAGATGCTGGAAGCCCAGCGCAGCCTGTTCGAATCCGAACAGCAATACATCCGGCTGCAGCAGCGCCGGCTGGTGAATGCGGTGGATTTGTACAAGGCCCTGGGCGGCTGGGACGACGGCCGCGATCCGGCCTCGTAACGTCGCCGGCTGTCAGGGGCGCGCGCCGACGCGGTAGGCGCAGCGGCGTGCGCCCAGCAGGATGTGTTCTTCACGCTCGACGCGCACGCCCTCGCCCAGCGCCCGCCGGAACAGTTCCAGTTCGCTGCGACAAAAGCCCATACAGGCCTGGGCCGCCGCACAGATCGGGCAGTGGTTTTCGATGAACAGGAAATCGTCGCCGTCGCGGCGCATTTCGGCCATGTAACCTTCGGCCGAGCGCTGCTGCACCAGCCGCTGCAATTGTTCTTCGAGCGTGGCGGCGCCTGCCAGCGCCTGCCGGTAGCCGGTCAGCATGGCGGTTTCACGCACCGAAATCAGCTTGTCCACGCCGTCTTCGCCGAACACCTGGCGCACGGCGTTGATCATCTGCACCGTCATGTCGGCGTGGGTGTCCGGAAAGCGGCGGTGGCCCGCGTCGGTCAGGAACCAGATCTGGGTGGGCCGCCCGCGCCCGGCGCTGCGGCTTTCCGAGTCGACCAGTCCGTCGGCATGCAGCCGCGTCATCTGCTGGCGTACCGCTTCGGCCGTGACCTCCAACTGGCGTGCGATGGCCGCCACGGACTGCGGGCCGCGCGTCTTCAGGGTCATGAGAACGCGGTCCGCAGGCTGGTGCGGCTGCCAGGTAACGGGTTTGGACAGGTTGTCGGACATGGAATCAGGGTTGGGCGCCAAGCCCCTATGGTGCCACGAACCGCGTCCCCGGGTCAGCCGGCGGCGGCCGGTGCGGCGGCCGTCGACGGCGCATGGCCAGCCTCGGCGGGCGCCTCCCAGCCGCCGCCCAGCGCCTTGTACAGCGCCACCAGGCTGGTGTAGGACTCGGTTTCTGCCACCGCCACGGCGTCCTGGGCGCGCAGCAAGGTGCGCTGCGCGTCCAGCACCGTCAGGTAAGGCGTGCTGCCTTCGCGGTAGCGCAGCCTTGCCAGGTCGGCCGCGCGGCGGCTGTGCGCGGCGGCCTCGGCCAGGTTGCCCAGGCGCTGCTGGGTCTGGCCGTATTGCGTCAGCGCCCCTTCCAGTTCCTCGACCGCCTGCAACACCGTCTGCTCGTAGCGCGCCGCCTCGCCTTGCGAACGCGCCTGCGCCGCGCGCTTGCGGGCCAGGGCCGTGGGCAGGTTGAACGCCGGCCAGTTCACGCCCGGCGTCACGCTGAAGGCGCGGCTGGCCGCCGAACCGAAGTCGCCGCCGCGCAGGGCCACGAAGCCCAGGAAGCCGCCCAGGTCGATGCGCGGATACAGCTCGGCGGTGGCCACGCCCACGTCGGCATTGGCCGCGGCGCGGTTGCGCTCGGCGGCGGCCACGTCGGGCCGGCGGGCCAGCAAGGCGCCGACATCGCCAATGGGCAGGCGCGCGGCCAGCGGCGCTTGCGGCGTGGCGGCGTCCAGCTCGCCCAGTTCCACCGGCCGCAGGCCCGCCAGCACCGCCAGGCGGTAGCGCGCCAGGCGGCGGGCGGTTTCCTGCAAGGGCACGCTGGCCTGCACGGTTTCCAGTTCGGCACGGGCGCTGGCCAGGTCGCCTTCGTCGCCACGGCCGGCCGACACCATCGCCTGGATCACGCGCAGGCTGTCACGCTGGCTGTCCAGATTGGCGCGCGCCACCGCCAGGCGCTGTTCGGCGCCGCGCAGCTCGAAGTAGTTGCGCGCCACTTCGGCCGCCACCACGATGCGCGCCTGCACCAGGTCGGCGGCCTGCGCTTCGCTGCGCGCCGCGGCGCCTTCGGCCGCCCGCCGCAGGCGGCCGAACAGGTCGATTTCCCAGGTGGCATCGAAGCCGGCCCGGTAGCTCTCGGCCAGGCTGCGCTGGCCCGGCACGCCCGAATTCTGCTGCGACAGGCTGCGTTCGACGTTTCCGCCAAGCGTCACCGTGGGCAGCTGGTCCAGCTGTTTCTCGTCGAGCACGGCACGCGATTCGGCCAGACGGGCCTGGGCAATGCGAATGTCGTGATTGCGTTGCAGCGCCAGGGCGATCAGACGGTCCAGTTGCGGGTCCTGCAACTGCTTCCACCAGTCCGCCTGCAAGCGGTCGGTGGAAAACAGCGCCTGTTCCGGGCTGGCCAAGGTCACTGCCGCGTCTTGCGGCTTCCGATAGTCGGGGCCGACGGCGCAGCCGGCGGCGGCCAGCGCGGCCAGCAGCGTCACGATGCCGCGGCGCAGGCGCAGGATTAGATCGGGATGTTTCATGGTCGTTTCCTCTATGCCTCAGTGCGACGGCGCCGGTTGCGCGTCTTCGGCCTGCGCCTGGGCCAATTCACGGGCGCGCGGCGTATCGTTGGCGGCGCGGTGGTCGCGGGCCAGCACGGTGTAGACGGTGGGCAGCACGAACAGCGTGAACAACGTGCCCACCAGCATGCCCACCACGATCACCAGGCCCAGGCTGTAGCGGCTGTGCGCGCCGGCGCCGCTGGCGAACAGCAGCGGGATCAGGCCCACCACCATGGCGGCGGTGGTCATCAGGATGGGGCGAAGGCGGATGCGGGCGGCCTGCTCCATGGCGCTGCGACGGTCCAGCCCGTGGCTGACCTGCATCTCGTTGGCGAATTCCACCATCAGTATGCCGTGCTTGCTGATCAGCCCGATCAGCGTCACCAGCCCGATCTGCGTGTAGATGTTGATGGTGGCCATGCCCAGCGCCAGCGGAATCAGCGCGCCGCAGATCGACAGCGGCACGCTCACCAGAATGATGAACGGGTCGCGCAGGCTTTCGTACTGCGCCGCCAGCACCAGGTAGATGACGATGATGGCGAACATGAAGGTGATCATCAGCGCCGAGCCTTCCTGGCTGAACTGGCGTGCGTCCGACTGCCAGTCGTAGCTGAAGCCGGCCGGCAGCGCCTGGGCCTGGCGCGTCAGGAACTGCACCGCGTCGCCCATGGTCACGCCCGGCATCGGGATAGCCTGGAAGGTGGCGGCGTTGAGCTGGTTGAACTGGGTCAGCTTGTTGGGTTCGACGCCCATCGACACCGACACGATGTTGGATAACGGCACCTGCGCGCCGCTGGCGCTCTTGACGTAGTACTGCGCCAGCGATTCCGGCGAAATGCGCTGCTGCCGCAGGCTTTGTGGAATCACGTCGTACGAGCGGCCGTCCATGCCGAAGCGGTTGACGTAGTTTTCGCCCACCAGCACGGCCAGCGTGTCGCCCACGGCCTTCATGGTGACGCCCAGGCTGTTGGCCTTGGCGCGGTCCACCTTCAGCTGCACCACCGGGTTGTTGTAGTCCAGGTCGCTGTCGACCACCATGAACAGGCCGCTTTCGCGGGCCGCCTGCTTCAGCGTTTCCATGGCTTCATACACGACGGGGTAGTCGGCCGCGCTCATGATGACCATCTGCACCGGCAGGCCGCCGGTGGAACCTGGCAGCGGCGGCAGCTGGAAGGCGAAGATGTTGCTGCCTTCGATCTGGTTCACCCTGGACTGCATGTCGGCCTGGATCTGGTCGGCCGAGCGCTTGCGGTCCTGCCAATCCACGAAGTCGACTCCGCCGATGCTGTTGGCCACGCCGTCCGAGCCATTGATCAGCCAGCGGCCCTTCTGTTCGGGCAGCGTGGCCATGACGTCGTCCCACTGCTTGCCGAATTTCTCGACGTAGTCGATGTTGGCCTGCTGCGGCGATTTGATGGCCGTGAGCACGGTGGACTGGTCTTCGACCGGTGCCAGTTCGCGCTGGGCGGCGTTGTACAGGAACGGCAGGCTGGCCAGCACCGCCACGGCCACCAGGCCCGTGACCCAGCGGTGATGCAGCGACATGTCCAGCAGGCGGCCGTAGGCATCGCCCAGCCGGTTGAAGAAGCGCTCGGCGCGGCGCGCCATCCAGCCTTCGGACACGTGGCTGTTGAGCATGAACGAACTCATCACGGGCGACAGCGTCAGCGCGATCACGCCCGACACCACCACCGCGCCCGCCAAAGTGAAGGCGAATTCCTTGAACAGCGACCCCGTCAGCCCGCCCATCAAGCCGATGGGCGCGTACACCGCCGCCAGCGTGATGGTCATGGCGATCACCGGGCCGGCCACTTCACGCGCCCCGATCAAGGCGGCGCGTACCGGCGACTTGCCTTCTTCGATGTGGCGGTGCACGTTTTCGACCACCACGATGGCGTCGTCCACCACCAGGCCGATGGCCAGCACCATGGCCAGCAACGTCAGCAGGTTCACGCTGAAGCCGAACAGCGCCATGATGGCGGCGCCGCCCAGCATCGACAGCGGAATCGTCACCACCGGGATCAACACGGCGCGCAACGATCCCAGGCACAGGAAGATCACCGCCACCACGATGATGATGGCTTCCATCAGCGTATGCACCACGCCGTCGATCGATGCGCTGATGAAGCGCGCCAGCTCGAACGGCACCTGCACGCTGGTGCCCGGCGGCAGGTTCTGCTTGATGTTGGGCAGCAGTTCATTGAGCCGCTTGACGATCACCAGCGGGTTGCCCACCGGCGTGGCATTCAGGCCGAAGTACACCGCGGGTTCGCCGTCCATCAGGCCGCTGGAATCGGTCGAGGCCGCGCCCAGTTCCACGGTCGCCACATCGCCCAGGCGCACAATGGCGTCGCCGTCGCGCTTGATGACCATGTCGCGGAATTCCGCCACGTTCACCAGGTCGGTGTTGACCTTGATGTTGGACGCCACGTACAGGCCCTTGACCTGGCCGGGCGCGGCCTGCACGTTGTTCTGGCGCAGGGCATCGTCCAGCTCGCTGGCCGAGATGCCGCGCGCCGCCATGCGGTTGGGGTCCAGCCAGACTCGCATCGCCAGCTTCTGGCCGCCGTAGAGTTCCACGCTGGCGACCCCTTCGATGGACGACAGCTGCGGCTGCACCACCCGCGACAGATAGTCGGTCAGGGCCGGCAGCGCCATGGTGGTGCTGGAAAATCCGACATAGGCCACCGCCGTCGCCTCGCCGGCCGACTTCACCAGCACGGGGTCGTAGGCATCTTGCGGCAAGCGGTATTTGACTTCGTTGACCTTGGCCATGACCTCGGTCATGGCCTTGTTGGAATCGGCATTGAGCTTCATGCGCACCGTGATCACGCTGCGCCCCTGGGTCGAGGACGACGACAGGTAGTCGATGCCTTCGACCGTGGCGACAGACTGCGCGATGGGTTGCGTGACGAACCCCTGCATCAGGTCGGGCGAGGCGCCCGGGTATTGCGTGGTGATGGTGATGGTGGTGCTTTCAGTAAGCGGGTACTGGCGGATCGGCAGGCCGCTCAGGGCGCGCAGCCCCATCAGCAGGAGCAGCGTGCTGACCACCAGCGCCAGCACGGGCCGGCGTACGAACAGATCGGTGAATTTCATGTCAGGCTCCGCGCGCTCACCGGGCTTGCGCCACGGATTGGGTGCCGGCGTCCAGCGCCACGGTGTCCTGGGCGCTGATCTCGACGGCCGCGCCGTTGTGCAGGCGCAATTGGCCCGAAGTCACTACCTGGTCGCCCGGCTTCAGGCCTTTGGTGACCACCACCCGTCCGCGGGTGCGTTCGGCCGTCTGCACATAGGCCTGGGCCACGGTCGGCGAGGCCGAGGCGTCGCCCGTCTTGGGCGGCACCACCACATAGACCGAATCGCCGTAGGCGCTGTAGCTGACGGCGGTTTCCGGCACGGTGATCACGCCCGGGCGCGGCGGCAGCAGCACCTTGCCATGGGCGAACATGCCCGCGGCCAGCGCGCCGTCGGCGTTGGCCAGCGTGGCCTGCACCCGCACGGTACGCGTGCCGGGATCGACCTGCGGCTCGATGGTGGTGACAGTGCCTTCGAACACGCGGTCGGCATGGGCGTCGACCGTCACCGCCACCGGCTGGCCGGCCCGCAGCGCGCCCAGGGCCTGTTCGGGCAAGGTGATGTTGGCGTAGACGCTGGCCGCGTCGGTCAGCGATACCAGCGGGTCGCCGGCGCGGGCGAACTGGCCCAGGTTCACGCGGCGCACCCCCAGCACGCCGTCAAACGGCGCCTTGATGCGTTTTTGCTCGATCAGCGCCTGGATGCGCTTGATGTCCCCGGCGGCCTGGTCGTAGTCGGCCTGCGCCTGGTCCAGCTGTTCCCGGGTGGCGGCCTGCAGCGGCACCAGGCGGCGGGTGCGGTCCAGCAAGGTCCGCGCGTTCTTGGCCTGGGCCTGCAGCCGGGCCAGCTCGCCCTGTTCGGGTGCGTCATTCAGTTGCACCAGCAGTTGGCCGGCGCGGACCCGGTCGCCCGCGGTGAACAGGATCTGCGCCACCCGGCCATCCACTTCGGCGGGCACCAGCACCTGGCGGGTGGCCTCCAGCGAGGCAATGCCCGACAGCGCCACGGGGAAGTCCGCCTGCACCGCAGGGGCCACCGCGACCTTGGCCGGCGCCATGGCCCAGCCGCCCTTGTGCGACGCCCCGCCGAACTTCCAATACAGGCCGCCGCCCGCCACCACCGCCACGACCAGGATGCCGGCCGCCCATGCGCCAGATGTTGCCTTCATGATTCGCTCGCTAATTTATCAAAGGAATGGCTTGGATAATCCGCGAAATCCCGAAGGAAGTCAAAATACCTAAAGTAATGTTGAGGATTGATAAATCCTATCGACGAAAAAAAGCCGCCGGCACGAAGCCGGCGGCGGGGCGATGCGGGGAAAGACAGCCGGGCCGGCACGGGACCGGCCAGGCGTCTAGGTGCGCACCATATGCAGGTAATGGCGGTGGCGTTCGTACTGGTCCAGGATGTCGCCAATGACGGCGTCGCGGCTCCAGCCCATGATGTCGTAGTCCTGCCCGCCTTCGCGCAGATGCACTTCGGCGCGGAAATACTTGCGTTCTTCTTCGTCGGCCGCCTCTTCGGGCGTCAGGCTGGGGCGCACGAAGGCCCGCGGCTGCACCGAATAGAAGAAGTCCAGGTGCTCGCCATGGTTCACTTCCAGCACGGCGCTGCCCTCGTCGGCGTCTTCCTTGACCACGACGTCGTAGCCCTGCTTGCGCAATTCGTCGGCCACGTCTTCCAGCGCGGGCGTCACCACGTCGGACACGAAACGCACCACGTGGGCCCGGCGCGGCATCATCACCATATTGCGCAGCCGGCGTTCCCACGACTGGCCGCCGCGTGTCGGCCGCGACAGGGTCAGCGACTGGTAGCGGATGCCGCGCTTGGTGGCGTCCAGCTTCAGCGCCTTGAACAGGCCCCACAGCGACAGCAGCAGGATGATCGAGAACGGCAGCGCGCTGGCGATGGTGGCCGTCTGCAATGCCGTCAGGCCGTCGGCCAGCAGCAGCGCGATGGCCACCGCCCCCATCGACAGCGACCAGAAGATGCGCTGCCACACCGGCGTGCGGTCGGCGCCGCCGGAGGCCAGCAGGTCGACCACCAGCGCGCCGGAGTCGGCCGAGGTGACGAAGAACACGGCTACCATGGCGACGGCGAAAATCGACATGATGCTGCTGAAGGGCAGCAACTCGAAGAAGGCAAACAGCGCCAGCGCGTTGTCGTCCTTGACCGTTTCGGCGAAACCCTTGACCCCGTCGACCAGGATGAAGTGAATGGCGGTGTCGCCGAACACCGTCATCCAGAACAGCGTGAAGCCGGCCGGCACGAGCAGCACGCCGCTGACGAATTCGCGGATGGTGCGGCCGCGCGAGATGCGCGCGATAAACAGGCCCACGAACGGCGACCACGCGATCCACCAGCCCCAATAGAACAGCGTCCAGCCGCCGATCCAGTCGGACGGCTCGTAGGCGTACAGGTTGAAGGTCTTGTTGACGATGTCGGACAGGTAGGCGCCGGTGTTCTGCACGAAGGTCTGCAGCAGGAACACGGTGGGGCCGGCCACCAGCACGAACAGCAGCAGGATCACCGCCAGCACCATATTGGCTTCGGACAGGATGCGGATGCCCTTGTCCAGGCCGCTGGCCACGGACAGCGTCGCCAGGCCGCAGGTGATGACGATCAGGATGATCTGCGGAATCACGCCCACCGGAATGCCGAACAGGTGGTTCAGGCCGCTGTTCATCTGGGCCACGCCCAGCCCCAGCGACGTCGCCACGCCCAGCACGGTGCCGATGATGGCGAAAACGTCGACCGCGTGGCCGATGGGGCCGTGGATGCGGTTGCCGATCAGCGGGTACAGCGCCGAACGCAGGGTCAGCGGCAAGCCGTGGCGAAAGCTGAAGAACGCCAGCGTCAATGCCACCACCGCGTAGATGGCCCAGGCGTGCAGGCCCCAGTGGAAGAACGTGATCTTCATGGATTCGCGCGCGGCGGCGGCGGTGGCGCCCTCGCCCACCGGCGGCGACATGAAGTGCATGACCGGTTCGGCCACGCCGAAGAACATCAGCCCGATGCCCATGCCGGCCGAGAACAGCATGGCGAACCAGGTGAAATTGCGATAGTCGGGCTCGCTGTGGTCGGGCCCCAGCTTGATGTCGCCATAGCGGCTGATGGCCAGAAAGGCCACCGACAGCAGGATGATGGCGACCACCAGGATGTAGAACCAGCTGGCGTTGCCCAGGATCCAGCGCTGGATCGATTCGAACAGGTTCTGCGCGGTCTTGGGCGCCGCGATGGCAAAGCCCACCAGCAGCAGGGTGAACAACGCGGCCGAAAAGAATACCGGTCGGTTGATCGTGGATGGTCGGGTTTCTGAAGACATGCTGCGGCTCCTTTCGCCCGAGGGATGCGGGGCTGCGGCGCTGGCCCCCTCAGTCCAGCCGGCGCGCCGCCGTTATTACTATCATGCCGCGCGCCCGTCTGACAAACCGGCGGGCGTCCTGCCCTTAATCCGGGCCGTGCTCGCCGAACACGACGCGGCGAAAGAATCCGGCCAGCACCGATTCGGTGGTCTCGGCCGTGACGCCCTGCGGGTCGAAGGCGAAGCTGAAGTGCATGCCGTCGGACAGCGCCAGCAGGCCGATGGCCAGTTCGCGTGCGGGCATGGGCAACGGTGTGCCTACCCGCTCGGAAAACTGGCTGACGTATTCGGTGGTGGCCTGGCGCAATTCGCGCAGACAGGCCGTGAAGCCGACCCGGAATTCAGGGTCGCGGGCGGCCTGCAGCTTGCCTTCCATCCAGAGCAGGAAGCATTCGTTGTCGCGGAAATGGGTGCTGTAGTAGTGCAGCACGCTGGCTTCCATCTGCTCGCGGGTTTCGCCCGCATCGAAAATGGCGCGCATGTCGGCCATGACGTTGTCGTGGTCGCGCTTGAGCAGTTGCAGGAACAGGTCGGATTTGCTTGCGAAATTGGAATAGAACGCGCCGCGCGTGTAACCGGCGAGCTCGGCGATGTCTTCGACGCTGGCGGCGACGAAACCCTTGGACAGGAAGATCGATTGCGCGGCATCGAACAGGCGCTGGCGCGTCTGGTCGCGGCTTTGCTCTCGGGTAAGGCGGACTTTTGACATGGGGCGATTCTAGCACCGCCACGCATTTCAGATTCATACTTGTATTTGAATACATAGCTGCATTAGAATCCATGCCGTATCGGATTGCCAGCGCGTCTCGACCGCCTGAAAAGGCCGCCTAGCACCCGTCTCTCTTACTGCCCGCGTCGCGAGGTGTTGCGTGAATTTCCCTGTTCCTGGCGCGCTAGCCGCGCTGACTCTGGCACTGGCCCTGGCCGGCTGCGGCAGCAAAGAACCCGAGGCGCCCGCGCCGCGCCCGGTCGTGGCCATGCCCGCCAAGGCCGACGCCGCCCTGCCCGCCTGGACCCTGCCCGGCGAAGTGCAGGCGCGCTACAGCACGCCGTTGTCGTTCCGCGTGGGCGGCAAGATCGTCGAACGGCTGGTGCGCCTGGGCGACACGGTCAAGCCCGGCCAGGTGGTGGCCAAGCTGGATCCGGCCGATGCCACCAAGAATGCCGCCAGCGCCCGCGCCCAGCTGTCGGCCGCCCAGCACCAACTGGATTACGCCAAGCAGCAGCTGGACCGCGACCGCGCCCAGGCCAAGGAAAACCTGATCGCCGCGAACCAGCTGGAACAGACCCGCAACGCCTACGCCTCGGCGCTGGCGCAGCGCGACCAGGCGGCGCAACAAGCCGCGTTGTCGGCCGACCAGCTCAAATACACCACCCTGGCCGCCGACCATGCCGGCGTCATCACGGCCGAGCAGGCCGACACCGGCCAGAACGTCTCCGCCGGCCAGGCGGTCTACAACCTGGCCTGGTCCGGCGATGTCGACGCCCTGTGCGACGTGCCCGAAAGCGTGCTGGCGGGGCTGACCATCGGCCAGCGCGCCACCGTGACGCTGGCGCCGCTGCCTGGCCAGACCTTCAACGCCGTGCTGCGCGAGATCGCGCCGGCGGCCGACCCGCAAAGCCGCACCTACCGCGCCAAGCTGACCCTGGAATCGCCCCCACCCGAGGTGCGGCTGGGCATGACGGCCAACATCAGCTTCGACAACCGCCAGGCCAACGGCGCCGTCACCTACACCGTGCCGGCCACCGCGCTGTTCCATGACGGCACCGAACCCGCCGTGTGGGTGGTCAAGCCGCAGGAAGACACGCTGGAACTGCGCCGCGTGCAGGTGCTGCGCTACGACGCGCGCTCCGTCACGCTGTCCCAGGGCGTGCAGGCCGGTGAACGGGTGGTCTGGCAAGGCGTGCACGCCGTGTCGGCCGGCGAGAAAGTCCGCGCGGTGCCGCCGCTGCACCCCGAGGACTTCGCATCATGAGCGCGCCGGTTCCCGAGCATCCCGACGCGCACCGCCACGAAGAAGGCAAGTTCAACCTGTCGGCCTGGGCCCTGCGGCACCAGCCGCTGGTGATCTTCATCATCACGCTGGTGACGCTGTTCGGCGTGCTGTCGTATTCACGGCTGGCGCAGTCCGAAGACCCCCCCTTCACGTTCCGCGTGATGGTCATCAAGACCCTGTGGCCCGGCGCCACCGCGCAGCAGGTGCAGGAACAGGTCACCGACCGCATCGCCAAGAAGCTGCAGGAAACGCCGTCCACGGACTTCATGCGCAGCTATTCGCGCCCGGGTGAATCGCTGATCTTCTTCACCATGAAAGACTCGGCGCCGGCCAGCGAAGTCGCCAACGAGTGGTACCAGGTGCGCAAGAAGGTCGGTGACATCGGCGCCACGCTGCCGCAAGGCGTGCAGGGGCCGTTCTTCAACGACGAATTCGGCGACGTCTACACCAACATCTACACGCTGGCGGGCGACGGCTTTTCGCCGGCCCAGCTGCGCGACTACGCCGACAACCTGCGCACGGTGCTATTGCGCGTGCCGGGTGTGGCCAAGGTGGATTACTTCGGCGACCAGCCCGAACACGTCTACATAGAAATCAGCAATACCCAGCTGACGCGCCTGGGCGTGTCGCCGCAGCAGATCGCCGAGGCCATCAACAACCAGAACGCGGTGGCCAGCGCCGGCACGCTCACGACTGCCGACGACCGCATCTTCGTGCGGCCCAGCGGCCAGTTCAGCGACACCCGCGCCCTGGCCGAAACGCTGATCCGCGTGAATGGCAAATCGATCCGGCTGGGCGACATCGCCACCATCCATCGCGGCTACGACGACCCGCCGGCCGAGCAGATGCGGACCAAAGGCCAGCCGGTGCTGGGCATCGGCATCACGATGCAGCCCGGGCAAGACGTGGTGCACCTGGGCCGCGCGCTGGACGCCAAGTTCGGCGAGTTGAAGGCCCGCCTGCCCGCCGGCCTGACGCTGACGGAAGTGTCGAGCATGCCCAAGGCGGTGTCGTTCTCGGTGGACGAATTCCTGCGTTCGGTGGCCGAGGCCGTGGCCATCGTGCTGATCGTCAGCCTGGTGTCGCTGGGCCTGCGCACCGGCATGGTGGTGGTGATCTCCATCCCCGTGGTGCTGGCCATCACGGCGCTGTTCATGGACATGTTCGGCATCGGGTTGCACAAGGTGTCGCTGGGCACGCTGGTGCTGGCGCTGGGCCTGCTGGTGGACGACGCCATCATTGCCGTCGAGATGATGGCGGTAAAGCTGGAACAGGGCTGGAGCCGCGCGCGCGCCGCCGCCTATGCCTACACCAGCACCGCCTTCCCGATGCTGACCGGCACGCTGGTGACGGTGGCGGGCTTTCTGCCGATCGCGCTGGCCAAGTCCAGCACCGGCGAATACACCCGCTCCATCTTCCAGGTGTCGGCGATTGCGCTGATCACCTCGTGGTTCGCGGCCGTGGTGCTGATTCCGCTGCTGGGCTACCGCATGCTGCCCGAACGCAAGCGCGAAGCCCACCTGCCCGATGACCACGAGCACGACATCTACAACACCCGCTTCTACCAGCGCCTGCGCGGCTGGGTGGCATGGTGCGTGGACCGCCGCTGGCGCGTGCTGCTGGCCACCATCGTGATCTTCGTCGTGTCGATGGCCGGCTTCCGCCTGGTGCCGCAGCAGTTCTTTCCCAGTTCGGACCGCACCGAGCTGCTGGTGGACGTGCGGCTGCAGGAAGGCGCGTCGTTCGCCGCCACGCTGCGCCAGGTGGAACGGCTGGAAAAGGCGCTGGAAGGCCGCCCCGAGATCGCCCATTCGGTCAGTTTCGTGGGCACCGGCGCGCCGCGCTTCTACCTGCCGCTGGACCAGCAGCTGGCCACGCCCAATTTCGCCCAGGTCGTCATCACCGCGAACTCGGTGGAGGACCGCGAAAAACTGGCCCGCTGGCTGGAACCCATGCTGCACGAGCAGTTCCCGGCGATTCGCAGCCGCCTGTCGCGACTGGAAAACGGCCCGCCCGTGGGCTTCCAGGTGCAGTTCCGCGTCAGTGGCGACAAGATCGCCGACGTACGCCAGGTGGCCGAGAAAGTGGCCGCCGAGGTCCGTGCCGACAGCCGCTCGGTCAACACGCAGTTCGACTGGGACGAGCCGTCGGAACGCTCGGTGCGCTTTGACATCGACCAGCAGAAGGCGCGCGAGGTCGGCGTCACGTCCAACGACATTTCCAGCTTCCTGGCCATGACGCTGTCTGGCTACACCGTGACGCAATACCGCGAACGCGACAAGCTCATCAACGTGAGCCTGCGCGCCCCCAACGACGAACGCATCGACCCCGCCCGCCTGGCCACCCTGGCCATGCCCACGCCCAACGGCCCGGTGCCGCTGGGCAGCCTGGGCCACGTGCGCTACGGCCTGGAATACGGCGTGATCTGGGAACGTGACCGCCAGCCCACCATCACGGTGCAGGCCGACGTCAAGAGCGGCGCCCAGGGCATCGACGTGACCCACGCCATCGACAAGAAGCTGAACGCGTTGCGGGCCGAGCTGCCCGTGGGCTATCGCATCGAGGTCGGCGGCCCGGTCGAGGAAAGCGGCAAGGGCCAGTCGTCGATCAATGCGCAGATGCCGATCATGGTCGTGGCGGTGCTGACCCTGCTGATGGTGCAGCTGCAAAGCTTCGCCCGGGTGCTGATGGTGGTGCTGACCGCGCCGCTGGGCCTGATCGGCGTAGTGGCAGCGCTGCTGCTGTTCGGCAAGCCCTTCGGCTTCGTGGCGATGCTGGGGGTGATCGCGATGTTCGGCATCATCATGCGCAACTCGGTGATTCTGGTGGACCAGATCGAGCAGGACATCCGCGCCGGCCACAAGCGGGTGGACGCGATCGTCGGGGCCACGGTGCGGCGTTTCCGCCCCATCACCCTGACCGCCGCGGCCGCCGTGCTGGCGCTGATCCCGCTGTTGCGCAGCAACTTCTTCGGCCCCATGGCCACCGCCCTGATGGGCGGCATCACCAGCGCCACCGTGCTGACACTGTTCTTCCTGCCCGCCCTGTACGCCGCCTGGTTCCGCGTGCGCCACGACGAGCGCGAAGAACCCGAAGGCGTGCCGCCCGGCGCCAATGCCGGCGACACGGCCGTACGAGGAGCCTGACGATGCAACCCCGTCACCCCGCCCCCGCCTGGCGCCTGGCCGCGCTGCCCCTCGTGCTGGCGCTGGGCGCCTGCGCCTTCGCGCCCGACAGCAAGCCGCCGGCGCTGGCCGCGCCCACGCACTATGGCGTGGAGGCCCTGCCCGCCGCCGGCGCCGCCGCCCAAGGCGTGGCGCAGCGCTACGAGCAAGGTGCGCGCCCGGTGCCCGAATGGTGGAAACGCTATGGTTCGGACGCGCTGAACGCCATGGTCGAGGAAGGCCTGGCCAACAGCCCCGACCTGGCTGCCGCCGAACGCAACCTGGCCGGCGCCCGCGAACAACTGCGCGGACAGGTCAATTCGTCGCTGCTGCCGTCCATCGACGCGGGTGCCGACGTCACGCGCAAGCGTGCGCTGACCATGCCCAACCTGCCCGAGCCCACCGCGCTCTACAACGTCTTCACCGGCCAGATCCAGGCCAAGTACGACCTGGACCTGTTCGGCGCGGCGCGCTTTGAAAACGCCTCGCGCGCGGCCAAGGTCGAGCAGCAGGCATTCCAGCTGGAATCGGCGCGCCGTTCGCTGGCCGGCAACATCGTCACCGGCGCCATCACGTCGGCATCGCTGGCCGAACGCGTGGCGCTGACCGAGCAGCAGGTGGTGCTGTCGCGCCAGGTGGCGCGCGACACGCAGCGCCGTTACGAACTGGGGTCCGCCTCGCAGAACGATGCCTTGCAGGCCGATCAGGACGCCGCCACGCTGGAAGCGTCGCTGCCCGGCCTGCGGGCGCAGTGGCAGACCACGCGCCACGCGCTGGCCGTGCTGATGGGCCGCAGCCCCGACCAGGCGCCGCCCGACCTGGCCTTCGGCATGCTGGCCGTGCCGCCGGAGGTGCCGGTGCTGGTGCCGTCCGAATTGCTGGCCGCGCGGCCCGACATCCACATTGCCGAAGCCGTGCTGCAAGCGGCCGCCGCCGACGTCGGCGTGGCCACCGCGCAGCTGTTCCCCAGCCTGTCGCTGTCGGCATCCATGGGCAAGGGCGGCTTCAGCTGGCCCACGGCGCTGTCCGGCGCGGGGTCGATCTGGGCGGTGGGCGCGTCGCTGACGCAACCGATCTTCCATGGCGGCGCGCTGCTGGCCGAACGCAGCGCGGCCAAGGACCGCTATGAAGCCTCGGTGCTGCAGTACAAGCAGACGGTGCTGACGGCATTCCGCGACGTGGCCGACACGCTGGCGCGGCTGGACGCCGACGGGCAGGCGCTGGCCTCGGCCGAAGCCTCGCGCCGGGCGGCCGAGCAGTCGCACCGCAACACCGCCAGCCAGGTGCGCCTGGGCGCGCTGGCGCCGTACACGGCGTACGCCAGCGAGCAGCATTACGTTGCCGCCCGGGTGCGCGAAGTGGAATACGCCAGCGCCCGGCTGACGGAGACGGCGGCGCTGTTCCAGGCCATGGGGTCGCCCCTGCGGGCGCCGCAAGCGACGGCCCAGGCCGGCGCGGCGCCGGCGGACGCCGCGTCCGACCCGGCCGCAACCGGGCCGCAATCGCGGCAGCAGCAGCGGCAGCAGCAGCAGCAGCAGCAGCAGCAGCAGCAGCAGCAGCCGTAAAGCAACCTCCCGCCCGGACAGGCAGCCCCCGCAGCCGCCCCGCACAGGCCCCCGACGCTTACGGCGCGGGGGCCTGTTCCTTGATGCGGGACGCCAACGCCAGCGATTCGATCCGCCGCGCCGCCGCTTGCAGCAGCGCCGTGGTCTTGTCCTGTGCGATGGTGTTCAGCCGGGTCGCCAGGAACGTGACCGTCAGCGCACCGAAGATGCGGCGGTCTTCCTGGAATACCGGTACGGCGATGCCCGCGCGCTCGGGCGACATCTCGCCCACGCCCAGGTACGACCCGCGCACGCGGATCTCGTCCAGCCGGCGGGTGAATTCGGCCTGCGTCTGCCCCAGGCCCGCGGCCTCGACGTCGGCGGGATGCGCCTCGTAGAGCTTGCGCTGGTCCTTGCGCGGCAGGAACGCGATGATGGTCTTGGCCGTGGCGCCGCGAAACAGCGGGTGCGCGCGGCCGCGGCCGTGGGCGATGCCCAGGTCTTCCGGGCCGCGCTCGTGGTGGATGTTCAGGATGCGCAGGCCGTGGATCACGCTGAGCAGCACGTCGCCGCCCACCTGGTCCACCACCTCGCGCATGATCGGCCGGGCCGCGCCCAGCACAGGGTCGCCATCGATGATCAGGTGGTCCAGCTCGATGATGCGCGGCCCCAGCTTGTAGCCGCCGCCCGTCATGCGCAGCAGGTAGCCCAGGTCCGACAGGTCGCGGATGTACCGGTAGCCGGTGGGCGCCGAATAGGACAGCTTCGAGATGATCTCTTCCGCGGTCAGCACCGGCGTGGCCAGGCTGAAGAGGTCAAGAATCGCTAGGGCTCGCTTCAGGGTGGACATGGGCAGGGCAGCAAAGGGGCAACGCGGAATCGGCGCAGCGTATCACAGGGCCGCAGCCAGGGGCGGCGGATCATAAAGCGCCCCTATCGAGATCGTCGACGGCTATTTCATTCATCTATCGTTTTCCTTATTTTTATCATTTATAGATAAAAACTAATTGGTGAAGATAGATTTTTATCGAATAATGATACTCAAGCAGCCGACCAGCAGGCACCCACAAGCGTGCGGCCGGCAATGCCTGGCATGCACATCCAAGGGGAAATCGCATGAAGCAACGCAGCAGCGCAACGGGCGGCATCAGCCGCCGGCAATTCATGGCGGCGTCGGCCGCCACCCTGGCGGGCGCCGCCTTGACGCGACCGGGCCTGGCCCGCGCGGCCGGCTATCCCACCGAGCACCCGATCCAGTTCATCGTGCCGTTTCCCGCGGGCGGCGGCACCGACCTGGTCGCCCGGCCGCTGGCCCAGGGCATCGGCGAGGCGCTCAAGCAAAGCGTGGTGGTCATCAACAAGGGCGGCGCGGCCGGCATCATCGGCACGCAGCAGGCGGCCCGTTCGGCGCCCGACGGCTACACGGTCGCGCTCGGCTCCACCGGCACCCACACGGTGAACCAGAGCCTGTACGAGAACATTGCGTACGACCCGATCAAGGACTTCGAACCCGTGTCGATGGTCTGCTACTACAACAACGTGCTGGTGGTGCACCCATCGTTTCCGGCCAAGACCCTGCAGGAATTCGTGGCTCTCATCAAGGCCAACCCCGGCAAGTACTTCTACGGCATCACCCAGAACGGCAGCTCGGCCCACCTGGCCATGGAACTGCTCAAGGCCACTGCCGGGCTCGACCTGCCCGGCGTGCCCTACAAGGGCGCCGCCGCGGCGGTCAACGATTTCCTGGGCGGCCAGTTTCCCGTGCTGATGGACGTGGTGATCAACCAGCAGCAGTTCATCCAGGGCGGCAAATCGCGCCCCCTGGCCGTCACGTCCGCATCGCGGGCGCCGGCCCTGCCGGACGTGCCCACCGTGGCCGAGTCCGGCTTTCCCGGCTACCAGGCCATTGGCTGGAACGGCGTATTCGTGCCCGCCGGCACGCCGCCCGCCATCGTGCAAACGCTCAATGCCGCCGTGCAAAGCGCGCTCAAGCAGCCCGCCCTGGCGCAACTGACCCAGAACGGGCTGGAACTGCACGGCGGCACCCCTGAAGAACTGCGCCGCTTCGTCGCCACCGAAAGCGAGAAGTGGCGCACCCTGATCAAGAACGCCAACATCAAGGCCACCTGATGCAAGCCATTCCCTATGGCGTCCCGCTGGACGCCGCCGCCAACCCCTGGCTGACGCTGGACCGCGAACTGCGCGACCAGGGCCTGCGCGCCCCCGCCGCGCCACCCGTGCGCGCCGTGGTCTGCGTGACCGTGCACGTGGACGGCCCCGCCGTCGAAGTGGGCCGCAAGCAGTTTCCCGCCGGCCTGCATACCGCCGGCCGCTACGCCATTCGCCGCGGGGTACCCAGGCACCTGGACATCCTGGCGCGCCACGCCATGCCCGCCACCTTCTTTGCCTGCGGCTACGACGTCGAGCACTACCCCGAGACGTTTCGCGCCATCCTGGCCGCCGGCCACGAGATCGCCGCCCACGGCTACCTGCACGAAGCCTGGGACCTGGGCGAGGACGAACCCGCCCTGCTAGAAAAGACCCACACCCTGATCCAGCAGCAACTGGGCGTGACGCCGGTGGGCTGGTGTTCGCCGTCGGGCCGCAAAAGCCACCGCACCCTGCCCGCGCTGCGCCGGCTGGGCTACTGCTATGACGCCAGCGAGAAAGACCGCGACCGCCCCTACCTGCCCGCGGATGCCGCCGACGACGGCTTCGTCATGCTGCCCAACAACACCGTGTCGCTGGACGACTACCCGTTCTACTTCACCGGCCACAGCCTGGCCGCGGAAGCCTGCGACAACTGGATCGAGGAATTCGAGGCCCTGCGCCAGGCCGAGGGCTACATCCACCTGACCGTGCACCCCAAGGCCGCCGGCGGGTCCGGCCCCCCCGCCCGCGCCGCCGCCATGGACCGCTTCCTGGCGCATGTGGCCGCGCAGACGGACGTGCACTGCATGACCCTGGAAGCGCTGGCCCGCCACTGCCTGGCCCACCCCGATGCCTGGAGAACCGAATGAGCGCCGCCCTCGCCAACGCAACCCCTGACGCGACCACCCGGACGATTGCCCCCACGCAGGCCGCCGCCAAGACGGTGCTGGTCACCATCAACGTGCAAGGCATCGGCCCCGAGGCCGCCACCCGCCCCGAGCACGAACTGCACGGCCGCGACGGCCATGGCCGCTACACCTATGGCGGCGGCCTGTCGCGCCTGCTGGACATGCTGCGGCGCCAGGGCATCCGCGCCACCTTCTTCTGGCCGGCCTTCGAAGCCGAGCGCTGCCGCGACCTGCTCGAACAGAGCCTGCGCGACGGCCACGAGGCCGCCTCGCAAGGCAACGCCTTCGAAGACCTGGCCGCGCTGGGCGAACGCGAAGCCGAGGTGCTACAACGCGGCCGCGACCGCCTGGCCGCCCTGACCGGCCAGGCCCCCGAAGGTTTCCGCTGGACCGGCGGCGGCTTTACCGCCCGCACCCTGCCGCTCTTGCACCAACTGGGCTACCGCTACGACAGCAGCGCCCTGGACGACGATGCGCCCTACGCGCTGGACGCCGACGGCGCCCCGGGCATGGTCGAGCTGCCCTGGAGCGAAGGCCTGTGCGACGCCACCCACTTCAGCCGCCGCGTCACCCAGGACCGTGCCTATGCCCACCTGGTCGAACAGGGCGGCGCCCTGCTCGCCGCCGACGGTTACGCCTGCCTGACCCTGCACCCGCGCGCCGACCACGGCGTAGGCCGCGCGGCGCGGTTGCAGATGATCGAGCGGTTGCTGCAGCGGCTGCGTGAAGCCGGCGCCGGGTTTGCGCGTTGCGGCGACGTGGCGCGGCAGTATTCGGAGAATGCCGCCGGCTAGGCGCCCCCGGCTAGGCGCCCCCGGCTGGGCGCCCCCAGCTAGGCGCCCCCGGGCAAACCCTCGGTATTTTTGGCGCCAAAATAAGATAATATTTTTGCAACATCCCGTCTCACCACTCCCGACCCCACGGCGCCCCCGCGCCGCTATTCGTCCATGACCCAGATCACCCAATTTCCCTTCGTATCGGTTTCCGGTACCCCCGAGGCCCGCGGCCGCGCCTATGGCCAGCAGGCCGCCGACCGCGTACGCAAAAGCGCCGCGATGTACGGCCAAACCCTGGTCGACCTGGGCTATGACGCCATGGCGCGCACTCAGCTGATCACCAGCTTTGCCCGCGAAATCGAGAACTTCGCGCCGCACTACCTGGAAGAAATGCGCGGCATCGCCGCCGGCGCCAACGTGCCGTTCGAAGACATCGTGATGGTCAACGCCCGCACCGAAGTCATCGCCAAGGCCCGCGCCGAAAAGAAAAAGGCGGCCGAACTCGAACCCGGCGACGGTTGCACCGGCGCCCTGATCCTGCCGACCCGCTCGGTCAACGGCCGCCTGATTCACGGCCAGAACTGGGACTGGCGCGCCGAATGCGCCGAAACGGCCATCGTGCTGCGCGTGCGCAACGACAACGGCCCCGACATCCTGACCTTCGTCGAAGCCGGTGGCCTGGCCCGCAGCGGCCTGAACAGCGCTGGCGTGTCCATCACCGCCAACTACCTGGAATCCGACCGCGACTTCCGCCAGCTCGGCGTGCCGCTGTCGCTGATCCGCCGCAAGGTGCTCGAACAGGAACACTTCGCCCTGGCCATCAAGGCCGTCAGCACCACGCCCAAGTCCTGCTCGAACAACATCATGATCGGCATGGCCGCCGGCTTCGGCGTCGACTACGAATGCACCACCGATGAGGCCTTCCCCATCTACCCCGGCAGCGACGACCTGATCGTGCACGCCAACCACTGGGTCAGCGAAGTCGCCCTGGGCAAGCTGCGCGACACCGGCCGCGCCAGCACCCCGGAAAGCGCCTACCGCGACTGGCGCGTGCGTCGCCTCTTGAACGAAAAAGACCAGCTCACCCGCGAAGACCTCAAGCGCGCCCTGTTCGACGACTTCGGCACCCCGTACTCGGTCTGCCGTCCGCCGCGCCCGGGCAGCCACGACAACCTGTCGGCCACCGTCGCCATGGTCATCATGGAGCCGGCCGCCGGCCTGATGGAAGTGGCCCCGCTGCCCGCGCTGAACCGCACGTTCACCCGCTACAGCCTGGACGCCGAACCCGAACTGCTGGCCGCCGCCTGATCCCAGGCCGCCCGCGCAACCCTGGAACCCAATCAATGAAAACAAAACGCTTGAACACCGCGGTTGCGCTGGCGCTGGCCGCGCTGGCCGGATCGGCCTGGGCCCAGGCCCAGCCGCCGCTGCGCATCTCGTTCACCGCCGACATCCGCTCGACCGAGCCGGGCGTGAACCGCGACAGCAACAGCGACGCCGTCGTCCTGCACATCGTCGAAGGCCTGGTGGCCTACGGCGAAGATGCCGAAGTGCGCCCCCTGCTGGCCGAATCCATCGACATCAGCCCCGACGGCAAGACCTATACCTTCAAGCTGCGCCAGGGCGTCAAATTCCATAACGGCGCCCCCCTCACGTCCGCCGACGTCCTCTGGACCTGGCAGCACTACACCGCCGCCAATTCCGGCTGGCGCTGTTCCAGCGAATTCGATGGCCGCGGCACCGTCAAGGTCACCGGCGTCGAAGCCCCCGATGCCCAGACCGTCGTCTACCACCTGGAAAAACCCAGCAGCCTGTTCCTGGCCTCGCTGGCGCGCGCCGATTGCGGCGGCACCGGCATCCTGCAAAAGGCCTCCGTCAAGGCCGACGGCACCTGGGACAAACCCATCGGCACCGGCCCCTTCGAATTCGCCGAATGGAAGCGCGGCGAATACATCCGCCTCACCAAATTCGCCGACTACGCCAACCGCGGCGGCAAACTCGACGGCTACACCGGTTCCAAGCGCCCCCTGGTCGACGAAGTGCGCTTCATGATCGTGCCCGACGACTCCACCGCCAAGGCCGCCCTGCAACGCGGCAACATCGACATCATCGAAGACGTCTCCAACAACGACGTCCCCGTCCTGCAGGCCACGCCCAACGTCAAGGTCGCCTACGCGCCCGTCATGAGCATGACCGCGCTGCTGCTGCAAACCAAGGACCCGCTGCTGTCCAACCCCAAGATGCGCCAGGCCCTGGCCCACGCCATCGACTACGAACAACTGGCCGCCGCCGTCACCGAAGGCCTGGCCAAGCCCAACAACTCCATCGTCCCCCTGGTCTCGCCCTACCACGACGCCACCCAGAAAGAAGGCTGGAAGTACGACGTCGCCCTGTCCCAGAAGCTGCTGAAAGAAGCCGGCTACAAGGGCCAGGAAATCGAGCTGATGACCACCAAGCGCTACCCCCAGTCCTACAACTCCGCGGTCATCATCCAGGCCATGCTCCAGGCCGCCGGCATCAACGCCAAGCTGTCCGTCGCCGAATGGGCCACCCAGCTCGACCGCTACAACGCCGGCACCTACCAGATGATGACCTTCCCCTACTCGGCCCGCCTGGACGCCGCCCTGAACTACGAAATGGTCACCGGCGAAAAATCCAAGCAGCCGCGCAAGGTCTGGGACAACCCCGAAGCCCAGAAACTCCTGGACGCCGCCTCGGTCGACACCGACCACGCCAAGCGCCAGACTTCGTTCGACCAACTGCACAAGCTATTCCTGGCCGACGTCCCCAGCATCCCGCTCTACAACGGCCTGGACATCGGCGCCTACCGCAGCGACGTCAAGGGCTACACCCCCTGGGCCGTGAAGAAACCGCGCGCCTGGGAAGTGGAGCGCGTGGCAAAGTAAAGCCACAGCCAACAATGCAAAGAGGCCGCGAAAGCGGCCTCTTTGCATTGCAGAACAAAAACCCCAACAGCGCGAAGCGACACTACGCCGACGCAAGACACCGCGTAAGCTCGATAAGGCCGCCCGCGCGGCCGGCATCAAGCGGGCCCCGCAAGACTCGCCCCCCCACTCGGACGCGGAAAAAAACGCCAAGCAACCAACTCGCCCCAAAGCCCGTCAAGATACAGACAGTGCAGCCTGACGCGTCGGTGGCCTGCGGTGTGCGGGGCGTGTAGATGCGCCCGAGGGAATCGGAAGGCAGTCGCCGAAGGCGACAACGACGATGACGAAGGGGCAGTCCGGAGCGAAGGCTCCGGACCGCAATCGTAGCCCCGCACACCGCAGGCCACCGACGCGTCAGGCGGCCCCAGCAGCAAACCCGCCACCAGCACCCGCCCCAAAACCCAACCTACTTACTTACCCACAATCTTGGTCTCCCAAGCCCGAGGCTTCCCTTCCCATACTGAAAATCCCTCAACCCGCTTATTGGTCGCCCAAGCATCCGCCCCGTTATAAAGCACCAACAACGGCGTCTGCTCCAGCATCAACGTGTGCAACTGGTCAAACAGCTTCTGCCGCTTGGCCGGATCAGATTCAAGAAAGCTCTCGTCAATCAGCTTCTGCGCCGCGGGATCATCCCAGACCTTGCGCGGCTGCTTCGACTTATCTCCCGCAAACTGCTCAAAGCTCAACGACGGATCGATCCGCGAAGAGAACGTGAACGAGCTGATCTGGTACTTGCCCGTGTTGTAGCGATCCAGCTGCGTCGCCCACTCCAGCACCTCGATCTGCGCATTGATCCCCACCGACTGCATCATCGCCTGCGCAATCACCGCCACCTGGTAGCTCGGCACGTGCGCCCGCTTGTTCGCATAGATGA
The DNA here is from genome assembly GCF_058783235.1 of Achromobacter sp. FW305-C-28. Lineage (NCBI taxonomy): Bacteria > Pseudomonadati > Pseudomonadota > Betaproteobacteria > Burkholderiales > Alcaligenaceae > Achromobacter > Achromobacter sp. FW305-C-28. Next base: position 365,902 of record NZ_JBYSYL010000001.1, on the reverse strand, counting down.
CGATCGGCTCGCCCTTGTAGCCCGCTTCCTTCAGCAGCTGCTGCGCCCGCGCCGGATCGTACTTGTACGTGCGCTTCTCGGTTTCCTGGTAATAGGCCGACCCCGCATACACCGCCGAATTGTTCAGCTGGCCCAGCCCTTCGGAAGCCGCCGCCACCACCTGCGGAATATCCAGCGCCGCCGCAATCGCCTGGCGCAGCTTCACATTCTTGAGCACCGGGTCCTGCGTCTGGAACAGCAGCGTGTGCTTGGTCGCGTCGTGCGGGCTCATCACCGACACCGTCGGGCTCTTCTTCAGTTCAGCCACGTCCGTGATCGTGATCTGGCTCGCATCGATCGCACCCGACACCAGGCCCGCCTTCGCGGTGGACGGGTCAGGCACCACCAGGAACTTCACGTCGTCAGCCAGCGGACGCTTCGCGCCCACATAGCCGTCCGGCTTGTCGCCCGGCGACGGCGACACGTAGTCCTTGAACGCCGACAACAGCACGTATTCGCCGCGCTTCCACTCCTTGAACTGGTACGGGCCCGTGCCCACCGGCTTGTTCCACGACCCGTCGGCGTTGACCGAATCCTTGCTGAGAATCGCCGTCATGCCGCAATCGGTGCGGGCCAGCGAATCCAGGAAAACCGCCGACTTGCGGTCGATCTTCATGATGACCGTCTGCGCGTCCGGCGCCGACACTTCCGTCACCTTCAGGCCGTTGCGGCCGTCGAAATCGCTGCGGCAGCGCCAGTCGGTCTTGGCGTCCATATAGCGTTCCCAGCTCCAGATGACGTCGGCCGACGTCAACGTGGCGCCATTGTGGAACTTCACGCCGTCGCGCAGCTTGAAGGTGTAGGTCAGGCCATCTTCCGACAGGTCGACCGATTTCGCCAGCAACGGCGCCACCGTGCCGTTCTCCCGGTAGCCGACCAGACCTTCCACCACGTTCAGCACCACGCCGTCGGTGGTGTTGTCGCGGTTGACGCCCGGATTGGTCGAGCGGATGTCGGCCGGCTGGGCGATCGTCAGGATGGCGGCGTGGGCCGTGCCTGCGGCGGCCAGCGCCAAGCTGAGCGCAAGCGCTCGGGAAACAGATTGGTGGTGCATTGCGGAAACTCCCCCGGGGGCATACGACGCCTGATTCATGACTATATTGGCGCCAAAAATAGCTGCCTATTATGAACGCTCAAACCCGGACGGGCATCGGGGGTATCCCTGTGAATCTCATGAATCGGACACACAGAAACGACTTGCGGCGGCCCCCTTTCAGGATGGCCGCCGCAAAAGCCAGGCAAATCGCCCGGAATCGGTCAGGAAATGTCCTGCCCCACGTGCTGGGCAATGATTTTCTGCAGCCGCTTGACGTCGCGCGCCTCCAGCGCCTCGACCATGTCGAAGTGCTCGCGGGCCGAGATTTCGATGCGCGAACGCGTCACCCATTCCTTGGCCGGCGCCGCCGGGCCGCGGGCCCGGGTTTCCTGGATCAGGGAAGCCAGCTCGCGGTTGGCGCACATGTCGTACATCCCGGCGTGAAACGCCAGGTTCACCTCGTACTGCTCCAGCAGCGTGCCGTCGTGCAGCAGCTTGGCGAAACGCTCGGCCAGCGTGCGCAGGGCGCGCACCTTGGCCGCCGTGACGTTGGGCATCAGGTCGGCCGCGGCGCCGGTTTCCAGCAGCACGCGGATATCGCGGATCTGCACGTGCTGGTCCGGGTCCATCGCGTAGACGTGGTAGCCCCGGTTCGGGATGTGCGAAATCAGCCGCTTGGCGGCCAATTGGTCAAGCGCCCGCCGAACGTCCAGACGCTTGGCGTCGTAGCGTTCCTGCAGGTCGATCTGTTTCAGCCACGCGCCGGGACCAAAGATGCCCGACTGAATATCATGGGCAATACGGTCAACCAGGCCCGGCTGTGTCGCCGCCGCTTTCGGCATGGACCACTCCCGTGAATCAAATCCAAACCGCGTATTTTATGCATAAGTCCGCGCCGGGCCGCCAGCCCCGGCGGCCGGCGCGGATCCGTCCCTTCAAGCCGTGGCCCGAGACGGCACCTGCCCGTCCAGGCGCCAGCGCAGGCGCACGCCGCCCGTATCGGTGGATTCCAGCGCCGGAATGGCCGACAGCAGGCTGCGGGTGTATTCCTCGCGCGGATGATCGAAGACCTCGTCGCGGGTGCCCTGCTCGACAATGCCGCCGTCGCGCATGACCACCACCCGGTCGGCCACCTGCTCGACCACGCCCAGGTCGTGGCTGATGAACAGACACGAAAAGCCGTGGCGTTCCTGCAAGTCGGCGAACAGGTCCAGCACCTGGGCGCGCACCGTCACGTCCAGCGCCGACACCGGCTCGTCGGCAATCACGAAAGCCGGCCGGCGCACGATCGCCCGGGCGATCGCCACGCGCTGGCGCTGGCCGCCCGACAGTTCATGCGGGAAGCGCTTGGCATATTCGGACCCCAGGCCCACTTCGGCCAGCACTTCGTCCACGCGGCGGCGTTTTTCGGCCGACGCCATGTCGGTCAGCATACGCAGGCCTTCGCCCACCAACTGGCCGATGGTCATGCGCGGGTCCAGCGACGAATACGGGTCCTGGAACACCATCTGGCAGTTCAGGCGGTAATCGCGCCAGGCGGCCGACCGGCGGCTCACCGCCTGGTTGCGGAACAGGATCTGGCCGGACGTGGGCGACAGCAGGCCCGCGATGGCGCGGCCCAGCGTGGTCTTGCCCGAGCCCGACCCGCCCACCACCGCCACCACTTCGCGCGGCTTCACGTGCAGGTGGATGCCGCCCAGTGCGCGCTTGGCGCCGGTGCGCGAGAACAGCCGCTGGTGGCCGGCGTAGTCCACCACCAGGTTCTTGACCTCGACGATGGGCGCTTCCTTGGTGATCGGCCGGGCCGGCAGGCGGCGCGGCATCGCATCCAGCAGCTTGCGCGTATAGGGATGCTGCGGCCGTTCGAGAATGCCCGCGGTGGTACCGGTTTCCAGCACCTTGCCGTGCTGCATCACCACCATGCGTTCGGTGTAGCGCGCCACCATGGGCAGGTCGTGGCTGATCATCAGCACGGCGGTGTTGTGCTCGCGCGTCAGGTCCACCATCAGTTCCAGCACGTCGCGCTGCACCACGGCGTCCAGCGCGGTGGTGGGTTCGTCGGCGATCAAGAGCGCCGGCTCCAGCAACATCACCGAGGCCAGCATCATGCGCTGGCGCATGCCGCCCGAAAACTCGTGCGGCCAGGCTTCCATGGCAGCCTTGGGGTCGCGGATACCCACGCGCCGCAGCATCTCGAGGATGCGTTCGCGACGCTGCGCGGTCGACTGGTCGCGCCGGTGCAGCTTCAGGCCTTCGTCCAGCTGGCGCCCGATGGGCATGGACGGGTTGAGCGAGGTCATGGGTTCCTGGAACACCATGCCGATGCGCGCGCCGCGCAGCTTGCGCAGCTGGGCCGCGCTGGCCTGGGTCACTTCCACGCCCTCGAAGCGGATCGAGCCGCCGGCCACCACCAGCGGCGGCGGGGTCAGGCCCATGATGGCGCGGGCGGCCTGGGTCTTGCCGCTGCCGGATTCCCCGACGATGCCGACCATTTCGCCCGGCGCCACCTCGAAGGACACGCCGCCGACGATTTCACGGCCGCCGCGGCCGACGGTCAGGGACAGATTCGATACGGTTACCAGTGCGCTCATTGCACGCCCCTCATGCGGGGATCGAAACGGTCTCGCACCGCGTCGCCCAGCAGGTTGATCCCCAGCAGCGCGAGGGCGATGGCCAAGCCGGGAAGAATGGAAAGATAGGAAGCCTGCGCCATGAACGGCCGGGCGGCGGCCAGCATGTTGCCCCAGGTCGGGGCGGGCGGCGGCACGCCCAGGCCCAGGAACGACAGCGCGCTTTCGGCCAGGATGACCCAGCCGAACATCGACGTGGCCAACACGGTCAGCGGCGCCACGCAATTGGGCAGCACGTGGCGGAACATGGTGTAGAGCTCGGAATTGCCCAGCACGCGGGACGATTCGATGAACTCTTTTTCACGCAGCGACAGGACGGTGCCACGCACGATGCGCGTGACCGATGGCGTGTAGGCCAGGCCCAGCGCCAGGATGATGCCGTACTTGTTGGCGCCCACCACGGCCAACAGGCCCAGCGCCAGCAACAGGCCCGGGAAGGCCAGCAAGGCGTTGTTGAAGGCCATGATGATGCGGTCGGTCCAGCCGCGCACGAAACCGGTCAGGGTACCGATGGCGGTGCCCGCCACGATGGCGAAGCTGACGGTCAGGAAGCTGATCCAGACGCTGCTGGACGCCCCGGCCAACAGGCGCGACAGTTCGTCGCGGCCGAATTCGTCGGTGCCCAGCAGGAAGTCGCCGCCGGGCGGCTTGAGCCGGGCCACGAAGTTGATCTTCAGCGGATCATGCGGCGTCCAGAAGGCGCCCATGATCGCCGCGACGATCATCGCCGCCACGATCACGCCGCCTATCAGCGCGTTAGCTGCAATTCGCTTTTTCATTCGGCGGTCACTCTCGGGTCGAAGATGGGATAGCAAAGGTCGATCAGCAGGTTCACGATCACGTAGACCACGCCGACGAACAGCAGGCAGCCCTGGATGACGGGGTAGTCGCGGGCAAAGATCGAATCCACCAGCAGCCGGCCCAGGCCGGGAATGGTGAACACGGTTTCGACCACGGCGATGCCGCCCAGCAGGTTGCCCAGCACCAGGCCGATCAGCGTCCAGGTCGGGCCGAAGGCGTTGCGGAAAGCATGGCGCATCAGCACGGCCGATTCGGACAGGCCTTTGGCGCGTGCGTGGGTGATGTAGTCCAGCCGCAGCACTTCCAGGGTGCTGGCGCGCGCCATGCGCATCAGCACGCCGATTTCGTGCAGGAACAGCGTCAGGATGGGCATGGCCAGGTACAGCAGGCCGGCCTTCCAGTCTTCGCCGATGGACACGTAGCCCACCACGGGCAGCCATTGCAGCTTCAGGCCGAAGAAGATCAGCAGCAGCAGGCCCAGCCAGAAGGTGGGAATGGACACCAGCAGCGTGGCGGTGCCGACCAGGATCAGGTCGGGCGCCTTGTTCTGCTTCCAGGCGGCGATCATGCCGGCCGGCACGGCCACCAGGGCGGCGAACAGCACGGCCACCAGCACCACGCGGCCGCTGATCAGGAAGCGGTCCCACACCAGCGGCAGCACGGGCTGGCCGGTGTTGATGGACGAGCCCAGATCACCATGCAGCATGTTGCCGAACCAGATGCCGAACTGGGTGGTCCAGCTCTGATCCAGGCCCAGGCGGGCGCGCAGGTCGGCCAGGGCGGCCGGGGTGGCCAGGTCGCCCAGCAGCAGTTGCGCCGGATCGCCTGGAATCAGGCGGATCATGACGAATACGGCCACCGCCACGATCAGCAGCGTGGGGATGGCCATGACGATACGGGATAGCGCGAAACGCAGCATGCCCCTCTCCTATCGCGGCTGACGGGCGCAGATGCGCCCGCCGCGCTTCTTGTTTTCGGTGTTATTCATTTCGCAGCTTGCGCAGCTCGGCAGCCAGGAAGTCCTGCACCTGGCCGACGCACTTCAGGCCGTCGTGCGGCACGTTGTCGACGACGTCCAGCACGGCCTTGACGCCGGCCGCTTCGAACGAGCGGCGCAGGGATTCCAGGCGCTCGGGGCGGGTGGAACCGGCGGAGTTGGCGCCAGGCATGAAGAACTTGCCGCCTTCGCGGTGGGTGATTTCCCAGGTTTCGAGGTCGGCCTTGCCGACGATCATGTGGACGGCAACCTGGCGCAGGGCGTCGACGTCCACGGCCTTGCCGAAGCGGGCTTCGGCGTCGCGCACGCCGACCCACCAGTCCTGGCTGGGGTCGAGCAGGGTGACCGAGCCGGGCGCGCCGATGGAAACGGCCCACAGGGTTTCGGGGTGCAGCAAGGCGTAGCGGTTGACGAACTGGCCGCCGCCGGAATAGCCGAACAGGGCGAAGCGCGAGAAGTCGCAGCCGAATTTTTCGCCGACTTCGGCGACCATGTCCTGCAGGACGTGGTCGTAGCGGATGTTGCCTTCGTGCAGTTGCTTGAAGCCGTCGCGGTTGCCGTCGCCCAGGGGGCTGACGGGAAAGAGCGGGCACAGGACGATGCAGTCGTTCCAGCGGGCGAATTCGGCGAAGGCGTCGCGGTATTCGACGAAGGCGCGGCCGGTGCCGTGCATGATCACCACCAGCTGCATGGGGTGCTTGGCCTGGTCGATGTGCGGGGGCACGTACATGCAGTACGAGAAGCGCGGGTCGACGCGGGCCGAGAAGACGGTGCTGTGGCCGAGGTCGTAGATGGCGCGGGCGCGGGCGGCTTCGGGGGTGAGGGTGGGTGCTGCGGTGGGCATTGCTTGATCCTTGAATCCTGGAGGCTTGAGGGCCTGGGGGGGCGGGCTTTCTGTGTTTGTTTGCATAAATTGGCGCCAATTTTAGGGGTGGGGGTGTGGGGGGGGCAACCGGGGGGAATCCCTAACGGGGTGGGGGGGCGCCTTTGCGGCGGGGCTTGTTCCTGGGGGTTTTTGCGGGGCCTGGCGTTGTTTTCTTCTGGTTGCCGTGGGTTCTTCTGCCGCGTGGCGGGCAGGCGCACAGGGAGGGCGGGGCTACGATTGCGGTCCGGAGCCTTCGCTCCGGACTGCCCCTTCGTCATTCTCGTCCGCCTTCGGCTCCCTTCGAATTCCCTCGGGCGCATCTACACGCCCCGCCCTCCCTGTGCGCCTGCCCGCCACGCTGTGACGTGATGGGTTTGGGGCGTTGCTGGGGTGGGAGGTGTGCTTGGCGTTCTGGTGGGGAACGGGGGTGGGGTGGAAGGTCTTGCGGGGTCGCCCAAAGCCGGCCGCGCGGGCGGCCTTTTTGGGCGTTGGGGGGTGGTGCGTCGGGGGGATTTAGGCGGGTTTTTTGGGAAGGCCAGGGTTGCGGTCTGCCGTCAGGGGGGCTGTGTTGGGGGCTGTTGTGTTGATTGAGGGGCGCACCCAGCCCTGGTTCAGTCCAGCTTGTAGCTCTTCAGGTGGATGCTGGTTTCCGTGGCGGAGATGGCCTTGATCAGGCGGACGCGATCCAGGACGCGGGACATTTCTTCGATGTTGGCCACGCGTAGTTCGGCCAGCAGGTCCCAGCGGCCGTTGGTGTCGTGCAGGGCGACGACAGCGGGGTCGCCTAGCAGGATGCTGACGACGCGGCGGGTTTCGTTGCCGTCTACGGCGATGTTCATCCAGGCGCCGATCTGGTCGGGTTCGGATTCTGGGCGCAGGCGCACGGTGTAGCCGACGATGATGCCGTCGTCTTCCATGCGGGCGATGCGGTTGTTGATGGTGCCCCGTGATACGTCGAGCTTTTTGGCCAGGGTTGCCACGGTTGCGCGCGCGTCGGCGCGCAACAGTCCCAGCAATTGCTGATCTAGTGTGTCCATGATGGTTCCCGCGTCAAAAAATTGGCGCCAATTTCACATCTTATACGGATTCGGCTGGGCGCAGGCGCGCGGGTGCGGTTGGCCAGCCGGAGGGTCGTGGGGTGTTTTTGCCACGGCCCCAATTTACCGCGTTTGGATTGGCGCCAATTTTTGCTATATTTTCGGCGGCTTGCGCAGGGGCTGCCGGCTGCCCTTGCCAAGCTTGTCTGCGCAGTCCGCCCCGGCCTAGAAAAGATTCTCAATTTGATTGTCGCTCTCATTATTTAAGAGCCATTCCTGGAACCTCCATGCTGATCCCCTTCCCCCCGCGACGCCTCGCGCTCGCGCTGGCCTTGCTGACCGTGGCCGCCAACGGCTACGCCCAAACCGCCGTGAAAAGCGCGCCGACCGACGGCGCGGCGCCGGCTTCCGCGTCTTCGGCGGGCGCCGCCGCCGCAACGCCCGCCGCGTCGACATCCGGCGCTGCGGTCGGCGATGGCAGCACGCTGGGCGCGATCAGCGTGGTGGGCGATTGGCTGGAGAATCCCAGCGAAGAAAAGGTGCTGGAGCACGGCGGGGCGCGCACGATCATTGATCGGGCGGCGTTCCAGGATACGGGCGCGACGAATGTGCGCGATGTGCTGCGCCGGATTCCGGGCGTGCAGGTGCAGGAAAGCAATGGCACGGGCGGCAGCGATGTGTCGTTGAACGTGGGCGTGCGCGGGCTGACGTCTCGGCTGTCGCCGCGGTCGACGATTCTGATGGACGGCATTCCGTTGGCGGTGGCGCCTTATGGGCAGCCGCAGTTGTCGATGGCGCCGGTGGCGCTGGGCAACCTGTCGGCGGTGGACGTGGTGCGCGGCGCGGGGTCGGTGCGCTATGGCCCGCAGAACGTGGGCGGGATCATCAACTTCGTGACGCGCGCGATTCCGCAGGACTTCACGGCAGATGCGTCGGTCGAGACCGACATGTACAGCCACGGCGGCGTGAAGACGACGCCCAGCGCGTTCATCGGCGGCACCAACGACCGCGGCCTGGGCGGCGCCCTGCTCTATTCGGGTACGCACGGCAACGGCTTTCGCGACAGCAACGATCGGGTCGATATCGATGACGTGATGCTCAAGGGCACGTACCGCATCGGCGCGGACGACAGCATTTCGGCCGCGCTGCATCACTATGAGGGCCGCGCCGGCATGCCCGGTGGCCTGACGACCAGGCAGTATTCCGAAGACCCGTTCCAGTCGACGCGGCCGTACGACAATTTCACGGGCCGGCGCACCGATGCGTCGTTCCGCTACAACCACGACGACGGCGTGAACAAGTTTGAGTTGCTGACGTACTACACGGACAGCTTCCGGGGCAGCAGCATCGAAACCGAAGGCACCGGCGCCAACGCCGGCCAGCGCCGTCTGACGTTCAATCCGCGCAATTACCATACGTTCGCGATCGAGCCGCGCTATTCTCGCCTGTTCCGCGGGTCGGACATCACGCAGGAAGTCAGCGTGGGCTACCGCTACCTGAAGGAAGCCAGCGACGAACGCGCGTCGCGCACGGCGTTCTACGTGCCGGACGGCCCCTTCGATCCGCTGAACGCGCCGAACCCGCAGTATCAATTCCGCACCGGCGGCACGACCGCGCACGCGGTCTATATCGACGACACCATCAATGTCGGCAACTGGACCATCACGCCGGGCGTGCGCTATGAGTTCATCGATTCGTTCCTGAACGACAAGTCCAACCCGGCCGCGACGAAGTACACGAGCATCAAGTCGGAAGAGCCCCTGCCCTCGCTGTCGGTCGTGTATCACGTCAGCGAGCAATGGAGCGTGTTCGCCAACGCCGGCCAGTCGTTCGGCCCGTTGCAGTACTTCCAGATCGCGTCGACCACCAACGGCCTGCATCCGGAAAAGGCCACCACGTATGAAGTGGGCACGCATTTCAATAGCGGCGGCTGGAAGGGCGAACTGACGCTGTTCAACATCAACTTCGACGACGAACTGCAACTGCGCGGCGGCACCAATGGCGGTTCGGACGCCTGGACCAACCTGGGCGCGACCCGCCACCGCGGTCTGGAAACGGGCCTGTCATACGACCTGGGCGAGCTCAGCGCCGCGCTGTCGGGCATGTCGGTTTACGGCACCTACACCTACACGCAGGCCACCTACAAGGCGGGTGTGTTCGAGGGCCGCGACCTGCCGTTCTATTCGCGCAACGTGGCATCGCTGGGCGCGCGCTACACGCGCAACCAGTGGACCTACAACGTGGATACGTTCCTGCAGTCCAAGCAGCGCTCGCCCGGTTCGCCCGACCCCGGCGCCACGTACCAGACGGCCGAAAGCGCCAACGGCGCCTATGGCGATATCCCCGGCTACGGCACGGTGCATGTGCGCGCCGCCTACGATTTCGGCAAGCAGATGCACAACCTGAACATCGCGCTGGGCGTGAAGAACCTGTTCGACAAGCGCTACTTCACCCGTTCCACCGACAACAACGCGGGCAAGTACGTGGGCATGCCGCGCACGGTGTACCTGCAAGCTTCGCTGGCGTATTGATTGATGACCGGTTGACGACGCGGGCGCCCCGCGGCCGTCAAAGCCCATGGCTTTGACGACGTGCGCGCCCCCCTTCAAGCGGTATCGCGGGCCCCGGGAGATTCCGGGGCCCGTTGTTTTGGCGCATCCCCAGGAGCGTCCTGCCTCATATACAATTGGGAATCATTATCAATTATTGAATACGACCGGGCGGGGTCCCGGCGTGTCGGGGATCCCTGCCGTGGATATCGTCCACAACCTCTACGCCAGCCATCACGGTTGGCTGCGCAACTGGCTGCGCAAGCGCCTGGGCAATACGTTCGATGCCGCCGATCTGGCGCAGGACACGTTCATCCGCATCATCGAGGCGCGCCGCAAGCCCGGCGCGCAGGAACTGACGCTGCACGAGCCGCGCGCCTACCTGACCACCGTCGCGCGCCACGTGCTGTGCAACCACCATCGCCGCCAATCGCTCGAGCGTGCCTGGCTGGACGCGTTGGCGCAATTGCCCGAGCCCACCACGCCGTCGGTCGAACAGCGCCTGATCATCCTGGAAACGCTGCACCAGATCGACGCCATGCTCGACGGCCTGCCGGCCAAGGCGCGCAGCGCGTTCCTGATGGCGCAACTGGACGGCATGACCTACAAGCAGATCGCCGACACGATGCGCATCACCGACCGCACCGTGCGCCGCTACATGGCGCAGGCGTTCGAGCAGTGCCTGATGCTGGCCGCATGATGGGCAGCGCCGCCAACGCACGCGATCTGCCGCTGGACCGCCAGGTGCTGCGCCAGGCGGCGCAGTGGCTGGTGCGGCTGCACCCGGGCGCCGAGCCGCCGCCCGAAGCGTTTCGCGAGTGTGAGCGCTGGCGGGCGCAAGATCCCGACCATGAGCGGGCGTGGCAACGGGCGCAGATGCTGAACGACCAGTTCGGCGCTCTGCCCCCCGCGTTGGCCCGCCCCACCCTGAATCGCAAGCTGTCGCGCCGCAAGGCGCTGACCGCCCTGGGTGCGGCGGCGGCGGCCGTTCCCGCCTTCTGGCTGGCGGCCCGGTTTGCGCCGTGGGCCGCCTGGTCAGCCGCCTACCGTACCGGCACCGGGGAACGGCGCGAGTTGCGACTGGCGGACGGCAGCCGCGTGCTGATGAACGCGGGCAGCGCCGTGGATATCGCCTATGACGCCCTGTCGCGCCGCGTGCTGCTGCGGTCGGGCGAAATCCTGGTGCGCACGGCGCCCGACAGCGGCCCCGCGCAAGCGGCGCGGCCGTTCCTGGTGGCGTCCGAAGCCGGTGTGGTGCACGGCATGGATGCCCGCTTCACGGTGCGCCAGCGCGGCGCGCAATGCCGCGTGGCCGTGCTGGAAGGCGTGGTCGAAGTCACACCCCGCGACGTACCGGGCCAACGGCTGCCGGTCGCGGCCGGCCAGTGCCTGGTGTTCACGGCCCAGGGCGCCGGCAATGTGCAGCAGGCGGCCCAGGGCGAAGGCGAATGGGCGCGCGGGGTGCTCGTGGCCGACAACATGCGGCTGGCGGACTTCCTGGAAGCGTTGTCGCACTATCGGCCCGGCCTGGTGCAATGCGACCCGGCCGTGGCCGACCTGCGGCTGTCTGGGGGCTTTCAGTTGCAGGATACGGACAAGGTGCTGGCGCTGTTGCCGGCAACGCTGCCGGTGCGCATCGTCAGCCGCAGCCGCTACTGGATTCTCGTCGAGCCGCGCTCGTCGGCGGCTTGAGGGCCGCGCGTCACCTGCGCGTCCGCATCTGCCAGCGGTACGCCCTCGCCGGTATGCCCTCGCCGGTATGCCCTCGCCGGTACGCCCTCGCCGGTACGCCCTCGCCGGTACGCCCTCGCCGGTACGCCCCCGCCGGTACGCCCCCGCGGTTACACATTAATCGACGTCAGCATGTCCGCTTTTCTCCGTTTGCGTGTCAACAACCCCAGCAACACCAAAACACGCCCCTTTCGGAGAACCTCATGACGCAGCGCCGTCCCGGCCGCCGGCCCGCCCCGCAACACCCGGCCCTTGCCCTTTCTTGCCGCCCGCCCCTGGCGCGCGCGTTCCGCCATACGCTGCTGGCCCTGGCGCTGGCCGGGGCCGCCGGCGCTGCCCAGGCCGCCGATGCCCCCGCGGCGCAGGCCGCCCGCAGCTACGACATCCCGGCTGGCGCCCTCGGTCCGGCATTGACGCGCTACGCCAGCGAATCCGGCATCAACATCGCCATCGACCCGGCGCTGATCGCAGGCCGGACCACCCGCGGCCTGTCTGGCCAGTTTGCCCCGCGCGACGGCCTGGCCCGGCTGCTGGCCGGCAGCGGCCTGGAAAGCCAGCCTGCCGGCGCGGCCGGCTACGTGTTGCGCGCCACCACCGCCCCCGATGCCTCGGTACTGCCCGAAGTGCAGGTCAGCGCCGACGGCCTGCGCGACGGCAAGACGGAAGACACCGCGTCCTACACGGGGTCCACCAGCGCCACCAAGCTCAACCTGTCGCTGCGCGAGACGCCGCAATCGGTCAGTGTCATCACCCGCCAGCAGATGGACGACCAGGCCCTGAACACCATCCAGGACGTGCTGAACCAGACCACCGGCATATCGATCGACAAAAGCACGTCGACCCAGGAATACACCCAGGTGTACTCGCGCGGCTTTGCCGTGGACACCTATATGTTCGATGGCATCCCGACATCGAGCCAGCTGGAAGGCATTACGTTCGACACCGCCATCTACGACCGCGTGGAAGTGGTGCGCGGGGCGACCGGCCTGGTCAGCGGCACCGGCAGCCCGGCCGCCGCGGTGAACCTGGTGCGCAAGCGCCCCACCCGCGAGTTCTCGGGTTCCGTGGCCGCCAGCGCCGGTTCGTGGGACCGCTACCGGGCCGAAGCCGACCTGTCGGGATCGCTGGTCGAGAACGGCCGCATCCGCGGGCGCATCGTCGCGGCGCACCAGGACTACGGCTCGTTCGTCAGCCGCGCCAAGCAGAAAAAAGACGTGTTCTACGGCGTGATCGAAGCCGACCTGACGGATTCGACCCTGCTGACCGCCGGCCTGGTCTACCAGGACGACCGCATGGACCAGGCCAGCCGCGGCTTTCCGCTGTTCTTCAGCGATGGCTCGCAGACGAGCTTCTCGCGCCGCATGAACGGCGCGTCGGACTGGAGCTACTACGACCGCAAGCAGACCTCGCTGTTTGCCAGCCTGGAACACACCTTCGCCAACGACTGGATCGCCAAGGCCGTCATCAACCGCAGCGAAAACGACTACGACGCGCTGCAGGGCTACGCCCAGAACGGCTATCCCAATCGCGACACCGGCGCGGGCGGCGGCCTGTGGCTGGCCAACTGGCACGGCAAGCCCAAGCAGACGTCGGTGGACCTGTACGCCACCGGCCCGTTCACGTTGCTGGGCCGCAAGCACGACCTGGTGTTCGGCGTCAGCGCCTCGCGCTACGAGCAAGGCGGCGCCACCTATCCGAATTGGCGCCTGCCGGGCTACGACGCGTCGATTCCTAACATCTTCAATTGGAACGGCCACTCGCCCAAGCCTGTCTTCGACGGCACCGAAACCGGCCACAGCAAGACCCGCGAAGAAGAACTGGGGCTGTACGCCACCGCGCGCCTGCGCCCCACCGAACGCTTCTCGGTGATCCTGGGGGGCCGCTACACCGACTGGAAGCGCGACGTCGACAGCAACTACTTCGACGGCACCCAGGTCAGCGACCGGCTGCGCGAGAAAGGCAAGATCACGCCGTTCGCCGGCGTGGTGTACGACCTGGACGCCAACTGGTCGGTCTATGCCAGCTACACCAGCATCTTCAAGCCGCAGGCCTATCGCGACCGCAACAACGGTTTCCTGCCGCCGGTCGAGGGCGACAACTATGAACTGGGCGTCAAGGGCGAATTCTTCGGCGGCGCCCTGAACGCCAGCGCCGCGGTCTTCGAGCTCAAGCAAGACAACCTGGCCGAGAAAGACCCGGACAACATCTGGGTCACGGGCGGCGGCGGCGGTTCGTACGCCTACCGCACGGTGCAGGGCGCCACCGCGCGCGGCATCGAGATGGAAATCTCGGGCGAACTGCAACCGGGCTGGCAGATGATCGCCGGCTACAGCTACCGGCAATTGAAGGACTCGGACGGCCGCAGCATCGACACCAACCAGCCCAACAGCCTGTTCAAGCTGTGGACCACCTATCGCCTGCGCGGCGCGTGGCATCCGCTGACGGTGGGCGGCGGCGTCACCTGGCAAAGCAAGATGGTGCAGCCGGACTACGGCCCCAATGACGAGACCTTCCGCCAGGACGCCTACGCGCTGGTCGGGCTGATGGCCCGCTATGACTTCAACCGGCACCTGTCGGCCACGCTGAACGTCAACAACCTGCTGGACAAGAAGTACTACTCGACCGGCATGGGCGGCTATTACGGCGATCCGCGCAACGCGATGCTGACGATGAAGTACCGCTTCTGATGCCCGCCCAGGCCGGGCGCCCTATTTCCGCAACAGGCGCTTGGCCAGGCTGACGACGCCCAGCACCACGGCCCCGGCAACGATGCCGAACAGGGCGCTGAGCAAGGTCGACACCAACAGCGGCACCAGACCGCTGCCGGTGGCTGCCGCGACATGCTCGATGGCAGCGCCCAGCGGGGCGATGCCGTGGGTGAGGATGCCGCCGCCAACCATGAACATGGCGGCGGTGCCCACCACGGAAAGCGTCTTCATCAAGTAGGGCGCGGCCGCCACGATGCGCTTGCCCAGCCAGGCGACCGCCTGCGAGCGCTTGGTGCTGAGATACAGCCCCAGGTCGTCCAGCTTGACGATGCCTGCCACCAGGCCATAGACCCCGACCGTCATGACCAGGGCGATGCCGGCCAGCACGATGGTCTGGCGCACCATGTCGGCGCCGGCCACGGCGCCCAACGTGATGGCGATGATTTCGGCCGACAGGATGAAGTCGGTGCGGACCGCGCCCTTGATCTTGTCGCGCTCGAACGCCACCATGTCCACCGAGGTGTCCTGCAGGGCTTCGGCCCGCGCGGCATGATTGCCGTCGGCGGTATCGCCGTGCGGCAGGAATTTATGCGCCAGCTTTTCCACGCCTTCGAAGCACAGGAAGGCGCCGCCCACCATCAGCAGCGGCGTCACCGCCCAGGGCGCGAAGGCGCTGATGACCAGGGCCGATGGCACCAGGATCAGCTTGTTGATGAGCGAGCCCCTGGCCACCGCCCACACCACCGGCAGTTCGCGGTTGACCGGCACGCCGGAAACCTGCTGCGCGTTCAGCGCCAGGTCGTCACCCAGCACGCCGGCGGTTTTCTTGGCCGCCACCTTGGTCATGACGGAAACGTCGTCCAGGATGGTGGCGATGTCGTCGAACAGGGCAAAGAAGCTGCTGCCGGCCATGTCAGGCCCCCGAAGTCGAGATGTCCGAGTGTACAGGCGCCGAACCGCCGGAAACCGCCCCGGCGCAGCGCGCCCCGATTCAGGCCTTGATGTACACCCAGGCGTGCACGCCGGATTTCAGCAGCACCGACACGCGTTTGTAGTCGGACACCTCGTAGCGGTCGGCGGCTTCGAGTTCCTGCTGGGTGATCTCGAACACCATGCCGGCCACTTCGTCTTTCGGGTCGTAGCTGGCGTAGACGATGGGGTGCTGGGCCAGGCCGCTGGTCTTGATGACGTCGAGGTCGGTGATTTCGACCCAGCGCTGCACGTAGCCGGTCATGGCGTCGGGCTTGCCGGTGAGCTCGCGGCCGAAGTTGGCGCGCTGCACGGCCTTGTCCTGCAGGGTTCCGTACGAAAACAGCAGAACCGCGGTTTGGTTCGATTCAGGCACCTTCGTGTCCTTCAGGAAATGGTGTACACGCGACTTTACACCAGCCGCCCCGTGTCATCGCCATGCAACCAAAGGGTCACATTCGGGCCCTACCATGTCGGCTTCTCCACCGCCTCGCGGCGGTCAGCGTCCGACTTCCCGCGCGTATGCCTTCCTTCGCCATCCCCGACAACCTGAGTTGCCAGCCGCCGATGTGCGCACCGGCTTGAAACGCCTGCAGGCGATGATGACAGTGATGGCCGCCAGCGCTGCCCTGGCCGCGTCGGCCGCGGCGGCCGAGGGCGCGCGTGAATACCCCTTCGACTGGCCGCGCCAGCCCCTGCACAACGCCTTGCAGCAATACAGCCAACTTACGGGCGACTCGGTGCTCTACGACAGCGCGCAAACCGCGGACCAGACCGCCCCGGCCATCGCCGGCCGCTACACCGCGCGCGACGCGCTGGCCGAAGTGCCCGCCGGCGACGTCGACCTGTATGCGCCGCTGGGTACCATCGATGCAGGCGAGGCCGGCATTCGCGTGTCGGGCAACGTCAACATCGCCGCGCAGACGGTGCTGAACGCGGCCAACATCAAGGCCAAGGGCGAAAGCACCGGCATTCCCGTCACCGCTGCCGTGAACACGGGCGCGCTCACCTCGGCCAGCAGCGCCGCGACCTCCGCCGTCAATGCCGCGCAGGATTCGGCCCAGCGCAGCCAGAACCAGGCGCGCCAGAACCAGCCGTCCATCATCAACGTGCAGATCCTGGGCTACGGCGCGGAACCGGTTGCCGGCACGGCGCCCCAGGCGCCCGCGAGCGCGTCGCAAGAGGTGTCGTCCTACCGCCCCAATAACATGGTGCAGGTGGTCGGGGACGGCGCGTTGACCCCCGCCCAGCTGGCCAAGCTGAGCAGCGAGGAAAGGCAGGCGTTCGGTCTGTAGGCCGGCAACCGGGGCGGCGGGCGTAGCCCTCGCCACGCGGCCCCGGCACAAGATTGTTTGTTGCAAATGAAGCGTAGGGAATGCCGTGGCAAGGGACTACCGTGGGTTGGTGGCATCTCGCCGCGACAACCCAAGAGGTATGCACCATGACTTTCCCCACCCGCTACCAGGCTTCGTCGAATCAACCGGACCAGAACCAGGCGCCCAACAAGCAGCAAGAGCAGCAAACCCAGCAACAGAAGGAAGACGCCGCGCGCAAGCAGGCCCAGGTCGACAAGGACAAGGCACCCGCTTCGTCCAATACGCAAAGCACCTGAACGTCTCAGCGGCCGTTATTGGCGGTCCACCTGTTTTGCCCTGTAGTTTGACGGGCTCATTGCCCGCAGCGCCCGATGCCTTTGCGCCGACACACTAGTCGCCCTGGCGTTGGCGCCGCTGAAAAACAAGAAGGCCGCCCGGTTGCCCTGGGCGGCCATGTTGTTTGGGTTGCCGCAATGCGCATGCGCCTGGGTGGCGCAGCGCCGGCGCTAGCGTTCATACCGGTCTGGCATGCGCGTCGACCACGGTGCGGCCATGATTGATCGCGGCATCCACTGCCATGCCCGGGCTGGACACGAAGCCGCCCGATGCGAACAGCGGCACGACGTAGGGTTCGCCAAGACGATCCTGGTCACCCGCAAGCTCCACGGCCACGGTGGCAGTGAAAGCAGGCCGGCTCGAACCGCCTACCGAAATGCGCGACACCGCGGCAGTCAGGCGGTAGCCCTTGTAAACCATGTTGTTGTGAAGCATAAGCCTCCCGTCATTGATCAAAAGGCCCCATGGGGCCTTCATTCACAAGGTGCGGATTTGCGTGGCGTGGGGGCCTTTGGCGCCCTGGGCCGTGACGTAGCTGACGCGCTGGTTTTCAAGCAGCACCTTGTGGCCGTCGCTCACGATTTCCGAGAAGTGGGCAAACAAATCCTTGCCGCCGTTCTCGGGCATGATGAAGCCAAAGCCCTTGGCATCGTTGAACCATTTGACGATTCCGGTTTCCATAATCCATTCCTTTAAATAGCGGGCAGCGTCCGCGAATTGAGCCTGTCAAGGAAAGGACTGCGAACAATGAAGCGCCCCGCAGTGGGGGAGCAAGACCGGACGAAAATCACGATGCTCGAAAAGCTTCAAGTCCACTATGGGTGCAGGGGCAACTAATGTCAATCAGCGTTTCCAATTACCACCCTTATTGAATCTGGTCGCATCCATTGCCCGCTTTTTGCTGAAAAATGACCTTATAGCCCGAAGAAATTACGCTATTCATGCGTTAAAGCGTCTTTATGCGTTACACCCGGGGCTTTTTCATACTGCCCCGCGGCAAAGCGCGTATCCTGCAAGGATGGTGCTTGAACGCGCGTCCCTCGCCGCATCGCCATGCACAGGAGCACGGCCATGAACAAGCAGCCGCAGCAACACTCGCACGACTCGCAGTTTTCGACGCCCTATTATTGCGACTTCCCTCGCCCCATCCGCGCGCTACCGGCAGCGCTCACATGAGCGCCTTCAGGCGTTCTGTCGCGCGCTTCGCCAACGCCTGCGTCAAACTGCTGCCCAGCGCCTCAAGCCCGCCCCCGGGCGGTGCCCCGCGCGGCGCATCCCAGGCGGATGCCCGCCCCAGCCACGCGGCCATCTCATCGCCCTGGCGCATCTACCGCATCTACGCGCGCCCCGATCATCTGCTGATCCGCAATGAACATGGGCAGATTCTCGACCTGGGCATCATGAAGGGCAGCGAACCCAACCTGGCGTATCGCCTGAACGCCAAGAACCTGCAGGGCCAGGGATTCGCCACGCGCACCCTGCTGCTCGACGACATCGCGCGCCGTATCGAGGCGGGCGAAATCGGCCGCGAACTGCTCACGCTGCCCGAATGCAGCATGCCGCTGGGCGCCGACCTGGATCGCGGCACCCATACCGACGTTTCCATGAAGCTGGCGCGCTAGCCGGCCTGAGACGCGAGCGCGTCAAAACGTCGGCAGCCGCTTCAGGCAGACATCGGCCACCGCTACCACCGCCTTTTCCAGCCGCTCGCGCTCGACAGCGGGGCCGGCGCTGATCAGCAGCTGTTCGTAGCGCTGGAAATCCTGCAGCGGCACCTTGTCCTGCAGGCCGTCCAACACGCATTGGCAATAACCCTTGGCCTTCGCATCGACATTGCCCAGGTCCGCAGGCGCCTTGGACTTGAAGGCTTGCACGCAGGACCCGTAGGTGGCGCGCTGTACCTCGGCCGGATATTCCACTTTCTTGCTGCAGGCGGCCAGCAGCAACAGCGCCATCACGCAAGCGCCCAAGGCGCGGCACGATCCGATCGGCATGGCATTTTCCTGGTCCTGGACACGAAGACCCGATTTTGGCACGAGCGGCAGGAGCTGTCCTCTTGCGACGGTCCTGTCCCGGCTGCCCTCTTGCGGCTATCCTCTTGCGCCAGTCCCGCAGTTGCCGCCGCCTTGGCGCGCGTGCTACAAGACGGCCCGTTGCCCCTTCCCTTATCGCCCCAATGTTTTCCGTCTCGGCACTCAGTCTTTACGTGGCCGGCATCGCTTTGGTGCTGGCCATGCCTGGCCCCACCAATACTCTGTTGGCCGCGGCCGGCCTGCGTCAAGGCTTTGCCCGCTCGGCCCGGCTGACGGGTGCCGAATTGGCAGGCTATCTGGTGTCGATCACGGTCTGGGGACACTTTCTGGGCCAGGCCGCGCAGATCGTGCCGTGGCTGCCGACGGCAGTGCGCATCGCCAGCAGCGTGTACATCGCCTGGCTGGCCTGGCGGATGTGGCACGCGGCACGTGCCGTACCATCGGCCGCACAACAGGTCATCGGCCTGCGCACCCTGTTCACGGCCACCCTGCTCAATCCCAAGGGCATCCTGTTCGCCAGCACGATCTTTCCCGCGGCGGCGTTCACCAGCTTGAGCGGCTATGCCATTTGCATGGCCGTGTTCTCCATGCTGCTGGTCCCCATCGGCCTGGGCTGGGTGCTGTTCGGCGCCATGCTGGGCGGCGAGCGGCTCAAAGGAATCGACCCCGCCCGGATGCAGCGTGCGGCCTCGATCGTGCTGGGCGCGTTTTCGGTCACGGTGGCCTGGTCGGTCTTCAAGTAGGCGCAAGAACGGGCCGTGAAAACGCTGGCAAGCGCAAGAACCGGATAGCCCGCCCGCACGGCGATGCCTATCGTTCCAGGGTCAACCTCCCTCAAGGATCGATCATGCATCAATTGGCCGGCAAAGTTGCCATCATCACGGGCGCCAGTTCCGGAATCGGCTATGAAACGGCAAAGCTGTTTGCGCGCGAAGGCGCGCGGCTCGTGCTGGTGGCGCGGCGGCAAGCCGAACTGGACAAGCTGGTGGCCGATATCGAAGCCATGGGTACCCATGCCGCGGCGCTGGCCGGCGACGTGCGCGACGATGCGCTGGCACAAGCCGCGGTGGCCACCGCCCTGGCCCGCTTCGGCGGGCTGGATATCGCCTTCAACAATGCCGGCATGACCGGCGACGCGGCGCCTGTGCACAAGGTCTCGCCCGACGCCTGGCGCGAGATTCTGGATACCAACCTCACCAGCGCCTTTCTCGGCGCGCGCCAACAGATTCCCGCCCTGCTCGAACGTGGCGGCGGCTCATTGATCTTCACGTCCACGTTCGTCGGCCACACGGCCGGCTTTCCCGGCATGGGGGCCTATGCGGCCAGCAAGGCCGGCCTGATCGGGCTGACGCAGGTCATTGCGGCGGAATATGGCGCGCAGGGCATCCGCGCCAATGCCCTGCTGCCCGGTGGCACCGATACGCCCATGGGCCGCGCCTCGATGAATACGCCCGAAGCGCGCCACTACGTCGAAAGCCTGCACGCGCTCAAGCGGCTGGCCACGCCCGCCGAAATCGCGCGATCGGCGCTGTACCTGGCCTCGGACGCGTCCAGCTTCACGACGGGTACGGCGTTGCTGGTGGATGGCGGGGTGTCGATCAACCGCGGCTGACACCCTCCTCCCGCCGCGCCGCCGCGGGCGGGCGCGGCGGGTCTCTGCCCGATCAGGCCGCCAGGCGCAGGTCGTCGAACTGCACCTTGCCCCCCTGCACCACCAGCGGAATCCGTTCGCCCTGGCCCAACAGGCACGACACGTCGCGCAGCGGGTCACCGTCGACCACCAGCAGGTCGGCCATGGCCCCCGGCGCGATGCAGCCCAGCTTGCCCTGCATGCCCAGCACCTCGGCGCCCACCTGCGTCGCGCTGGCGATCACGGCCTGCGCCCCCAACACCTCGGCGCGCAGGCGGAATTCATCGCTCTGCAACCGCTGCGACGGCCCCAGCAGGTCGCTGCCGTACCCCATCTTCACGCCCGCATCACGGTAGATCTCCAGCGAGCGCAGCCCTGCATCTCGCACCTGCGAAATCTTGGCCACGCTTTCCGGCGGCAGGCCGAAGTCGCCGCCCTCGCTGGCCAGCGCTTCGTAGGTCACCAGCGTCGGCACCGCGTAAGCCTGGCTTTGCGCCATTAGCCGGGCCGTTTCCGCATCGACCAGGTTGCCGTGCTCGATGGTGCGTACGCCGCAACGCACCGCGCGGGCGATGGCTTCGGCGGTGTAGGCATGGGCCAGCACATAGGTCTGGCGGCCGCGCGCCTCGGCCACGATGGCGCGGATCTCGTCTTCGGAATACCCCCAGGCGCCCACCGGGTCCGTCGGCGAGGCCACGCCCCCCGACGCCATGATCTTGATCTGGTCCGCGCCCATCTGCAGTTCCTGGCGCACGGCGCGGCGCACCGCGTCCACGCCGTCCGCCACCCGCGCCAACGCCCCAACCCGCACGCAGCACGGGCACGGCGAATCGTCGTTCAGGAAATCGCTGCGGGCCCGCATGTCGCCATGGCCGCCAGTCTGGCTGAGCGCACGGCCGGACACGAACAGCCGCGGCCCCTGCACCAGCCCCAGTTCGACCGCCTGCTTGAACGCGTGGCCGGCGCCCCCCGCATCGCGCACCGTCGTGAAGCCGCGGCGCAACATGCCGCGCAAGATAGGCGCCGACCGGAACGTGACCAGCACGTTGGGCATGTGCACCTGCTGCGCCAGGTTCAGTTCGACCGCGATCACATGCACGTGCAGGTCGATCAGGCCGGGCATCAGGGTCTTGCCCTTCAGGTCGATCACCCGCGCCGAGGCGGCCTGCAAGGGTCGGTCGGACACTTCCTTGATGAGGCCGTCTTGCACCAGCACGTCGTGGTCGCCCTGCAATTCTGCCCGGGCCGGGTCCAGCAATGCAGCGTTCTTGAACAATAGGGTTTGCATGATGTTCCCGCGATCAAAGGGTGAGCAGGGCCGGCAGCACCGCCGGCAGCGCCAGTTGCGCATACGGGCGGCACGCGGCGGCGTCGGCAGGGCCGTACCAATAGGCCGCGTGCAGCAGGTTCAGCGACCCGAGCGTGCGGCCGCGCCAGCGGATCGGCATGTTCAGCACGCTCTGGCAGCCCAGGGAATCGATCAGCGCGTGATCCGAAAACACCTGGCGCAGGTCGTCCAGCGTGTGTCCGATATAGGCTTCGCCACGATCCAGCACCGCTTGGGTCCACGGCCCCTGCGCCACGGTCTTGCTGCCGCCGGCCGGGTAGGCATCGGGCAGGTTGGAATACAGGCGCGTCGCCAGCGTCGTATCAGGGTCGTAGGCCAGGATGGTGAACAGCCGGTGGCCGATCCGCGCGGCCAGCGCGCGGTCGACGGCGGCGAATACCGCCTGCGGCTGGTCGGTGGCGGCATGGGCGCTTGCCACCGCGTCCAGTTCGGGCACCACCGGTGCCGGCGGGCTTGTGCGGGTCGTCTTCATTGCGTTTCTCCTGCGGCGATTTCCTCGAGCGAGCGGCCCCGGGTCGGCACGCCCATCAACACGACCACGGCGGCGCCCAGCAGCAGCACGATGGTCGTGATGCCGAACACCCCCATGAAACCGAAATTCGGATACAGATAGCCCACCAGGATCGGCGACACGATCGCCCCGACCCGCCCGATGGCGGACGCCAGGCCCGCGCCGGTGGTGCGCACGGCTGTCGGGAAGACCTCGGCGGTGTAGGCGTAGACGCCCGCATAGGTGCCGTTCATGAAGAACGACATGCAGATGCCGGCCAGCATGATCTGCTCGTTGCTGCTGGAAAACGCCAGGCCCAGCGCGCTGGCCCCGCCCAGCAGCATGTAGGTGGCGATCGTGGCCTGGCGCCCGATCTTCTCGTTGAACCAGGCGGCGCTGAAGTAGCCCGGCACCTGTGCGCAATAGATCGCCAGCGAATACGAGAAGCTCTTGGTGATGCTCATCCCGGTCTCGACCAGCAGGCCCGGAATCCACACGAAGAACGAGTAGTAGCTGAACGTGATCGACAACCACATGATCCAGGTCATGATGGTGATGCGGGCCTGGCGTCCGGCCAGCAGCAGCATGAAGTTCTCGCGCAGCGTGCCGCGCTTGCCGGTAGCCCCGGCCGGTTCGGGCTGCGGCGCGGCCAGCGTATGGCCCCGCCGTGCGAAATCCGCTTCGATCCTGTCCAGGATGCGCGAGGCCTCTTCCGTACGCCCCCGGCTTTCCAGCCAGCGCGGTGACTCGGGCAGCGCCCGACGCCACCACAGCAGCATCACCACCGGCAGCGCCGTGATCACCAGCACCATGCGCCAGCCTTCGTCATGCGCCGGCACGATGAAATAGCCCAGCAACGCCGCCGCCACGAACCCGAACGAGAAAAAACCCGCCAGCGATCCCGTGAAACTGCCGCGAAAACGCCGGGCCACGAATTCGGCCAGGTACGGCGCGATGATGGCGCTTTCGGCGCCGGTACCGGTACCCGCCACGATGCGCGCGGCAAAGAACGGCGGCCAGCTATTCACGAAGGCGCTGACCAGCGAGGCGACGCAGTACAGCGCCAGCGCCCAGATCATCACGGTCCGGCGGCCGATCAGGTCGCCCAGGGCGCCGGCCAGCAAGGCGCCGAAGAAGAAGCCGATATAGGTACTGCTGCCCAGCAGGCCGATCTGCACACTGGACAGTTCCCAGGTCTTGCGCAGCACCGGCAGGATGAACGCCAGCACGGCAGCGTCCATGGCATCGAACATGTAGCCCAGCCCGCCCATCAGTAGCAAGTGTCTATGGAAATGCGCGAACGGCAGACGCTCGATGCGTCCCGAAATCATGGACATGCGGTTCCCCTTGGTCGACGGCTTGGGCCGTACTGGATGAGAGAACGCATGATAGGCACGCGTGGTTTTATCGCACCAATTTATAGTTATGATGCCCTGCATCACCAATGTGAATGACCTGCCATGACCTTCCGTACGCTCGACCTGAACCTGCTCAAGGTGTTTGAAGCCCTGATGACGGAAGGCAGCGTCACGCGCGCCGCCAATGCGTTGTTCATGACCCAGCCGGCCGTCAGCAACGCGTTGGCCCGCCTGCGAGACGGGTTGCAGGATCCGCTGTTCGTGCGGTCCGGCAATGGCGTCATGCCGACCCAGCGCGCCGCCGTGCTGTGGGCCGAGCTGGGCGAAGCCCTGGGCCGCATGCGCGGCGCCCTGGACGCGCAAGCCTTCGACCCGGCCCAGGCCTCGGTGGAATTCAGCCTGTCGATGTCCGACTACACCGCCGGCGTCGTCATGCCACGCCTGTGCAACCATCTGGCGCAGGTGGCCCCGCTGGCGCGCGTGCGCACGATGCCCAATACCGTCCTGAACATCGCCGACCAGCTCGAAGACAACCGCGTCGACTGCGTGCTGAGCGTCTACGTGAACGAAGCCCAGCACGCCAACCACATCCGTTCGCGTTCGTTGTGGCGGGTGGACTATGCCTGCTTCATGCGGGCCGGGCACCCGCTGGCCGCCATGAAGCGCCTGAGCACCCGCGCCTTCCTGGCGGCGCGCCACGTCGACGTCAGCCTGGCCGGTACCGCCCTGCCGTCCTACGACATCTACCTGGCTGCGCGCGGCCTGTCACGCAACGTGGTGGCCACCGTCAACCACTACGGCGTCGCCTACGAGATGGTGCGCCATTCCGACCTGCTGGCCGTGCTGCCGCGCAACCTGGGCGCGCAATCGCCGCACGCGCCCCACCTGCACACCATGCCGCTGCCCCTGCACGCCCCGCCGCGGATCCTGAGCCTGTTCTGGCATCAACGCAACGACACCGTGCCGGCGCAACGCTGGCTGAGGCAGACGCTGGTGGACATGTTTGCGAGTGGCGAGAATGCCTGCGCGACGTGAACGCGAATAGGGCCACACACTGATCGCTTGCCCCCTATTCTTGAATGGAATCTAAGCTTAGTCCTAGAAATCGCGCAAAAGCTTGATCCTTCTCTGCAGGAGCTCTAGAACAGTCATGGGCTCCTGCTGATGTGAACCTTAAGCCAGAGCAGGCTTGAAAAACTATATAGCTTAAGCTATAAAAAGCTGCTTCTGCTGATGTATTGCATAAACTGGGGCAAGAAGGCCCTTAAGCAACTGCTCAAATTTCCCAGCGTCGATCGGACTCACGTTCTCGACGCAGTTTCAAAACTGGAAGCATTTCCCGCTGTGCAGAATGTCAAATCACTCAGCCAACATCAATATAGCTACCGATGGAGAGTTGGCCACTACCGAATTCTGTTCGATGTTGCGACGACCGTCCGCATCATCGATATCCGAGAAGTGAAACGACGTGACGGCAACACCTATTGATGCGAATGAGAAACGGACTATGCGCCTGCACCCAACCATTCTGGAATCTAACGGGAAGCCCGCGTTTGTGGTTCTTCCCTACTCAGAATATCTTGTGCTGACTGGCGCAAAAGCAAAGCCTTCTCGCCGCCCCCTCCGCGTTCCCGCCGACGGCACGATTCCGCACGAAGTCGTCATGCTGATGAGTGGCAACGGCTGGAGCATCGCGCGTGCCTGGCGCGAATATCTGGGAATCACCCAATCCGAAATGGCGACTCGCCTGGGCATACGACAGCCTAGCTACGCCGCGATGGAAGCGCCGGGAGCCAAGCCCAGGCGAAGCACGCGCGAGCGCATCGCTGCTGCGCTGGGTATCCAGTTCGATCAAATCGACGTATAGAACAGAGCGCGCGCCTCCGCAACAGCGCAACGCCGATTACACTCGCCATCCCGCGACCTTGATTCACGTCCCGCCATGACCGCTGCACCCGTCTCGCCCTACCCCGCCGCCATCGCCCCCGACCAGGTCGGCGAGTACCCCGCCCTGACCCATTCGGGCGGCGGCTATTTCTACGATGACGTGCTGGAGTACCGGGTGTGGGTCCATCCCCACGCCGGCGGCGAGGACCTGCACGAGGGCGATGACTATTACTATGCCTTCGCCACCTTCGAGGATGCCGCCGAATGCGCGGATGACACGCCGGGCGCCGAGCGTCCGCTGGTGCTGGTGCGGCAACGGGAATGCATCGGCGAGCCGACGCCGGGTGTGTTCGAGCATGTCACCGTCGAACGCATCACCGAGTGGCGCGTGGAATGGCTGGCGGACAGCAAGCGTACCGCCACCTCGATCCCCGACTTCCTGCGCAGCCGGGGCCAATAGGGCCTGCGGATGCAGGCCCCAGGCCCTAGCTCATGTACACGCCGCCGTTGATGGCGTAATTGGCGCCGGTCACGAACGCCGCCTCGTCCGACGCCAGCCAGGCGCACAGCCCGGCCAGGTCCTTGGCCGTGCCCAGCCGGCCCACCGGCACGCTTTCGATGATGCGGTCCAGCAGCGCGGGCGGAAACGCCTTGACGGTGTCGTCGGCGATGAAGCCGGGCGACACCAGGTTGACCGTCACGCCGCGCGCGGCCACTTCCTGCGCCAGCGACCGGGTGAAGCCGATGACCGCACCCTTGGCCGTGGCGTAGTTGATCTGGCCGATCTGGCCTTTCTCGGCGGCCACCGAACCGATGTTGATGATGCGGCCCCAGCCGCGGTCGGCCATGCCGTCGACCACTTGCTTGGTGCTGTTGAACAGCGTGTCCAGATTGCTGCGCAGCACCGCCGACCAGTCGGCGTGGCTCATCTGGCGAAAGCGCATGTCCAGCATCGCGCCGGCGTTGTTGACCAGCACGTCGATGTCGCCGACCTCGCGGCGCACCTTGGCAAAGGCACCCTCGGTCGAGGCCCAGTCGGTGGCGTCGCCTTCGGACGCGATGAAGTCGTAGCCAAGCGACTTCTGTTCCTTCAGCCAATGATCCTTGCGTGACGAGCGCGGCCCGCAGCCGGCCACGACGCGGTGCCCCGCGTGGTGCAGCGCCTGGCAGATCGCGGTGCCCGTGTGGCCCATCCCGCTGGTGACGTAAGCAATGCGCAAAGCCATGAACGACCTCCTTTGAAGAAACGGGTCAGGCGACGGCGCCGACCAGGGGGAACAGACCGAATGCCAGGGCGGCCGCCAGCATCACCAGGCAGACCAGCGTGGCCCACTTGAGCGAATAGCGCTGGTGGTCGCCGAATTCCACGCCGGCCAGGCCCACCAGCAGGTAGGTGGACGGCACCAGCGGACTGAGCAGGTGCACGGGCTGGCCGATCAGGGACGCGCGCGCCATTTCCACCGGAGTGATGCCGTAGCCCTGGGCGGCTTCGCTCAGGATGGGCAGCACGCCGAAGTAGAAGGCGTCGTTGGACATGAAGAAGGTGAACGGCAGGCTGACCAGCGCGGTGATGCCGGCCAGGTAGGGACCGAGCGCATCGGGAATCACGGCCAGCAGGCTGCGCGACATGGCTTCGACCATGCCGGTGCCCGACAGGATGCCGGTGAAGATGCCCGCCGCAAAAATCAGCGACACCACCGACAGCACGTTGCCGGCGTGTTGCGCCACGCGGCGGCGCTGTTCGGCCAGGTTCGGGTAGTTGATGATCAGCGCAATGGCAAAGGCGATCATGAACAGCACGGGCAGCGGCAGCACGCCCAGCACCAGGCTGACCATCAGGGCCAGGGTCAGGCCGGCGTTGACCCACAACAGTTTGGGGCGGCGCAGGTCGTGGTCGACTTCGATCTCGGGCAAATTCTTGGGGCCGTCTTCGTCGTAGCCGGCATGCAGCGAAGCGCCTTCCGGCAGGGCCAGCACGCCCAGGCGGCGGCGCTCGCGCAGGCCCAGGAAGAAGGCCAGGATCAGGATGGCGACGATGGCCATGCCCATGACGGGCACGAGCGGCACGAAGATGTCACCGGCATCCACGTGCAGGGCGCTGGCGGCGCGTGCGGTGGGGCCGCCCCACGGCGTCAGGTTCATGACGCCGCTGGCAAGCATGGCCAGGCAGGTCATGGACAGGGCGTTCATCTTCAGGCGCCGGTACAGCGGCAGCATGGAGGCGACGACTATCATGTAGGTGGTCGAACCATCGCCGTCCAGCGAGATGACAAGCGCCAGGACGGTAGTGCCGACGACGATCTTCAGGGGGTCGCCTTTGACGGCGCGCAGGATGCGGCCAACGATGGGGTCGAACAGGCCGGCGTCGATCATGACGCCGAAGTAGAGGATGGCGAACATCAGCATGACGCCGGTGGGCGCGATCTTGCGGATGCCGTCGAGCATCATTTTGTCGATGCCGGCGCCGAAACCGCCGAGCAGGGCAAAGATGATGGGGACGAGGATCAGGGCAACCAGGGGCGACAGGCGCTTGGTCATGATCAGCGTCATGAACGTGATCACCATGCCGAAGCCGAGCAGGGTCAGAAGCATGAGGGGGGTATCTCCGACTAGTCGTTGTTATGTGCGGCCTTGGCTTGCAAGGCGCTGGGGCGCAAGACTAGGAAGAAAAGCTGTCTGGAACCTGTCGGAAATATTGGGGTCGGGGCGGGTTGGGGATTGTTGCTGGTGGGAGCGGTAGGTATGTAGGCCGTCCGGGGTGGCGTTCGCCTGGGAGGCCGCGCCAACGATTGCGGTCCGGCGCGCGGGCGCCGGACTGCCCTAGGCGGGCCCCCCCTTCGTCATCGTCGTACGCCTTCGGCTCCCTTCCGATTCCCTCGGGCGCATCGACGGCGCGGCCTCCCAGGCGAACGCCACCCCGGACTACGAATGTCTTGGCTTGGGGCGCTGCTAGGCCACGACGGGGCGGGAGGGCGGTGCGGGGCCCGTCATTTTTGGCCGCGCGGGCGGCCAAGAAATGGCTTACGCGGTGGGGTGCGTTGGCAGGGTGGTCGCTGCGCGCTTGCGGGGGTCGGCGGTGGAGGCCATGCGACAATTTGGGGATGCGGATACTCGTTATTGAAGATGATGAAGATTTGGCCGACGCGCTCGTGCGACGATTGCGGCGGCTCGGGCATGCCGTGGATTTTCAGGGGGATGGGCTCAGTGCGGATGGCGTGTTGCAGTACGAGACCTTCGATCTGGTGATTTTGGATATCGGGCTGCCGCGGATGTCGGGGTTTGATGTGCTGCATCGGTTGCGGGATCGGGGCAGCAAGACGCCGGTGTTGGCGTTGACGGCACGGATCGATATTGAAGATCGAGTGCATGCGCTGGATACGGGGGCCGATGATTACCTGGCCAAGCCGTTTGATTTTCGCGAGCTGGAAGCGCGGTGCCGGGCGTTGTTGCGGCGGCCCAGTGCGCAGGCGGCGGGGATGTTGCGGTTTGGGGAACTGGTGATCGATAGCGCGGCGCGGCATGTCAGCCTGGCGGGGCAGCGGATTGAATTGCCCAAGCGCGAATACAGCCTGCTTGAGATTTTGCTGGCGGGCATGAACCGGGCGGTGAGCAAGTCCGAGATCGCGAACAAGCTGTTTGCGTTCGATGACGAGGCGGCGCCGAATGCGATCGAGGTCTATATCGCGCGGTTGCGCAAGAAGCTGGAGGGGTCGCCGTTGCGAATCGAAACGCAGCGGGGCACGGGGTATCTGCTGACGGCGGTGGACGAGGCTGGAGCGGTCCGCGCCGACACGGCCACCCCGCGCGACACCGACTTGGCGTCGCCGGGTGCGGCGACGGCATCGGCGCCCTTGCCCGAGCCTTCACGAGACTGATTCGTGCAACCCCGGCGCATCTCCGTTCGCCGTCGCTTGCTGGCGATGCTGCTGGCGCTGTTCGTGGCGGGGCTGGGTGCGCTGTATCTGCTGGTGCGCGGCTATGCGCAGCAGACGGCCGACACGACCTATGACCAGTTGCTGCGCGCGTCGGTGCTGTCGATGGCCGACAGCCTGCAACTGGTGCAGGGCGACTGGCAGATGGATATGCCGTATGCGGCGCTGGCGCTGCTGGAACAGGCGCCGCGCGACCGGGTGTTCTACCGGGTGGCGGCGGCCGATGGCGGCTTGATTTCCGGGTATGCCGATTTGCCGGCGCCGCCTGCGCGCGGTGCGGACACCGCCGATACGCCGCAGCTGTATGCGGCCAGCTACCAGGGCCAGCCGGTGCGGGTGGCCTGGATGGAACGCAAGGTGGCCGGCCCGCGCGCGACCGAAGCCGCACGCATCCAGGTGGCGCAGACGCGCGAGGCGCGCGATGCGCTGGCCGACAGCATTCTGTGGCAGGGCACGCTGGCGTTGATCGGTTTTACGGCCGCGGCCTTGGCGCTGGCCTATTGGGGGCTGCACCGATCGCTGTCGCCGATCCAGCGCATCGAACGTGAACTGGCCGGGCGCAGCGCTTCGGACCTGCATCCGATTGCAGCGCCGGTGCCTGAAGAACTCGACACACTGGTGCATTCGCTGGACGGCTTCATGGCGCGCCTGTCGGAAAACCTGGATACGCTGCGCCTGTTCATCGCCGAGGCGGCGCACCAGTTGCGCACGCCGCTGGCGGCGCTGCATGCGCAGATGGAAGTGGCGCTGGACGAGGAAGACCCGGCCGAACAGCGCCGCAGCCTGCTGGCCGTACTGCGCAATGCCGAAAAGCTGTCGCGGCTGGTCAACCAGTTGCTCAGCGACGCCAGTGTCATTCACCGCAGCAACCTGCGCAGGTTCGAACCCGTGGACCTGGCCGAGCTGCTCAGCCAGGCGGTGTACGACACCGTGCCGCAGGCGGATCCGCAGCCCGATGTGCGGCTGCACTTGCCGGACGCGAGCACCCCGCCCGCCCGCGTGCCCGGCGACAGCCTGATGCTGCGCGAGGCCTTCAAGAACCTGGTCGACAACGCGCTGCGTCACGGCGCATCGACGGACGGGCACATCGACATCCGGCTGGAGCCTGACGACGGGCACTGGCGCATCACCGTGTCCGACTGCGGGCCCGGCATCGCGCCCGCATTGGCGCACAGCGCCTTTGAACGTTTTTCGCGTGGGCCCAATCCGCGCACGCCGGGCGCGGGCCTGGGGCTGTCGATCGTCAAGCGCGTGGTCGACATTCACCAGGGCCGGCTCAGCCTGAGCAACCGGCCCGAGGGCGGCTTGCAAGCCCAGGTCATTCTGCCGGTCAAACGCCATGACGCTTAGACGCTCTACCCTGGCCCGCCTGAGCGCCGCCTGCGCCGCCCTGCTGCTGGGCACGGCCAGCCAGGCGGTCGAAACCAGCGGCGACGGGCTGACGCTGGGCCCCGCCGCCAGCAAGCAGGTGCTGGTGGTGCACGCATCCAACAGCGTGCAGGTATTTCGCGGCGTGCTGGACGACTTCAGCCGGCTCAATCCCGGCGTGCGGCTGGAATACACGGAACTGTCGACCCAGGCGCTGTACAGCGACACCGTGGCGCGGGCGTCCCAGGCGCCCGCTGCCAAAGCCGGCCCGGACCTCATCATCAGCAGCGCCATGGACCTGCAGACCAAGCTGGTCAACGACGGCCATGCCCAACCCCATGTATCGCCCGAGACGCGCGCCCTGCCCGCCTGGGCCAATTGGCGCGACGAGGTCTTCAGCATCGGCACCGACCCCATCGTGATGGTCTACGACACCCGCAAGCTGGACGCCGACCGTGCGCCGCGCACCCGCCGCGACCTGCTGGCGCTGCTGCAAGCGCCCGACCAGCCGCTGGCCGGCCGGATCTCGACCTACGACGTGGAAGGCAGCGGCATCGGTTACCTGGCCGCCACGCAGGACGCGCGCCTGGACAGCCTGGCCGGCGCCCTGCTGGCCGCCTTCGGCCGCAACCGCGTCGCCGTGCACGAATCGACCGAAGACGCACTGGACAAGCTGCAACGCGGCGAGATCACCCTGGCCTACAACCTGCTGGAATCCTATACCCGCCACCGCATCGCCCAAGGCGCGCCGCTGGCCGTGATCTATCCGCAGGACTACACCCTGATGCTGTCGCGCTCGGCCATCATTCCGCGGCAGGCGCCGCGCGCGGACCTGGGCGCCCGATTCCTGGACTACCTGCTGTCGCCGCGCGGGCAAGAAATGGTCGCGCGGCAATCCGGCATGCGGCCGGTGGGCGCGTCCGTGATTCCGGCGGCGGGGGTGCGGCCGGTGGGGCTGGGCGTGGGCTTGCTGGTCTACCTGGATCCGCTGAAAAAGCGGCATTTCCTGGATGTGTGGCGAGCCGCCGCACAGCCTCGGTAGCGGCCCGCTCAGCCACCCAGCTGACCACCCGCCCGCACCAGGTCGGCCAGGGTTCGCACCTGCATCTTGCGCATCACCCGTCCGCGCCGCACCTTGACCGTGATCTCGCTGACATTCAATTCGGCGGCGATCTGCTTGTTCAGCATGCCGCGCACCACCCGTTCCATCACGGCCTTTTCGCCGTCGGTCAACGTATCCCAACGCGCCCGCACCTCTTGCGAACCCGTCAGGTTGGCCAGCTGCGCGCGGTCTTGCTCGATCGCGGCGTGGATGGTATCCAGCAGGTCCTGATCACGAAACGGCTTGGTCAGGAAGTCCACGGCGCCCAGCTTCATGGCCGCCACCGACATCGGGATGTCGCCATGGCCGGTGATCATCACCACCGGCAGGCGCCGCTGCGCCTGTTGCATGCGGCGCAGCAGGTCCATGCCGCTCTGGCCCGGCAGGCGTACGTCCAGCACCAGGCAGCCGGGGCCGGCATCCGCACCGCTATCCAGGAATTCCTGCACCGAACCGTAGCCGCGCACCGGCAGGCCGACCGAATGCATCAGGTCTTCGAGCGACTCGCGCAGCGAGGCGTCGTCGTCGACGATATGGACGGTAGCGGGTTCAAGCCGCGCGGATGCATTCATGGTGATTCTTCCTCGGGGGCTGCCGGCAGCGTGAAACAGAACACCGCGCCGCCACGCCCGGCGGGTTCGGCCCACAAGCGGCCGCCATGGCCTTCGATGATGCCCCGGCTGATGGTCAGGCCCAGGCCGGTGCCGTCCGGCTTGGTGGTCCAGAAGGTGTCGAACAGGCGCTCACGCGCCTGCGGGCTCAGGCCAGGGCCGCTGTCGGTCAGCGAAAACTGCACCAGCCCGGGTTCCTGCAAGGCCAGGCGCAGGATCAGGTGGCGTGCGCCCACCGGGGTGTCCTGCATGGCTTCGATGGCGTTCAGCACCAGGTTCACCACCACCTGCCCCAGCTGCACGCGGTCCCCCAGCACGGCGGGTACGCGTTCCTGGATGCGGGTGGACAACGACACCTCGTGGCTGGCCAACTCGCCGCCAGCCAGTTCCAGCACGTCGCCGATCACGTCGGCCAGATCCAGCCGCACGCGCTGCGGCGTGGCGTTGCGGGCATCGCGGCGAATGCGCGCAACCACCTCGCTGGCGCGCGTCACGTCATCGGTCATGCGCTGCAGGGCGCGCAGGGCGCGTTCGATGTTCGGCGGATCATGTTCCAGCCAGCGCTGGCAGGCGCTGCCGCTGGTGGCAATGGCCGCCAGCGGCTGGTTGATCTCGTGGGCGATCGACGCCGTCAATTCCCCCAGGCTGTGGATGCGGGCCATGCGTGCCAGTTGCGTGCGGGCCTCGAAGGCGGCGTCTTCCGCCGCTGCGCGCTTCAAGGCCAGGTACGCGGTCACGCCAATGGCCGCGATACTGATCAATGCGTTGATCACCCCCAGTTCGCGCAGCGCCCCGCCGTTGGGCGTCAGGTACAGGCTGAGCAGGGTCAGCACCGCGCACGCCACCGCCACCACGGTCACCCCGCGCCGGGGCAGGAAGCTGAACGCGGCCAGGATCACGGCCACGTAGAACACCGCCACCGCAATTTCCAGCCGGGTAAAGGTATCCGCCAGAAACACCGCCGCCATCAGCACGACGAGCAGCGCAATACCCGCGCCCGGGCGCTGCTTCAAATACCTGGCCGGCTGCTGGAACATGGCGCGACAACCCTGTTGGTAGGAAAGCGACGCCCGCGAATAGCCGCCGCGCGCCGCAACACGCCATTGTAGAGACTGGCGAGGCCCCCGGCCTACCTCCGGAAAGCGGGCGTATACCAATGTATATGCCGGCCACCCCATTCCCGCCTCGCACCGCGCCGGGCCGGTTTCTATAATTTTCCAACCCCCTGGGCGGCGCGTCCCTGCCGCCACGGCCCTTCCTTCAGCGCTCATCGGCAGCCTCCCATGAAACTCTCCATCAAGGCGCTCTGGATCGCACGCGGCGCCGTGCTCGTCGGCATCTGGATCGCGCTGGGCGTGATCCAGATGCTGCACGGCGGCGCCTGAGCGGCACGGCCCTTCTTCCCCGGCGCCACCACCGTTCATCCGCTCCAACGAAAAGGGCAAGACCGACATACCGGTCTTGCCCTTTTCAATGCCTCACCGTATCAGGGCAGCAGGCACAGGATGCCGCCCACGCCCAACGTCCAGACCAGCAGCATCGGCACCAGCAGCCGAAGCGGAATCAGCGGGCCGTCCGGGATATCGGGCAGGTCGCCCCCGCGGCGCGCCATGCGTTCGGATTCGTACTCATGCATGTCGCGCGAGAACTTGCGCATTTCCTCGAATGCCTTTTCCATGAGGATTCTCCTGGCATGTCAGTACCACCGGCCGTAGCGGCGGATGTAGAACGTCTTGACCTGCTGCGTCAGCGCGATGTAGCCCAGGATCGTCAGCGCCAGCCAGCCGAAATACACGGGCGGCAGGGCCACGAACCCGATCGACTCGGCAATCGGCGAAAACGGCAACCAGCACGCCAGCCCGATGGCCGCCGTGGTGGACAGCAGCACCGGCAGCGACGCCGTGCTTTGCAGGAACGGAATCTTGCGGGTGCGTAGCATGTGCACCACAAAGGTCTGCGACACCAGGCCCTCGATGAACCAACCGGAATTCATGATGGTCTGGCCGCCGTCGCCGCCATGCAGCGCGTAGGCCGCCCCGGCGCCGAACACCGTCCACATCAGGAAGTACGTGGTGATATCGAACACCGACGACGTCGGGCCCAGCCACAGCATGAAGCGCTGGATATTGCCCGCCTCCCATTTGCGCGGCTTCTTCAGGAACTCTTCATCCATGCGATCCCACGGCAACGTCAGTTGCGAGATGTCGTAGACCAGGTTCTGGATCAGCAGCTGCAGCGACAGCATCGGTTCCCACGGCAGCCACGCGGATGCCACCAGCACCGAGAACACGTTGCCGAAGTTCGAGCTGGCCGTCATGTTCAGGTACTTGAGGATGTTGCCGAAGGTCTCGCGTCCCTTGATGACGCCCTGCTCCAGCACCATGAGGTCCTTTTCCAGCAGCACGATGTCGGCCGTTTCCTTGGCGATGTCGGCGCCGCTGTCCACCGAAATGCCCACGTCCGCGTCGCGCAGAGCGGGCGCGTCGTTGATGCCGTCACCCAGAAAGCCCACGGTATGGCCGTTGGCCTGCAGGGCCTTGACCACCCGCGACTTCTGCAGCGGCGTCAGCTTCGCGAACAGCACCGCCTTCTCGACCCGGCGGCACAGCGCCACGTCGTCCATCTGCTCGATATCGCTGCCCAGCACGACGCGGCCATCGCGCTCGGCGCCCAGGTCCAGCCCGACATCGCGGCAGACCTTGGCGGCCACGATGGGGTTGTCGCCCGTCAACACCTTCACCGCCACGCCGTAGTCGTTCAGCGCACGAATCGCGGCCTGCGCCGAATCCTTGGGCGGATCCAGGAACGTCAGGAAGCCGCGCACCACCAGCCCGCTTTCATCGGCGGTCTGGAACTGCGTGCGGCCCGTGTCTTCCAGGCGGCGCGAGGCCACCACCAGGACCCGGAAGCCGTCACGGTTGTAGGCCTCGGCGCTGCGCATCAGGCGCTTGCGCATGGCGGCATCCAACGGCTGCTCGCGGCCATTGCAGACCACGCCGGTGCTGACCGCCAGCATTTCCTCGACGGCACCCTTGGTGATCATCTCCAGGCTGCCGTCCGCGCCACGCACCACCACCGACAGGCGCCGCCGCACGAAATCGAACGGAATCTCGTCGACCTTGCCGTAGGCGTCGCTGCGATCCCAGCCGCGCAGGTCCAGCGCGCGGGCCAGGATGGCGCGGTCCATCAGGTTGCGCTGGCCGCTCTGGTTCACGCTGTTCAGCCAACCCAGGCGCAGCACCTCGTCATCGATCTCGCCGTCGACGTTGAAATGGTGTTCAAGAATGATGCGGTCCTGCGTCAGCGTGCCGGTCTTGTCCGTGCACAGCACGTCCATCGCGCCGAAGTTCTGCACCGAGTTCAAGCGCTTGACCACGACCTTGCGCCGCGCCATCGCCACCGCCCCCTTGGCCAGGTTGGCCGAGACGATCATGGGCAGCATTTCGGGGGTCAGCCCCACCGCCACCGCCAGCGCGAACGTCAGCGCGGTGACCCAGTCGCCCTTGGTGACGCCGTTGATGACGAACACGATCGGCACCATCACCAGCATGAACTTGATCAGCAGCCACGACACGCTGTTCACGCCGCGGTCAAAGCTGGTCTCGACCCGCTTGGTCGACACCACGTTCTTGGCCAGCGAGCCAAAGTACGTGTTGGCACCCGTGCCCACCACCACCGCCGTAGCGGTGCCGCTGACCACATTAGTGCCCATGAAGCAGATGTTGGCCAGGTCCAGCAATTCGGCGTTTTCACCGGCCTTCGCATCGGCGCGCTTGGCGCTGACGCTGCCCAGCGTGTCGTACTTTTCCACCGGCAGCGCCTCGCCGGTCAGGATGGCCTGGCTGATGAACAGGTCGCGCGATTGCAGCAACCGGATGTCCGCCGGAATCATGTCGCCCGCTTGCAGCTCGACGATGTCGCCGGGCACCAGCTCATTCATCGGCACCTCGCGCCGCGCCGGCTCGCTGGCCTGGCTGTCGCGCCGCAGCACCGTGGCGGTGCTGCGCACCATGGACTTGAGCTTTTCCGCGGCGCGGCCCGAGCGGTATTCCTGGATGAAACGCAGCAGGCCGCTGATCGTCACCATCGTCAACATGATGATGATGCCAGTCCAGTCACGGTCCGCCGGATTGGCAAACTGGATGTCAGTCAGGTACGACACCGCCGCCAGGCCCAACAGCACGAGCACGAACGGGTTGCGGAACGCGCGCAGCAACTGCAGCCAGGCGGGCGCCGGCTTGTCATGGGCCACTTCATTCAGGCCATCGACCGCGCGCCGCACCACCACGTCGGCCTCGGCCAAGCCGGACCGCTGCGTCTGCAACGCCTGCAGGCTGTCGTGCACCGACAGCCCCGCATGGCGCGCCACCGGCATGGTTCGGCGCTTGTCCGCCGCCGCATCCGGCGTGCGGTTCTTTTCGCTGCGCGGCCCGCCCGGGGCCGGCAGCGTCGCTTCTTGGACTTGTTTCATGTTCGCTGCTCCCACCCGCGTTCGCCGTCGGCCGGGGGGTGCCAACGCGCGAGCGCAGGCGTCCCCGTTCCATGGCGAGCGCGGGCTCGATGGATGTTGAGAATCGAAAAAGGTTGGATCAGAGGTGGGTCGGCGCCACCACCGGCGCGGGCTGCGCGCGGGCCGCTGGCGACACGCCCACGCGCAGCGTCTGCACGCCCATGTCGCGGCACAGATCGCTGAGCCAGGTGATCAAGGGCCAGGGATTGCCCGTGTCGCTACGCAAGCTGATGGCCGTGCAGGCCTGGTCGCCGTCGGCGGAATAGCGAACGTCGGCCACGCTTTCGTCGCGTTGGCGCAGTTCCTCGTACAGCCGCTTGCGGATCGAGGCCAGCACGGCGGGGCTGCCGTAGAACGTCAGGGTGATGAAGGCCGGCGCGGTCGGCGCCCGGCGCACGGAGGTCGGGGATTGGGTCGAAAACAGCATGCGCGTCTCCTGGAAACAGGGAGATCCGCCCGAAGGCGTTCAGGTGGCGCATGCGTGGCGCGGCTCCGTTATCAGGATGCGCGCGGCGGCTGGCAATACGTGTCGTGCAGACCTGTCATGCCCGGCATGCGCCGTCGGTTCGGGTACTTCCGTCGTCTTCCACGGCGGGCTCCTTTAGGTTTGCGACAAGCGGCAGTGTAGGGGCGGCCTCGCGTTCCAAACAGGCCGGTGGGCATATACCTTGGTATCGATCGTGCGCGACGGAACGTTTCCACTACTGGGGAAGACCCTGAATTCAGTATCAGACGGGTCCTAGTCAACCACCGACGCCATGAACGGTAGTGTCTTGCCTTGCGAATCACAAAGGCATCTGGCCATGGTTTCGAACACGCTCACGCCCTCTCTGCCCTGCCCCTCGGCAGCCGACGAATCTCCGGCATCGTCAGACACCGCCTTGCATCCGATCAGCCCGCGGCTGCACAACGCCGACCTGGCCCCATCCCAGGTCGAAGGCCGGCGCTGGAGCGCCTACAGCCTCTTTGCGCTCTGGACCAACGACGTCCACAACATCGCCAACTACACCTTCGCCATCGGCTTGTTCGCCATGGGCATGTCGGCGGGCCAGATCCTGGCGGCCATGACGCTGGGCGCCACCCTCGTGTACCTGCTGATGAACCTGTCGGGCTACATGGGCCAGCGCACCGGCGTGCCGTTTCCCGTCATCAGCCGCTTGAGCTTCGGCATTCGCGGGGCGCAGTTGCCCGCCCTGATCCGGGCGGTAATTGCCATTGCCTGGTTCGGCATCCAGACCTACCTGGCCTCGGTCGTGCTGCATGTGCTGCTGGCCGCGGTCGCGCCCGACCTGACTCGCTACGATCACGGCAGCCTGCTCGGGCTATCCGGCCTGGGCTGGGCCTGCTTCCTGGCCGTCTGGCTGGCGCAACTGGCCATCCTGGCCTACGGCATGGAAATGGTGCGCAAGTTCGAAGGCTGCGCCGGTCCCGTCATCCTCATCACGATGCTGGCCCTGGCGGTCTGGATGGTGTTGCGGGTCGACGGCCGCATCGCCTGGTCCACCGGCGCCGCCCCCACCGGGATGGCCGCCTGGAACAGCGTGTTCTCGGCGGCAGCCCTGTGGCTGTCCATCTACGGCACGCTGCTGCTCAATTTCTGCGACTTCGCCCGCTCTGCCCCCAGCGAACGCAGCATCCGGCGCGGCAACTTCTGGGGGCTGCCGATCAACATCCTGGTGTTCGCGGGCATCAGCGCCGTCTTGGCCGGCGCACAGTTCAGCATCGACGGGCGCGTCATCACCAGCCCCGCCGACATCGTCGCGGCCATTCCCGACAAGCTTTTCCTGGTGCTGGGCTGCCTGGCGCTCATGATCGTGACGCTGGCCGTGAACCTCATGGCCAACTTCGTCGCTCCCGCATTCGTGCTCACCAACCTGGCGCCGCGCTACCTGAACTTTCACCGCGCCGGCCTGATCAGCGCCACGCTGGCGGTATTGATCCTGCCCTGGAAGATCTACGGCAACCCCGTGGTCATCGTGTATTTCCTGTCGGGGCTGGGCGCGCTGCTGGGGCCGCTGTACGGCATCATCATGGCCGACTACTGGTTGATCCGAAAAACCCGCGTGCACGTCCCCGACCTGTACACCGAGGCCAGCGCCGGCACCTATTTCTATGCCCGCGGCGTCAACCCGCGCGCCCTGATCGCCTTGGCCCCGTCGGCCACGCTGGCCATCGTCATCGCGCTGGCGCCGGGGCTGGAAGCCCTGGCACCCTATTCATGGTTCCTGGGCGCCGCAGTCAGCGGCGGGCTGTACTGGCTGATTTCCGACCGCCGGCGCATGCATGTGCATGACGCGGGCGAACACCTGGCGGTGGCCAACAGCCGGCATTGACGCGCCTGGCCCCGTCAGGACGTTCCGATCCGCCCTCAGGCCAGGTATACGGCCACCTCGTCCGGCGTCAAATAACGCGTGAACGTCATCAATGGCTGCTGCGCGTCGTGGATCGCGCCATTGAAGCCTGACCAATTGCGCTTGAGGCCTTCGTCGGTTTCCAGTGCAATCAGCACCCGCTTGCCCGCCTTGGCGGCGTTGTCACGCAGCGCCGCCTCGCCCCAGGCCAGGCGCATGATGTTCTGCAGCGCGCCGTCGGCGTAGGCATCCCCCTGCAACCACTGAAAATCCGCCGTATCGCCGTCCGCATCCGGCTCGCGCGGCGCGATCTCGCGCCGCACGCCCAGCGCCTGGGCATGTTCGCCGATCAGGATCTGCAGCAACGTAAAGGCATGGAAATTGTTGTTGATGCCGTGCGCCCGGGCCACGAAGCCCGTGCCCGACGTCGGCAACAGCACCACCAGTTCGTCCTCATAGCTGATGCGCGCCGCCAGCCACAGAAAATGCAGCTGCTCGAACGGCAGGCTGTCGTTCATGGTGGTCATGGCATACAGGCGCTGCAACAGGACTTCGTCGTCGATCAGCGCCTGATGATTGCGCCGATCGCGCATCACCATCGCCATCATCGGCAGCACCAGCGTGTCCACGGCTTCAACCCGCGCGTCGACCTGCCAGCGCTGGTCGTCCGGCAGCGCCTCGAGCCGGGCCTGTGCGTCGCGCCAGGCCTGACGATCCGCTTCCTCGACCTCTTCGTCATCTTCTTCGACTTCCTGCGCGCAATACGGCTGCAAGGTCTCCAGCCACGGGCGCAGCAGCGCCTGCAGCGTCGGAAAGAGCAACACCGGATCGGCGCCGTCTTCCACCAATGATCCGCACATCAACGCCAGGGCCGAGGCGCGGCTGGGATGCAGGGTCGGCAGCAGGTCGGCGCAGAATCGCAAGGCGGCGTCGGCTTGCTCCGGCTGCTGGATGTCGCCGTAGAACGCGCTGAGTTCCGGACGCTTGAAGAACGTCTCCAGGGAATCCAGGTCGGCGGGGGTGCGGACCGGGGTCTGCAGGGCGGTGGCGAGAGCGGTGTGGGAGGTTGGCATAAATGGGAGTCGATTGGATTCGATGCGCGAACGGTGAAGCGCCGTTGAGGACAATGGCTGTGTTACCAGGGCAGTACGTCGTCCTGTCAACCAGTTTACCGGTCTACGGCAGGCCCTCTGAGCGATCGGCCGTTCCTTTGCCCCCCCCATCGCCGACCCGATATGCAGAATTAGATTCATCTAATGTTCGGCGCGTTTTCCGATGGCTACGATCCGTCGTTGATTCGATCATCTACGGAAACCATGCCATGTCCCAGCCAAACACCACCGCCGGGGTTGCCGCCGGCGGCCTCCCGGGCGCCAGCGCCCCACGGGCGATCCCGAACCTGCAACGACTGCCCGTGCGATTCAACGGCACCGCGCGCGACTATTTCGGCGTCTGGATCGTCAATCTGATGCTGAACATCGTCACCCTGGGCATCTGGTCCGCCTGGGCCAAGGTTCGTACCTTGCGATGGTTTTACGGCCATACCACGCTCAATGGCCACGGTTTCGACTACCACGCCACAGGCGGCCAGATATTCAAAGGTCGCCTGATCGCGTTTTTGGTCATTGCCGCCATGATGGTCTCGGCCTTCCTCTGGCCGCGAAGCACCTTGATCTGGTATCTCTTCCTACTGATTGTGCTGCCTTGGGCCATCAACGCCGCGCTGCGTTTCAATGCCTACATGACGTCCTGGAGCAACGTGCGCTTCGGATTTGTCGCCAGCTACGGCCAGGCACTGATCGCGTTCCTGCTGCTGCCGATCGTCAGCGTGTTCACGCTGGGGCTTCTGGCTCCGCTGGTCACGCAGTATCAAGCGAAGTACATGGCCAGAGGCTACCTGTATGGGAAGCTCCCTTTTTCGAGCACGCCGAGGCTCGGTGCCCTGTATGGCGCCCTGGGTCGCAGCATATCGATTTTCATCGGCATCGGTTTGCTCGTCACGCTGATTGTCTACCTGCAAGGCGAAGCGACAGGCAGCCATTTTTCATTGACCGCATTGCTGCAAGTCTTCGGCATCTTGCACCTGCCCGCGGGCCAGGCCCCCGACGGCGACGCCGCGGCCTCTTTGGGAATGCTGAACTTCATTTTCCTGGGCTTCTACGTAGCGATCTTTCTCAGCGGCCTGTACTACCACACCTGCGCCCGCAAGGAGATCCTCAATCAATGCGTGGTCAAGGGTGGTCACCGCCTGCAATGCCATGTGTCGCCGCTGCGCTACGTCTGGCTGGTGGTTTCCGGCCTCGTCGTCAGCCTCTTTACCCTGACTTTCGCCTACCCGTGGGCCCACGTGCGCCAATACCGCTACCTGATGCAGAGCATCACCTTGCTTGCCGCGCCGGGGCTGGATCAGGTCATGACGCAACATTCCAGTGAGCCCGGCACATTCGGCGGCGAATTCAGCCAGCTTGAAGGCTTTGCCAGTGCCGGTGTCGTCTGACCCTGCGCAGCCAGGCAAGGCAGCCCAGCCCGAGGCGGCCGCGGCACATCGCCCGGCCGCCTCGGGCGGCGGTGACATCCCGGGCAGGCTGTTCGCGCCCGGCTCGGCCGCCCACCGCGCCGCGACCCTGGAATGGCGGTCGGACGGCAGCCTCTGGCTGGATGACGCCACCACGCGGCAGCCTCTGGCACCCCGCGGCCTGCGCTGGTCCAGCCGCGTCGGCAACGCCGCTCGTCGCACGACGCTGCCTGATGGCGCCGTCTTTGAAACGGCCGACAACGACCAGGTCGACCTGTTGGAAAAAGCCCTGGGACGCCGACGCGGCGCCCTGGTTCATCGCCTGGAATATCTGCGCGCACCCGGCCTGCTGGTAGCCGTCGCCATCACGGTGATAATCCTGGTCAGCCTGCGCTGGGCCATCCCCTGGGCGGGTGACGTGGCTGCCCAGCTCGTCCCGCGTTCAGCAGAAGACCATATCGGTGCCAGCGTCATGGATTCGCTGGACAACCTGGGTCTGGGCCCGACTCAATTGCCCGTCGCCACCCGCCAGGCCATTCAGGCGGTCTTCGATGACCTGGCCGCCCAGGCAGACGTTCCACGCGGTAGCCTGCGGCTGGCCTTTCGTCACGGCGGCAGAACCATCGGGGCCAATGCCCTGGCCTTGCCCGGCGGCCAGGTCATTGTGACCGACGAACTGGCCGCCCTGGCAAAGGCCCCCGACGACCTCGCCGGCGTCCTGGCTCACGAGATCGGCCACGTCCAACACCGTCACGGCCTTCGCCGCCTGGGTCGCCTGGCCGGCCTGTCCGCTGTGGCGCTACTCGTCACGGGCGATATCTCCAGCTTGAGCCATGACATCGGCCTGCTCGGCGTCGGCTTGCTGGACCTGTCATATTCGCGAGATTTCGAACGCGAAGCCGACACCAGCGCCATCGCCCTGATGCGCAAGACCCATCGCGATCCGGCACTGCTGGCCGTCATGCTGGAACGCTTGAGCCAAAGCACGGACAAGACTGGCGCATCGCATGGCTGGCTGTCCAGCCACCCGTCCACCGAGGAGCGAATTCGGCTGATCCGTGAAGGGCCTTGACCGGCGGTGAAGAGGGGCAGTGGCGCCGCAAGGGCGGCCAACACGCCGACACTACAATGTCCCTACGCCAGACCGCCCCCCGGAACCCGCATGCCCATCCCCGACATCGCCACCGCCCTGGATGCGCCCGTCGACAAATCCCACTACCCCGACCACCTGGGCTGGAACCGCTGGTTCCATGGCGGCGACGACTTTCCCTTTGTGCAATTGTTCTGGCCCGACAAGACCGGCGTGTTTCCCGGGCAAGCCGGTGCAACGGACGCGTTCAAGGCGTTGCAGCCGGACCTGTCGGAAACCGGCTGGGTCTGGCCTGCCGTCCCCTCGAAACCGTCCCAAGGATAATTCCAGCATGGCCTCGATCAATCACGCCCAGGCCCTGAAGAAGCTGGCCGCAGACACCCTGGTACAAACGCTGGACGAAGACCTGGCCCGGCTCATGACACGCCTGATGGCCTATGCCCGGCACGATGAGGCATCGGCAGCCAACCTAGGCGCCCGCGCGTTGCCACAGGTGCTGCGCCGCTGGAACTGCGTGCTGCAGGCAAACGACGACGCGGTGTCGGCCCTGTACCGCCGCAAGACCGCTGTCGCGCTGGTCATCCTGTTGCACAAATACGGCATCGCCGACGCCACCCTCTCAGCACAGGCCGATGCCGCCATCGACGCCCTGAATGACGCGGTTGCGCTCAGCGACGACTTCCACCGCAAGACGCCGGATATCAAGCAGGCGTTCCTGCATACGCCGCCC
Organism: Achromobacter sp. FW305-C-28; assembly: GCF_058783235.1. Taxonomy (NCBI): domain Bacteria; kingdom Pseudomonadati; phylum Pseudomonadota; class Betaproteobacteria; order Burkholderiales; family Alcaligenaceae; genus Achromobacter; species Achromobacter sp. FW305-C-28. The sequence continues at coordinate 321,933 of NZ_JBYSYL010000001.1, read as the reverse complement.
ACCCCGCTCAAGCGCGCCCCCGGGCAACCCGACAGCCTGACCTTCTACCGGGCCGGCGATGTCGTGTCATACCAGCTGGACGGCCACTACCACGTCGCCTACGTCCATCGCTGCGCCAGCACCAACAGCAGTCCGATCATCGAGTTCTACGACGTGGTCTTCGACCACGTGCCGTCGATGGACGAATTGAACGGCATCCCCGCCAGGGGCCGCCGCTATAACGATGGCACCTTGCGCATCGAGCGCCTGTCGGTGTCCGGCATGAAGTTCATGCCCGATCCGGCGGCGCAGTTCGTGCTGGTCAAGGCCTGCGTGGAAACACCGCCGGATAACAGCCGCCTGCAAAAGAGTGTTGGACTGTATGGGGTGTCGGATGTGTTTGAGATACAGGAGCAGGTGACGGGGATGTTCGGCGCCTGAGGGCGAACCTACTTACTCCCCCCGAATCCCCGCCCCTTTTATCACCGCGATCCACCCCTCGCCTTCCCGCAGCACCCAGTCTTTGGCCCTCTCCGTTCCCGCGAACGGCCCCCGCACGCCCAGGCCCGCCATGGTCTGCTGGAATTCGGGCAAGGCGTATACCCTGGCCAGCACCGCCTCCCACGCCTTCACGACTTCTTGCGGCGTGTCCTTCGGCGCCATCACCAGATACCCGAACGTGGCGTCGTAGCCTTCCAGCGCCTTCACGCCTGATTGGCCTACGGTGGGAACATCGGGCAGATCCGGGTCCCGCGTGCTGCCGGCCACCGCCAAGGCTTTCAATTTCCCCGCCTGTATCTGGGGCAGTACGCCAGGGGTGCCCAGGAAGCCGACCTGGATCTGATCGCCCAGCAGCGCGTTGACGGCGGGGGCATTGCCGCGATAGGGAATGTGCGCCGCTTCCATCCCCACCGCCAACCGCAGCTTCTCGAACGCCAGGTTGCCCGGGCTGCCGGATCCCGCCGAGGCATAGGCGATGGGATGGGTCTTGGCATACTGCAGAAGCTCCCCCAGAGTCGTGACACCCAGGTCCGGCCGCACCACCAGCGTCATGCCGAACGTGCCTGCCAGGCTCACGGGCGTCAATCGATCCGTCACATCGCGGTCCAGTCCTTTGAAGATGTGGGGATTGACGGTCATGACCGTATCCAGCGTCATCAGCAGCGTATAGCCGTCAGGCGCGGCCTGCGCCACGGCTTGCGCGCCGATGTTGCCTGATGCGCCCGAACGGTTTTCCACCACGATCGTCTGGCCCAGCAGCTTGCCGGCATGCTGCGCAATCGCCCGCGCTTCGATATCCAGGGGCCCTGCCGCGGGAAAGTTGACGATCAGCCGGATGGGACGCGCCGGGTAATTCGCCGCAATCACGGACGGCGCCACCCACAACAACGGAATGCAGAACAGGAACGACTTCAACATGGGAATCTCCTGCAGGGCGGCGGCACAGCGGCCGGCGCCGGAATGGGAAGGTGTCAGGCAATGGCCGACGGATGCGGGCTGGTCTCGGCGTGCCGGATCATGCTGCGGGACAGTTCGAACAGCAGCTCGGCGCGCAGCACGGCGCAAGCCGGCTCGTCCCACAGATTGCGCAGCTCGTGGGGGTCGTGCTGCAAGTCGTAGAGTTCGCCCCAGATCGCGTCGGCATAGACGCTCAGGCGATGACGCGTGGTTTGCAGGGTCCGCATACGGGTGCGGCCCGCAAAGCCGAACATGGTGCGCTGGCCCTCTTCTTCGATCAGCACCGCATCGCGCAACACCTGCGCCGCGCCGGACATCAATGGCAACATCGAGGCGCCTTGCATGCCGTTGTAGGCGGGCAAGCCGGCGCGGTCCAGCACGGTGGCGGCGATGTCGGCGGTGGAACACAACGCCTGACTGCGGGCAGAGGCGGGGCGAGCTTGGGGATCGTGCCATATGAAGGGGGTGCGTATCAGGCTTTGAAAGTGGACGGGGCCCTTGAGCAGCAGTTGATGGTCGCCAAAGTAATCGCCGTGATCACTGGTGAAAATGACCACGGTGTTCTCGTCCAGCCCCGTCTGGCGCAGCGTCTGCAAGACGCGCCCGATGGTGGCGTCGATGTGGCTGATCGAGCCGTAGTTCAAGGCAATGGCCTCGCGCGCCTCGCGTTCGGTGCACGCGAAGATGGCGGGCGTGTGCTTGACGGCCTTGCGCTGGTCCCGCTGCCAATACAACCACGCAACATGCGGGGCCGGCCGGTGATCCGGCGCGGCGCTGGCATGAAACGAAGGCGGCAGCGCGACGTCCTCGGGGCGGTACATGCTCCAGTATTTGCCGTGCGGCGTGAACGGATGGTGCGGGTCGGGAAACGAGCACTGGATGAAGAACGGCTGTTTGCCCGCCGCGTGCTCGCGTAGCTGCGCAATGGTCCGGTCGCCAAGATAGGCGGTGGTGGAGCATTCTTCCGGCACGCGGGTGCGCCATGCCTGATGATGTTCGGTCAGCACGAACCCGGGCGCGGGCAGCGCATGTTCGGGGCCCCATTGGCGTCGCACTTCAGGGTGCGTCCTGGCGAGCCAGCGTTCGTAGTGCCCCCAGACCTGATCGCCGTGATCGACGGCCAGATCCACTCGCTGAAAACCGTAGAACGGCGTCAGCAGGTCATGAGTGGGGTCGTTGCGCCAAAGCGGCCCCCACTCCTGATCGTAGTTGCCCGGCTCGGCGGTCCAGGCCTCGCCTTGCGACGGATCACTGCCTGCCGGCGGCCACACAGGGCCCTTGCCGGTCATGTTCTGCAGATGGCCCTTGCCGATCAACGCCGTGGCATAGCCCGCTTGCCGCAGGCGCTCGACAAACGTCGTGGCGCGTTGCGATAAGGGAATCCCGTTATGGCGCACGCCGTGTACGGACGGCATCCGGCCGGTCATCAGCGTCGCCCGGTTTGGCATGCAGATGGGCGAAGCGACATAGAAGCGGTCGGCGGACCACCCTCGCCGCGCCAGCGCATCCAGTTCGGGGGTATGCACGATCGGGTTGCCATAGCTTCCCAGGTGATCGGCGCGCTGTTGGTCCGTGATGAACAAAAGGAAGTTCGGCTGCATCCTGTCTCCTTGGCGCCGATTGAATGCCGGGTTGGCGCTGTTGTGAGCCCATTATGTGGAGCCGGGATATAAATGGATAATGAATTAATCCACCTCAGTCATAACCGCGTATTTATGTCTCGACCCAGGGAATCTCTCGCATGGACTGGACTCACCGCATCCGCTTGCGCCATCTGGCTATCCTGGTGCGCCTGTGCGAAACCCGGAACCTGAGCCAGGTAGCGACCGAACTCAATATCACGCAACCGGCGCTGTCGAAGTGGCTGAAAGACCTGGAACAGGCTATTGGCCTGCCGCTGTTTGACCGGCACGCACGCGGCATCGAACCGACGCTTCACGCGCTGGAACTGCGCACGCATGCGCGGGAAATCCTGGGCAAGCTTGGACGTGCGCAAGATGCCATGACGCAGCTGGCACGCGGCGCCACCGGCACGCTGGCGGTGGGCGTAACCCCCAACATCGCCCCCGTGCTGCTGCCGCCCGGCATCCAGCGTTTTCGTGAGCGCTATCCCAAGGTATTGCTGCGCATCGCGGAAAACACACTGGATTATTTATTGCCGCTGATGCAGGAAGGCACATTCGACATCGTCGTCGGACGGCTTGAACAGAAATCCTTGCCGCGCAACCTGCATTATGAAGAGCTGTACGACGAACCCATCTGCCTGGTCGTCGGCATCACCCATCCGCTGGCGAAAAAACGCAAGGTCACCTGGCAGGACGTGCAGCGGTATCCGTGGATATCGCCCGGCCCCGCCACGCCGATGCGGATGCGGCTGGAATACGAACTGGCGCTGGCCGACCAGCCCGCGCCCTGGCACCAGGTGGAATCGTCGTCGGTGTTGGTCAACCTGGCGCTGCTGGCCGATTCCGACCTGGTAATGCCGATTTCTCAGGGATTGGCGCTGCACTTTTCCAGACAAAACCTGCTGAAAGTGCTGCCGTTGGCGATGCGCAGCCGCGGCGTGACGGGCATGGTCTGGAGGGAAGCCGCGCAGTCCTCGGACCACGCGGTGTATTTCATGGAGAGTTTGCGATTGGCACGTTGATGGCGTGCTCATCAATACCGGTAATTCACCCCCAGCATCGCGCTGAATGGCGCCCCGTAGTAATTGCTGTAGACGTTGGTGCTGGCGTAATACTTCTTGTCCAGCACATTATTCAGGTTCAGCGTGGCGGACCATTGGCGGTTGAACTGGTATCGCGCCATCAAGTCCAGCAAGGCATAGGCGCTTTGAGAAGCCTCGGCCTGGCGGCCGCCGGGCCCGCGGCTGGAATAGCCGCTCTGGCTTTCCCAGCGCACGCCGCCGCCTACCGTCAGGGCACTCCAATCGCCAGGCAGGCGATAGGTGGTGTAGAGCTTGGCGATGTGGCGCGGCAGGCCGACCTGGGTCGTAAAGCCCTGGGGCAGCTTGCGGTCCACGTAGGCGTACGACAGCTGCATCTGCCAGCCCGGCGTGAGCTCGCCGCTCACTTCCGCTTCCACGCCGCGCATCACCGCGCCGTCGGCGGCGACGAACGCGCTGTCGCCGTTGGGCGCCAGGCGGTCGCCATCCAGCATCGCGTAGTTGTCTTGCCGCGTGCGGAAAAGGGCCAGCGATCCATTCAGGCGGCCGTCCAGCAGCGTCGTTTTCAGGCCCACTTCATACGTGTTGCCCTTGATGGGCGCCAGCACGCTGCCCGACACGCTCTGCGCCTGTTGGGGCAGGAAGATGCTGGTGTAGCTGGCGTAGGCCGACAGGTTGCTTGTCAGGTCGTAGACGACCCCGGCATAAGGCGTGTAGACGCCTTGCTCGCGCATGTTGTCCGGGTAGGAAGAACCATCGTTATAGGTATAGGACGCTTGCTGATCCCACCACGTCACGCGCGACCCCAGCACCAGCGACAAGGCCTCGGTGGGACGCAGACGCGCGGCGCCGTAGATCGACGCTTGCTTCTCGGTGTAATAGCGCTTGCCGGTCGACTGCCAATCCGGTTCAGGCATGTCGCCGTCCCACGCGCGGATGTCCGGAATCTTGGGGTCATAGCCGGGAGCCAGCCACAGCGGATAGGTGTCGTAGTCCGCCTTGGTGCGCGACGCGTTGACGCCCAGCACCAGGTCGTGCTGGCGGCCAAGCGCGTTGAAGGCGCCAGACAGGCTGGCATCCACGGCGTTCTGGGTCTTGGGGATGGGCCATTTCGCGACCCAGACCGAGGCGCCCTGCCCCGTCTGCGGATTGGCCCAACCATTGCTGCTGAACCAGCCGTAGGTGCGGTCATTGTCGTCGCCAGTGCGCGACAAGGTGACGGACCCTTTCCACAAGGGTGCAAACTCGTGGTCCAACGTGGCAAAGACGTTATAGCGCGTGCGTTCCTGGCGGCTCCAGTTGGTCGCCGAGTTGAAGCGCTGGGGAAAATCCGTCTGGGAGCCGTCCGCATACACGGCGGGAAAGCCGAAGTACGAGCACGCGGTGCATTTCTTGCGCTGGTATTCCGCGCCCAGCGTCAACAAGGTGCGCTCGGCCAGGTCGGCCTCGACCACGCCGTAAAGCAGTTGCGAGTCCTGCTTGACGCGATCAATGAACGAGCCGCCTTCCTGCCATGCGCCGACCAGCCGTCCGCGCAATTTGCCGGACTCGTCCAGCGGGCTGCCCAGGTCGAACTCGGTGCGCTTGTAGTCCCAGGACCCAATGGTGACGCCGGCGCCGGCCTCGAATTCCCGCGTGGGCCGCTTGCGCACAAGGTTGATGGATGCCGCAGGGTTACCCGCACCGCTCAGCAGGCCGGTGGATCCGCGCACGACTTCGATGCGGTCGTACAACGCGGTGTCCAGGCCCAAGGCGTTGAAATCCTTGTGCGTCGGCACGCCGTCCACCTGCATGTTGGTGATTTCCATGCCGCGCGCGTACAGGCCTTTTTCGTTGTCATCGGCCGACCCCTTCTTCTTGAAGGTCAGGCCAGGCGTGTTGGCAATGGCGTCTTCCAAGGTGTTCAGACCCTGGTCGGTCAGGCGTTGACGCGTCATGACCGACACGGACTGCGGCGTTTCGCGCAGGGTCATCGGCAACCGGGTGGCGGTGGTGGACAAGCCGACGGTGTACGAATCCGTTCCCTCGCTGGGCCCCGGCTCGCGCGAGCCCAGGACTTCCACCGGCGCCAGTGTCTGCGTGCCGGCGATGCGCAAACCGTAATTGTTGGCGCCCTGGTTGATGGCCTCCAGGCCGGTGCCGGCCAGCATGGCGGCCAGGCCCGCGGCAACGCCATAGCCGCCTTGCAACCCGGCGCTTTGCTTGCCCTGGGTCAGTTGCGCGTCGAACGACAACACCACGCCCGCCTGGGCGGCGAACCGGCTCAACGCCAGGCCCAGCGGCCCCGCAGGAATGTCATAGTGGCGGGCGGTCTCGACCTTGGGCGCGGCTTGCGCCTGCGCCGCAGGCGCGGCGCCGATCGCCATCGAGGCCGCCAGGACAGCCAGCGCCAACGGCGCGAAAGCAAAGAAGGGGCGGCAGGAAGCAGTAGTAGAGGACATGAACAAAGGTTTTCCGTGACTTGAATCCAACGTGATCCCTGCTAAGTCGGACGAGCACGAAAAAAGGACAATGCCTCTGGAAAATAAATCAGCCGCGCGCCACCACACTGACGTAGTAGCGGGTGAAACGCGATATCCGGACCGGTAGCGCGCGCTCGACGGCGGCCAGCGCCCGGTCGGTATCGTCGATGGGGAACGCGCCGGATACCCGCAGGGAAGCCACGGCGTCGTCGCACCGCAGCCGGCCAGGACGGTAGCGGTCCAGCTGGTCGATCAGGTCGCCCAGGCGCCAGTTGTCCACGATCAGCAAGCCCCGCGTCCAGGCGTCGGGTTCACCGGTGACCGCGCCAGCGTGACGGGCGCCCGAGGAATCCAGGGTGCCCAGCTCGCCGGCCTGCAGGATCACCTCGTCGCCGCCCGCCGCCGCTTGCAACGCCACGGCATGGCGCAGCACGGCCACCTGCGTCCGGCCTTCTTGGCGATTGACGATGAAGCGCGTGCCCAGCGGGCGCACGGTGCCGTGCACGGTGGCGACGCGCAGCGGCGGCAGGCCCCGCGCCGCGTGTTCGGTGTCGATCAGGATTTCGCCCGAATGAACGGTGATCTGGCGACCCTGCGCATCGATCTTGACGTCCACCGCACTGGCGCTGTCCAGCCACAGCAGGGTGCCGTCCGCCAACCGCAGTTCGCGGCGCTCGCCCGTGCCGGTCCGATAGTCGGCCAGCAGACCATCCACGGGCAAGGCGCGCCAGGCCAACAGCCCGCCGGCGCCGAACAGCGCGACGGCGCCCAGACCGTTGCGCAGCACCGCGCGGCGGCGTGAAAAATGGCGGTCGACCCGGTTCAGGGTATCGGCCGCCAGAAGCGCGGGCGCCGCCCCCAGCGTGCCGCGCAGGCGTTCGACCTGGCGCCAGATGCGCGCGTGCTCGGGGTCGGACGCCAACCAGCGGCCATGCGCGGCCACGTCAGCGGGGGTGACGTCGTCCGCACATAGCCGCGCATACCATTGCGCCGCGGTCGCGATTGTCTTGTCCGCCATGGCCGCCTACTGCCGGGCCAGCGCGTACACGAGGCAATGCTCGGTGGCGCGCGCCATGTACTTCTTGACGGAACTGACGGTCACACCCAGGGCGGACGCGATCTCGGCGTAGCTGGCGCCTTCCAGCTGCGACATCAGGAAGGCGCGCCGCACCTTGTCACCCAGGCCGCACAGCATGGCATCGATCTCGCGGATGGTTTCCAGCAGGATGGCCTGGGTCTCGGGGGAAATGGCGCTGGCTTCGGGTTGCTGCGCCAGCGTTTCCAGCCAGGCGCGTTCCAGCACCTGGCGGCGGATATGGTCGACCAACGTGCGCTGGGCCACCGTGGCCAGGAAACTGCGCGGCTGGCGGATGCCCTGCAGCTGCGCCATGGACGCGGGCGAGGCCAGCAGGCGCAGGAAGGTGTCCTGCGCCAGGTCGGCCGCCTCGGCCGGTACGCTCAGGCGCCGCAGCAGCCAGCCGCGCAGCCAGCCATGATGATCGCGATAGAGCCTGCCAAGCTCGCGGTGCTCCAGGGATTCCGTGGACGACATGGCCGTGGGGTGACTGCTTTCAGATTTTCGGGAATGGGAATTGTAATCATTATTGATGGAAGCGAACAATCCGTCCGCCTCCCGCTCCCCGTCATCCGGCCCCGGCGCGGTCTGCTAGAACTTGTAGCTGACCTTCATCCACACATTCCGGGGCGTCCCGTAGTTGTACCCGTTGTACCCGCCCAGCCCGCTGTAGTACCGCTTGTCGGTCAAGTTGTCGATGTTGATCGACGCGGCAACCTGCCGGCTGAATTCATAGCGGGCCATCAGCCCCAACAACGTCAGCCCGCCCTGCGTCGCGCGGCCCAGGCCGCTGGATTCGTCGTAATAGATCCCGCTCTGGTAGTTCACGCTGGCGCCGACCGTGAGCTTGTTCCATGCCCCGGGCAGGCGATAGCTGGCCGCCACCCGGAACAGACGCTCGGGGTAGTTCGGCAACAGCAACGCGCCTTCGTTGTCGCGCTTGGCGAAGTAGGTATATCCGCCCATCAGCTGCAGACCACGCGCGACTTCGCCGGCCACCGTCACCTCAAAACCCTTGCTGCGCGCGCCCGCCACGGAACGGTACGGCGTGCTGCCGTCCGGCAACGGCGTGCCGCTCGGGTCTTCGACCGGCACATTGGCTTCCTGGGTGCGGAAGACGGCAAAGCTGGTGTTGAGCTTGCCGTCCAGATGTTCGCCCTTGAGTCCCAGCTCGTAGTTCTTGCCGGTTTGCGGCGGCAGCAGCGCATTGGTGGCGTCGCGTTCGGTGCGGGGAATGAAGATCCGCGTATAGCTGGCATAGGCCGAGAACGTGTCGTTCAGGTCCAGCACCGTACCGGCATAAGGCGTGAATTCGCCGTTCGCCTTGGCGGTGGGATTGGTGGTCCAGAGATTGGCGGGGCCGTTATAGGACTTGGATTTTTCCTCGTACCACGTGGCGCGGCCGCCCAGCACGAATGACAGGGGTTCGGCGATTTTCAGGCGGGCAGAACCGTAGACGGCGGTTTCCTTGGCGTCCAGGAAGGTGTTGTAGAAGGTGTAGAACTGGCTGGGCTTGGGGAAATTCTGCAGCTGGTAGAAATTGAGCGGCCGGCGGTCCCAGCCGTCGGGGTTGGCCGAATCCAGGTTCAGCTCGCTGGTGTAGTCGTTGACGCTCACGCCCAACGACGCCTGATGCTCCCTGCCGAATGCCTGGAAGGGGCCGGTGGCGTACAGGTCAAAGGACTTGTTGGTGGAGTTGGCCGGATTCTTGCGAATCTCGATGGTGGAATCGCCGTTCTGCTCGACAGGGAAGTATTCGAAAAGGTAGCCCCAGACCGCGCGGCGTTCGTTCTTCAGGCGGCTTGCGTCCATCTTGACGCGCCAGCCGTTGTCGAAGCGATGGTCCAGCGTGACGAAAATCTTGTCGCTGTACATATCCCACTGGCTCCATGGGGTGCCGGGGTTGAACGAGCGCGGAAAGTCCGTACGCGTGCCGTCGCTGTAGAACAGGGGCGCCTGGCCGAAGTTAGCGCCGTCGATGGCGGTCTTTTGATGTTCGAAGCCCACGCTCAACAGCGTGTTGGGCGTGATATCCGCTTCAAGGATGCCGTAGAAAACATCGTCGGACCGCTTGCGCTTGTCGATGAAGCTGTCGCCCGCGGTGCGCGAGGCGATGGCCCGGCCCCGCACGGAGCCAGAGCTGTTCAGCGGCCCGCCCAGATCCATCTCCAGGTTGTAGTTGTTCCAGCGGCCCGCGCCCGCAGTGACGTGGCCGGCGAATTCGCCGGTGGGCCGCTTGCGGATCAAGTTGATCGAACCGCCCGGCTCCCCCACTCCATTGAGCAAGCCGGCCGCGCCGCGCACGACTTCAATGCGGTCGTAGATGACGGTGTTGATCATGCCGACCTCGGCCGCGGGCGTCTTGAACGCAAACGTGGGCACGCCATCGATCATGGTGTTCATGGCAAAGCCGCGCGACGTGATGGTGACGCGCTCGTCCTGCTTGTCCGCCACGACGCCGGGGGTCTGACGCAGCACGTCGTCCAGGGTCGTCAGATTCTGGTCGTCCATCTGCTGACGGGTGACGACGCTGACCGACTGGGGCGTCTCGCGCAGGGACAAGTCCATGCGGGTCGCGGACGAGGCGGTCCGCGTCGTGTACGAACCGGTGCCTTCGCTGACCGCGTCGCCGTCGCGGCTGCCCGTCACGGTGACGGCGGGCAGCGCGGTCACGTCAGCCTGGGGCTGGCGGCGCAGCGTGTAGCCGCCATCGGCCCGCCTCAAAGGCTCCAGCCCGCTGCCGTCCAGCAGCTTGCGCAAGCCCTCTTCGAAGCCATAGCTGCCATTGAGCCCCGCCGTGCGCAGGTCTCGCGTCAGCGCCGGATCGAACGACAGCAACACGCCCGCGCGCGCGGCGTAGGCCGATAACGCGGCGCTGAGCGGGCCGGGTTCGATCGCCACCGCGACCGGCGCGGCGGACGTCTGCGCATGGACGGGCACGGCCAGGGCAGCCAGCGGCAGCGCGAATGCACGGGCGCCGCATAGGGCGCGACGGGACGCGCTGGCGCGCAGGCGGGGTAAACGCGGGGGCATGACGGGCACTCCAACAGTTGGTCTTACCCTCGTAGCCAGATGAGACGCGAAAAGTGCTAATCGCGTTACAAATTAGTTTTTCCGCCCCGCGGCAGCACGGACACCCAGTAGCGGGTGCGGTAGCGCACCTGCAGCGGCAAGGTGTCGGCGACGGTGGCCAGCACTCGATCGATATCACCCAGCGGGAAGGCGCCCGAGATCGGCAGATGGGCCACTTCCGGCGCGCATTCGATCCAGCCGCTGCGGTAGCGTTGCAGCTCGGCCAGGAATTGCTTGAGCGGCATGCCGTCCACCTGCAACATGCCGTGCTGCCAGGCCGACGGATCGCCCGCGATGGGTTCGGGGCGGTGGGCCAGGCCGTCGCCAAAGCGCAAGCCCATGCCGGCCGGCACCACCAGAGCGGCATCGGCAGCCCCCCCGCGCGGCGCCACGCGCACGGCGCCTTCCAGCACCTGCACGGCCGATACGCCATCGTCGCGCCGCACCACGAAACGGGTGCCCAGCGCGGTGATGCTGCCTTCGCGGGTCCGCACGATGAACGGTCGGGCGATGCGTTCGGGATCGGGCGCGGTCTCGACCAGGATCTCGCCGGCATGCAGCGCAATCAGCCGCTGCTGGTCGTCGAACAGCACGTCCATCGCCGTGGACGCGTTCAAGACGACGCGGCTATGGTCGGCCAGCATCACCTCGCGCCGCGCCCCTGTCGGCGTACGGTATTCGGCGACCCAGTTGCGCCAGGCGTCGTCGCGGTACGCCAGCCAGGCGGCGCCGCCTGCGCTGGCCAACAGCGCCAACTTGCCCAGCGCGCGCCGGCGCCCCGCCGAGCGCGGACGGCCCAATACCGGCAGTACGCCCTTGGGCAACACCTCGAACCGGCGCGTCAGGGCTTCGGTGCGTTGCCAGGCTCGCTCATGTTCTGGATCGGCCTGGCGCCAGGCCTGCCAGGCCGCGTGGTCGGCGTCGCTGGCAGTGCCGGACGTCAACCGTAGAAACCATTCCACCGCGCCGTCCAGCGCGCGCGGGTCGATGCCCCCACCGCTCACGGCGCCAGTTCCAGGCATTGGCGCAAGGCGCGGGCGATGTACAAGCGCACCGACCCCACCGACACGCGCAGGGTCTTGGCGATCTCGGCATGTGTCATGCCTTCCAGTTGGCACAGCAAGAACGCACGCCGGGCCGCGACGGGCAGGCCGTCGAGCATGGCGTCGATCTCGCAAAGCGCTTCCAGGGCCAGCGCGCGGGATTCCGGCGAGGGAGCCAGGGGCTCGGGCAGATGCGCCAGCGTTTCCAGGTAGGCGCGTTCCAGGTCGCGGCGCCGCAGATGGTTCACCATCAAACCGTGAGCGATGGTGGCCAGATACGAACGCGGCTCACGGATATCGCCGGGCTCCCGGCGGCTGAGGACCCGCAGATAGGTGTCGTGCACCAGGTCGGCCGCATCGAATGCGCACCCCAGCTTTTTACGTAGCCAGCCCTGCAGCCAACCCTGATGGTCCTGGTAGAGCGTATGCAGGGAATGCTGCGGGGTGGGATCAAAAGCAGCCATGAGGGACGCGCTGGGCTTAGATGAGAATAGCTACAATTTACATCAGACCTGTCCGAGATCGGACTCGGCAGCCTTGACCCATCAAAAATAGCGGTTTAATCTCGATAAAACTACTTTTTTGATGGCTCATCGTGCCCGCAAAGCTGCACTCTCCCGACGCCGTGCCCACCGCTATCGCGAACCGCTTGGCGATGTGGGGCCGCGCCATACGAACCCAGCGGGTGGGCCAACACATCAAGGCCGCCGATCTATGCGCGCGCATGAATATTTCCGAGGCGACGCTGCGACGAATCGAACGAGGAGACCCTGGCGCAAGCGCCTCGACGTACCTGACAGCACTGTGGGTATTGGGCATTTTCGACACTGCGGCGCCCGCGCTGGATGTCCGCTACTGGCAACCTATCCAGCCGCGCGCACGTGCGCGCAGTCCGACGAAAGACGATGACTATTTCTGAAAAGCCGCTCTACGTCTATCTGCAACGCCCCGACACGCACGAGTGGGTAACGGCAGGTAAATGGGCAAAAAAGGCCGATGAGACGTTCGGCACATTCGTCTACGCGCCCAGCTATCTTGAGGCCGAGCACCCGTGGGCCATCGACCCCGCCAACCTGCCGCTTATTGCCGACACAACCTATCTCGCGCACCGCTACCAAGGCCTGCACGACGTGCTGCGCGATACTTGTCCCGACGCGTGGGGACGCGCGCTGATCAATCGTAGGGAAGGTTTGCGCCACGACGCTGCAGATGTCGTCTACCTTGAAAAGGCAGGCAACAGCGACCGGTGGGGCGCCCTTGCCGTGGGGCGATCGCGCAAACCCGCCGTGGCAACCCTGAGGGTTCCGCGCCTGGGCCAGCTTGAAATTCTGGTCAGAGAATTGCAAGCCATGGCTATGCACAAGCCCCCGATTGACGCAGCCATGCGAAAAACGCTTACTTCGTCGCCAAGTTTGGGGGGCGCAAGGCCCAAAAGCACGGTGTTGGATGACGACGGTATCCATTGGCTGGTCAAACCCCGGCTGAATACCGATATCACTGACGTCCCCTGGGTGGAATATTTCGCCATGCAATGGGGCGCCAAGGCGGGCATGCGCTTCGCCGAAACGGTGCTTCATGCAGACTCCGATGCACCGACAGTCCTGCGAATCAGGCGTTTTGACCGGATGGCGGGACATCGCAACATGGCGATCAGCGCCGCCTCTTTGCTGGGCACGGAATACCCCAACGGCGACACCGAACGCTGGAGTTACCCCCTGCTTGCCCAAGCCCTGCGAAAAATCGGCGCCCCGCCCGCAGACCAGCAAGAGTTATTCAACCGAATGGTTTTCAACGGCATCGTTCATAACGACGATGACCACCCGCGCAACCATGCCGCAATCTATGACGCCGACGCACAAAACTGGCGGCTCTCGCCCGCATTTGATGTAGTGCCCAACATGGCAGACGACGATGCTCGGCCGGCCCGTCTCGTGATGCAGTTATCCATGGGCAGACGCGATGTCTTGCGTGATGCCATCCTGGCCGATGCGGTGCATTTTGGTTTTCACTCTCGCGAAGTGGCAGCCGTGCATCTGGATCAACTGCTGGACCGCATCGAAGCCTCATTTCCAGAAGATATCGCCCAAGCCATGCCGCAAGGCTTGGCCGGGCGACTACGCGATCAAACACAGACGTCGATACGCGGCTTGCGCAAACAGAAGTAGGCCGCACGCACGATCGGCACGGCCCCTTGCTTCACTTCTTCTTGCCCGACGCGTCCTGCTCGACCACCATGTCCAGCACATACACCTTCGACGGCGCATCGGCGGGCGGGTTCTTCCAGTCGTAGCGCTTGACGCGCAGCACGGTGCGCACGCCGTCGCGGTGGTCGTAGCCTTCGACCGACTGGTACAGCGGGTGCCATTCTTCCTGCGGCGGCAATTGCACGCCCGCCTCGTTATAGCGGCGTTCGCGCACCATCAGGCACTGGTAATTGGGAATCATCGGGTGGTTGCACTGGGTGCGCTTGGCGGCCACTTCCAGGAAAATGGTTTCACCGGCGCTGCCGTACAGGGTTTCCGGGGTCGGCTCGCCCACGAACTTGAGCACGCTGCCGTCCTGGGCCACCAGCGTCAGGCTGGGTTCCGATGCGTCGCCGGCCAGCGTGGCGCGCAGGTCGCCCTTCAAGCGACGGCCGATTTCGGCGTCCAGCTGCATCAGGCTTTGCTCGCACGCCTTCATGGTGGATGCCAGGTTGGCCACGTGCAGCACGCCGTCTTTGTAGGTGTAGCCGCCGAACTGGCCGTTGCAGCCCCCGCGGATATTCATGGCATCGGCCGAGAACGACAGGCGCAGCGGCTGTTCGATGCCCTTTTGCAGCGCGGCGATGGGCGTGCCCGATGCGTCGGCCGCGGCCGCCAGGCGCCAGTAGTACGCCGGCAGGCTCAACGAGGTCGCGGACGAGGTAGCGGCGGTGGTGGGCATATTGGACGATCCTTGGCCAGGGTTGGAAACCGGTGCGCAGGCCTGAAGCAGCGCGGCGCAAGCAGACGCCAGGAGGATTATTTTTTTCATGGGTCGTTCCTTTCAGCCAGATGGCACTGAAGAAAAGCGGGATTCTACGTCCGCAGCATGGACGAAAAAGCCGAACCCAGCCTTGGCGCGTATCAAAATCTTGCTGGAAAACTGAACGCGGGCTGACAGAAAAAAGCGGCCGGATGGCCCCGCCGCCCAGCAAAAATCCCTGAGGTGACGAGGGCTGCCGACGCGCCGGCAGCCCTCGATGCGCAATTACAGTCTGAAACGCACACGTCGGAATGCGTCGCAACGATCCAGCCAATTGTGCAAAGCATTGCAGCCTCACACCCCCCGCAGAATCCCCGCCGCATCGCCGATGCGCCCCTGCGCGGCCAACATCGACACGGCCAGGCCGATGCGGGTTTCCGCATCCGCCAGGGTCCGCGACAGGCCCAGCAACCGGCACACCGACTTGATCACGTCCGTCTTGGGCGCATTGCCGGTCATGGCCATCACCCGCAACACACCGTTGGCCAATTCCTGCAGGCACACGTCGTCGATGCGGCGACGCGTGGCCTCGTCGTCGCCCGCGCCGCGAAAGCCGGTCCAGGCATCCGGTTGCACGCCGGTGGGCCAGTAATAGGTCACCTCGCCCTCGCGGGTTTCGGCCACGTCGGCCGGCGTCAGGGTGCGCAGGCGCTCCACGATGCGCACGCCCGTGCGTTCCAGGCCCCAGGCGCGGGCCACTCGGCGATGCAGCACGGTTTCAGGAATCGGGCCTTCGGTATCGATGACCTGGCGTAGCGCATCGGCCAGCCTGGCATTGTTGGCCCGGGTGTAGAACGCGTCGCCTTCGCCGGGCGGCACATCGGCCACCTGGTAGGGCGTGATATCGCCCATGCGATCGATCAACGGCGCCGCCCCGGTCGACGCGCCGGACAGCGTCGTGGACGTGGCAGCCCCCGACCATCCCGCCACGCCCTCTTCGGTCGTGATCACGAATTCCCCGCCATCGGCAGCCGTGTCGTCTTCCGGCGGCACGTCTTCTTCGGCCGGCTCGTTTTCGCCCCGTTCCAGTTCCGCCGCCAGGCGCGCCAGCAGCTTTTCCACTTCGCGCTCGGGATTGATCCACCAATCCGTGGACCAGACCCGGTGCAAGCGCCACCCCAACCCTTCCAGCACCACTTGCCGCAGGCGGTCGCGGTCGCGCGCCGTGGCGCCGGAATGATAGGCGCGGCCGTCGCATTCGATGCCCAGCAGGTAGCGGCCGGGCGCGCGCGGGTCGACCACGCCCATGTCGATGCGGTAGCCGGAGCAGCCCACCTGCGGATGCACCACCCAGCCGCGTTCGCGCAGCACCTTGATGACCTGCGTCTCGAACGGGCTGTCGGGCTCGCGGCCGGTGGGGAGCGATTGCTCGACCAGCGCGCGCGGACCCTTCAATGCGAATTCCAGGTAGTGCTTCAAATCGCGCACGCCGGCCGCGCGCACGCGCGACAGGTCGATCTGCTCGGGCAGCAACGTGCTGTAGATCACCACGCCTTCACGGGCCCGCGAAATGGCGACGTTCAGGCGGCGGTGGCCGCCTTCGCCATTGAGCGGACCGAAATTCATCGTCATCTTGCCGGCCGCATCGGGGCCGTACGTGATCGAGAAATAGATCACGTCACGCTCGTCGCCCTGCACGTTCTCCAGGTTCTTGATGAAGAGCGGTTCGCGCGACTGCGCCGAAATGGCCTTGTCCAATTCGGCGTTGGCGCGGCGGCGGGCATCCAGCAACGTTTCGATCAATGATTGCTGCGGCTGGTTGAAGGTGACCACACCCAGCGTCTGGCGGCGGCGCGCCCTGTCCAGATAATGCTGTTCGATGCCCCGGACAATGGCTTCGGCCTCGGCCCGGTTGGTGCGGCTGCCGCCGCGGTCGTAGACCCCGGACACGCGTTCCAGCCGCACGGCCACGTCATCGGTGACGGGCGACGGAAAGGTGATCAGCTGCGAGTCGTAGTAGGTGACGTTGCTGAAGGTAATCAGGCTTTCGTGCTTGCTGCGATAGTGCCATTGCAGCCGCAGGCGGTTCATGTCGGCGCCCAGGCATTCGTCCAGGATGCTCTCCAGGTCTTCCACCTGGCCGTCGTCGACGGCGCCGTCTTCCTCGTTGGTGGACTTGCTGAAGAAGCTGGTGGGCGGCAACTGCTTGGTATCGCCCACCACCACCAGTTGCTGGCCGCGGGCAATGGCGCCCACCGAATCCCAGACGGGAATCTGCGAGGCCTCATCGAACACCACCACGTCGAACTGCGAATGGCCAGCGTCCAGGTACTGCGCCACCGACAGCGGCGACATCAGCAGGCAGGGTTTCAGCTTGGGCAGCAGCGACGGCAGGCGCTGCATCAATTGGCGCACCGGCACGTGGCGGGTCTTTTTCTGCAGTTCGCGGCGCAGCAGGCCCAGCTCGCTGTCGGGACTGACCAGGATGCCATTGCCGGCGGGAACCTTGCCCGCGAGCAGCGCGCCGATGTAGGCCGACGTCAGTTGCTGGAAGCGGTCATCGGCCTGGCGAAATTCGCGGATCTTGCGTTCATGGTCGGCGCTGGAGAACGACCGCAGCACCGGCGAGCGGTCGATGGTCTTCTTGACCCACCAGTTGCGGTAGCTGAATTCGAAATGGGCTTCGACCTGCGCCAGGGGCACGCGGCCCTGTTCCAGCGACGCCACCAGACCCTGCAATTGCAAAGCGATCGCTTGCCCGCGAGCCTGGCGCCACACGCACCAGGGCATCAGGTACTGCTTGTGGTGGCGCCAACCGGCCAGCACGGCCTGGATGCGTTCCAGCGCGCCGCTGTCTTCGCCGTCGCCTTGCAGCGGCTCAACCGGTTGGGCCTGTGCCTGGACCTCGGCCAGCCTGTCCTGCAGCACCCGCCAGGCATTGCGGGCGTCTGGCAGGCGCTTGCCCAGCGCGGCGCCGGGCTGTAGAAAGGCGCGATTCTCGCCCACCAACGGTTGCAGCCGCGTTCGCAGGTCGGTCGCCGCAGCAGGGTCGCCCGCCATGAGCGTGACCGCTTCGGCAAAACGCTCGGCCCAGTGTTCATGCCGCCGGACCTGTTCCCAGTCCGTGGCCAGGCCGGCGTAGTCGTCCTGCAGCAGGCGCTGCGCGTCGGCCTGCAAGGCGACCAGCGCCTGGTCTTCGGCATTGACCTGCGCCAACGGCGCCAGCACGGCATTGATGGCGCTGTCGTCCGGACGCTGACCGTCCGCGCGCAGCAATGCCAGGCGCTTGCGGATGCCGCGCTTGGCAAACGCGGACTTGGGCCACCAGGTTGCGCAGGCGGCTTGCCAGTCAGCCTTCAGCGCCTTGGCGTCCAGGTCGGCCAACGACGCGTTCCATTGCGTGCCCACCTGTGCCCAGTGCGCGTTGCGCGCCAGGCCATGGCGAGCCAGGGCCTGCACCCGTTGCCGCACGGCGGGGTCATGCGCCTGGGCCGCCAGGCCAGCCGGCACCTGCGGGGCGGCCAGCAGCACGTCGATCAATGCGTCCAGCCGCCCATAGGCGTCCAGGCTCAGACCCGCGGCCGGCAGGCCCAGGCCATCGCCCGCGGCACCGATGCAGGACTTGAAGGCATCCACCGCCTGGTCCAGGGCCTGCGCCGAGCCCAGCAGCGCGTCCTGCCAGCTGGGGCTCCAGTCGGCCATGCCGATGTGGGCCAGCGGGTGGCCATGCAACGCGCCCAGTTCGCCGGACAAGGTCGCCATGCGCCGCGCGGCCTCGCGCAGCTGCGCCAGGTCGTCGTAGCCATGAGCCTGGGCATCGGGCCAGTACATGGGCGACGGCTCCTGCCCGGCATGCTGGATGCTGGTGCCGATGGCGTCGTAGACCGTCAAGCCGTTGGGATGCCGGAAATGCAGCGCATCCACCAGGCCGTTCAGATCCTGGCGCAGCACCGCCAGGCGCTCGGCCTCGCGCTGCCAATCTTCGCTGGTGCGCTGGCCGCCGTGCTCCAGCGCCTTGCCCAGCTGCTGCAACACTTCGGATTTACGCGCCTTGGACGAATGCAGTTCCAGGCAGAACGGCCCCAGGCCGATGGCGGCCAGGCGGCGGTGCACCACTTCCAGCGCCGCCATCTTTTCCGAGACGAACAGCACGGTCTTGCCACGCGCCAACAGGTGCGCGATCAGGTTGGTGATGGTCTGGCTCTTGCCGGTGCCGGGCGGGCCTTCCAGCACCAGGTCGCGGCCGGCATCGACCGCACAGATCGCCTTCAACTGCGAAGAATCCGACAGCAGCGGCGTCATCAGGTCCTGCGGGCGATAGCTTTCGTCCAGCCGGTCGAGGCGCGCGTCCCAGGGCGTCTGGGCAAAGGCCTGGCCGGGATGGTCGATCAGGTGCTGCACCACGCGATTGGCCTTGAGTTGCGCGCTGCGGTCCTGCAGGTCCTTCCACATCAGGTACTTGGTGAACGAGAAGATGCCCAGGTGCACCTGCTCCAGCACCTCCCACCCGGCAATCTCGCGCACCGCCAGGCGAAACGCCTGCAACACGCGGGCCACGTCCACGCCCTTGTCGTCGGCCGGCAACGCATCCAGGCCCGGAATACGCAATTCGTAATTGTTGCGCAGCATCTGCAGCAACGTGGGGTTGATGATGGTCTCGTCATCGTGGCGCACCAGCCGGAAGCCGCTGCGCACGGATTGACGCTGCAACGAGACCGGCACCAGGATCAGCGGCGCCAGGTGCGCGCTTTCCGCAGCCGGGTCTTCGGTCCAGCGCAGCATGCCCATGGCCAGGTACAGCGTATTGGCGCCGCCCTCTTCCAGCCCCGTGCGCGCCGCGCCGAAAATGGTCAGCAGATTGGCGTCCAGCGCCTCTTGCGGCACCCGCGCGATCAATTCCTGGTTGCCCAGCGCTTCCAGGGCCATGTCGTCCAGCGGCGCACGGCCGCCTCGATCCACGTGCACCTGCGCGCGCGGGTCGCTGCCTTCCATCAGCGCCGTCGGCAGCGGCCGGATGCGGAACTCGCTGCCGTCGGCAATGGCGTCTTCCAGGCGTGCCAGGTCCGGCGCCACCAGCGGCAGCGTGGACTTGGTGTTCTTGAAATTCAAGAGCCGGTTGCGCAGCGTCAGGTCCAGCAGGCGCGACTTCCACTTGGCCAGGCGTCCTTCGGGCGTGTCGTCGGCCGGCTCGAGATTGATGACGAATTCGGGGTCCAGCGGCGGCAGGTCGGGGGTGGGCTCGATGGCGGCGGGCGGTTCGACGACCTCGGCCTCGCCCGGCACCGCTTCGACGACCCGCGACGGCAGCGGCTTGATCTGCAGTTCGCGCGCGCGGTGCACGTCGATGGCGTAGCGAAAGGTGTCTTCTTCGCGCAGGTGCGCCGCGCCCTGTTCCAACGCCCGCCGCAGCGACGGCCGGAAATTCGGGTGCTGGGCGATGCCGGTGGTTTCGAAGACCAGGAATTCACCGCTGTCCACGCGCTTGCGCACCGCCTGCACGTCGTCGGTCAAGGGGTCCGCGAAGCAGGCCGGGTGCAGCCAGACGCCGACCCAGGCATGCCCTTCCTTCATCAGGATCACCGGACGCAGGCCCGCCTGCTCCAGGCAGGAAGAGAACAGCATCGCCAGGTCCAGGCAGGTCGCTACGCGGGCTTCCAGGATGCGGTCCGGGGTGCGGATCTTCTGGCCGTCCACGCCGAACGACGCCGGCGGCTCGGCGTAATGCAGGCTTTCAGCGGCCAGCGTGCTGTAGATGGCCGACACCTGCTTCCAGACCCCGTCGCGGCTCTTGGACTGGTAGCCATTCAGGGTCAGCTCGGCATGCTGGCTGCGCAGCAGCCGGGCGGCCTTGCCGATCAGCACGTCCACGGCGGGATTGTTCGGCATCGAGAACGCGGCCAGCAATTCCGGCAGGGCGCGCATGCCCGCCCATTGGTCATAGGCCAGCACCGCAACGGGCTGCGAGGCGCGGCCCAACTCCTGCGTGCGGGTCGATTGCGAGCCGCTTTCCTGTCCACCGGTCTGCACCACCACGTCGATGCTGGCGCGCTGCGATTCCTGCAGATCGGCCAGGTAGGCATGGTTCGGCGTCAGGTCGAGCGGCGAGATACGACGGATTTCGCCGGGTACCAACACGTCAAAGCGCAACCGCACGGGCTGCGCAAAGGCCGGATTGCAACGGACGTGCACCTCAAGATTTTCGAAGGTGTCCTGCGAGCGGTTGGTCAAACGCAAGGACCGCACGATCGGCACGGCGTTCTGGATCGAGGCGTAGCCCAGGGTAGGATCAGCCTCGATATCGACGGCGATCGCGTCGCGGGCAAGCGGTTCCGGACCAGGCTGGGACACGGCATGCGCCGCGCCTTCCTGGACGGCCGGGGGTTCCAGGTCTTGTCGCTTATCCATCGCTATCTCTTGGTTTGGTTCAGCCCCGGAAATATAGACCGAAATACCAGGCCGGCTGGGCTTGTGTCCGATTTTTTTAGGGGCAAAACCCAGGCTTTTGCAAGAGATCATGTCGCACTTGGAATCAATCTGCGAAAGCGGCACGCATCACGCATGGAATATTCGGGCGTGCGGCAACGTCCATACCGGTGAAGGACCCCGCGCCGCACCGGCGCCCTGTCCATTCCCCCACCCGCCGGCCGCGCGCAGTCCGGGCGCAGGCCGGCATCGCCGGAGCCTTCCCGATATGAAGTCGAACAAGCTGCTGGCCAGCGCCGTCATGGCGCTGGCATCCCTGGCCGCCCACCCTGCCTGGGCCGCGCAAGACCTGAATGTCTACGGTCCCGGCGGCCCCGCCCCCGCCATGAAAGAAGCCGCCCAGGCCTTCGGCAAACAACACGGCATCCAGGTCAATGTCACCGCTGGACCTACCCCGGCCTGGGCGGAACAGGCCAGGCAGAACGCCGACGTGCTGTTCAGCGGCGCCGAGAACATGATGAGCAGCTTCGCCACCGCCCTGCCCGGCGTGTTCGACCTGCGCGACGCACGCACGCTGTATCTGCGGCCGTCGGCGATCCTGGTGCGTCCGGGCAACCCCAAGGGCATCCAGGGCTTCAAAGACCTGCTCAAGCCCGGCATCAAGGTCATGGCCGTTTCCGGCGCAGGCCAGACCGGCCTGTGGGAAGACGTGGCGGGCCGCCTGGGAGATATCGATACCGTGCGCGCCTTCCGCGCCAACCTGGTCCTGCCCGAGGCCGGCAACAGCGCCCAGGCCCGCAGCCAATGGACCGACGACAAAAGCATCGACGCCTGGCTGATCTGGAACATCTGGCAAGTCTCGAACCCCACGCTGGCCGACGTGGTGCCGGTGGAAGAACCCTATCGCATCTACCGCGATGCCGGTGCCGTCGTCACCCGCCACGGCAAGACCAATCCGCAGGCCCAGGCCTTCGTGGACTATCTGGCATCGGCCGATGGCCGTGCCATCTTCAAGAAGTGGGGCTGGAAAACGGACTGAAGATGCGTGAGCAACAAGCGGAAATCGCAAGCATCGGCGCTGTTTTCCTGACAGTTTGCTGAGCGCATTTGCCGCTGGCCAGCCGCCGCGGTTCAGCGATAATCAGGCAACTCAACAACCGCCTGGTTTCACCGATGCGCCTGCGTTCCGCCCTGCTGCTCTGCCCGCTGATCTACGCCCTGCATGCGCCCGCGGCGCTGGCGGACACCCGGGTGCAATCCCTGGACCAGGTGCCCGGCGCCATCAAGACCCAGGACGCGCGCAAACTGTACGACGCCCAGATGAGCGGCGCGCCCCAGCCAGACGGCCTGGGCGCGCAACTGCCGGCGGGGTTCACCGAAGCGTTCCTGGTGCAGCAGCTGGCGCCCGGCCAGAATCCAAAGCGGCTGCTGGTGGCCGGCGCCAAGGCCTGGCCGCAACGGTCCGGCTCGTTCGTCGCCCTGGTTTGCCTGGCCGCTACGGCCGAACGCGCCGACCGGCTCAAGAAATTCGGCGGCGGCGGTTGCGACAATCTATCTCGCGATGAAGACAAGAACGAGGTCTGGCTCGGCGTGTTCGAATCGGTGGCGGGCGGCGCGCCCAAACTGGTCGCGCGCACCGACGGCCCCGTCACCACGCAGACCGACTGGCGCGACACCGACATCGACCTGCCCATGGATCTGGATATGGCGGACGCCGGCACCCCGCGATTGTCGCCGCCGCAAAGCTGGAAACGCTTTGACCTGGCGCCCTACAGGATCGCTGCGGACAGCGTGGCTTTCGGCCTGCGCGCCGGCTGGAACGAAGGCTATTCCGGCGGCGGCGCCGACTTCGAAGCCCTGTACCTGTTCCGCATCGACGGCACGACCCTGCGTGCCGTCTTCGCCCAACCCATGTCGTTCAGCAAGTCCATCGCAGGCGACTGGAACCCCGACGGCACCCGCGAACATGACGTGTCCGACGCCAGCAATTCGCTGGTGATGCTGCCAGGCAAAACCAACGGCTACTTCGACATCCAGTTGCGCCAGCAAGGCGGCAAATGGAAGCGGACGTTCAAGTGGTCGACGGCGAAAGAGGCGTACGAGTGATCGGCGCGAATCATTTCTGAGCCAAGCTCGAGGTCACGCCGCATCCACATAATTGGGCTTGCCCCCCAGGAACTGCAGCAATTGCTCGGGCTTGTCCACCGAGGCCAGCGGAATGAAATACACCTCGTCGGCTACGTCCTGGCGCTGCACGGGAATAATCTGCAGATAATCCGGCGTCAGTGCGATCAGTTCGATCTTGTCGTTTTCATAATCGGATTCGAAGCGGCTGCCATTCTGTTCCAGCACGAAGCGGTCGGCATAGAACCGCGCCGTTCCCCGCAAATTGTCGGCGCCCTTGAAGATGGTTTTGCGGATCATGCGCTTGAGCACCCACTTGGGCGTGGGTTGCCCATTGCCCATGGCCTTGATGATGCGGCGCGTCTTGGCCGCTGCGATGAAACTCAGCGCCATCAGCAGCATCACGCTGGCGAACACCGCGGTGTGGGCGCCGACCTTGCCGGTCGTCAGCTTTTCGATGGCGACGATCACGATGGATGCCAGGAAGGACCCGTGGCGCACCCAGGTCCAGGTGCGCGTGGCGTCCTTGATGACGTCCACGGCGCGCTGGCGCTGGGCCAATAAATGGGATTCCAGCGTCTCCAGCGGCAGGTCGTAGTCGGCTTGGCTGATGGGTACGGCGTCGGTCATACGGAAGAACCTTTCTTGGCGCGGGAAAAAAGAAGGATTATGCCTTCTTGATCCCGCGTTGCGCCTGGCCACCATCAACGCAAGCCAGATGTGACCGCCGCCCGCGCCCCGCTATCGCTGGCTGAACCGCCCCCGCGCCATCGACAGCGACACCAGCGCCATCACCGCCACGGCCATCAGGTAATAGCTGGGCGACAGGCGCGACCCCGTGCTGTCGATCAACCACGTCAGGACGAACGGCGCAAAGCCACCGAATATCGTGACCGCGATGTTGTAGCCCAGCGAAAGCCCCGTCGTGCGAACCTGCACCGGGAAGATCGCGGACATCAGGGCGGGCATGGGAGCAAAGTACGCCGTGGCCAACAGGCCCAGCACCACCTGCACGCCCATCAGCACCGGCACCGTCGGATGCGACACCAGCACGTAGAACAAGGGGTAGCACAGCAAGGCAGTAAGCGCGGCGGTGGTCGTCATGATGCGGGCAGGCCCGATGCGGTCGGCCCAGGCGCCGACAAAGGGCGACCCCACGGTCATGATCACGCCGGTTACCAGCGTCGCCAGGAAGCCGATGGTGGCCGGCAGGCCCAGTTGGCGGATCGAGTAGGTCGGCATGTACAGGGCCAGGTAGTTGCCCACCGAGCCCAGCGCCACGAAGCCCACCGTGACGGCCAGGCGCAGCTTCTGGCCGGCGAACATGTCGCCCAGCGGCGATTCCGAGGCCTCGGCGGCGCTGAATTCGGGGGTCTCGTCCATGTGCCGCCGGATGTAATACCCGACCGGCGCGATCAAGAGGCCGAAGATGAACGGCACGCGCCAGCCCCAGCTTTCCAGCTGCTCTTGCGTCAGGCCGGCGTGCAGCGCCGCCCCGAACACCGCTGCCAGCAGGATGGCCGCGCCTTGGCTGGCGACCTGCCAGCTGGCGTAGTAGGCGCGCCGGTCCGGCGCATATTCAATGAGGAATGCCGTGGCGCTGCCGAATTCGCCGCCCGCGGAAAAGCCCTGGATCAGCCGTGCAACCAGGATGATCACCGAGGCCGCCACGCCGATCTGCGCGTGGGTCGGTACCAGCACGATCAAGAGCGTGCCGATCATCATCAGGAAGATCGACGCGGTCAACGCTGCCTTGCGGCCTGCACGGTCGGCGTAGGTGCCCAGCACGATGGCCCCCAGCGGCCGCATCAGGAACGACACGCCGAAGGTGGCCAGCGCCATCAGCAACGACGAGCTTTCGCTGGCCGACGGAAAATACAGCTTGGCGATGACCAGCGCGAACGTGCCGTACGCGATCATGTCGAACCATTCCAGCGCATTGCCGATGGACGCGGCGATCACCGCGCGTCGCGCCTGCTTGCGGCGATGGGAATCCGTGGCGGGTAACGGAACTGCACTGGCCGCGCCCAGCGGCGCGCTTTGCGAAATACTCATTGCTCTTTCCCTTTGATTTATCAAGTTGACGATGCCTTGGCCTTGTTCAATCGGCCATTTGCAGGTGTTGCGCAAGCTTTTCCATGAAACGCTCGCAGGCGCGGATCTGATCCAGCTCCACGTATTCGTCGGCGCGGTGCGCCTGTTGCAGGTTGCCCGGGCCGCACACCACGGCGGTCATGCCGGCCCGCTGGAACAGGCCGGCTTCGGTGCAATAGGCCACCTTCTCCGTCGTCCGCGAGCCGGACAGCGCCTGCACCAGCCTGGCGATTTCTGCCTGGGCCTCGGTATCGAAACCCGGCACTTCGGCCAGGACTTCCAGTTCGATGTCCGCCGCCGGGCTTTCGGCCCTGATGCGTTCGCGCAATTCGCCGGTGATGTAGCGGCGCAGCCCACCGATGACGTCCGCGGCCAGCACGCCCGGAATAGTGCGGAATTCGAATTCAAACTGGCAGCGGTCCGGAATGGTGTTGACCGACAGGCCGCCACGGATCAAGCCCGTGTTGGCGGTGGTGAACGGCACCTCGAAGTCGCGGTCGAACGGACCGTTGTGGCGATGCCCGTCCGCCATGTCGCGGATGTGGCAAATGGCCCGAGCCGCGTACTCGATGGCATTGACGCCATGCGGCGTCAAGGACGAATGTGCGGCGTGCCCGTGTACCGTGCAGCGGTACAGGTTGCTGCTCTTATGCGCCGAGATCACCCGCATGTCGGTGGGTTCGCCCACGATGCAGCTGTCCGGCCGGATGCCGATGCCGGCCAGCTCGCGCAGCATGGCGTCGGCCCCCAGGCAGCCCACTTCCTCGTCGTAGCTGAAGGCCAGGTGCAGCGGCACCCGCAGGCGCCGCGACGCGAAGGCGGGCAGCATGGCCAGCGCCACGCCGATGAAGCCCTTCATGTCGCACACGCCGCGACCATACAGCTTGCCGTCGCGCACTTCGGGCATGAACGGATCGCTGGTCCAGTCCTGTCCATCGACGGGCACCACGTCCGTATGCCCGGACAGCACGATGCCGCCTTGCGTGCCGCCATCGTGGGCGGGCAGCGTAACGAACAGGTTGGCCTTGGTCTGGTCCGCGTTGTGGAACAGGCGGGGACTGTGCCCCGCCGTCGCCAAGTGGTCTCTGACGGTTTCAACCAACCCCAGGTTGGACAGCCGGCTGGTGGTGTCGAACCGCACCAGGCGGTCGATCCAGGGTAGCGACAGGGGAAAATCAGGAGGCGTCATGGGTCATATCCCGCAATGAAAAGCCGGCACGATACGCCTGCAGGCAGGCAGGCAGGCCGGTCAAGGATTCATCAGTCCGCTTGGCCACGATGCTGCGCCAGGTAGCGCGACAGCCGCGCCACGCCTTCGTCCAGGCGCGCGTGCTCGCTGGCATAGCACCACCGCAGATAGCCCTCGCCCTCGGGGCCGAAAGCCACCCCGGGCGCCAGCCCCAGTCCGCCGCCCACGACCAGGTCTTTGCAGAACGCCAGGCTGTCCGTCACGCCATCGACCCGGAAGAACGTGTACATGGCGCCGGGCGCGCTGCCCGCCAGCGTGACGCCGGGCACGGCTTGCAGGCGCGACGCCAGGTGGTCGCGCGCGGTGCGCAGGCGCGCCACGGTTCGCGCGATGACCGGTTCGCCCTGTTCAATCGCGCACTGCGCGGCGGTCTGCACGAAACCGGGAGTGCAGGTATTGCTGTATTCGATCAGCTTGCCGATCTCGGGCAGCAGCGCGCGCGGCACCGTCAGCCAGCCGATGCGCCATCCCGTCATCAGCCAGGCCTTGGAAAAGGAATTGCAGCTGACCACCCGGTCATCGGGTTCGGCGATGTCCAGGAACGTGGGCGCCGCCGCGCCGTCGTAGTAATAGCGCTCGTAGACGTCGTCGGCGATGATCCAGATACCGTGCTTGCGGCAGTGGGCCAGCACCGTGCGTTGCTCGTCGGCGGACAGCACCCAACCAGTGGGGTTGTTCGGCGAATTCACCAGCAGTGCGCGCACGTCCGGGGTCAGGGCGCGCAGCAGCGCGTCCAGATCCAGGCGCCAGCCGGATTCGGCAAATTCCAGCGCCACCGTGGTGACGCGGGCGCCCAGCACCTTCGGCATTTCCACCAGGTTGGGCCACAGCGGCGTCACCGCCACGACGTGGTCGCCATGGCCCACCAGCGCCTGCACCGCCGTCATCAGCGCCGACGTGCCCGAGCTGGTCACCGCGATGTTGTCGACCTCGCGACGGCCATGCAGGCGGCTGACGTAGGCCGCCAGGCTTTCGCGCAAGGCCGGCGTGCCCAGCGTCTGCACATAGAAGGTCTGGCCGGAGGCGATGTGCGCGATGGCGGCATCGCGGAAGGCCTGCGGCGTCTGCTCGTCCGGTTCGCCGAACCAGAAGGGCAGTACATCGGGCTTGCCCAGCCCGGCATTGGCGACCTCGCGGATCTGCGAAGACCGCAGGCTGCGCACGGCGTTGCGGGCGCCCAGGAAGCGATCGGGGGAAAGCGTGTCTGTGTTCATCATGGAATCTGCCAGGAAGATGAGGCGTCAGCGGCCGCTCAGGCGCACGCTGCCGCGAATTGCGCCCGGGCTTGCCGGGCGCCGCGCGCCAGCCAGGCCACGTCGGAATGCAGCGCAATGAACTGCACCCCGCGCTGGCGGTAGCGAGCCGCTTCCTCGGCGCTGTTGGCGAAAATGCCGACCGCCTTGCCATGGGTTCGTGCCGCCTGCATCACGGCATCCACGGCGTCGACCACGGCGGCGTGCGTCATGTCGCCCAGGTGCCCCAGGCTGGCCGCCAGGTCGGCGGTGCCGATGAACAGGCAATCTGCGCCCGGCAGCGCGGCAATGGCGTCGATATTGCGTACCGCCTCTGCCGACTCGATCTGCAGAATTGCGCAGGCCTGCCCGTTGGCCTCTGCCACGTAAGCCGGGTCCTGCCCATACCGCCCTGCCCGCACCAGCCCGGCCACGCCCCGCAGGCCGCCGTTGCCATTGGACGGAAAGCGCATCGACGCAATCGCGCGGCGCGCGTCGTCCACGGTGTCGACGTTGGGGAACACGATGGTCTGCGCGCCGCAATCCATGGCGCGCTTGACCAGCACCGGATCGTTGGCCGTCACCCGCACGGCGGCATACGTCGTCGCGCCCTGCGCCCGGGCGGCGTCCACCGCTCGCAACTGCGCCGTGGTGCTGTCGACGTCATTGGGCGCGTGCTCCATATCGACCACCAGCCAATCAAAGCCGCAGTGGGCAATGGCTTCGGCGACGGCGGGACTGGCCAGGGTCAGCCAGCATCCTTCAGTGGGCGTGAGCGCCAGCAGGGTTTGGCGGATGGGGTTGGGATGGTTCACAGCGGCTCCTCTTGATCGATTTTTTTCAGGGGTTGCACACCCCGTTCAAGTTCGACAAAGATATCCGCGATCCACCGAAGAAATTTCGTGATTTTTGGCCGGCTTGTGTAAAAATTTAGAATGAAATAGCCGCCTAGACAGATTTCTTGGAAAAATCATGCAAAGCAAGAATTTCGATCCGACAGACATGCAGATCCTGGCCGCTTTGCAGGCCGATGGACGCCTGTCCAGCGCCGAATTGGCCGAGCGCGTTTCCCTCACGCCGTCACCCTGCTGGCGGCGCGTGAAACGGCTGGAAGACGATGGCGTCATCCGGGGCTACCGGGCCGACGTCGACGTCAAGAAACTGGGATTTGGCGTAACCGCCTTCGTCTGGATTTCGCTGGACAAGAAAGGCGCCGAGCACGTCCGGGCATTCGAGGACGCCATCCGCACCATTCCCGAAGTGCTGACCTGCCACTGCGTCTCGGGCCGCTACGACCACCAACTGACCGTGATCGCCCGCGACCTGGACACCTTCGGCGACCTGACGCGCTACGTGCTGGGCGCGCTGCCGGGCGTGAAAGAGGTGTACACCTCGTTCGTGCTGAAGGAAGTCAAAGGCGCCGGACAGGCGGTTTCGCTGCCCCTGGCCTGAAAGCCACAAAAAGAAAAAACCCGCAGGGCCCAAGCAGGGCCATGCGGGTTTCAGCGTCGTTGCCGGGCGACTGGCGCCCGGCAAGCGCGGGATCAGCCAAACACGCGGAAGCGCTCGGCGTCGTCCATGAAGGCCTTTTCGCCGAAGCCATTTTCGTTCGAGCCGAACGGCATCTGCGCGCGCAGCTTCCAGTAGGCCGGCACATTCCACTCGCGCGCCACGGCGGCGTCGATCAGCGGGTTGTAGTGCTGCAGGCTGGCGCCGACACCGGCGTTGGCCAGCGCGCTCCAGGCCGACAGCTGGGCCATGCCGCCCGCTTGTTCCGACCATACCGGGAAGTTGTCGGCGTACAGCGCAAACTTCTCTTGCAGGCCGCGCACCACGTCCTGGTCTTCGAAGAACAGCACGGTGCCCACACCCGCGGCAAAGCTCTTGAGCTTGGCTTCGGTCTTGTCAAAGCCTTCGGCCGGAGCCACCTTGCGCACTTCTTCAATGGCCAGGTTCCAGAGCTTTTCGCTTTCGGCGCCAAACAGGATCACCGCGCGCGAGCTTTGCGAGTTGAACGAAGACGGGCTGTGCTTGATCGCGTCCTGGATCAAGGTCGTCAGTTCCTCTTTCGAGGCGGTCAGGTTGCGGCCCAGCGAATACTGCGTGCGGCGCTTCTTCAGTGCGTCGATATATGCGTTGCTCATGAGGATATGCCTTTCGACTAGTAGATAGAGGGGTTGCGAGTGAACAAATTCTACTGGCCGCAGAAGACGCCGACCACCCGCAAAGCGCACTTTTCCCCGGAACAAACTGTTCCAGTTTTAGAGCGAATGGCCGGCGGCCGCTTTCGCGATGCGCCAGTGCAACGGCCAGGGGTCATGCCGGCAACAAGCGTGCGGCGCGGGTCCGCGCCCCACGACCCGGGACGACCACGGCCGCATCTCCCACCCGGAAGGCGGCTACCGCCTGCCGCAATTCGCCCGCCCGTTCCCGCAGCGATTCGGCGCCGGCCGACGCTTCCTCCACCAGCCGCGCGTTCTTCTGGGTGTCCTCGTCCAACTGCGCAATGACCTTCGCCACGTGCTCGATGCGGCCCGTCTGCTCGGACGATGCCTGCACGATGCTGTCCATGGTGGCGGTGGTCTGCGTGATCGCCTGCAGGATCAGGTCCATGCTCTGGCCGGCGGCGCCCACCCGGTCCATGCCTTGGCGCACCGTGTCGGCCGACTGCGTGATCAGCGTATTGATTTCCTTGGCGGCGGTAGCCGAGCGCTGCGCCAGCGACCGCACTTCGCTGGCGACCACCGCGAAACCCTTGCCCTGCTCGCCCGCGCGGGCGGCTTCGACCGCCGCGTTCAGCGCCAGGATATTGGTCTGAAACGCAATGCTTTCAATAACGGACGTGATCTCGGAAATCTGCGTCGACGCCCTGGAAAGATGTTGCATCGTGTCGACCACCGCCTGCATGGTCTGGCTGCCTTGGCGCGCTGCGTCCATCGCCTGGTCCGCCATGACGCCCGCCGCTTGCGCGTCGTCGGCATTGCGCTTGACCGCCCCGGTCAGTTCTTCCATCGACTCGGCCGTCTGGCGCAGCGCACGGGCTTCGTCGCTGGTACGCGCCGACAGGTCGGCATTGCCCTCGGCCAGTTGCACGCTCACGACCGACACCGCATCGGCATGCTGGCGCACGCCGCCCACCACCGACGCCAGGTTGCGCTGCATACGCGCCAGCGTCGCCAGAAGGCTGTGTTCATCGCCCTCCCGAACCGCGATCGGGCTGGCCAGGTCGCCAGCGCTGACCGACTGGGCCACGCGCTTGAGCGCCTCGGGCTCGCCGCCCAACGCCCGAGTGATGCGGCGCGCGATCAGCCAGGCCAGCCCGGCGCCCATCAGAATTGCCACCCCGGTCAACGCCAGCATCAACTGCTGGAAGTCGATGCCCACGCGGCGCGCCATATCGCTCTGCTCTTTGCTCAGACGCTCTTCCAGGTCGATCATCCGGTTGATCGCGGCCAGCCACTGCACGAACAGCGGCC
This sequence comes from Achromobacter sp. FW305-C-28, assembly GCF_058783235.1. NCBI lineage: Bacteria > Pseudomonadati > Pseudomonadota > Betaproteobacteria > Burkholderiales > Alcaligenaceae > Achromobacter > Achromobacter sp. FW305-C-28. The sequence goes on along the minus strand of NZ_JBYSYL010000001.1, from coordinate 290,635 downwards.
GAACCTGGTCCAGCAACGGCCGCGCTTGCGTGGCATCGCCGCGTTCCAGCGCGGCCAGCAGGCGATCCACCAGCGGCAAGGTGCGCTGCTCGATGTCCTTGATGCCGGCCAGCGTCTCGCGCTCGACGTTCGATACGTCGGCGCCGGGCGCGAACAGCGCATCCATCGGGCCGGCCGCGTCGTCGTATTGCCGCTTCAGCCGGTCGATGTCGGCAGCCAGGGCACGCAGTTCACCCGGATTGGCCAGCACCGCATCGCGCAACGCGATCGAACGATCATGGACGCTGCCGCGGAAGGTGATGGCATAGCGCTGCTTGACCCCATGCACGTCATTGATCGCCGTCAGCGCGCCATTCATCCGATTGACCTGGGTGATGCCCACCACGGTCAGCAGCACCATCAGACAGAGCACCACGGCAAACCCGAGCATGATCCGACCACCCGTGCTGCGCAGGGCTCGTAGGGGGGAACGGAATTCCTGCATGACAACCTCCTGCGGCAGCCGGACCCTTGGCCCGGGTGCCTATCCGATTAATACATTAAAACTATTAAATACTATTTGTTAATTATATATATCTATCATTACAGAAAACCAAATCCCCTATCCCATGGAGGGAATTGCGCCATTGGCTGTTCGCCAGGAGACCGTCGCACCCCGCGCGTGGATGGACGCTGCTGGCGCGGCGATCATTCCGCGCGGCGAGTCGCCGGCCGTGTCGCAAACATGAAATGGTGGCAGACTGCGGTTTTGCGCATCCGGGGTCCGATCCATGCTCAAAGACCGCACATTTCAGATAGGGCTGGCTTTGTTTGCCGCCGTCGCTGGCACCCTGATCTATCTGCTGTGGCCCAAAAGCAGCGGCTATCCGTCGATTGGCGGCGGCGGCTACGACCTGTCCGGCTTTGTCTACACGCTGGCCTTGCTGGCGTTCAGTGGCCTATGGACGCTGGTGACCGTGATGGTGGGCATGAGCCGGCGCAACGCCGTGGCGGCCAGACGCTGGAATGGGTGGTCGGCGGTGGGCGCCGCCACTTTTGTGGTGGCGATCGTGGCGTTTGGCGGCAATCTGCGTTAAGGCGAAGCCCGGCCCTTGCCAGGCGCCGCCGCAGGCGCCAGCATCTTGGCGGCTTCCCGGGATAGATCAACGCTCTTCTCATCCGGCTTCACGTTGCCCCAGACATACGCGCCCACCCGCGCTTGCCTGGAAAGGCAGGACGCCACCGACTGCGTGCCGCTCAAGTCCACGACATTGATCCGCAACCTTGGCTTTTCCTTGGCCAGGCGTGTCGCGACGGCGCACAGGTCCTGCCCGCACGCATCGGTTCCACCCACGAACATGAACACCAGGGCGTCGCGCTTGATGCCATCCACGGAAGCTGCCGCCAATTTCAGGCCCTCGGACAGCGCCGCCTTGCCCTCGTTTGGCGCGCCCTGCACCGTTTTCAGCAACGCGGGACGCTTTCCCAATGGAAACACGCCATGCCCTTCAGGCACTTCGCATTGGCCGGCAGGAAACGTAATCAACTGGGTTTTGGTATCGTCCGGCAGCCCCTTGACGATGCGTTCGATCTCGCTGCGGGCCAAGGCCTGACGCGACGCCCCGCCCTCCGCCATCGGCGGCTTTTTCATGCGCTCGGCCGTTTCCAGCACCACGACCAATTCAGTTGGCCACTCGGAATCCCTCGCGGGTTCGGCCTTGGGCTTGGGCTTGGGTTCGGGCTTGGGTTCAGGCGCGGGTTCCGGCTGTGGCGCCGGCGCAACGACCGGCGCGGGCTCGGGCACGACCACCGGCGGAACCGGCGCCGTTGAATGGCGATACCACCACCACAGCGCGATCAACATGGCCGCCAGCAGCAAACCGCCCAACGCGAACCACTTCCAGCGCGAAGCGGGAGGCTCGGGCAGCGCTGCCGGTACGGGCGGGGGGGCAGGATCGTCCTGCAGACGCAACAGCAAGCGTCCATCGACGCTATACAGCGTATCCAATACGGGCTTGGTATGCAGCTTCTGGATCTGCTCGGCTTGCTCGGTCAAGCCCCGCACACGCAAGGCCTCGATCAAGCCATCCAGGGTGGCCAGGTGCGCGTCGTAGGCGCGTAAGAGCGCTTGTTGCGCATCGCCGTTCAGCGCCGCATAGGGCGTCACCATGCCCTGCTGCGACGTCCACCATTCAAGCGCGCCATCGCCGCTTAACTGCGGGATGGCGTATACCGCGGCAACGCTCGGGGAAAAATGCTTGCGGATAAGCGCTATCCGCTCGCCGTAGACGCTGGACAGCCACGCCTCCGACAGTTTCCCCCTCGGGTCTCGCAAAAAACGTTGCATCGTAGTATCTCGAATGGTGGCCGGGCGAAGTCGCGTATTACGGAACGAGCGCCAAGCTCTTCTGCAGCTTGTAGACCTCTTCCTGCTTGGCCTTGATCTGCGCTTCCAGGGCGGCATTCGACGCATTCACGTTGATCGGCGTCTTCAAAGCCTTTTCGGACTGCGCCAATTGCCGCTTGAGCTCGGCGCTTTGCTGCGACTTGGCCTTGGCCTGGTCCAACAATTTCTTGACCGATGCCGACAAGGCGTCGCGCGCCTTGGCCTTTTCCGCCACGGACTTGCCGATCGCCGCGCGCTGCGCTTCGAGATCGGCCAGGACCTGCCTGGCTTGCGCATTTTCCGCCTGAGCCGCGCGCACGTCGTTCTCGCCCTGGGCGATACGCTGACCATAGCCGCCGCCCACGTCGCAATTCATCTTGGTGATGAATCCGGCGTCCTTGTTGGCGGGGTCGCAGTCGGCCGCCGTGGTGGCGCATCCGGACAACACGGCCAGCGCCAGGGCGGGGCCGGCCAGCTTCATCGCAATCGCCAAGTTTCTCATGCCTTCTGCTCCCCGAGATCGATGGCGCTGCGCAAGGCAAAGTAGCTATCGGCTTCTTTGTTGAGCTGGGCGATCTGGTTTTCCAGCACGGCAAGCTGCTGCTGCATTTCCCGCACATCCTTGGGCGCGCCGTTGGTCTTGGCACCCGCTTCGCGGTACTGGTTGGCCAGGTTCTTCATGCTGGTCAGGTCGCTCTTGATGGCGCCGATGTTGGCGTCGATCTGGGCCAGTTCTTTCTTCGCGACAACCTGGTCGGCCTGCTTGGCGGCGATGTCCGACTTCAGTTGAGCCAACTTCTTCTTGTCATCGGCCATCACCGCATTGATGGAATTGCTGCGGTCCTGCACCTTCAGGGTGTCGCTCTTGATATCGTCGCCCATGGCCTTGAGCTGTTCGTAGGTCGTCTTGTACTGGCTGCGACGGGCATCCAGGTAATAGTTGGCCCCCATAGCCGCGCCGCAAGTCGCGACCGCGCCGACGACGGCCGCCGGCGCCTTGTTCTTGCCACCGGCCAGCAGACCGATCGCCGCCCCCGCCGCCGCGCCCAGCAGGCAAGCCTGCAGGCCGGACTGGCTGAAGAACTTCGCATCATTGCCCTGGGTCAGCCGGGGGTCCGGCTTGACCCCGTTGTTCAGCAAAGAACTTCCCGTGTTTGCGCATCCGCTGATCGCCAGCGAGCAGACCATCACCAACACCATGGGTATGCGATTCCAATTTCGCACGAGAACAGACATGAAGACTCCTTAATGGTTATTTATTGACGGCAATGCATGAATCCAGCCAGGCGGCTCGATCGATTTTCTTGTTGGCCAGATAGGCTTTCTGGTGCGCCCAATACGCAACCAGGTAGGGGCGCAGACCGCTGACCTGCTTGTTCTGCTCGAACATCTTGTCCAGAACGGGCACCTGCCTGGCCAGGTTGTCGGCGCCATACAGCGTGGCGGCATCGACCAGGCTGCTGGCGTAGTACTGCGTCACGCCCTCCACCCGCCGCTCATGGCTGGCCAGGAGTTGCTTGCGGCGCTCGCACGTCGCATCCGAATTGCCGCTCTCGCAGGTGGTCTTGTAGACCTCTCGAAGCAGGTTGCGATGCTCGCCATCGTCCTTGAGCTTGGTACACAGGAAGGCACCCAGGTTCAGGCTGGCCCGGATCGCTTGATCGCGCGCCTCTTCCTGCTGCTGGTTGCTCGCGCGAAGCTTGCCTTCCAGGCTGGCCAGCTGCTCCTTCAGCTTCTTGTCCGTGACGCTGCCGGCAAGCGTGTTCAATTCGCTCACGGCCGACTTCCCTTTCTTGGAGGCGTCCGACGAAATGTGGCCATCGCCCAGCTTGCCGTAGCTTTCCTCAAGCGCCTTGACGTGTTTGGCGGACGTCATTTCGCGCGAAGAAATCACCCAACGAAAGCCCACGGTCTTCTCGCGAGTCTCGCCGTCCTCGTCATAGAGATTGCCCTCGCGCCGCAGGGCTGCGCGCAAGTCGGATTCGGGCTGCATGTAGTCCGAACCGCGAATCGCGTAGCTGCCCGCCGACCCATATTGGCGGTCGAATTTGTTCAGCCGGAATACATCCAGGGTCATCTCAGACACGTTGCCCAGCATGTCGTGCAGGCCCAGCGGGTTGGGCAGCAGTACGCCGATGCGGTTGACTTTGCTGTTGGACGATTGCGTGCCGCCGAACCATTCGTACTGATTGACCGTTCCGTCCGGCATGGGATAGCGCGGCTCCGCGAACTCGGCTGCGTTGACCTTGACGCCGCCGCGCGCCGCGAACTCCCATTCCACTTCGGTGGGCAGGCGGGCAAATCCGGAGACTCCGTCTTCCTTGGGCAACAGGTTCTTGGCGTGCTGACGCAGCCAGATGTTGTACAGGTGCGCCATCCGCGACGCATCGAACCAGTTCGCCTCGGTCACCGGAAAGCGGCCATCCGCCGCTTCGGGGTTCGGGCACTTCGCCGCGTCGCCATTGCCCAGGGTAGTCAGGGCCTGGTACTGCGTGATGGTCAACTCGTACTTGGCCATCAGGTAATAGCTGAACCTGGATTTCTTGTCCGCGCCCTCTTCCGTGAATCCGCCAGCGATGAACGCCGGACGACTCTTTTCGACGAAGGAGTAGGCGCCGCCTTCCTGTCCGACCTGGATGGGTAGGTCGGCCAAGGGGCCGCCAACGGGCACGACGACCTTCCTGAAGACGATGCCGCCATCGCAAGGCAGCGGCAGGACGATATCGCCTTCGGCTGGCTTGGGGTTGTAAAAGCGCGCGTCCCATTTCGGTGCGGGCGCGCCCGCGGCAAGCGCCACGGGACATGCCGACAACGCCAGCAAGCCCTGAACCGCATATCGGCCAAGCAATTTAGATTTCACGCAAACTCTCCGCGGGTTGAATACGCTTGGCGTTCGCCGCGCCGATACTCGACGCCAGCAACGCCACGCCCAAGGCAAGCACGAATGCCAGGCCGACATGCTGCGGCGTGATCTGGCACGCCAGCTGGCCAGGCGACCTGACCCCGCCCAGCAGGCTGTTGAATGTCGCGCTGCCCACGCCATAGATGGCCAGCCCGACGCCCATCGCCACGATGGTCAGGGCGATCGCCTGCATGGCCAGCAAGGCGCTGATCTGCGCGCCGCCCAGGCCCAGCAGGCGCAACGTCGCAATGTCACGCCGCTTGCGCCGTACGTTGGCCAGGAACGCCCCTGCCAAGGCCGCCACGCAACCGGCGATGGCAGTGGTTGAAATCACGGTGAATACCATCGTCAACAAGTGGTTGATGGCCTTGACGTTGCGAATGTCGGCCAGGCGGCTGCTGGTTTCGATACGCTGGTCGATCAGGCTTTTTTCCAGGGGTTCCACCGAATCCAGGTCCTTGGCATACAGTCGCGCGCGGGCAAATCGCACTTTGGCCGTCTCAACAGGCTGGCCATCTCTTGCGCCCAGGGAGGCGACGGCGTAGCCGTCCCGATACCACTCCATATCGCGCAGCAAGGCCGGCAGGACGAAAGCGGCGGCACGCTCGTAGGCTTGCCCCGGCAAGACCGCCAGCACGGTGAGACTCACCACGGCGCGCTGGTCCACCCCGTTCAGACGACGGGCGATCCGCATGCGCAAGGTATCGCCGGGCTGAACATCAAGACGCTGGGCCGCCTGGGCGCTGAACACGACGCTGGTGCCCGTCAGCGCGGACGCGTCCACGCCGGCCAGCAAGGGATCCCCGACCGCGGTGGGCAGCACTTCCACGTTCTCCAGGAACTTCGTGGGCGTATGAATGAAGTCGGCCTGCGTGTTCAGCGATCGCGTCATGCCCACGGCAAAGGCCACATCCGGCCGGCCGGCCATCTGCTCGATCCAGGCCTGGTCGTAGCTGCCGCTGCTGAGCATGCGAATTTCCAGGTTGCGCGGGTCCCTGGACAATTCGTCCTGCATGGCGCTGACCACACCGTGCTTCAGGCCGAACAGCAGCAGCAACGGCGCAATCACCGCCACCAGCGTGGCGATCATGCAAAGGGTCACGAGACGATCGTGCCAAAGGTCCAGGCCCGCCAGGCGGGCAATCTGCCATGCGCGCGTCATAGCGACTCACTCAGGCCGAAGGAGCTGTGGCCGGGCGACAAGGTCGGCGTCAGGCTGGGCAGGCCGAACTGGCGCACCAGGTCCCAGTCATGCGACACCACCAGGGTTGCCATGTCGTCGGCGCGAGCCAGGTCGACAAACAGCTGGAACAACCTGGACGCGTTGTCCGGGTCCAACGCGGACGTCGGCTCATCAGCCAGCAAGACGTCCGGCTCGTGTGACAGCGCACGCACCACGGCCACCCGCTGCCGCTCGCCGATGGACAACTGCGCCGGCCGCTTTTCCAGCAGGTTCTGCAGGCCAAGCACCTCGATGCCATGTTGCATCCGGGCGCCTTGCGCAGGCATCCCGAGCAGGCGGCGCGGCAGCAGGATGTTGTCTCGCACCGACAGGTAGGGCAGCAAGCCGCCGGTCTGCAACACGAATCCGATCCGGGAAGCACGCAAGGCCGCCAGGGCGGCTTCGTCTTTGCGGGTCAGCCGCGCAGCGACATCGATGTCGCCATTGAGCGTATAGGCCTGCACGCTCGCAGGCGCCAGCAGCAGGCCGATGCCTTCCAGCAGCGTGCTCTTGCCGCAACCGCTTCCCCCCACGATGGCCAGTACCTCGCCGCTCGCCAGGCGCAGCTTGGGTAGTCGTATCTCGTAGGCAGAAGCGCCCTGCCCTCGACGCAAACGCAAATCATCAATAGCCAGCATCGTCCGTCCGCTCAGGGCATCATTTCCAGAGGCACGGGATAGACGTGGTCGCGCGGGTCGCTGTTTGGCGCCAGAGACACCCAACGGTCGACATCGGCGTTGTACAGCTGGTAGTGCCGCAACTTGGTCGTCAGGTTGCGGATGAATTTTTCCTGCGCCAGGCCGTCCCAGCTCTTCCAGGTCGCTTCGTCCAGGTTCAACACCTCGCTGTGGTAAGGCAGGCCGTCCAGGTACTCCGACAAGAATCCCATCTCGGCTAGTTTCTTGTCCGACTTCTCCAACTTGTTGGGATCGGCGCCCATGGTGGCCGCCACATTGCGCAACTGGTTGAACATATCGGTCGGAGAAATCAGCCCCTGGTTGGCGGCATCGACGATCTTCTTCATCACGTCGTTCAGGTCACTGAGCTGCCCCTTGGTCAGCAGCACGCGCACGTCCGTCACGGGCACGGTCTGCTTGATGAGATCGCGATCGCTGATCCAGGCCTGGAATACCGGCGGTGCCTTGGCGCCAATGCGTTCGCCCAGGTAAGCCAGCTTCATCGCATTACCGATCAAGTCGGCGTCCTGCAGCATTTTCTCGTCTGCGTTGGCGGGCCGCTTGCCCGGGTCCGTCGCGTTGGCGGCGCTACCCACGGCATCTTCGCCCTGGTAGGCGGACTTCACCTGCTGCGTGATCGCCGCGGACAAGGCGTCCACCTTCTTGCCGAATTCGTTCACATCGCCGGCATTGACGGGGTAGTACAACGACAGATTGGTGCCGCCATAGGTGGACAGATTGCGGTACTGCGCTTCGGCGCTGGCGTGATTCTTGGCGCCTGCAGGCGTCTTCAGGTGCAGGGTGTAGATGGCCACGCCCGGCTTGGCCGCTTCGAGCCGGACCTGGCTGGCGCTCATGCCGGTGGAGGACAATTTATCGCTCCCCTCGATAGCGCCCGCGTCGGTGATCAGCACGACATAACGCGCGCCATAGGGGCGCCAGTCGATGCTGTTGACGGCATCCATCACGCCGGCATAGGCATCCTCGTCGAACAGGCTGCTGGATACCTTGGCCTGCTTCAATTCCGCGACCTTGGCCATGAAATCCGCGCCGTCCTTGACCTTGTTCGGGTCCGCGTAGACCTTGCTGACGTATTCCAGCCCGGGAACGGCCTTGGTGCTCGAACGGAAGGCCACCAGCCCGAACTTGACCTTGTCGCCCAGCTTTTCGGCCTCGACCTTGGCATAGACCTTCTTGATCGCCTCGCGCGTGCGTTCGATGTAGGGGTCCATCGACACCGTCGAGTCGATGACGAAGACGACCGCCGAACTGAATTCCTTGATCTGCTTGGTCCGCTCGTGCACGGTGGACTGGTCCTGGCTGGCCTTGGCCGCACTGGCAGGATCCGCCGCGCTGACGGAGGCGACATTCAGCACCCGCACGCGCACGTTCTGTTCCGTCATGACCTCTTCTCCGCTCAGGATGGGCAGCAGATAGAAGTTCTTGGTCATATCGACGAACAGCTCGGGTTCCTGGGCGACAACGCCCGGCGCCTGACCTTTGGTCTTGAGCTGCTGTCGCGTCGGGGCGATCTTCTCGACCGGATCGATGGCGTTGAGCACGGTGTCCAGCGCCGGCCGGTCCTTGAAGAACAACGTGCGGTCGCGGCCGGCGGGGTTGGTGAACGCCAGCGACATCTGCATTTTCCAGTCGACGGTGCAGGACCGGTCGACCCAACCCAGCGTCTTGCCAAAGGAATCGGGCCCGACCTGCACCCAGGTCTTGCCCCCCGCCGCCTGGCTGGCGTAGACATAGAAGCGGCTGAAAGTCGGCTGCACGGCGCCGGCCTTGCCGTCCGGCGCTTCATGCAAGGCGCAGCCCGGGGTGGTCAGCACGCGTTGGTAGAGCGTCTTCTTGCCTTCCTGCAACAACGGCGGCGCGGCATGCACGACTGCGGCAAAGCCGAGCAGACCCAGGGCCAGGGCAATCTTCCTCATTTCTGCAATTCCTTCAGGCGCGCTTGGGCCTGGGCGTTGTCCTTGTCCTTTTCCAGCACCGCTTCATACCAATACGCGGCCGTGGCGGCATCCGCCTTGAAGCAGGCGTTTTCCTTGTAGGCCGCCGGGTCGTACTCCTGGGCGTAGGCCAAGGCGATACGCACGTCCCCCGCCTGCGCCCGATTGGCGTACAGACGCTGCGCGATGGAGCACTTGCCCGCCTCGCGCGCAGCCTGGATGATGGCCAACATGGCCGCGGAGTCCTTGACGTCACGCACGCAGTCCTGCACGAAGGCCATTTCCGCCGCCGAGCCCAGGTTTTCCTTGGAACATGCCGCGGCTGCCGGCGCCGGCTCGGGTGTCGCGGCGGGCGCCTCCGGCTTGGGCGGCGGTTCAGGAATGTCTGCTTTCTTCAGCAAGAACCATGCGGCCGCGCCCGCCGCGATGAGCAAGGCCAGCGCGCCCCCGACGATGAGCCCCAGACGACGGGACGGCGGTTGCGGTGCCGGGACGGGGTCCGCGCCCACCGGCTCCTCGACAGGAGGAGGCGGCGTCACCACCGGCGGCGACGTGGGCTTGGGCGCGACTTCGACCACCATCGCCTGGGCGGGCGCTTCACCCGCTGCGGTGGACGGCGTCACGCTGTCGGGAATCGAACGCACCGGGTGCTGCGTCATGCTGCCATCAGGCTTGCGCACGCCGATCACGAAGGAAGCATTGCGCTTGGCCTGCAGCAACGCGTCGACGATTGCGGGCCCCACCTCGATCACCAGCCTGTCGCCGCGGACCTGGCCATTGCCAAAACGCAGCCACTGCTGTTCGCCGCCCCACTTCCCTTGCGCATCCAGGTGTGCCGGCGAGGCGTTGCGGCGAATGCCCAGCTCGACCTCGACCGCATCGCCGCTCCAGCTCTCGACATGGAGTTCGGCGTATCCCGCGCGCCGGTCCGGCAGCGGGTTAAATGAAACAAATACAGCCATGTGTCATCCCTTTCTGATGTCGGCAATGATGGCGCCCAACGCCTCGTTCTGTTCGTCACTGATCTCCTGCCCGGCGGTGAAGCCGGCATTCTTCACGATCATGTCGATCAGGCAGGACACCCAGTCCTTGAGGAATTCACGCCCCTTGCCCATGTCATTCTTCTCGGGCAGATCCGGCATGCCGGTGCCCGCGTCCAACAAGGCCGACTTGGCGAACACCTTGGCGTTGGCCACCGATGCGCTGGCGGGCTTGTCGTCCGTGTTCATGTCCAGATAGCCCAGCCACGCGATGAAGTCGCGCAACACCGTCTGCACGCGCAGGACCTGGCTCATCACCATCTGGTCGCGCTTGGACGCGCTATCGGTGCGCGACAGCAGGCTTTGCAGCATCTGTTGAGGCAGGTTGCGGCCCTTGCTGTTCTCGCGGTATGCCGCGTTGCGCAGTTCTTCAACCACGATTTCCAGGATGTCCTGGGGAATGTTCTTGAGCATCGCGTGCTGGCGCGTGCGGCTCGGGATCTCGCTCAAATGATTCAGCCACAGCTTGAATGCCGAATCGGCGAACCAACGCTCGTAGGTATCCGCGGGCGCCGGGTCAGCTACCGCATGGGCCGGCTCGGCCTCGTCCGCGCCGCCATCCAGCAGACTGGCGAACAGGTCGTCGGCATCGGCGCTGCTGTCGGGCGCGGCCTTCGCCTCAGGTTGGGCGGGGCTTGCCTGCGCCACGTCGGCGCCGCTCAGGTAAAGATCGCGCAGCGCTTCGCTCGGCAGTTCCAACACATGCATCAATTCCGACAAGAGGAAGTAGGCCTTGGGGTTGTCCGCGATATTGCGCAGCACGGGCGCGACCTTGTCGGCCAATTCCCTTTTCTTCTGCTTCGCGCCTTCGGCATCGCTGCCTTCGCGGTGGAACAGGCCGATACCCCGGTCCAGGATCTTGTGGTGCTCGTCGCCCACCTGATTGCGCAGGCGTGACAGCTTGAAGTCGATATCGCTGATCTGCGCGATGGATCCGGCCAGGTTTCCCATGCCACCGTCGTTCAGTCGCATCATGGCGTCCCAGGCCTCGCCGGGCTGCGCAAAGCGGCTGCGCAGCACGTCCGCCTCGATGAAGCTGGCCCGCATCCTGTCCAGGATTTCCTGCTTCTCGGGCGCCACGGCCAGTTCCTTGCCGTCTTCCTTGCCGTCTTCCTTGACGGTGAAAGCGGTATAGGAAGGCGTGCGCACCAGGAACGTGTTGTTGAAGGGCTTGCCCCCTTTCCAATCGCGCATGAAATCCAGGCTTTCATAGATCTTGAAAGCGATGTCGTTCAGCCCTTTCCACTCCTGGTGCCACTTGTCCTGCTTGTTGAGCATGTCCGAGACGCGTGCATTGAACATGGTCACCGCCCACAGCAGTCCTGACCGCGCCGAGCGGTCCCGGGCGGATTCTCCCTGCGTTTGCCTGACCCAGTGATCCAGTACTGGAACCACCGCGCTCGTTTCGGGCTGTTTGTTGGCGGGCGTGCACAGCACCAGGCCATTCATTTCCTGGTTCTCGCTATACAACTCGAACAGATACGCCACCTTGCCGCGGCGCAGCAGTTCCCCGACTGGGTTGTTCGGGATTTCGCTCAGCCTGGTCTTGTCATAGCGGCCCCGATAGCCGGGGAAATCAAGCAGGTCCACGGCTTCCAGGCAACGCTCGCGGGGCATATTGGCCAGCGGGAACACCAATTCCGTCGTCAAGACCGCCAGGTGTGAACGCCTGATCGACACCGGCTCGTTCAACTTGCCGTCACGTACGCCTCGGACCATGACCGTGGCGTTGTCACCGCCGCCAATGTGGTCGAGCATCGTGACGTTCATGATGCTGGGCGGACCGCCCTTGTCCTCCACGGCATCGCGGGGAATGTGCGCGACGTCGACATGGCCGATGGCGCACAGGCTGTCGGCGATTTGCGCGTAGACCTGCGTCAACTCTGGGATTTCACCCCACAGAATGGAGAAGAACTCCGCGCGATCGCGACTGGACAGGCGCGGCGCAAGAGCAACGGCCCGAGCCCAATAGCCGCTTTTCAAGTCGCCATCCAAGGCCTTGACGTGGTTGCCGAACGAGGCGGCGACGTAGTCCCAGAGCGACACGACGTCATTGGCGTCAACGCCCGGCTGGGGCGAACTGGCCGCACGGTCCGCGAACCGGTCCAGCAGCGCTCTCACGCGGTCGCCGTCGATCTTGTAGTCGACCCGACCCTGGTCAAAATCCTTGAACCAGGCGTTGGCCAGTATCTTGGCCAGGTCGATTTCCCGGAACAGGCGCACTTCGATCGGATAGGCGCGGTCCTGGATGGCGGGTTTGATCCGCGTGAATCGCGTCACCAGGCCCGTAGCCTCGCTGCCTCCGCCTGCGGGGTTGACCGAGGCCAGGAAATCGACGAGCTCGCCGTCATGGTCGGTTTCCAGGCGGCCATTCTCGCCGGCGGCAAGCGTGGAGATCAGGTAGGACTTGCCCGCCTGCGACAGACCAAAGAAACCGATGGCCATCGGGTGACCCGCGGCCCGCTCCAGGCTACGCGCCTTGTTGCTCGCCCGGCGCAACCCATAGACCAGGCCATCGGCCTTGTCGTCCAGTTTCTTGGAATTGCCCCGCACCGCGTCGATCCATTCGATCGCACGGGCCGCACCGTCATGGATCGCACGCCACTGACGTGCCAGTTGTTTCTGAGATTCGCTCATATCGCCATCAACCCTTCACGCTACCGCTATCCAGCCAGTAGAAATTCGCCTTCCCGATTCTCAGCTGGGTGTTCAACTGCAACCGCACCGTCGGCCGGCTCTTGTCGTCGTCCGTCAACGGCGCGGTCTTGGCGACCAGCAGCCTGTCGCTGATGAGGCCCGCCTTGCGCTCCTGTTCTGTAGGCTTGGCCACCTTGAAGTACACCCGGCCCGACGCATGGGACTTGTTCGGATTGGATTCCTGGGAACGCTTGTATTCCTGCTCCCATTCGCGATCGAAGCCCAGCACATACATCGGCGTGGCTGGCCAGCGCTCGATCTTGAGCTGTCGATAGCCGAGCCGTGCGGTGTTTTCCATCTTGAACGGCAGCACATCGCCGTCCGCGCCCACGGGCAACTCGATGCTCTGGTCCATCGACGTCTTGCCGTCCTCGGATTGCTGCGTCTGGATGTCAGAGAACAACACGTTGCCGTACTTGAGCATGTTGTCGTTGCCGATCTCGCCGAAGTAGCGGATCAGCGGCTTCGGCCTGAGCGTGCGGGTGTTGATCTTGAACGTCGGGATGCGGTTGTTCTCGCAGAGCCAGATCACCATGGCGCCGACCGATGCCGTGGTCTTGGGATCGTCGATGCAGCCCGCCTTGCGGAAGGGGAACCAATCGCCCGTCCGGTAATTGCGCATGGGCACCACGCGCCCGGGCGGCAACGGCATGGCCTTGCGTATCACCGCCTGCACCCCCGGCAACACGGAAGGCCTGCCGGTAAGCAGCAACACGTCGCAGTCGTAGTAATTGACGATTTCGCATAGATTGCGCAGGGTGTTGCAGATATCCAGGTTGTCGGTCAGGAAATCGAAATGCATCTTGACCGGGTCGGCAATCAACGGGACGCTTTCAAGATCGAATTCCACGGGCTGCCCGGCAGCCTCGTTGAGCGCCTTGCCCACGAATCCCCGCACCGCAGCGCTCAAGGGCTGCTTGTCGTGCAGCCATTGGCCAATCGTCTTTTCCTTGCGTTCGGCGGGCTTTTCCGGATCGTAGTTCTCGTATTCCTTGAGAAGCACCAGCGCCAGGGGATAGAAGCATTGCAACGTCAGTTGCTGGCGCAGCAGGCGCTGTCTTTCGTCGTCCCCGGTGCTGCCGCACAGGATGTCCATCAGGGCCGCGGCATCCCGGGCGCCCGCTTCCTTCAGCGCGGCTTCCAGATACGGCAGCACGTACTTGCGGATGACTTCCAGCACGATGTCGTCACCGGCCACCTTGAAACCGTCGCGGAAACGTTGCGTGGGCGTGATGGGCACGAAGCTGTTGGCCGACTGGCGGCCGCTACGATCCAGCTTGTAGTCCGTGATGACCAGATCCGTGGTGCCGCCGCCGATATCCAGCGAGGCTACCGTGATGCACTCACGATCGGTCTTTTCCCGACGCGCCAGGGTGTCAAAAAATTCCTCGGCATAGCCGCTGAAGTTCGTCACGACCTCCGTGTACAGGTAAACCAGCTGCCCGCAGGTCGCCTCGTCCCACTTGATGACGATCTTGGGCAAGGCCAGCGTGAATAGGTCGTGCTTCTCGTCCTCGTCATCCTCGACGGGGTCGCCGTCACCCGTATGCCAGCCCATGCTCTTCCAGAGCAGGCTCAGGGCGCGCTGCGCATGTTGCTTGAAGATGCCGCGCTCCACCTGCGGCATGCTTGGCGGCACGGTGAGGATGATGGCGCGCAAATAGCGCGGCAACGTCCGGTCCTTCTTGCGCGAGCGGTACAGCCAGCTGTTGATCTGCGACACCGCCTGGGCGAACACTTCATTGAGCATGAACCCCATCAACGCGCTGCGCGTGTAGTGGGCTTCAAAGGCCGGGAAGCCGGACGTCTCCTCGTCCTGGTACAGCGCGCACGGTCCGTACAGCGGAATGCCTTTCTCGTCGATCAGGTTCTTCAACGGTCCCAGCGTTGCCCATTCCGGCGCCTCGCCCTTGATCGTGGACGCGTTGGGCCGCCAGCCGGACTCGTAGGCATCCTCGGCGTCCCACAGGTAGCGCTTGGGGCTGGACAGGCCCGTGGAACCCTCGGTGCCTTCTTTGCGTGCGGCGAGGTTCGTGGCTTCGGTACCCACTCGGGCCATCGACACCCACACGAACGCGTCGTCTCGCCCGCCTTGCAGGGAAAGATCGTCCTTGCCAAAGCTGACGGGCGCGAACTCCACACGCGACTCGAACGGCTGTTGGTAGATGCGTTCCGGCCGAGTCATGTCCCGCAGCGTCAGGAACGTGTAATCGTTCAGGCCGTTGTCGTTCTGCTTATGCTCTTCGATCAGGATGCCGCACGTCCGCGAATTGCCCACATCCAGCACCAGATCGACAGGCACGCTGCCGCCCTTGATCACCTTGCGGCCGTTCGCGTTGGGGGCCAGCATGTTCAGGACCTTGATGCGGGGCAGCTTGATCTTGACCTTGGCCTTCTGCTCTTTGTTGGAACGCGTGGTCGGCGCCGACTCACGCATCAGGCTGAGCAGGTTCAGGTAGTGCGCAAGATGTTCCCGCTTGGCCAGCGCCTTTTCGATTTCACGGTTCTCAAGATCGTCACGGCGTTCGCGAAACACGCTTTCGAGCCATTTGACGACCCACTCCTGCTCGTCCAGGAACCATTGCATTTCATGCAGGTTGAACGCCAGGCGGAACACGGCGCCGGTTTCCATGTCCTCGTCGTAGGGCTCGATGTAGTCGCGCGCGTCATCCCGGGCCCGGGTGCGCGTATCGAAGGCCAATGTCACGCGATGCGTGTTGCCATTGGCGTCGGCCTCATCCAGCTTGACCAGGCGCAGTCGCGCCCAGTTCTTCGGCCCACGATCGAACTGGCTGTCCGATTTGTAGCGAAAGAACGGCACCGGCAGCCAGAAGCCGTCGAACAGTTCCAGGCTTTCCTGCATGGGCAGCGAAAATGTCGCCTTGGCCTCGACGAAATTGCCCGGCCTGTCTTCATAGCCGGGCCTGCCGTCGTCCGGTACATGCAGCCGGATCGGCATCCGGCCGGACGGATGCATGCAGAATTCACCTTCCGGTTCGCGCTTGAGTTCCGGCAGTGCGCACGCCAGGTCAAGGAACTGGACGCCCGTATTGCCGAAAAGCTCGACGTTGTCCTTGTCGGCGTCATAGGTATCAACAGGGGGCAGCATGACAAATACTCTCAACGATTAAGGTTGGGCGCGTCGCATCGATATGGGGAACGGTTCTTCCCCATAGTTGCCGGCGCATGAAGCGACGTTTTTCGCGGCCGGCTTGCACTGGATGAGCGGCATGTCGTAGGTGCCGCCGTCGCTGCACTTGGCCGCCACGCTATTGCTGATCGACAAGGAACCCTTGCTCATGGCGGCGCTGACGGGCGCCGTGCATTGCACGCCGTTGTGGCGGTTGACCGTGACCTGGCCCTCGCCGTTCTGGAACTGGTAGTGCAGACGCAAGGGCTCGCCGGTGTCGCGATCCTGGATGCCCGCGCCGGCGCGCCAATTGCCGTTGAGGAAATTGGCGCTGCCCTCGCCCGCGTCCGCCGGAATTTCCAGCGCGTCCTTGTTGTCGGGCAAGCTCGGCGGCGCCGCCTTGGCGGGGTCCTCGCCGGGCGTGGCAGGCGCGGAGCCGTCACCCGACGCGGCGGGCTGACCGCCCGCGCCCGGCGTGGAGGGCGCTTGGGCTGCGTCGGGCGCGCCCGTGGATGCGGGCCGGTCCGATCCAAACGCCGCGCTATCCGGAGCGCCGCGCAACGACGCGCCCCCGGGGGCAACGGCGCCCGGCACCTGGACGCCCGTCCCATCCACGCCCGGCACCGACGGCAGGGACACCTTGCCGTCCGGCAATGTCGCATCACGCGGCAACTCGACCCGAGACGCGAGGCCAGGCAAAGCCAGGTTCGGCATCAGGTTCGGTGCGCAGGCGCGCAGCCCGAACAACAACGCCAGCAAGGACAACAGCAAGGCCAGCCATGGCCACCAGCGCTTCCACCAAGGGGTGCGCACCGCGATGCCAGGCGCCGCGGCAGAGATCGGGATCTTCACCGCTTCAGGTGCGGGCGGCTGCGATGACACATTGAAAGAGGGGGCGGGACGCAAGGAGTGCAGCGGATCGAAAGAACGATCTGCCCCGCTATGCAGGAAACCCCAAAACGTGATGACGGGCTGTCCGCCGACCAGGAACACGAAGCTCGGATCAGGGTGATGCATGATCCACTTCAGCAGCTGCCCCAACAGCGCGGCGTCGTTCCCGCCCGCCTTGGCCTGGACAGACTCGCGCAACTGGGCGACGCCCGCGCGTACCGCTTCCAACCGGGCCAACGCGTCCGACTGCTCTGTTGCAGTCGCGGCATGCCACGCGACGACGGAACCGGGCGTCGGCGCATACCAGTCGATGCGGCTGCCGTTCTCGCTCGGCTGCGGAACCGCGAAATGGACCAGCAGATCGGGGCGCTTGCTTTTCAAGACCGCAAGGATCTGGCTTGCCACGAGGTGGATGGCCTGACCGCGCTCGCCCAAGACGTCGAATTGATCGATTTTGTCGCTACGTAATCTTACGCCCAGCATATTTTGTTACTTTTTTGCATCAAATCGTCAAATGAAAAAAACGGGCTCCTGCCCGTCTCGCCCCTGTGCACCAAGCATTTATCTCATGTTTTAATTTGAGATAATGTTAGATTATAAGGTTAATATTAACAATGCGTCACATCAATGTGTACCGATGTTTCTTGGCTATGCTTATGCCGTTGTTACTCACGGCGTGCTCACGAGAACCCGAGTTCGACACGAACTTCAAGAAAAGCTGCGCGGCCACCAGCAATGGAAACGCCCCCTATTGCGCATGCGCGCTCGGCGTCCTGAAGCAACATACCAAGCCGCAGGCGCTTCCCGCCTTGTCTACAGCAGATATCGAGAGATTGGCGCCTGAGATC
Source organism: Achromobacter sp. FW305-C-28 (assembly GCF_058783235.1). NCBI lineage: Bacteria > Pseudomonadati > Pseudomonadota > Betaproteobacteria > Burkholderiales > Alcaligenaceae > Achromobacter > Achromobacter sp. FW305-C-28. Next base: position 272,908 of record NZ_JBYSYL010000001.1, on the reverse strand, counting down.
ATTAAGACCTGCAATCGATAGGCAATGCAGGCGGGGTATTCGAGATGCGGTGGCTGACATGCATGTATGTATTTATGTATGTATTAATGCCGGCCCTGCCCCCGACGTCCCAATATCCGAATGCCGGATTATTCGACCGCGTTTGCGTATACCGTTTGCGTATACCGCTTGCGTAGATCCACCCACAAAGAATTGCCACAACAAAAAACCCGCATTCTCGTTTGAGAAATGCGGGTTCTTGATACTTCCAGGCCTCGATACTTCCAGGCCGTGAACAAATTCTTGGTGCCGACGGCGAGACTCGAACTCGCACAGCTTTCGCCACTACCCCCTCAAGATAGCGTGTCTACCAATTTCACCACGTCGGCAAATCTGACCAGAAAAGACATGCTTTCCTGGAAAGTCGAACATTCTAACACGCAAATCGGCAATCTTGGCAACCAGGCCTGATCCGGCCCGGTACGCCCCGGATCAGTTGATCTGCAGGTTCGTCGCCTTGACGACCTCGCCCCACTTCTTCGTTTCACTTTCCATGAAGGCCTTGAACGCTTGCGGCGTGTTGGGCGGCGGGGGCATCAGGAAGCCGTTGGTCTGGTAGTTCGCGGCCAGGGCGGCATCGGAGGTCAGCGCCTTGTTGATGGCGGCGTTCACCTTTTGCACGATTTCCGGCGGCGTGCCGGCGGGGGCGAACAGGCCGAACCAGGCCGCCACGTCAAAGCCCGGTACGCCGGATTCGGCGATGGTGGGGATTTCAGGCGCGAACGGCACGCGGCTGGCGGTGGTGACGGCCAGGCCGGTCAGCTTGCCGGCGCGCACGTGAGGCAACAGCGGCGGCAGGTTGTCGAAGATCGAATCGACCTGTCCACCCAGCAGGTCGGCCACCGCCGGGCCGCTACCGCGATAAGGCACGTGCAGGATGTCGATGCCGGCCTTCATCTTGAACAGCTCGCAGCCCAGGTGCGCGGACGAGCCATTGCCGGGCGACGCGCAGGTCAGCTTGCCGGGGTTCTTCTTGGCGTAGGCGATGTATTCCTGCACCGACTTGACCGGCACGTTGGCGTTCACGGCCAGGATGTTGGGTACCACGTTCAAGAGCGCGACGGCGTCGAGGTCCTTGAGCGCGTCGTACGACATTTTCGAATACAGCGACTGGTTGATCGCGGTCGAAATCGAACCGACGAACAGGGTGTAGCCATCGGCCGGCGCGCGGGCGACGGTTTCGGCGCCGATGTTGCTGTTGGCGCCCGGCTTGTTCTCCACCACGAAGGTCTGGCCGAATTCCTTGCCCAGCACGTCCGCGATCATACGGGCGCTGATGTCGGTGGTGCCGCCCGGGGCGTAGCCCACGACCAGCCGGACGGGCTTGGACGGGTAGTTGGCTGCCTGGGCGTGAACCTGCCCGGTCATGGCGCACGCGAGCACGGCGGCAACGCCGGCCAGCCTGGAATAGATTTTTTTCATGTCTCCTCCTGTCAATGAAAAGGGATTGGCGCGCACGCAGCGGCGCGCCTGTTTTTTGTTTTTCGGAACCACCCTGCCTCAGCGATGAGGCGATGCGCCGGGGCCCAATGCCTCATCGGCCGACGGACCGTCTAGGCCGGGCAGGCCACGCGCATCGGCGCAATCAGGTCGGAAGTAACCTCTGCCAGCGTGCGGCAGCCAAGCAGCGCCATGTTGGTCGAGATTTCGCTGCGGAATATCTCGATCACCTTGCGGATGCCGGCATGGCCGCCAACCGCCGCGCCGAACAGCTGAGGCCGGCCGGTGAAGACCAGCGTCGCCCCCAGGGCCACGGCCTTGAGCACGTCGCTGCCGCGGCGAAAGCCCCCATCCACCATCACCGGGAAACCCGCGGGTACGGCCGCGACGACGTCGGGCAGCGCCTGCAAGGGCGAAATGCAGCCGTCCAGCTGGCGCCCGCCATGATTGGACACGATCACCGCGTCGGCGCCGACCTCGTGCGCCAGGCGGGCATCGTCGGCGTGCATCACGCCTTTCAGGATCAGCTTGCCTGGCCAGTTCTGGCGGATCCAGCGGATGTGGTCCCACGACAGCTTGTCGCGTTCGCCGCGAAAGCCGTTGGGCGGATCCTGGGTGATGGGTGGGCCGATGTCTTCGTACAGGTTCGAGAACCGCGGCACGCCGCTGCCCAGCAGCGTGCGCATGAAGACGTTCAGGCTCCAGCGCGGATGCCGCATGCCGTCCAGCACCACGCTGGGGCTGAGCTTGAAGGGCACGGTGAAGGCCAGCTTCTGCAGGTTCTCGCGGTTGGCGCCCACACAGGTGTCGATGGTGACCACCAGCACGGGAATCTCGGCGCGGCGCAGGCGGTCCAGCAGTTTGCCGATGCGGTCGATGTTGCCCGGCAGATAGGCCTGGTACCAGCAACGCTTGCCCGTAGCTTCCTGCAGCCGTTCCAGCGGCACACTGGACGCGCCGCTGATGATGAAGGGGATCTGGGCGTCCTGCGCGGCGCGGGCCAGCGCCAGGTCGCACTCGTGCATGACGATGGCCGAAAACCCGGTGGGCGCAAACCCCACGGGCATGGCGTAGCGCTCGCCGAACAGGCTCACTTGGCTGCTACGCTGGTCCACCACGCGCAGGCCGCGCGGGCGAAAGCCGATATCGTTTGGGGCGCGCACGCTCTCTTGCAGCGACGCGCCGTCTTCCGTGCCGCCGCAGACGTAGCCTTCGACGCAGCGCGGCATGATGCGCCGCGCCTCGCGTTCGAAGTCCCGCACCGACAGGCAGCGATCCAAACGGCTCATGCCGCCACCGGCGTACCGGCGTGCGCGCCCAGCGCTTGCAGGCAAGCGGCCAGCGAGCGGTCCTGGGTATCCTGGTACAGCGCCAGTTCGTCCTGCACCGCGGCGCCCAGCGCCTGTTCGAACGCCGCCTGGCTGGCGTTCTGCGCGTATTCGGCCTGGGCCTTGTCACCCAGGTTCGACTGGAATATGCCCGCGGCGCTGACCGGCAGGAAGTCTTCGTACACCAGCGGTTCGAAACGGATGTAGCCCTGGTCGATCAGCGTGCGCAGGTCGCTGTCCGGCGCGGCGCCTTCCTTGCCGGTCAGGAAATAGCGGAAATACGCCAGGCCCTGGTCATGCAGTTGCGCGTAGTCGTCCGGGAACGTGGCAAAACAGTCCTGCAGATTCTGCATGTAGGCGTCGGCGTTGCTTTCGTTGGGCGCACCGCTGATGCGGCTGCGCGCCAGGTCCAGCAACTCGTCGTACAGGGCCCGGCCTTTGCGGGTCAGGGCCACGCCGCGCTGCTCGATCTCGCCGAAACGGGCGGTGTGGCTGCCCACGGCCGCCTTGCCGTCAGCGCCGGCAAACCAGACCGATTCCTCCAGCGCCTTGAAGCTGGTCTGGCGCAGCAGGATCGGGCACTTGCGCGGCGGCGGGCCTTCGATGACGGCCTTGGCCGACACGCCGCGGCGCGGCATTTCGGCCTGGGCCTCGTCAATATCCAGCGTGCGCGGAGTCAGGTGATTGATGTGCGGGCCCTTGAAGGCCACCACGTCGGCGATCAGGCGATGCAGGCCATGCAGTTCGCGGTAGTCGTCCAGGCTGACGGTGGCTTCGCTGTGCCAGCGGAACGTATGCAGCGCCTCGGCCACGAATTCGCGGGCGTCGGCATCATTCAGGCCACCCTGCGTTTCGAACTGACTCGCCAGTTCCAGCGCGCGGGCCGTGAAGATCTGGCGCGCGGCCAGGATGCGGGCGGCTTTTTCGCGCAGGGCTGCGTCGTCGATCAGTTCCAGGCGCAGCAGCGACGTGAAGACGCGGAACGGGCTGGTCTGCAGCGCGGCTTCGTGGGTGGCCCGAAACGCCGTGGAATGCACCGGCACGCCGGCCGGCGACAGGTCGTAGTAGCCCACCGGCCGCATGCCCATCACGGCAAACACGCGGCGCATGTTGGACAGCTCTTCTGCCGTCCCCACGCGGATGGCGCCGTGGCGTTCGATGTCCAGGCGCTCGATCTCGCCGGTGCGCGCCAGTTGCGCGGCCAGGTCCGGCTGTTCGGCCAGCGTCTTGGCGTTGACGTCGGCCACCAGGTCCAGCAGGGTGTCGTACAGGGGCACTTCCGACTTGTACATGTCGGACATGGCGCGGGAGAACCAGGCGCGGATCTGATCCGGATTGACGAAATTCTGACTCATGGCGGACTCGGCACATCGATAAACAAGATGGCCGCATGAAATCATGCCCGGCGGGGGCAATCAAATGAAAAAAATCGGCTTAATCAGTCCGTTTTTTCATGGATCGCGTGCGCCGGGCATCGGCCGCCCGCTTTTGCGCGGCCTCGCCTTCGACCCAGGCGACGAATTGCTTGATCTTGGGTACCTCGGCCGAATGCTCGGAATACGCCACGAAATAGGCGCCGTCGCTGGGCTGCACATAGCCCCAGGGAATCACCAGCTTGCCCGCTTGCAGCTCTTCTTCGGCGAGCAGCCTGGGCGTCAGGGCGATGCCGCAGCCGCCTTCGGCGGCGCGCACGCACATGTAGAACGTGTCAAAGCGCGGGCCGTGGTAGCTGCGGTCCGACTGGAACTGCTGGTGCGAGAAATAATCGTGCCAGGCCTCCGGGCGCGAGGCGCACTGGATGAGCACCTGCTGGCTCAGCGCATCCAGGCTGGCCGACGGGTTGCCGGCCAGGAAACCGGGCGCACAGACGGGCACGACTTCGGCGCCGAACAGCTCGCGGCACTGGGCGCCCGGCAAGGTGCCGTGGCCGAAAAAGAACGAAATGTCGATCTTGGCCTGCATCAGGTCGAACGGCCGGGTCTCGCTGCGCACCTTCACCTGGATGTCCGGATGCGCAGCCATGAAGCGCTGCAGTCGCGGGATCAGCCAGCGCGAACCGAAGGTCGGCTGGGTGCCGATGGTCAGCACCTGGGTTTCGCTGCCGTAGGTCAGGATGTAGCGCGAGGACATGTCGACCTGGTTCAGGATGGCCCTGACCTCGGACTGGTACAACGCCCCCGCCGGCGTCAATTGCAGCCGCCGGCGCACCCGCAGGAACAGCGGGTTGCGCAGCAGCGCTTCGAGTTGCGCGATCTGCTTGCTGATCGCGCTCTGGGTCATGTGCAGTTCTTCGGCGGCGCGCGTGACGCTCATGTGCCGCGCTACCGCCTCGAAACATTGCAGCGCCATCATCGATGGCATCAAACGCTTTTCCATGGGGCCGATCCGGATATTCCTGGCACGGCAGGCTGGCCGGGGAAGTCGCCAGCCGCTGCGCCTGGCGCATTATCGCAGGCGGCGCGGCCGCTCAGGTTTGCCGCGCCCATGAAAAAAGCCGGCTTGCGCCGGCTTTTTCCCACTGCGAAAGACTTACTTCGCAGGCGTTTCGGCGGGCTTGTCGCCAGCCGCAGGGGCCGACGGCACCGACGCGTCGGGCTTGGCGGCCGGAGCCGGCGCCGACGCAGCGCCCGGAACCGACGAAGCACCCGGCACCGAAGCGCCACCCGGCACGGACGATGCCCCCGGCGTAGCGGGTGCGGCGCCCGGCACTTGCGGCACCGAACGGTCGGCCGGGAAGCTTTGCATCACACCGCTGTCGACCGCGGTGCCACCCGTGCCCTTGTGGCTGACATAGGCCAGGCCAGCGGTGGACGCGAAGAAGACCACGGCGGCCCACTTGGTGGCGCGCGACAGGAAGTTGGCCGCGCCGGTGGCGCCGAACAGGCTGCCCGACGAGCCGCTACCGAAAGCGGACCCCATGTCGGCGCCTTTGCCCTGCTGCAGCAGGACCAGCACGATGATAGCCAGCGCCGAAATCACTTGGACGGCCAGCAGAAGTTTGAGCATCAAGGGCATTACAGACTCCGGAACGGAAACTTAGATGGCGGCGATTCGCAAAAATTCTTCGGCCACGAGCGACGCGCCGCCGACCAGGGCTCCGTCGATATCAGTCATGGCGAACAAACTGGCGGCATTGGCAGCTTTGACGCTGCCGCCGTACAAAACTTGCACCTGGGCCGCGTCCAGCGCGGCCAGGGCGGCGCGGATGGCGCCGTGGACTTCCTGCGCCTGCTCGGGGCTGGCGGTGCGGCCGGTGCCGATGGCCCAGACGGGCTCATAGGCCAGCACCATGCGCGAGACAGCCTCGGCGCCCAGCGCCAGCACGGGCTTGAGCTGGCGCTCGATGACGGCCAGCGTGTTGCCGGCTTCGCGGTCGGCCAGGGACTCGCCCACGCAGACCACCGGGGTCAGCCCGGCGGCCAGGGCAGCGCGCGCCTTATCGGCGACGATCTGGTCGGTTTCGCCGTGCAGCACGCGGCGCTCGGAGTGGCCGGCCAGCGCGTAGCGGCAGCCGAATTCCTTCAGCATGGGGCCGGAGACTTCGCCGGTGTAGGCACCCTTGTCGTGCGCGCTGACGTCTTGCGCGCCCCACGACACGGCGCTGCCGGTCAGGGCCGACGCGGCCTGGGCCAGGTACGGAAACGGAACGCAGACGCCGATTTCGCAGTGGCTCGCGGCATCCGCGGCGCGCAGCTCGGTCAGCAACGCAGCGTTCTCAGCCAGGTTGCCGTGCATCTTCCAGTTGCCCAGCACGAGGCGGGCGCGGTTTTCGACTGAAGTCATGGCGCAAATGTCAGAGTGGATGAACCCGCGGGAAAAGCACACGCCCACGGGCTGGCCTGGAAATAATTCCAGGCGAAACCCGAGATTGTATCCTGTTGCGCGGCGCTGCGCCGGACGCCGCGCGTTTCTTACATCGTCAGGATGATTTTGCCGATGTTCTCGCCGCTTTCCATCATGGCGTGGGCCTGGGCGGCCTGGGCCAGCGGGAAGGTGGCGTGGACGATGGGCTTGATGGCGCCCTGCTCGAGCAGGGGCCAGGCGTGCTGGCGCAGCGCCTGGGCGATGGCGCCCTTGAAATCGACGGGTCGGGGACGCAACGTCGAGCCCGTGATGGTCAGGCGGCGGCGCATGACCTGGCTGGTGTCCACGTTGGCCTGGGCCCCGCCCAGCTGGGCGATGATGACGATGCGGCCGTCATCGGCCAGACACTGCATGTCGCGGGCGATGTAGTCGCCGGCCACCATGTCCAGGATCACGTCGACGCCGTGGCCGCCGGTGGCGTCCTTCACTTCCTTGACGAAGTCCTGGGTCTTGTAATTGATGCCCAGGGTGGCGCCCAGGGCTTCGACGGCGCGGGCGCGATCGTCGCTGCCCACCGTGGCGTAGACCTTGTGGCCCAGCGCGCGCGCCAGCTGGATGGCCGTGGTACCGATGCCGCTGGCGCCGCCGTGCACCAGCAGGGCCTCGCCGGCCGACAGGCGGCCGCGTTCGAATACGTTGCTCCAGACGGTGAAGTAGGTTTCCGGCAGGCCGGCGGCTTCGATGTCGGACAGGCCCTTGGGAATGGGCAAGCACTGGGCGGCAGGCGCGACACAGTATTCGGCGTAGCCGCCGCCCGCGACCAGGGCGCAGACCTTGTCGCCCACCGAGAAACCGCTGCCGGCCAGGTCGCCGCCGACGATTTCACCGGCCACTTCCAGGCCCGGCAGGTCGGACGCCCCGGGCGGCGGGGCGTAGTTGCCCTTGCGCTGGAACACGTCGGGGCGGTTCACGCCCGCGGCGCTGACTTTGATCAGGACTTCGCCCTTGCCGGCTTCGGGCGTGGGGCGTTCAACCGGGACCAGGACCTCGGGGCCGCCCGGACGGGAGATTTCTACAGCGTGCATCGCGTGCCTCCTTCGCAGCAAATAGATTATTATTGCGCCCTTTACGGCAGGTCGCATTTTCAGCGGGCAGAGTGTTTGCCTGGCGGCCGGATCGCCGCAGCAGCAGTACATTGCAACACCAGGAAGCGTGGCAGAGTGGTCGATTGCACCGGTCTTGAAAACCGGCAAGGGGTTAAACCCTTCGTGGGTTCGAATCCCACCGCTTCCGCCACCCCCCTCCCCCATCTCCCGGGCGCGAGGCGTGCAAGAAAGCTTGCACTCATCAGGCTGTTTTTTGTTAACAACTGAACAACTCCTGAACGAAACGGAATTCGTCTAAGATCGGCGAATTCCGGGCGGCAGCGGTGGCAAGTCCGGCAAAAAAACCGGCGATACAGCCAGGTTGACCATGCCCAAACTGAAAGACGCATTGAAGTCAGGATTGTTTCGCCTGTCTCCCGCGCTGGCCGCGCGCTGCGGCGTGCAATTTCCCTTGCGGGCGCCCAACCGGGCATTCCTCGAACAGCAGATATTCGGCTACCTGAACCACCTGGCCGACGGCCCGCAAGGCCCGGGACGCTGCCTGTTCCTGGGCATGGGCGAATACACCTGGCATTACCCCCGGCTGCTCAAACCGCAATTCCACTCCCTGGACATGGACCCGGCCCAGGCCCGCTACGGCGTGCCCGGCCGGCACCTGACGGGCAGCGCCACCGAGATGGCGGCCTTCTACGAGCCGGGCTTTTTCGATGTGGTAGTGGCCAACGGCCTGATCGGCTATGGCCTGAACGACCCGGCCGGCTATGAACGCATGCTGCAGCAGTGCCACGCGGTGCTCAAGCCCGGTGGCCTGCTGGTGCTGGGCTACAACGACACGCCCGAGCGCGCGCCGTTCCCGGTGCACATCGACGCCCTGGGGCTGTTCACGCCCTTCGTGCCGCCGATCCCCGGGGTGGATCAGCCGCGCCACCCCGTGCGCGACAAATACCACCACGTGTTCATCTTCGGTCAGCGGCGCGAAGCCGAGGCGATCGCCGCGTAGGTTTTCGGTATGCCTGCCGCCGCTACGCCGCTGCGCAAGGTTTCCTCGGGCAATGACGCCGCCAGCAGGTCGCGCGCGGCCAGCAGTTGGCCCAGGTCCACGCCGGTCCGGTAGCCCATGCTTTCCAGCATGAACACCAGGTCTTCGGTGACGATGTTGCCCGACGCGCCCGGCGCGAACGGGCAACCGCCCAGGCCGCCCAGGCAGGCGTCGAACGCACGAATGCCCTCGTCCAGCCCGGCCAGCGCGTTGGCCAGCCCCAGCCCCATGGTGTCGTGCAGATGCAGCTTGACCAGCCGTGCGCCGATGGCGTCCTGCGTGGCCCGCACGGCATCGCGCACCAGCGCCGGATGGGCATAGCCGACCGTGTCGGCCAGCGCGATCTCGTCGGCGCCGGCGCGCGCCACCGCCGCGGCCACCTGCGCCACCCGCCGCACCGGCACCGCGCCTTCCATCGAACAGCCAAAGGCCGTGGCGACGGCCGCATCCACCCGCACCGGCCGCGGCTGCACCCGCAGCCAATCGACGATGGCCGCCACCGCCTGCACCTGCGCGTCCGTGCCCTTGCCGACGTTGGCGTGGCTATGCGTGTCGCTGACCGACACCGGAATGGCGATCACGTGGGCGCCCGCCTCATACGCCGCGATGGCGCCCTTCAGGTTGCAGGCCAGCGCGCAGACGGTTACGCCGTCCAGGCCCAGCGTTTCGGGCAGCACCTGCGCCGTATCAGCCATCTGCGGCACCAGCCGGGGCGAGACGAAGCTGCCCACCTCGATCTCGCGCAGGCCGGCCGCGGCCAGCTGACGTATCCAGCGCAGCTTGTCGGCGGCCGGCATCATGCCGCGCGCCATCTGCAAACCATCGCGCGGGCCGACCTCGCACAGCCTGACGTCCTGATCCATGACGGTCTCCTTGTCCAATGCGCCGGAGCTTATTGCTGCACCACGATGCCGGCCGCGGCAATGGTCTGGCGGGCCTTGCCGATATCCGACCGGATCAGCGCGGCGAACTGTTCCGCGGACACCGGGTCGGTCTCCAGCCCTTGCGACGCCAGGGCGTCCTGCACGTCCTTGCGCGCCAGCAGCTTGTTGAAATCGGCGTTCAGCCGCGTCACCACGTCGGCGGGCGTCTTGGCCGGGGCCAGCACGCCGTAGTAGGTCACCACGCTGAAATCCTTGTAGCCCAGCTCGGCCACCGTGGGCACGTCGGGCAGCGCCGGGTTGCGCTTGGGCGAAGTCACGGCCAACGCGCGCACCTTGCCCGCCTTGATCAACGACGCCGCCGACGAGATCGACGACCCGGCGAACTGCAGGTGTCCGCCCATCAGGTCGGCCAGCGCCGGCGCCGATCCCTTGTAGGGCACGTGCTGCATCTTGAAGCCGGCTTCGTGCTGCAGCATCTCCATGGCGATGTGCACGCCCCCGCCCGTGCCGGACGTGCCGTACGACATCTTGTTGGGATCCTTCTTGGCGGCCTCGATCACCTCGGGCAGCGTCTTGTAGGGCGAACTCTCGGACACCAGCAGCACCATCGGCGTGGTCGCCACCAGCGCCACCGGCGCCAGGTCCTTGACCGGGTCGTACGCCACCTTCATCAAGAGCGGAATCAGGGTGACGTTGTCGGACTGCCCGATCACCAGGTCATAGCCCTGGGCAGGCGCGCGGGCCGCTTCGGCCAGGCCCAGCGCCGTACCCGCGCCGGGCTTGTTCTCGGGCACCACCGCCCAGCCGTTGAGCTCGTGCAGCTTGTTGCTCATCAACCGCCCGATATAGTCGGTGCCGCCGCCCGGGGTCGACGGGATGATGATGCGGATGGGTTTGTTGGGATAGTCCTGCGCGTGCGCCGCGCATGCGACGGCCAGGCTGGCCACCGCCAAGAGTTTGCGGATCATCGGATAGTCTCCTCTTTGATGGATGTCTTGGCGGTCTGCGCCGCCTCGACGGGGACAGGTTCTACGACCTGTTCATCGGCCTTCGCAACGGATGATTCCCGCCGTGTGCAAGGCCTCGATGCGCGCGGCATCCAGGCCCAGCCCCCGCAGGATGGCTTCGGTATGGCTGCCCTGTGCGGGCGGATCGGAACGCTTGCCCGCCTTCTGCCCATCGAACTCGATGGGCAAGGCGGCGGCCGAGATCTGGCCGCCGTCCGGCAAGGCCGTGGCCAGCAGCGCGCCCCCGGCGTTCAGGTGCTCGTCCTGCAGCAGATCGTGCGGCTGGCGGATGGGGCCGTACGACAGGTTCGCCGCCTCCAGCGCGGCGCACAGGTCGTCAGTCTTCCAGGTCTTCAGGATTTCGCCCACGCCAGGCACCAGCCACGAGCGCGCCGCCTCGCGATCCACGGCGGTGGCCAGGCGCGGGTCGGCGGCCCATTCGGGCGGCAGGAATTTCTGCGCGAAATTGCGCCATTGCGCATCGCCCACCACGGCCACGAAGACCCGCCCATCGGCCGTCTCGAACACGTCGTACACGCCCCATGGCGGCTTGCGCTCGGCGCCGAAAGGCTTGGGCGCCGTGCCCGTCAGCTGGAACTGCGCAATGAATTGCGCCACCAGCAGCAGGTTGTTCTCGAACAGGCCCGAACGCACATGACGGCCGCGTCCGGTGGCGTGGCGGTCGTGCAGCGCCGCCAGCGCGCCCACCACGCCGAAGGTACCGCCCAGGATGTCGTTGACCGACGCCGCCACGCGCTGCGGCGTATCGGCGCCGCCGTTGATGTACGCCAGCCCGCCCATCATCTGCACCACCTCGTCCAGCGCGGTGCGATGCTTGTAGGGCCCGGACAGGAAGCCCTTGAGCGACACGTAGATCAACCCGGGGTTCTCGGCCGACAGGCTCTCGTAGTCCAGCCCGTACTGCGCCAGGCTGCCGTCGCGAAAGTTCTCCACCACCATGTCCGCCTGCAACGCCAGCCGGCGCGCCAGCGCCTGCCCTTCGGTGGATTTCAGGTCGATGGACAGGCTTTGCTTGTTGCGGTTGAAGACCGGAAAGTAGCCGCTGCCCGAACCCTTCAGCCGCCGCGTGCGGTCGCCGTCGATGGGCTCGACCTTGATGACCTCGGCGCCCAGGTCGGCCAGCGCCAGGCCGGCGGCGGGTCCCATGATCATGTGGGACAGCTCCAGCACCTTGATGCCGCGCAAGGGCAGTTCGCTGCTGTCCATGAAGGGTGAAGCCGGTGCTGCTGTCATCGATGTTTCCTCTCGCCGTGGACTGAGGCCGCAGGGCATGCCCAGGGGCCGGTACGCAGCCATCATCGCGACCGGCGCAGGTTCGGAAAAGCGGTCTTTCAGCACCGGGGCATTCTCGTTTGGGAACGTCCGGGTTAGCCCTAGGCCGTGGGGGCAAGAGATCTTGCGGCGCACCACAGTTCGGCTCACCACAAGCTAAGGCTTGGGCACGGCCCCCAGATGCGCCAGCAGCGCACGTGCCGCCGGCGGCAAGGCAACCAGTTCGCGCACCGCGATGCACAACGGCGTGCCGGACCAGGGGCCGGACAAGGCGATGAAGCGGATGTCCTGGCTGGCATGGCGGGGCTTCAGATACATGGGCACCACCGCCACGCCCATGCCGCGCGCCACCAGGTTGCAGATGGTCTCGTGCGAACTCACGCGCGCACTGATGCGGCGGCTGACGCCGGCCTCTTGCGCGGCGCGCTCGAACACCGCGCTGATGCCGTTGTCGCGGTTCAGCTCGATCAACTCATACGGCAGCAACTGGGCGTAGTCCAGGATCTCGCTGTCGGCCAGCAGATGCCGCGCGGGCACCACGGCCGCCAGTTCGCAATAGCCGCAGGGGAACACCTGCAGACCGTCGTGGCCGAAGTCCGATCCCACCGCCACGTCGGCGCGCCCTTCCAGCACTTCCTGGAAGACCTGCTGCGTGGTGCTTTCCTCCAGCGCGATCTCGATCTGCGGATAGGCCCGGCGAAACGACTGGATCTGCGCCGGCAGGTCGCCCGACAGCGCCGCCACGCTGGCCGCCAGCCGGATACGGCCGCGCACGCCGGTGGCAAAGCCCGCCATCTCGCGGTGCATGCGATCCATCTGCTGCAACAGCAGCCGGGCATGGCCCGCCAGCCCCTGGCCGGCGGGCGTGGCCTGCACGCCCTTCACGCCGCGCTCCAGCAACGGCACGCCAAATGCTTCTTCCATCTCGATCATGCGCTTGCTGACCGCCGACGGCACGATGTTCTCGCGCGCCGCGGCGCGGGCCAGGCTGCCCTCTTCCAGCGCCGCCAGGAACAGGCGCAGGGAAACCGGGTCGATGTCGCGGGGATGAGGTGGGGCGGGTGTGGAGCGCTTCATGGCGGGAAGTGTCCCGCGTTGGCGGCGCGGACAGGGATCGGGGTTTTCCCCAGCCGGCCGCGCCCGGGTCCGATACACTGCGCGTGGCCGTCGCCTCGCGGGACGCCGGACCGGCTGTCGCTCGATCGGCAGCCCGACACCCACAACCAGAACAAGACTCCGACCATGCAGTGCCCCCAATGCAATTGGCAGAACCCGGCCTCCCATACCCAATGCTTCAGTTGCCGTGCGCCGTTGCCGGTACCGACGGTGCCCCCCGCGGCCGCCAAAGCCACCTATGCCAAGGCCGTGCCGCCCTTTCCCGGCATCTGGCCCCGGCTGATGGCCAGCGCGGTGGATGCGGCCACGATGATCACGGCCATGTTCGCGTTCTCGTCGGCCGCCTCGCTCAGCTATGAAGCGCTGCTGGGCCAACCGCGCCCCGCGGTCGTACCGCTGCTGGCCGGGCTGATCGGCTTGCTGCTGCCGGCCCTGATGGACGCCTGGGGCGCGGGTTCGCCCGGCAAGCGGCTGTTCAAGCAACGCGTGGTGACGCGCAGCGGACAAAGCCCCGGCCTGCTTCGATCTCTCTGGCGGCACCTGATGAAGTTTCCGTTGAACCTGGCGCTGCCCGGCCTGTTCCATCACATCCAGCAAGCCATCTTCGGCGATCGCGCCATGCATAACTGGGCGGCCGGTACCTTTGTGGTGTCCAGCCAGGCCGATCCGCGCGCGGTACAGGCCGCGCTGGGACAGGCACGGTCGGTCACCGGGTTCGGCAAGTTCCTGCTGTTCGCCGCGGGCGCGGCGGCGCTGGTGCTGGGCGGCTTCGTGCTGGCCGCACTGACCCTGGGCAAGCCAGAGGCCGACAGCCCGCTGGCGGCCGACGTGCGGCGGCTGGACCTGGTATCGGACCCGGTCAGGATGCTGGCGGAAAACCACTACCGCAGCGCCGGCCGCTTCGCCGCGACCGTGCAGGAACTGGGCGTGACGCGCGAATCGCTGGCCGCCAACGGCTTTTCGAACCTGGAACTGAATCCGGTGAACGGCGTGCTGCGCTTCACCATTGCCGGCCCGGCCAGCGCGGATGGCGAGCCAACCCTGGCCGGCAAGCACCTGGTCTACCTGCCCGAGCTGCGCACCGAGCGCAAAGGCGGCGGCATCCGCCGCTGGCAATGCGGCAGCGATGACATTGCCGCCGCCGACCGCCCCTACAAATGCCGCCACGCCGCGGCGCCCTGATCGCGCACGCCTCGTCCCTTCCCTGACGCGCCAGGCGGCGCGTCGCCCCAGGAATTCCGCATGTCCAACCTGATCGAATCCATCCTGCGCGCCGACGACGGCGACGACCACCCGCAGATGCTCGCGCTGTGCGAACAAGCGGTGCGCGAACAGCCCCACGCCGCCCTGGCGTGGGCGCTACGCGCCCGCTGCCACGACAAACGCGGCGCCCCGACTGAGCGCGATGCCGACCTGGCCCGGGCGCTGGCACTGGATCCGCAGTGCGCTGACGCCCTGCGCGTACGCGCCACGGCGCTCTACGACGACGGCGACCACGAAGGGGCCTGGCGGATCCTGCGCGACGCCCGCCAACGCGCGCCCTCGCATTACGGCCTGCTGATGGCCGAGGCTTATGTGCTGATCAATGACGAACGACTGCAGGACGCCATCGACGGCTGGACCCGCGCGATCCAGCAACGGCCGCAGGCCGGTGCCCCGCACTGCTACATCGCGTCCAACCTGGCCAATGCCGGCCGCCATACCGAGGCCGTGCCCTACTTCGAGCGCGCCGTCGCGCTCGCCCCCGGCAATGGCCGCTTCATGTACGACGCCGGCAACACCTATCGCCGCCTGGGTGACCTGAACAAGGCCATCGCGATGTTCGACCGGTCGCGCGCCATCCTGGGCGAACAGAACGCCATCCAGCACAACCGGGCGTCCTGCCTGCAGGCCATGGGCCGCCACGCCGACGCCGTCGAGGAATGGACCAGCCTGCTGCGCCGCGAGCCCGATTGGGATTGGCCGCTGGAGGGCAAGGCCCGCTCGCTGCACCGGCTGGGCCGCGCCGACGAGGCCAAGCCGTTGTGGCGGCGACTGGACGCGCTATCGGACAACGGCTGGGAAGGCCGCAAGGAACAGGCCCGCGAATATGTACGCAGCGGTGAGCCCGAATTGGCCGAGCAGGCACTCGGTGATCTGGATCCCCTGTCCAGCGGCGATGCCCAGCTGCTGTTCGTGGCCGGCAACGCGCAACGCGACCAGCGCCATTGGGAACAAGCGCTGGCCTGTTACCTGCAAGGCTACGAACTGGCCCCGAAGAACGACTTCCTGCCGGGAAACGCGGCCGACATGCTCGTCCGCCTGGAACGCTACGGCGAGGCCCTGCCCCTGTCGGAAGTCGCCATCGCGCTGGACCCGGATTGGTTGAAATGGCGCCGTGTGCGCATCGATGCGCTGATCGGGCTGGAACGCGGCGCCGAGGCCGCGGCCGATGGCGAACGCGCCTTGCAGCGCTGGCCCGACGACAGCATGTTGCAGGCCGACTATGTCAACGCCCTGATCGCCGCCCGCCGCCACGATGATGCGCTGGCGGCTTGCGACCGCCTGGTCGCGATGGACCCGGAATACCGCGACTGGGCCTTGTATTCGCGCGGCGAGATCTACGGCGCCATGAAACGCCACGCCGAATCCGCATCGGCCTTTCGCCAGGCCGCGGCGGCCTATCAGCAGAACGGCAAGCCGCAGTATCAGGAACTGTCGCTGCAAAACGCCCTGGCGGCGGAACAGGCCGCCACCGCGTCGCGCGGTCTGCTGGGACGGTTGTTCGGCCGCAAGTAGACGCAGCCTGGCCGCGCGTGCGTCTCGCGCACGCGCGAATGAAAAGCTCGACACGGCAATCGGGATACTGTTTCCCACGGCACTACGGTCAACCGCCAGGAACTTTGACGCCGCCCCTTGATCGGACTTACTGGTTTCTAGCGAGTCCCTGATCAAGGAGATCTGCATGCCGAGCAAAAAAGTCGCCGAAATCGTTGTAAGTACCCTGGAGGCCGCAGGAGTTCAACACTGCTACGGCATTGTCGGAGACACCCTGAACCACGTCACCGATGCCATTCACCGCAGCAAGATACAGTGGGTCCACGTCCGCCACGAAGAAGCCGCCGCTTTCGCGGCCGGCGCCGAATCCTACATCAGCGGTAACCTGACCGCCTGCGCAGGGTCTTGCGGCCCAGGCAGCCTGCATTTCATCAACGGCATTTACGAAGCCCAGCGCAACCGGGCCCCCGTCGTGCTGATTGCCAGTCAAATCGTCACCTCGCAATTGGGCATGGACTTCCCCCAGGAAGTCGACTTCAAATCCCTCTACGCCAATTGCTCGGTGTTCTGCGAACAGGTGCAATCCCCAGAACAAGCGCGACGCGTGGTCACGCAGGCCTGCCAGGCTGCGCTCAACCGTCGCGGCGTGGCCGTCGTGATCCTGCCGGCCGACATCAGCCAGGCGCACGTACAGGACGACGTGCCGTACTCGGTTCATGTCCCGCAACCTGTGCTGCGCCCCCACGACACCGAATTGCAGCAGATTGCGCACCTGCTGAGCCAAGGCAAAAAGGTAGGCATCTATGCCGGTTCGGGTTGCCAGGGCGCGCACGATCTGCTGATTGCCCTGGCGGGCCGCCTCAACGCGCCCATCGCCCATACGTCGCGCGCCAAGGATTTCGTCGAATACGACAATCCATTCAACATGGGCATGACCGGCATGATCGGCATCAAGTCCGGCTTCCACATGATGAAGGAATGCGACACCTTGCTGCTGCTGGGCGCAGACTTCGCGTGGGCGCAGTTCTATCCCGACAAGGCCACGCTGATCCAGGTTGATCGCGATGGCTGCCATCTCGGCCGACGCCATCCCGTTGACCTGGGGGTGGTCGGAGACGTGATTCCCACGCTCGAAGCGCTGCTGCCTCTTGTGCAACAGCGTGACGATTGCAGCTTCCTCGAGGCCTGCCTGAAAGTTCACCAACATGCGCTTCAAACGCTGGAAAAAGAAGAAGAGGCTGGCTCCAGCGACCTGATCCATCCCCAACACCTGGTCAGCCTGCTCGACAAGCATGCGAGCGACGAAGCGATGTTCACTGCCGACGGCGGATCGGCCATGGTCTGGACGCTGCGCCACATCCATACGAACGGCAAGCGCCGCACGCTTTCCAGCCTGATCCACGGCACCATGGCTAACGCCATGCCGCAGGCCCTGGGCTTGAAAAAAGCCTATCCAGACCGCCAGGTGATCTCGATCTCCGGCGACGGCGGCCTGACCATGTTGCTGGGCGACCTGCTGACCGCCGTCCAGGAGAAACTGCCGATCAAGGTCGTGGTGTTGAACAATGCCTCGCTGAACTTCGTCGAGCTCGAGCAGAAGGTCGAGGGCCTGCTGGACAACTACACCGACCTGCTCAACCCCGATTTCGCCAAGCTTGCCGAGGTCATCGGGTTCTACGGTCGCAAAGTGACCGTCGCGGACGAACTGGATGCCGCCGTCCAGGAGTTCCTGGCGCATCCCGGCCCGGCGCTTCTGGATGTCCATACCAATCCCGCTGAATTGGTCATGCCGCCCAAGGTCGAATTCGCCCAGGTTGCCGACACGGCGCTTTACGCCGCCAAGGCGGTCCTCAGTGGCCGGATCAAGGACGTCGAAGCCCTGGTCGTGAACAACTTCCTGAAATAGCCGTTCGGCTTCACCCCCAGCGGTAGCCTTGCAGCAGCCCCAACAGGCAACGCCGGGCCGCCGCTACCGCTTCATCCCGCAACGCGTCGGCGCGCCAGCCCATTTCAATGGCATAGCCCGGCATGGCGATGGGGCAAGGCAGCAGCCGCAGCCCCGTCACCGCCGCCAGGCCGCGCGCCGCGTGGGCCGGCAAGGTTGCCAGGGCGTCGCTGCCTTGCATCAGGAAGGGCAACGCCGCGAAATGCGTGGTCGCCGCCAGCACCCGCCGCGTCTGCCCCATGCCGTGCAGCACCTCGTCCACCACGCCGATGAAGCCACCGGACGACACCAGTACGTGCGGACGCCGCGTGAACGCCTCGACGGACAAGGCCGTCTCGCCCGGCGCCAGGCTGGCCCCATCCACCAGGCAGGCATAGCCGCCCTGCCCGACCGTCACTCGTTGCAGGGCTGGCGCGATCAGGCCGCCGGACGCAATCACCAGGTCGACCTCGCGCGCCATCAGCATGTCGGCCGCCAGCCGGCTGTGCGTCTGCCGAAATATCAGACGCAATCCAGGTGCGGCCTGTGCCAGCGCCGCGATCGCGGCGTGGCCCAGCGCAATCTCGAAATCGTCCGATAGCCCCAACGTCACCGAGCGCCCGGCGAAGCCTGCCGCGCCCGGCCGGGCCAGCGACAAGCTCTGCCGGCACTTGTCCAGCGCCTCGCCGATGATCGGCCGCAGTTCGCGCGCCCGCAGGCTGGGCGACAGGCCGCGGCCGGTGCGCACGAACAGCGGGTCCGCATACAACGTGCGCAGCCGCGCCAGCGCCGCGCTTACGGCCGATTGCGTCACGCCCAGCCGCAACGCCGCGCGGCCCGCGCCGCCCTCGTCATAGATCGCCTCGAATACCTTGAGCAGGTTCAGGTCGGTCGATTCGATATCAATATGGCTCATATCATTTATCTTCTAGCAGGATTGATTGATTTTAGGCTCGCCCCGACACTGGCGGCATCCCCCCACGCCAAGGAACCCGTATGACCGCCCAGACCGTCGCCGCACTGCAAATCGGCGCTTCGCCCGAAGGCAAAGAAAAAACCCTTGAACACATCCTGGCTTTCGAGGCCGAGATTGCCGCGTCCGGCGCGGCGCTGGTCGTGTTGCCGGAGGCCCTGCTGGGCGGCTACCCCAAGGGCGAGATCTTCGGCACCCGCCTGGGCTACCGGCTACCCGAAGGCCGCGAGGCCTACGCCCGCTATTACCAGAACGCCATCGACGTGCCCGGCCCTGAAACCGAGGCCCTGGCCGCGCTATCTCAACGCACGGGCGCCAGCCTGGTGATCGGCGTCATCGAACGCGCCGGCAGCACGCTGTACTGCACCGCTCTGTATTTCGACCCCGCCAAGGGCCTGGCCGCCAAGCACCGCAAACTGATGCCCACCGGCACCGAACGCCTCATCTGGGGCCAGGGCGATGGCTCCACCCTGCCCGTGCTGGACACCGCCGCCGGCCGCATCGGCGGCGCCATCTGCTGGGAAAACCACATGCCGCTGCTGCGCACCGCCATGTACGCGAAAGGCGTGCAGATCTGGTGTGCACCCACGGTCGACGAGCGCGACATCTGGCAATGCTCGATGCGCCATATCGCCCACGAAGGCCGCTGCTTCGTCATCAGCGCGTGCCAGGTACAGCCCTCGCCGGCCGAGTTGGGACTGGACGTGCCGGGATGGGACCCCAAGCGCCCCCTCATCAATGGCGGCTCGCTCATCGTCGGCCCCCTGGGCGACGTGCTGGCCGGCCCCTTGCACGGCCAGACAGGCCTCTTGACCGCCCAGGTCGACGTCGACGAGCTGGTGCGCGCCCGCTACGACTTCGACGTGGTCGGCCACTACGCGCGGCCTGACGTGTTCAGCCTCAGCGTCGACGAACGGCCCCGCCAATCCGTGCAGTTCATTGCGTGATTTCCCCTGGCGAACGCGCGCCGGGGTGGAACTGCCGGTCCCAAGTGGTATAGTCACGCCCGCCGGATATCGCCCGCGTCCACGGGACGCGCAACATATCCCATTGCCGCCCCGCCTTGGGGCCGCAATGCCCGAGTGGTGAAATTGGTAGACACAAGGGACTTGAACTAATTTGAGCCCTTTGGAGGAAACTCCAAAGGTGTAGCCCGTCAAACTCGGCGAATGCCCTGGACCTGTTCCGAGCCAACGCCGAGCCAAGCCCGCTTTGAAAGAACCGGGAAGGTGTAGAGAGCAGACGGCGGGCACCTAAGGCCGCAAGGCTATGGTGAAGGCGTGCTCCAGACCACGAACAGCGCTCGCGCGCTGGCGGCGAAAGCCGAAGTGGTAAGAAAATCCCTCGGCCGCAAGGCCGTACCGGTTCGATTCCGGTCTCGGGCACCACCCCCATTGAGGCGCCATTGGGCACGTCATCGTCCACTCCCCCCTTCATCGTCCTGGACGCCTGCGTCCTCATGTCCGGCATCCTGCGGCGCCTGCTGTTGCGCCTGGCCGATGCCGGCGTATTCGTGCCCGTCTGGACGGACCGCATCGGCGAGGAATGGCGCCGCAATGCCTCGCGCATCTGGGACATTCCGCCGGAAGTGCTGGATGAATTCTGGGCCGAGATGAACGCGCGCTTTCCGATGGCCAACGAGACCGACACGCAGGTCTACGAAGCCTCGCTGCGCTACAGCGACCCCAAGGACTTCCACGTCATCGCGGCCGGATTGGCGCGGCGCGCGCGTTGCGGCCTGGCCAAGACGCCTGTCGTGCAGGTGCTGACCTGGAACCTGAAGGACTTCAATCGTTCGGAACTGCGCCGCCAGGGGCTGGACGTATACAACCCGGATCGCATGCTGGCGCAGTGGTGGCAGGACGACGCCGGCCGCATGCGCGAGGCGATCGCGCAGATCCCGGCGGACTACATCGCGCTGGGACGCGAACCCGAACCGCTGGCCACGACGCTGCACCGCGAGCGCCTGTACCGCCTGAAGAACCAGGTGGGGCGCGACCCCGAGTTGGGCGGCGGCTGAAGCGCCGCACCGCGTCAGTGGTCGTGGTTGCTGGCCGCAAAGCCCGCCGCATTCAGAATATCGATCACTTCCTGGATATGCTCGGGTCCGCGCGTCTGCAGCACGAAGTCCACTTCCACATTGCGCACCGGCAGCGACGTGAATGCGCGCTGGTGATGCACTTCGGTGATGTTGGCCTGCGCATCGGCGATCAGCTTGGTGGCATGCGCCAGCGCGCCCGGCAGGTCGCGTAGATCCACGCGAATGCGGGCCAGACGCCCCGCTCGCACCATGCCGCGTTCGATCAGTTCGCCCAACATCAGGGGGTCGATGTTGCCGCCCGTCAGCACCAGGCCGATGCGCTTGCCCTTGAATTGTTCGCTGCCCGCTTCCTGCGCGCGCAGCAGCGCCGCCAGTCCGGCCGCGCCGGCGCCTTCGACCACGGTCTTTTCAATTTCCAGCAGCACCACGATGGCGTGCTCGATGTCGGCCTCGCTGACCAGCTCGATGTGGTCGACCAGCTTGGCCACGATGGGCTGCGTCAGCGCGCCGGGCGACTTCACGGCGATGCCTTCGGCGATGGTGTACTGGCCCTGCGGCAGGGACACCCCCTTGACCGCGGCATACATGGCCGGAAAGCGTTCGGTCTGCACGCCGATGATCTCGATGCCCGGCTTGAGCGCCTTGGCCGCGGTGGCGATGCCCGAGATCAAGCCGCCGCCGCCAATCGCGATGACCAGCGTGTCCAGTTGCGGCTGATCTTCCAGCATTTCCAGGGCCACGGTGCCCTGCCCCGAAATGACGGCTTCGTCGTCATACGGATGGATCATGATCAGCCCGCGCTGCTGGGCCAGCTCGTAGCCATGCGCCTTGGCATCATCGAAGGTATCGCCCGCCAGCACGACTTCCGCGCCAAAGCGGCGCGTGTTGGCGACCTTCACGGTGGGCGTGAAGCGCGGCATCACGATCACGGCCGGCACGCCCATGCGCTGCGCATGATAGGCCACGCCTTGCGCATGGTTGCCGGCCGACACGGCGATGACGCCCGCGCGGCGTTCGTCTTCGGACAAGGTCAGCATGCGGTTCAGCGCGCCGCGCTCCTTGAAGCTGGCGGTGAACTGCAGGTTCTCGAATTTCAGCCAGATTTCCGCGCCAAAGATGTCGGACAGGGTCCGCGACAGCGTGAACGGGGTCTTGAGCACCTGGCCACGCAGGTTCTCGCGGGCGGTCTGGATGGAAGCGATATCGATCACGATGGAAAATCCCGTTTAGCGCACTGGCAGGAAATTGAACAGCAACAGGCCTTGCGCATAGTTGATGCCGATGCGCCGCGAGTTCTCGCCCAGCAGATTGGCGATCAGGTCGAGGCGGCCGATGATGGCGCCGAACTCACGTTCGAAACTGAGGTTGGTGGCCGTCTGCGACATCTCGTTGGCCAGCAGCAAAGGCTCGCCCTGGTTGTTGCGGCGCGACGCCAGCAGCCAGGCCGCCGCCTCGACGTTCCGTGCGGCATTGTAGACCCGCTGCCCGTCCAGCGCGTCGGTGGCATACAGCCGGGTCTTGCCGTTGTGGGCAGCGATGATGGTGTCGGCCAGGCCGTAGATGAAGGCGCCCACCCGGTCCCCGGAATAGTTCGGGTCCAGCGACACCGCCAGGATCTGGATGTCGTGCAGGCCCGCCAGGTCGGCCGGCGGGATGCGCACTTCGATGGCATGTTTGACCCGCGACACCGCGGTCGCATGGTCCGGCGCGCCCGTCTTGCGCCATTCGCGCGGGTTGCGGCGGTACAGCTTGTCCAGCAGGCTGTACAGGCTGGCCAGGTTGTCGCGCACTTCCAGCGTGACGGTACGGTTGAAATCGGTCTGGACCAGCTGGTCCGCCGACATGGTTTCGCCCTTGGGGGACCCCTGGCCGGGCCCCGGGCTGGACATGCAGCCCGTCAGCAGCGCGGCGCCCAGCAACGCAAGAGCCGCGCCCGCCCGGGGTCCTTGCCATCGCGTCATGCCCGATCCATCCCGATCCCCCTGTCTGGCGCCTTGCCGGCCTGTCGCCGGCGACGGCGCTCGTCTCGTACGCGCAAGACTTTACCGTAAGGCACGCGAAGATGGGAGATGCCGGAGATACCAAGACGAAAGAAGATGAATCAAGCTGGCGACCGGCAATAAAAAACGGCGCCTTGCGGCGCCGTTCTCGACAAGCTTGCAGCAGGCCTTATTCGGCTTGCGGTTCGGCTTGCGGGGCAGCCTCGGGCGCGGCAGCGGGTTGCTGCTGCTCGATGCCGCCGATGGCCTTGATGGACAGGCGCAGACGGCCCTTGTCGTCGGCCTCGATGACCTTGACGCGGACTTGCTGGCCGACCTTCAGCACATCGTTGATGTTCGCGATGCGGTAGTTGGCGATTTCCGAGATGTGCAGCAGGCCGTCGCGGCCCGGCAGCACTTGCACGATGGCGCCGAAGTCCAGCAGGCGCAGGACCGAGCCTTCGTAGATCTGGCCCACTTCGACGTCGGCGGTCAGCTCGACGATACGGCGCTGGGCTTCTTTGGCCTGCGCTTCGTCGACGCTGGCGATCACGATCGTGCCGTCGTCGGAAATGTCGATCTGCGTGCCGGTTTCTTCGGTCAGCGCGCGGATGGTGGCGCCGCCCTTGCCGATCACGTCGCGGATCTTCTCGGGGTTGATCTTGATGGTCAGCATGCGCGGGGCGAAAGCCGACAGCTCGCCGCGCGAACCGTCCAGCGCTTCCTTCATCTTGCCCAGGATGTGCAGGCGGCCTTCGCGGGCTTGCGCCAGCGCCACTTGCATGATTTCCTTGGTGATGCCCTGGATCTTGATGTCCATCTGCAGTGCGGTGACGCCGTTTTCGGTGCCCGCGACCTTGAAGTCCATGTCGCCCAGGTGATCTTCGTCGCCCAGGATGTCCGTCAGCACGGCGAACTTGCCGCCGTCCAGGATCAGGCCCATGGCCACGCCGGCCACGTGATCCTTGACCGGCACGCCGGCGTCCATCATGGCCAGCGAGCCGCCGCAGACCGAAGCCATCGACGACGAGCCGTTGGACTCGGTGATTTCCGAGACGATGCGGATCGTGTACTGGAAGTCTTCCGGGGCCGGCAGCAGCGGAATCAGCGAGCGCTTGGCCAGGCGGCCGTGGCCGATTTCGCGGCGCTTGGGCACACCGATGCGGCCCGTTTCGCCGGTGGCGAACGGAGGCATGTTGTAGTGCATCATGAAGCGGTCACGGTACTCGCCCATGAGCGCGTCGATGATCTGTTCGTCTTGCTTGGTGCCCAGCGTGGCCACGACCAGCGCCTGGGTTTCACCACGGGTGAACAGGGCGCTGCCGTGTGCGCGGGGCAGCACGCCCAGACGCACGCTGATCGGACGCACGGTGCGGGTATCGCGACCGTCGATACGCGGTTCGCCGTTCAGGATCTGGCCGCGGACGATGGCCGATTCCAGCGAGAACATGATGTTGTCGACGGTGACGGCGTCAGGCAGCGACTCGCCCTTTTCAGCAGCGGCAGCGGCCAGCTTGGCCGACACGTCGGCCGACACTTCACGCAGCTTGGCGGTGCGGGCTTGCTTTTCGCGGATCTGGTAGGCGGCGTTCAGGCCTTCCTGGGCAGCCGAGGTCACGGCGGCGATCAGGGCTTCGTCCTTGGCAGGCGCTTGCCAGTCCCAGTCGGGCTTGCCGGCGTCCTTCACGAGTTCGTGAATGGCGTTGATGACGGCTTGCATCTGCTCGTGGCCGTAGACCACGCCGCCCAGCATGATTTCTTCGGACAGCTGTTGGGCTTCCGATTCCACCATCAGCACGGCGTTTTCGGTACCGGCAACCACCAGGTCCAGCTTCGAGGACTTCAGCTGCGAGGCGGTCGGGTTCAGCGCGTACTGGCCGTCGATGTAGCCCACGCGGGCGGCACCGATGGGACCATTGAACGGGATGCCCGAGATGGCCAGCGCGGCCGAGGCGCCGATCATGGCGGCGATGTCGGGATCGATTTCAGGATTGACCGACAGCGTGTGGATGACCACCTGGACTTCGTTGTAGAAGTCTTCGGGGAACAGCGGACGCAGGGGACGGTCGATCAGGCGGGAGGTCAGCGTTTCCTTTTCGGACGGCTTGCCTTCGCGCTTGAAGAAACCACCGGGGATACGGCCCGCGGCGTAGGTCTTTTCAATGTAGTCGACGGTCAGCGGGAAAAACGTTTGACCCGGCTTGGCCTTCTTGGAAGCCACGACAGTGGCCAGGACGACGGTGTCCTCGATCGACACCACAACGGCGCCGGAGGCCTGGCGAGCGATTTCGCCAGTTTCCAGGACGACCGTATGCTGGCCGTACTGGAACGATTTTGTCACTTTATTGAACATGACGATTATTCCTTACAAATGAAAAACCGTGGCCGTCGCGACATACGTCGCACCGACCACGGTTGCGTCATGGGGAGCCAGCCCCGTCGATCACTTGCGCAGACCGAGTTTTTCGATCAGTGCGCGGTACGAATCGGGATTGCGGCCCTTGAGATAGTCGAGCAGCTTGCGGCGACGGCTGACCATACGCAGCAGACCGCGGCGCGAGTGATGGTCCTTCATGTGTTCTTTGAAGTGACCGGTCAGTTCGTTGATACGGGCGGTGAGCAGAGCCACCTGAACTTCGGGGGAGCCGGTATCGCCTTGAGCGCGTTGGAACTGCGCAACGATATCGGATTTCTTGATGTCAGCTACAGACATTGATGACCTCTTCGGACATGCGACAGGGCCGAGGCGCCCTGACGTGGTTTGGAAAAATTCGCGGCTGGCCAAGCTTTTGATTGCGTTCTCACTGCAGCTTGCCGGCGCAAAGCATCGTGCACAGTCACCTTGCAAAACTGCCACGCAAAGTCGATGCACGCGATAAAGCTCGATGATTATAGCTGATTCGCTAGAATTACCCCAGTGGCGGCGTAAGGCCTCCCGTCCAGCGACCGCCCCCCGCCCCTGCCGGCGGCAAGAGGAGCAACACATGTCAAAACGTTACAAC
This sequence comes from Achromobacter sp. FW305-C-28, assembly GCF_058783235.1. NCBI lineage: Bacteria > Pseudomonadati > Pseudomonadota > Betaproteobacteria > Burkholderiales > Alcaligenaceae > Achromobacter > Achromobacter sp. FW305-C-28. Next base: position 247,176 of record NZ_JBYSYL010000001.1, on the reverse strand, counting down.
TTTGCCCGCATCACCCTGGCCGCTGCCGCCCTGGCCAGCCTGGCTGCCTGCGCCAATCTTGCCCAGGTCGCCCCCGGCACACCCCTGGCCGACGTGCAGGCCCAATTCGGCACCCCCAACTTCGAATGCCCGCAGGCCGGCGGCGGGCGCCGCGTCATCTGGACGCAACAGCCCATGGGCCAGTACGCCTGGGGCGCCAACGTCGGCACCGACGGCCGCGTCGACCGCGTCCTGCCGCTCCTGACCGACGCCCACTTCAAGGTGCTGGAACAGGGCCAATGGGGGCCGGACCGCGTGCGCTGCGAATTCGGGCCGCCCGCCCGCATCGAAGAAGCCGGCCTGGGCGAAAAACGCGAAGTCGTTTGGTCTTACCGCTACAAGGAAAACGGCGTCTGGAATTCCCTGATGTATGTGTACATGGGCCGCGACGGCAATTCCATGACCCACTTCCATCCAGGGCCGGACCCGATGTATGACGACGACCGCTTCATGTGGCGTTGACCCGTCATTGAAGCCATCCCATGAAAAACCCGCCTTCAGGCGGGTTTTTCATTCGTGCGGGCGTTCGGATCAGGACGACTGGCTGCGGCGTTCCTGTTGCAGGCGGCGCGCGCGATTCCAGCGCCAGGCCCAGATGACCCAGCCCGAAAACCCGTACAGCACGAACAGGCCGAACAGCACCACCGGGGGATCGCTGGACACGAACACGAACACCGCCACCACCAGCAAGATGCCCCAGAACGGCACGCTGCGACCCAGGGCGAAGCTCTTGCCGCTGAAGAACGGCGCGTTCGACACCATGGTGATGCCGGCGTACATGGTCAGCGTGAACGCCACCCAGGCCATCACGCTGTCATGGATGGGCAGCTTGTTATCCACGGCCAGCCACACAAAGCCGGCCACCAGCGCCGCCGCCGCCGGGCTGGGCAGCCCCTGGAAGTAGCGCTTGTCGACCACGGCAATATTGGTATTGAAGCGGGCCAGGCGCAGCGCGGCACCCGCCACGTACACGAAAGCGGCCAGCCAGCCCCAGCGGCCCAGGTCGTTCAATATCCACTCGTACATGACCAGCGCCGGCGCAACGCCAAACGACGTCATGTCCGACAACGAGTCGTATTGTTCGCCGAACGCGGACTGCGTATTGGTCAGGCGAGCCACCCGGCCGTCCATGCCGTCCAGCACCATGGCCACGAAAATGGCGATGGCGGCGACCTCGAAGCGGTTGTTCATGGCCTGCACCACGGCATAGAACCCCGCGAACAAGGCCGCGGTGGTGAATGCGTTCGGCAGCAGGTAAATGCTTCGGTGGCGGTTCTCGGAATCGCGCATGGAAAAATTGGGCATAGTCTCAATTACTTACGACAGACATTGAAAGGTTAACTCATCTAGCCGATAAGCGGGCCGCAGCAAGGGCCATGCCTGGCTCGATAAGCCCCCCACCCCGAAAATAAAAGCGGCATGCCCTCGCAGGCATGCCGCTTCGACCCGTGCGCGCGGAGCCAAAGCCCCGCGCAGATGCCAGGATCAGTTCTTGGACTTGTCCACCAGCTTGTTGGCGGCGATCCAGGGCATCATGGCGCGCAGCTTGCCGCCCACTTGCTCGATCTGCGATTCCGCGTTGATGCGGCGGCGCGAGGTCAGCGTCGGGGCGCCGGCGGCGTTTTCCAGGATGAAGCGCTTGGCGTATTCGCCGTTCTGGATGTCCGTCAGGCACTGGCGCATGGCCTTGCGGGTTTCGTCGGTGACGATCTTCGGGCCCGTTTCGTACTCGCCGAATTCGGCGTTGTTCGAAATCGAGTAGTTCATGTTGGCGATGCCGCCTTCGTAGATCAGGTCGACGATCAGCTTCAGTTCGTGCAGGCACTCGAAGTACGCCATTTCGGGCGCGTAGCCGGCGTCCACCAGCGTGTCGAAGCCAGCCTTGATCAGTTCGACGGTACCGCCGCACAGCACGGCCTGTTCGCCGAACAGGTCGGTTTCGGTTTCTTCGCGGAAGTTGGTTTCGATGATGCCGGCACGGCCGCCGCCGTTGGCGCTGGCGTACGACAGGGCCACGTCACGAGCGGCGCCCGACTTGTCCTGGTACACGGCCACCAGGTGGGGCACGCCGCCACCTTGCTTGTACGTGTTGCGCACCGTGTGGCCAGGGGCCTTCGGGGCGATCATGATGACGTCGATGTCTTCGCGCGGCACGACCTGGCCGTAGTGCACGTTGAAGCCGTGGGCGAAAGCCAGCGCGGCGCCCGCCTTGATGTTGGCGTGCACTTCCTTGTTGTAGACCGAAGCGATGTTCTCGTCGGGCAGCAACATCATGACGATGTCGGCCGACTTGACGGCGTCCGCCACTTCCTTGACTTCCAGACCGGCGTTGGCGGCCTTGTTCCACGAAGCGCCGCCCTTGCGCAGGCCGACGACGACCTTCACGCCCGATTCATGCAGGTTCTGCGCGTGCGCGTGGCCTTGCGAACCGTAGCCGATGATGGCAACAGTCTTGCCCTTGATGAGGGAGAGATCGCAGTCTTTGTCGTAGAAAACTTTCATGTTTGTGCTCCAGATTCCAGTATTTGGATATTCGATGGGTTCAGATGTAGGGTGCGGCTTGGCCTGGAAGGCCGGTCAAATCTTCAAGATCCGTTCACCGCGGCCGATGCCGGACACGCCGGTGCGTACGGTTTCAAGGATGGCACTGCGGTCCAGGGCTTCCAGGAAGGCCTGTACTTTTTCCTGCACCCCGGTCAATTCGATGGTGTAGGACTTGTCGGTCACGTCGATGATGCGGCCGCGGAAGATATCGGCCATGCGCTTCATCTCTTCGCGTTCCTTGCCGACCGCGCGCACCTTCACGAGCATCAGCTCGCGCTCGATGTGGGCGCCTTCGGTCAGGTCCACGACCTTGACCACGTCAACCAGGCGGTTCAAATGCTTGGTGATCTGCTCGATGACTTCATCCGAGCCGGTCGTGACGATGGTCATGCGCGACAGCGTGGCGTCTTCGGTCGGCGCCACGGTCAGGGTCTCGATGTTGTAGCCCCGCGCCGAGAACAGGCCCACCACGCGCGACAGCGCGCCGGGTTCATTCTCGAGGAGGACGGAAATCACGTGCTTCATGGGGGCCTCCTTACAGGTCTTCAGAGCCAAGCAGCATTTCGGTCAGCCCGCGGCCGGCCTTGACCATCGGCCACACGTTTTCGGTGCGGTCGGTGATGAAGTCCAGGAAGACCAGGCGGTCCTTGTGCTTCTTGAAGGCTTCGCGCAGCGCCGGCTCGACATCCGCCGGGCGTTCGATGCGCAGACCCACGTGGCCATAGGCCTCGGCGACCTTGACGAAGTCGGGCAGCGAATCCATGTACGACTCGGAATAGCGCGAGCCGTAGTCGATCTGCTGCCACTGCCGGACCATGCCCAGGAAGCGGTTGTTCAGGCAGACGATCTTGGGCGTCAGGCGGTACTGGGCGCAGGTCGACAGTTCCTGGATGTTCATCTGGATCGACGCTTCGCCGGTAATGACGGCAATGTCATGCCCCGGATTGGCCATCTGCACGCCCATGGCGTACGGCAGGCCCACGCCCATCGTGCCCAGGCCGCCGGAATTGATCCAGCGGCGCGGCTTGTCGAACTTGTAGTACTGCGCCGCCCACATCTGGTGCTGGCCCACATCGGAGGTGACGAAGGCATCGCCGCCGGTCACTTCCCAGAGCTTTTCCACCACGTATTGCGGCTTGATGACTTCGTCCGAGTTGGCGAACTTCAGGCATTCCTTGCCGCGCCAGGTCTCGACCTGTTCCCACCACTTGGTGATGGATGCCGGCTTGTGTTCGGCGGCCGCGACCTCGTACTGGGCGCTCAGGTCGGCCAGCACATCCTTGACGTTGCCGACGATCGGGACGTCCACGCGCACGCGCTTGGAAATCGACGACGGGTCGATATCGATATGGATGATCTTGCGGGCGTTCTGCGCAAAGTGCTTGGGATTGCCGATCACGCGGTCATCGAAGCGGGCACCGATGGCCAGCAGCACGTCGCAGTGCTGCATCGCCATGTTGGCCTCGTACGTGCCGTGCATGCCGGGCATGCCCACGAACTGGCCGCTGCTGGCGGGGTAGCCGCCCAGGCCCATCAGGGTGCTGGTGCAGGGCGCGCCCAACTGCGACACGAGCTTGTTCAGCTCGGGCGCGGCGTTCGACAGGATGACCCCGCCGCCGGTGTAGATCATCGGCCGCTCGGCGGCCAGAAGCATCTGCACGGCTTTCTTGATCTGCCCCTGGTGGCCCTTATTGACGGGCGCATAGGAACGCATCGAGATCTCGCCCTTGGGCGGGGTGTACTTGCACTGCGCGACGGTGATGTCCTTGGGGATATCCACCAGCACCGGGCCGGGACGGCCGGTGCGCGCGATGTAGAACGCGCGGCGCATGGTTTCGGCCAAGTCCTTGACGTCACGCACCAGGAAGTTGTGCTTGACGCAGGGACGCGTGATGCCGACGGTGTCGCATTCCTGGAAGGCGTCCTCGCCGATGGCCGCAGTGGGCACTTGCCCGCTGATGATGACCATGGGGATGGAATCCATATAGGCGGTGGCAATGCCGGTGACGGCATTGGTCACGCCCGGTCCGCTGGTCACCAGGCAGACGCCGACCTTTTGCGACGAGCGCGAATAGGCATCGGCGGCGTGCACGGCGGCTTGCTCGTGACGAACCAGGATATGCTGAAATTTGTCTTGCTTGAAGATCGCGTCGTAGATGTAAAGCACTGCGCCGCCGGGGTAGCCGAAAACGTGTTCCACGCCTTCATCGGCCAGGCAGCGCACGACGATATCGGCGCCATTCAGTTCCATGTTGTATTTCCTTTCAGTACCGGCCCTGCAACCCTGACTGCTGCCCGCCCGGATACGGCGGCAACGGAACCCATACCGGCTACGACAACATGATCCGGCGCTTAGCGGCTCACGGAGCCACGCCACCCGGACACCTTGCCGACCCGGCACACGCTCGACAGAACGCAGTGCAAACGCCCCTGGGGGACGCTGGAGGTCGAAATGGAAGCCTTGGCAACACACGCTTGTGGCGCGGCCAACGGCAGGTGTAACTGCTGCAGGATGGCTGGGAGGTGACCCTGACCATCCGCCTCAACGCGCCGGTTTCGGATAGGCAGACCGGCGCAAGTGGAGCAATTTACCGCGTTGCGGCAAAGGTAGCAAATCGACGGTTTTCGAACCGTTGCGAGAAGGTTGCAGGGATGTCGTTTGGTCCGGATTCGTAAAGGTTGCGGGAAAAGCACTGCCGCTGATGCGGATCTATATACTTGTTTGGTCTTCAGCCATCGAGCACGCGCCCATGGATCTGCGCATTGCCAGCATTCGCCGTTTCCTCTACAGCCACTACTTCTTCGGCGGAGTGCGGCAGGGGGTGGGCATGCTGTTGCCGGTGCTGGTGCTGGGCGGGCTGTTCGGCCACTACACCACGGGCCTGGTCGCCACGTTCGGCGCGCAGTGCCTGGCCATCATCGACCAGCCCGGCGGCCCGCAGCGGCACCGCACCAACGAAATGCTGGGCGGCGCGGCGCTGGGCACGCTGACCGTCATCATCACCGGATTGGCCTCGACCCATCCCGTGCTGATCTGGCTGGTGGTCATTGCGCAGTGTTTCGTCTATTCCATGTTCACCGTATTCGGCAAGCGCGGCGGCCTGATCGGCTTTGCCGGCCTGCTGCTGATGACGCTGACCATGCATTCGCCGCTCGAACCGCACGAGGTCCTGGCGCATGCCGCTGCCACGCTGGGCGGGGCGCTGTTCTACGTCGTCTTCAGCCTGGGGTTCTCGCGCCTGTTCTGGCTGCGCGAGGAACAACAGGCCATGTCGGTGGCGCTGTTCGCCACGGCCGACTACGTCGCCGCGCGCGCCGCCTTCTATGACGAAACCGCAGACCTGGACGAGGCCTACCGCAACCTGATCCAGCGCCAGTCGGTCATGACCGAAAAGCACCAGGCCGCGCGCGACATGGTGCTGCGCGCCCTGCCCCGCGGCAAGGGCATGGGCGACCGCCAGCGGGTGATGATCTGGAACATGTTCGTGGACATGCTGCAGCTGCTCGACACGCTGGTGGCCACGCATACCGACTACGCCGCCTTGCGCCGCGCGCTGGCCGGCAACGACTGCCTGATGTTCATGCGCGATGCGCTGGTGAAGATGTCGCTGGAACTGAACCGCATCGCGCTGGACGTGTCGCGCGGGCGCAAGGTGCAGTACCGCAGCAGCGCCAAGGCAGAATTGCGCGCCATCGAATACGAGATCGAACAGCTCAAGCAGCAGGGCCTGGGCGAACGCGAGCCGGAAATGCTGGCCCTGATCGTCCAGGTGCTGCGGCGCCTGCGCAATTCCGCCCGCATCGTCGACCGCCTGGCCGACCATACCGCGGCCTCGCCGCACGCCAAGCCCACCGACGTGCTGCGCATCAACAAGTCGCTGACCCGCTTCATCTCGCGCCAGGAATTCCGCTTCGGGCTGCTGACCAGCAACCTGCGGCTGGACTCGCCGCACTTTCGCTATGCGTTGCGCGTCACGGCCGCCGCCGCCATCGCCATGACGCTGGCCAGCCGCTGGCTGTCGCCCGCGTTCTCGGCGCACAACTACTGGATCATGCTGACCATCGTCATCATCATGAAGCCGGGTTTCGCGCTGACCCGCCAGCGCAACGGCTGGCGCCTGATGGGCACGCTGATCGGCTGCATCTGCGCCCTGCTGCTGTTCAACGTCACCGACCGGGCCGAACTGCTGTTCGCCGTGCTGCTGGCCGCCTGCATCATGGGCAACAGCCTGGTGCAGCTGAACTACATGGCCAGCGCCATCTTCAACACGCTCTTCGTGGTGCTGGTGTTCCACTTCGTCTCGCCGGGCACCGTGTCGATGGCGGTGATCGGCGAACGCGCCATCGACACGCTGCTGGGATGCGCGCTGGCGCTGGTATGCAGCTACATCCTGCCCTGGTGGGAAGCGCGCTACCTCAAGCCGCTGGCCGCGGCCGCCACCCGCGCCAACCGCGAATACCTGATGGCCGGCCTGCGCTATGTCGAAGCCATGCAGGCCCATGGCGCGCCGGTCGGGGCCACTGCCGACGAGATTCCGGCCGTCACCGACGCCGACCTGGCCTGGCGGCTGGCGCGCAAGAACGTGCACATTGCGTTCAGCAATTTCGCCGAGGCCTTCTACCGCATGATGAGCGAGCCGAAATCGCACCAGGTCAGCGTGCCCGAACTGAACAACCTGCTGATCCAGAACCACGTGCTGGCCTCGCAGATCACCGCGGCCATCCCGATCCTGGCCGCCCTGCCCGCCACACCCGAGGCCGTGCAGCAAGCGCTGACCGGCATGGTCGACCTGCTGGACGAAAATCGCGCCCAGCCGCCGTCCAACCTGCCCACCCAGTTCGACACCGAAGGCGAACAGGCGGCGCTGGTGTATCCGGTCAAGCAGATGCTGAAGGCGGCGCACATGATCCGCCAGGAATTGCATGCCCTGGCGGATCCGCAGCACGCGCCGCCGGTGGCGGCGCCGGCTTGAGATCAGGCTTCGCAGAAAACAAAACGCCGGCCCCGCAAGAGGCCGGCGTCTTTACTGGGCTCGCGCCGGCTCAGACCTTGCGGCGAAACACCAGCTTGTCCTCGGACGAGGCCGAGGCGTCGAACTTGTAGCCTTCCAGGTCGAAGCCGTGCAGGCCTTCGGGCTTGGCGACCTTGTGCTGGATCGCGTAGCGCGCCATCAGGCCGCGTGCCCGCTTGGCGTGGAAGCTGATGATCTTCCAGGCGCCATTCTTCCAGTCCTGGAACACGCACTGCACCACCCGGGCCTTGAGCGCCTTCAGGTCGACCGACTTGAAGTATTCCTCGGACGCCAGGTTGATGATGACCGGCGCCTTCTGGCCGGCCTGGCGCTCGTTCAGGTAGTCGGCGATGCCGCTGCCCCAGTATTCGTACAGGTTCTTGCCCTTGGGCGTTGCCAACCGCGTGCCCATTTCCAGGCGGTACGGCTGCATCAGGTCCAGCGGACGCAGCACGCCGTACAGGCCGCTCAGAATAGCCACGTGCTCTTGCGCCCAGTCCAGCTGCTTGGCCGACAGGGTCGAGGCATCCAGCCCTTCGTAGACATCGCCATTGAAGGCCAGCACGGCCTGGCGTGAATTGGCCTGCGTGAACGTGCGCTTCCAGTGCGCATAGCGCTGCACGTTCAGTTCGGACAGGGCCGGACTCAGGCTCATCAGGTCGGAGATATCGTCGGCGCTCTTGGTCTTGAGCACCTTGATCAGGCCGGCGGCCTGGTCCACGAACAACGGCTGGGTATGGGTCTCGACGTGCACGGGCGAGTCATAGTCCAGCTTCTTGGCGGGGGAAAGCAAAAACAGCATTCGAAATTCCTTTATCAGCGCGCCGTCCAGCCGCCATCGACGGAAACGGTCGTACCAGTGATTTGCGCGGCGGCGTCGGACGCCAGGAAAACGGCCGTGCCGCCCAATTGCTCGGGCGTGACGAACTGCAGCGACGGCTGCTTTTCGCTGAGCAGGTCGCGAGCGGCGGTTTCCTGGTCGACGCCATTCTTTTCGGCCAGCGCCGAGATCTGCTTTTCAACCAGGGGCGTGCGCACCCAGCCCGGGCAGATGGCGTTGGCGGTGATGCCTTGCCCGGCGGTTTCCAGGGCCGTCACCTTGGTGAAGCCCACCACGCCGTGCTTGGCGGCCACGTAGGCCGACTTGTTGGCCGAGGCCACCAGGCCATGCGCCGACGCGATGTTGATGATGCGGCCGAAGCCCTGCTTTTTCATGTGCGGCAGCGCAGCGGCGGTGCCGTGGAACACGGCCGACAGGTTCAGCGCCAGGATGGCGTCCCACTTGTCGGCGGGAAAATCCTCGATCAGCGCGGTGTGCTGGATGCCGGCGTTGTTCACCAGGATGTCGATGCGACCGGCTTGGCGGACGGCGTTGTCGATCAGGCCGCGCACGGCATCGCCCTTGGACAGGTCGGCACCGTCGTACAGCACCTTGACGCCATGCTGGGCTGCCAGGACCGCGCGCAGCTTCTCGATTTCGGCGGCATCGCCAAAGCCGTTCAGGACGATATCGGCGCCTTGCTGGGCCAGGGCCGTGGCGATACCCAGGCCGATCCCGCTGGTGGAACCGGTGACGACTGCGACTTTTCCTTTGAGCATAGACATTCTCCTGTGGCGGGGCGCGGAATGCGGGCGGCGGCCGAGATGCGCCGGCCGGCGCCGCGAGCGAAACACGGGCTGAAAAAACAGCGTCAAGTGTAGCTGCCCGGCAAGGCGCCAATCATGCCATGCCCCCACGGCCCGCGGGGTCAAGCAGAGGGCTTGTCCGACTGGCTGTCCGCCTGGGATTGGGCCGGCCGCCCCGGCGGATGCGGGCCGGGCGCGGTTGGCTGCGGTTCGCCACCGGCTGACGGGGGGCCGGAATCGGCCTCCGGCACGGGCTCGACCACAGGCAGATCCGCCATGCCGCCCAGCCGCTCGGGCACGCGTTCGAGCAGTTTTATCAGGACAGGCACCACGCCCATCGATATCGCCACCACCACGGCCAGCACGTCGCGCTGGTCCAGGTCCATCAGGTGATTGCTCCAGGCCTCGTTGAAGATCGCGAAACTGAATTCACCCCCCTGCGCCAGCACCATGGCGAACAGCAGGCGGTGATAGCGCGGCAGCCCCAGGAAGCGGGCAAAGGCGTACAGCACCCCCGCCTTGACCAGCAGCAGCGCCGTCACGCCCGCCAGGATGAAGGCCCAGTGGTCCGCCACCACGTGCAGGTTCACGGACATGCCGATGGCCACGAAAAACAATCCCAGCAGCAGGCCCTTGAAGGGATCGATGGCCCTTTCCAGTTCGTCGCGATAGCGCGACTCGGCCATCAGCACGCCCACCAGGAATCCGCCCAGGCCCGCCGACAGCCCCGCATAGTTGAACAGCTGCGCCGTCCCGATCACCATCAGCAGCGCCGCCGCCGTGAACAGTTCATTCACCTGGGCCTTGGCCGCCCAGCCCAGCAGGCGCAGCCGATAAGCCACGGCCACCACCGCCACCGCGATCAGCGCTTCCTTGAAGGACGGTTCGGACGCGCTGCCCGACCCCAGCAGGCCGGCCGCGACCAGCATGGGAATCGCCGCCATGTCCTGGAACAGCAGCACGCCCAGCGCCGACCGGCCCATCGGGGTGCGCGTCAGCCCGCGTTCGTCCAGCAGACGCAGGGCCACGGCGGTCGACGACAAGGCCAGCGACAGCCCGCACAGCACCGCCGCCTGCCACTCCATGCCCGCCAAGTGGCGCAGCGCCGCGCCGAACACCAGCCCCAGCAACAGACCGCACACCAGCATCTGCAGCGATCCCAGTGCGAAGACCTCGCGGCGCATGGCCCACAGCCGCTTGGGCGCCAGTTCCAGGCCGATGATGAACAGCATCATCACCACGCCCCACTGCGACACGTTGACCATGTCGCCCACGTCGGTCACCAGCTTCAGGCACGACGGCCCCACCAGCACCCCGGCCAGCAGGTAGCCCGGGATGGCGCCCAGCCCCAGCCGCTGGGTCAGGGGAACGCACAGAACGGCGGCAAGCAGCAGGATGAGGATCAGGTTCATCGGGGCCAGGCGGCAGGGTCGCGACAGTCCGATTCTGCGCAAAGAATGCCCGCCGCGAAAGCCGATGAAACTCCCTGTAGCCGACGAGACCGGGGGGCTTTACACAAATTATTTTTTTGCTGTAGAATTGCGGGCTTCGCTGCTCCGACAACGCAGATTCTTCCGACCAGGGATCTGATTGTGAAAGGAAAGGCGCTGATGGCCTAACCCCCATTTGCGCAAGACCAGACGCCGTTACGGAATCCAGCCACGGAGAGGTGGCAGAGTGGTCGAATGTACCTGACTCGAAATCAGGCGTACGGTATCCCCGTACCGTGGGTTCGAATCCCACCCTCTCCGCCAGTATTCCAAAAAGGCCAATCCCTCGGGATTGGCCTTTTTCTTTCTCAGCCCAACGTCTCAGCCCAACGCCCGCAGGCGCTGGACAGACTCAGTACGCCGCGATTCGCAGCGCGGGGCCCGACGGATGGTCGGTCGACCCCGTGGAAGCCACGGCCGACCGGCCCGCGACCTGGCTGCCGGCCGGCAGCTTGAAGGCGCTGACGGCTCGCGTGAGTTCCGCCGCCTGGTCCTGCATGGAACCCGCCGCCGCGGCGGCCTCTTCCACCAGCGCGGCATTCTGTTGCGTCACCTCGTCCATTTGAGAGACAGCGCGGTTGACCTGCTCGATGCCGTCGGCCTGCTCGGCGGAGGCGGCGGCGATCTCGCCCATGATGTCGGTGACGCGCTGCACCGAACTCACGATTTCCTGCATCGTCGCGCCCGCGCGCTCCGCGCTGCCCGAGCCCTGGCGGATCTTGGACACGGTGTCTTCGATCAGGACCTTGATTTCCTTGGCCGCCTGCGCGCTGCGCTGCGCCAGGGTGCGCACCTCGGCCGCGACCACGGCGAAGCCCTTGCCTTGCTCGCCGGCCCGCGCCGCTTCCACCGCGGCGTTCAAGGCCAGGATATTGGTCTGGAAGGCAATGCCATCGATCACGGAAACGATATCGGCGATCTTGACCGAGCTGGCCGAAATGGCGCTCATCGTGCTGACGACTTCGGAGACCGTGGCGCCGCCCCGCGATGCCGTGTCCGACGCCGCCGCGGCAAGCTGGTTCGCCTGCCTGGCGCTGTCGGCATTCTGCTTCACAGTGGACGACAGCTCTTCCATGGACGCGGCGGTTTCTTCCAGCGACGCCGCCTGCTGCTCGGTACGGGAAGACAGATCGGCATTGCCGGCCGCGATCTCGCCCGAGGCGGACGCAATGCTGTCCACCCCGGTGCGGATCCTGGCGACGGTGCCCACCAACGTGGCATTCATGGATTCCAGCGCCTGCATCAGTTGGCCGATCTCGTCGCGCGAGCTCACGCTGATGGCGCTGGTCAGATCGTTGGCGGCCACCGTGCGCGCCACGCGCACCGCCTGGGACAACGGCCGGGTAATGCCGCGCGTCAGCAAGACCGCCAGCAGCAGGCCGCTGACGACCGCGATGGACCCGATGGCGATCATCCAGAAATTGGCTACCCCATAAGCGCTCTCGATCTCGGCGCCCTGGGCGTCGATGTCGGCACGCTGCAGATTGGACAGCTTCGTGATCTGGTCGATGAACTGGCGCGTGGCCGGCAGGAACTCCTGCGTGAAGATCTTGTTGGCGGCTTCGACATTGCCTTCCTGCTTGGCCTTGAAGATGCCATCGCGCGTACGCAGGTATTCCGCCCGCGATTTGCCGATGCCTTCCCAGAGCTGCCGCTCTTCGGGGCTTTCGATCATGGGTTCGATCTTTTGCTGCAACGCTGACGAATTGCGCGTGGACGTGGCGGCCTCTTCCGCGAAGAAGCCAGCCAGGCTGGCGTCGGCGCTCTTGGCGATCGCGGTGGTTCGCGTGACGCCGCTCTGGATATTGCGGGCCCAATCGCTGATCAGGCGTTCTTTGATCAGCGACCGCTGCGTGACGGTCTCGACCGATGCGTTGATGTTGGCCAGGCTGACCAGACCCACGATGCACATCGTGATGATCATGGCCAGCAAGACGGCAAATCCACCCGCCAGGCGGGTTCCAAGCTTCCAATTATTCATACTGCCTCCAGCTACCACCCGGGCAGGATTGAAGGCGCGTTCCGGCGGCTGCAGTGACATCGCATGAAACTGCGCTGCCAATGTCGACCAGATGCCCGCAAGCCCTGGATGGTCCGCCCCTAAATATTAGTCATCATGCATCAAGGAAAATGCCGCCGGAGAGTTCGAATTCGAGGGTTCTCGCGAGGGTCCCGATGATGCTAGCAGTCCGGATTTCGCCGACAACCGGCGAAATGCAGAACTATTTGACGGAAGTTCCCCTGTTTGACTCGCCCGCCCCGGCTGGCGAGCGTCCATCTTGCCTGCGCCGGTATCCCTGCGCGTTGACGACGCGCAAAAAAAGGCGGCCTGACAGGCCGCCTTGCTGGGAGACACCGCGCCCGCTCAACCTTCGGCCACGATCTTCGCGTCCTGGATGGTCTTGGCATATTTGCGCTGCTCATCCCGCATGAAATCGGCAAAGCGCTGCACACTGCCGCCGCCATCCTCGGCCCCCACCTGCGCCAGTTTCTCTTGCACCTCGGCCATCGCCAACACCCGGTCGATGTCCTGATTCATGCGCTGGACCATGGCGGCAGGCATCTTGGCCGGGCCGACCATGCCGAACCAGATACTGGCTTCGAACCCGGGATAGCCTTGCTCGGCCACGGTGGGCACGTTGGGCTGGCTCTTGGACCGCTGCTGCAAAGTCTGCGCCAGCGCAATCACCTTGCCCGACTGGATCAGCGGCGTGGCGGTGGTCATGCCTTCGAAGCAGTACTGCACATGGCCGCCCATCAGGTCGTTCATCAACGGCGCCGACCCCTTGTAGGGCACATGCAGCACGTCGATACTGGCGCGCGCCTTGAAAATCTCCAGCGCCAGGTGCTGGGCCGAGCCGCTGCCCGCGGACCCGAAGATGATCTTGCCCGGCTGGGCCCGGCACAGCGCCACCAGGTCCGGCAGGGTCTTGGCGGGCTGGTCCGCGCCGCCGATCAGCAGCGTGGGGGTCTTGCCCACCAATGCGATGGGCGAGAAATCCCGCTCGGCCGAATAACCCAGCTTGGGCTGCAGGCCCGGCGCGATGCCGTGGCTGTTCACGTGGGCCATCAGCAGCGTGTTGCCGTCACCCTGCTGGCGCGCCACCTGTTCGGCCGCGATGATGCCGGCCGCGCCCGCGCGGTTTTCGACGATCACCGGGATGCCCCACATCACGCCCAGCTTCTGGCCCAACAGGCGTGCCAGCACGTCCGTGCCGCCGCCTGCCGGAAACCCCACCACGATCTTGACCGGACCGGGCGGCAGATCCTGCGCCCGGGCCGACGGCAGGACGAGCGCCGCCCCCAGCGCCGCGGCGCCGGTAATGAAATGCCTACGTTGCATGCTTGTCTCCTCGCGCGCCGGGTTCATGCCCGGCGACTGTTTAAGTAAGCCCTGCTTGCCGCCCGCCTGGCCAGCCGCGATGCAGCGTGCCTCTCGGGCGGCTTGTCCTGCCTGTGACTTAAACCACCGGCGCCGCCAGGCGCTGTGCCAGTTGCGCCGCCTGCGCGTCGGTCAATTCCACCAGCGGCGGCCGCACCGTTGCCCACACCGGATCGTTGCGCCGCTGCGCGATCGCGGCCTTCATGGCCGGAATCATCGGATACGCCTGGAAGATGGCGCGGGTGTCATTCAAGGCACGCTGCCGGTCTTCTGCGCCCGTCTCTTGCCACGACCGGTACAGCGCCACGATCGGACCGGCATTGACGTTGCCGGTGGCGGTGATGCAACCCGCGCCACCCGCCCGCATCGTCTCCAGCAGCACGGTTTCCGTACCCGCGAACACGTCGAAGCCGCGCGGTTGGAAATCGCGCAGCATGGCCTGGGTGTTGGCCCAATCGCCCGAGCTGTCCTTGATGCCGGCAACGATGCCGGGAAATTCTCCCAGCAGGCGGTCGATCAGCTCCAGGCTGATGGGCACGCCCGACACCGGCGGGATGTGATACAGGTAGATGCGCAGACGCTCATCGGCCACCCGCTCGATCACGTGCGCAAAGGCGCGGAACAGGCCTTCGTCGCTGACGCCCTTGTAGTAGAAAGGCGGCAGCATCAGCACCCCGCCGCAGCCCGCGTTGACCGCATGGCGGGTCAGCTCCACCGCATCGGGCAGCGCGCACGCGCCGGTGCCCGGCATCATGCGAGCAGCCGGCAGGCCGGCATCCAGCAAGGCATCGAGCAGGTGGCGCTTTTCGGCCACGCTGAGCGAATTCGCCTCGGAGTTCGTACCGAAGATTGCCAGCCCCGCGCCCTGTTCCAGCAGCGCGCGGCAGTGCCCGACAAAGCGCGGCGCGCTGGGCGACAGGTCCGCGTTGAAGGGCGTAAGGACCGGGGAATACACGCCTTGCGGCCGGTCCGCGGCTTGGATGCTCATGAATGCTCTCCTCGTCAGCGGCCGATGCGGGTCCATTTGCCGTAACGCTCGACCATGCGTTCGTCGAAACCGAATCCCAGGCCGGGTTCCTGGTGCAGCACCACGCGGCCTTCCTTATGGGTCAGTTGACGATCCACCAGCTTGCGGAAATTCAGGACCTGATCGTCCCAGAAAAACTCAACATAGCGCGCATTGGGCGTGGCGGCCACCAGCGGCGCGTGCACGTCGTGGAACCAGTGCGGGCATACCACCACGCCATAGCTGGCGGCCGTGGCGGCGATGCGCTTCCATTCGGTAATACCGCCGCAGACGGCCGCGTCGGTCTGCAGGATGCCCGCCGCGCCCTTGTCCAGCAGTTCCTTGTGGTACCAGCGGCCGTAGCCGATCTCGGCCGTGGCGATGGGCAGGTGCGTCAGGCGCGCCAGCTTGGCGTGGCTGTCGATGTCGTCCGGGCCGAACGGCTCTTCGATGAAATAGGGTTCGTACTGCTCGAAACGGCGGATGTACTGCATGGCCTGAGTCACGTCCTGCCAGGCGTTATTGCAGTCCATCATCAGTTCCACGTCCGGCCCCACGGCTTCGCGCGCGGCCTTCAGCCGCGCCTCTTCTTCGCGCGGCGACAGACGGCCCGTCTTCATCTTGACGGCTTTGAAGCCCTTGGCGACGTAGCTGGCCATTTCCTCGCCCAGGTGCTGCGGCGTCTTGCCGTCCAGGTAATAGCCGCCGCTGGCGTAGGCCGGCACGGTTTCCAGTTCCATCGCGCCCAGGAACTTGTGCAGCGGCAGGCCGGCGCTCTTGGCGTTCAGGTCCCACAGGGCGATGTCCAGTGCGCTGAGCGCGCGCATCACCGTGCCCTGGCGCCCTTGCAGCAGCGCTTCCTGGTACATGGCCTGCCATAGGCCTTCGACCGCGTGCGAATCGCGGCCCAGCAGCACCGGCGCCAGCAGGCTCCGTACCGCGGCTTCGAAGATCTCGCCCCCGGCGCTGCCGACGTAGCAAAAGCCGATGCCTTCCACGCCGTCGGCGCTGCGGACCTTGACCAGGCCGTAGTGGCGCGTGGACACGGTGCGGTTCGAAAACGAAGTGACCTTGTCCAAGGGCACCGCGGCGGCGCAAACGTCGATGGATTCAATGATGGGCACGGCTGGCTCCTGATAAGGGAATAGTGCGGGTTACGACGCCGGCGCGCTTTGCGCCGGCGCAACGCTGAACCGCATTCTTGCCCTCAGCAAAGAAACAAACAATTATCTTGAACCATCTTTAGAATATGGAAAAAACATCTTTTAAGAGCGCGCGCCCGTGGATTCGAGATTCCTGCAGACCTATGTACACGTGGTGGAACTGGGTTCCATCGCACAGGCGGCCCGCCACCAGGGGCTGACGCCCGCCACGGTGCAGCAGCGGCTGCGCGCCCTGGAAGCGGACATGGGCAGCGCGCTCATCGCGCGGTCGGGCCGCACCGTCAAGCCCACCGCGGCCGGCACCCGCATCCTGGAACGCGCGCGCAACGTGCTGCGTGACCTGCGCGACCTGCGTTCGGCCGCCACCGAATCGGACCTGCCCGCCGGCCCGCTGCGCCTGGGCGCCACGCCCACGGCCCTGACCGGCATCATGCCGCCGATGCTGCGCACCTGGGCGGCGCGCCATCCACATATCGAGATCTACATCGAACCGGCGCCCACCACCCTGCTCTACAGCAAGGTGCTGGCCAGCGAACTGGACGGCGCGCTGCTGGTGCACCCCATGTTCACGCTGCCGAAATCCTGCGTCTGGCGCGACCTGCGGCGCGAGCCGCTGGTGCTGGTGACGCCGGTGGACATGGTGGTGGACGACCCGCTGGCCGTGATCGCGCGCGAACCCTATATCCGCTATGACCGCAGCGTGGTGGGCGGCCGCATGGCCGACGACTACCTGCGCGCCCGCAACCTGCGCCCGCAGGTACGGTTCGAGCTGGACGGCATCGATTCCATCGCCAAGCTGGTGTCGGAAGGGTTGGGCGTGGCGCTGTTGCCCGATTGGGCCACCACGGGCGCATCGACCGCGCCCGTCAAGCGGTGGCCGCTGCCCTCGCCCTGCCCCACGCGCACGGTCGGCGCGATCTGGCCGCGTTCGGGCGTGCGCTCGGAATTGATGCGCGCCTTCGTGGACTTGGCCGAGCGCTAGGCCGCCAGATCGTCCAGCAATTGGCCGTGGCGCGCCACGATGCGACCCCTCGACACCACCAGACGGCGCGGCGCGCGTTGCGCCACGGCTTCGGCCACGCCGCTGGCCTGTACCAGTACCAGGTCGGCGCGCGCGCCCGGCGTCAGTCCGTAATCGGCGAAACCACAGGCACGGGCCGCGCTGGCGCTGACACAATCAAACGCCCATTGCACTTCGTCGTCGCGGCGCAGGTCGTTGCGCAGGCCGATCATCATGGCGCGCGCCAGCATGTCGGGGCTGCCATAGGGCGTCCAGGTATCGCGGATGCCGTCATTGCCGCCAAAGATCGTCACGCCGGCCTCGCGACAGGCGCGCACGGCGGGCACGGGACGCGACGGCGGCGCCGTGGTCAGCACGGCCACGTCCAGCGCGGCCATGCGCTTGAGCAGGCCGTCCAGACGCTTGGCATCGACCCCGCCCAGACAGAATGCATGGCTGATGACGACCCGGCCGGCCAGGCCCAGGGCCTCGGTGCGATCCAGGATCAGGTCGAGTGTGAAAGCGCCCAGGTCGCCAGGCTCGTGCAGATGAATATCGACGGGTTTGCCATGCTTGTCGGCCAGGCCGAACAGCACGTCCAGCGACTGCGCCGGATCGCGATCGATGGCGGACGGGTCCAGCCCGCCCAGCACGTCGGCGCCTTGCGCCAGCGCCTCGTCCAGCAACGCCGCGGTGCCGGGCCGGATCAACAGACCCGACTGCGGAAACGCCACGGTCTGGATTTCCACCCGCCCGGCCAGCGCCTCGCGGGTCTGGTGCACGCCATCCAGATGGCGCAGTCCGGCGTCGGTATCGACGTCGACATGGCTGCGGATGCGGGTCGTGCCTTCGCGCAGGAAGGCCAGCGCCAGGGCCCGCGAATGCGCGGCAGCATCATGGCCACTGGTGGCGCGCCAGGCACGTTCATTGTCGATGCGGTCGGTCAGGGCCGGCCCCACCTGGTTTACGTACCAGGGCGAATCCCAGGTGGTCTTGTCCAGATGGGTATGCCCTTCCACCAGGCCCGGCAGGAGCAATGCGCCCTCACCGGACTCTCGCGGCACCTCGGCAGGCGCCTGCAGGTTGGGGCCGATGCGTTCGATACAGCCGCGGCTTACCAGCACGTCGGCCGCGGTGCCATCAGGCAGGCGAACGTTGTTTAACAACAGGTCAGTCATGGCGGCGTCCTAGACGCGCAGCGCTGGCGGTTCGCGGCAAACAACGCCGCGCCGGATCAAGCTTGCTGCGGCGGTTCGATCCAGAAGAAACGCTGCCCCTGGCGAATCATGTCGGCCACGCCTTCGGCGCCCAGGCGATAGTCGGTGCCCATGAGCGTAGCGCCGCCGTCTTCGTGGATATGGATGACGGCCAGCGGGTCGGAGGCCATGGTGTACCAGTAGTAACCGGGCTTGAGATCATGCAGGTCTGTGTTCATGGTTCGAGTATACAAACAACGTCCAGGCGTATTCAAAAAGACACACAATTAACCCTTTGCCTGACATGGCGGCGACGACGCGTCATACTGTTCGTGCGAGGCTTATATAGCCCGCCATGTTGGCACGCGTCGACTCGGCCGCAGCATCATTAGCGCGCAAGCGTTGATCGTGAGGGGAACAGCGAGCGTATGAAAAGGCAGGCACTTCAATTCAGCGAGCCGCTCAAGCAAGCCATCCTGGACGGCTATAAGGTGCAAACCCGGCGCATCGTCAAACCGCAACCCACCAAGCCCACCACCGCCTGGTATGCGGATGCATCCGATTCCGGGAAATGGGTCGCGATGGGGCCCGCCAAGGAAGGCTCGGCAGAACTGCGCAAGACCTCGCCATGGGTCAGTTGTCCATATGGCAAATCCGGCGAGAGCATCAGCCTGGTGGACGAAACGGGCAAGCCGTTTGCCACCGCGGTCGTGGTGGGCGTACGCATCCAGCGCCTGCAGAAACTGTCGGACGCCGACGCCCGCGCCGAAGGCACGCAAGCGCTTTACCAATCCTCGGCACTCTTGCCAGGCGTACCCCTGCAAACCGCGTTTGCCTTGACTTGGTGCGAACGCTATGGCGCGCACGCCTGGGCCGCCAACCCCTGGGTCTGGGTGGTGGAATTCCGCTGCCAGCAACCCGGCGAAGCCTGACCCGCGTCCAGGGCAGCCGTACTGGTGTTGTCATCACGGGAATCGCGGCACCCTGATGGTGACTACCTGTAACCCAACCCCTCGGGTCCAGGGCAAGCCGCCGTATTTCAGTCGATTTCAACTGCGGGTTTACCAGAGAGGCGCGAATCTGCGGCAATGCAGCAAGCGGCCCGCCCGACGGGCGACAGCCGTTGCGGATTGTCGCTATTGAGGCAGGCCTGCTTACCCACGCAGAACCGAAAAGACCGAAAATGGGCCTAACGAATACTCAACTTTGCTGCGTCACGCAGTAGGCAGGTGCAACATGAAAAAATGGCTAATCGCAGGTGTGGGTGCAGCGGGTCTGCTGATCTCCAGCGTCGCGTTGGCTCGCGTGGACGTCGGGATTTCCATCGGTGTGCCCGGGGTGGTCTACCCGGCCCCGGTGTATGTCGCCCCCGCCCCCGTCTATGTCGCGCCGGCGCCGGTCTACGCGCCGCCGCCCCCGGTCTACTACCGTCCGGCGCCCGTCTATGTCGCGCCCCCGGTGGTCTACCCGGCTCCGGTCTATATCCGCGGCGGCGGCTACTGGCGCGGTCACGGCTACTATCGCGGCCCCGGCCCGGGCTACTACCACGGCCGCGGCGACTGGCGCCGTTGATTCCCCGCCGGCAGCTCCTGCCGGCGCACCGCTCAAAACAAAGGCCACTCTAACGAGTGGCCTTTTTTTCTGCGGGGCAATTTCCGGTACCCCGGAGAAAGCGTGTCAGGCTGCGGGAGCCTGGACGGGTTTGCCTGCCGAGACGACAGGCGGATGCTGCGGCGCCGGGGTGGGCTTGCCATCAGCCCAACGCGACGATTCCTGAACAAGATCGATCCAGCGGCGCGGTGCACTCGACGCCCGCCACCAGCCATTATGCGGACGCATGAGCAAACTCCGGTTCACCGTTGAAACGCACACCATTGATTTCTTCAAACAATTGCCGGCTTTCCTGTTCTGCTTCGTGCAAGCTTGCGAACGGTACCTGTCCCGGTACCGTCCAGCATTTTTCCGGTGCGGTTCCGCCTACGCGGCGAGTCCATATCTGCACGCGGAAGCCCTGCTCGTCATCTTGAGCCACAGAGCATCTCACACGAAAATCTCCAATCATTCTTGAAGTCATGGACAACTCCTTGTTATATAAGTGAATGAAGCGTGTAGAACGCATGCGTATTGTGCCGTAACTATCCGGCCCTTTTATTGAAAATACACAATTGCTCACATCAAAATCAAGCACTCATGCGTTGAGCATAATCTCCCAACAAGTCAGAAATATGTCTCGATGATAGGCAGGCGGGGTTATTCGCTCCATCCGCCTTGTGGCGTATGGCGTACGCCAGGACAAGCCATTCCTTGCCGGCAGCAATAAAAAAAACGGAGCCGAGGCTCCGTTTTTTATTCTGCAAATACCTCGACAGGCGTCAGGGCTTCAATACCGTCAGGCCGCCCATGTACGGCTGCAGCGCTTCGGGAACCAGGACGCTGCCATCGGCTTGCTGGTGGTTTTCGAGCACGGCCACCAGCGCGCGGCCCACCGCCAGGCCGGAACCGTTGAGCGTGTGCACGTATTCCGGCTTGCCCTGGGCATTGCGGAAACGCGCCTGCATGCGGCGGGCCTGAAAGGTTTCGCAGTTGGACACCGACGAGATCTCGCGCCAGGTGTTCTGTGCCGGCAGCCAGACTTCCAGGTCGTACGTCTTGGCAGAGCCGAAACCCATGTCGCCCGTGCACAGCAGCACCACGCGGTACGGCAGGCCCAGCAGCTGCAACACGCGTTCGGCGTGACCGACCATGTCTTCGAGCGCAGCGTAGGACTGGTCCGGTTGCGTGATCTGCACCATTTCGACCTTGTCGAACTGGTGCTGGCGGATCATGCCGCGGGTATCGCGGCCACCGCTGCCGGCTTCGGAACGGAAGCACGGCGTGTGGGCGGTGAGCTTGAGCGGCAGGTCGGCGGCGGCCTGGATGGTGTCGCGCGCCACGCTGGTCAGCGTGATTTCCGAGGTGGAAATCAGGTATTGGTCTTCGCGCACGAAGGGCTTGCCGTGCTCGTCGACCTTGGGATCGTCGTCGCCGCCGCCCTTGGATACGGCGAACATGTCGTCCTTGAACTTGGGCAGCTGGCCGGTGCCGTACAGCGTCGAAGCGTTGACGATGTACGGCGTGTAGCACTCGGTGTAGCCGTGGGTACCGGTCTGCAGGTCCAGCATGAACTGCGACAGCGCGCGGTGCAGGCGGGCGATGGGGCCGCGCATGAACGAGAAGCGCGCGCCCGACAGCTTGGCGGCCATGTCGAAATCCAGGCCCAGCGGTTCGCCGATGGCCACGTGGTCGCGGGCCTCGAAGGCCAGCGGCTGCGGATTGCCGTCGGCGCCGGCCGCGGCGGGCAGCCAGCGGCGGATTTCGACGTTGTCGTCGGCCGATTCACCCAGCGGCACGCTGGCGTGCGGCAGGTTCGGCACCGACATCAGCAGCTCGTTCAGCGGCTGCTGCAAGGAGGCCAGTTCCTCTTCCAGCTGCTTCAGGCGTTCGGGCACGGCCTGCGATTCCGCCATGACGGCGCTGGCGTCTTCGCCCTTGGCCTTGAGCTGACCGATCTGCTTGGCCAGCGCGTTGCGGCGGGCCTGCAGGGATTCGGTTTCGGTCTGGACGGCCTTGCGGCGAGATTCCAGCTCGTTGAACCGTTCCGTGTCGAAGGACACGCCACGGCTCTTGAGGCGGTCTACGACGGTTTGCAGGTCTTTGCGCAGCAGTATCGGGTCTAGCATAGTGGTGTCGGTGAGGTTGCGAGAAGCAACGGGCGGCGCCCGTTACCGTTTCTTGGCACGTTCTTCTGCGTCCAGCTGGCGCAGAAATGCCAACTTTTGCTGGATTTTAGCCTCCAGGCCGCGATCGGTTGGCCGATAGAAGGACGGATTGAGCCCATCGGGGAAATATTGCTCGGCCGCGGCGTAGCCATGGGGCTCGTCGTGGGCATAGCGGTAGGCCTTGCCGTGGCCCAATTGCTTCATGAGCTTGGTGGGCGCATTGCGCAGATGGATGGGCACCGGCGCGCTGCCGTGCTCGGCGGCGAACTTGCGGGCCTGGTTGTAGGCGTTGTAGACGGCGTTGGACTTGGCCGCACAGGCCATGTAGACCACCGCCTGGGCAAGCGCCAGTTCGCCTTCGGGTGAACCCAGGCGTTCGTAGATGTCGGCGCCGTTCACGGCCAGGTCGGTGGCGCGCGGGTCGGCCAGGCCGATGTCCTCGACGGCCATGCGCACCAGCCGGCGCGACAGGTACTTCGGGTCGGCGCCGCCGTCGATCATGCGGCAGAACCAGTACAGCGCGGCGTCGGGGTTGGAGCCGCGCACCGACTTGTGCAGCGCGCTGATCTGGTCGTAGAAGGCATCGCCGCCCTTGTCGAAGCGCCGCAGGTTCTGCGATAGCGAGATTTCCAGCCACTCGGCATCGACCGTGTCGCGGCCGGCGGACTGGGCGGATTCGGCCACCACTTCCACGGCGCTGATGAGGCGGCGCGCGTCGCCGTCGGCCCAGGCGGCGAGTTGTTCGCGCGCATCGGGCGCGATGTGGATCCGGGCGTCGTCTTCCAGGCCGTCGTTGAGCGCTTGGGCGGCGCGGTCGACCAGTTGTTGCAGTTCTTCGGCGGTGAGCGACTGCAGCACGTAGACGCGGGCGCGCGACAGCAACGCGGAATTGACCTCGAACGAGGGGTTTTCCGTGGTCGCGCCGATGAAGGTGAACAGGCCGCTTTCGACGTAGGGCAGGAAGGCGTCCTGCTGCGCCTTGTTGAAGCGGTGCACCTCGTCGACGAACAGGATGGTGCGGCGGCCCTGGCCCTGGGCCACCTGGGCCACCGTGACCGCGTCGCGGATGTCCTTGACCCCGCCCAGCACGGCGGAAATGGCGATGAACTGGGCGTCGAAGCCGTCGGCCATCAGGCGCGCCAGCGTGGTCTTGCCCACGCCGGGCGGCCCCCAGAAGATCATGGAGTGCGGACGGCCGGATTCGAAGGCGACGCGCAGGGGCTTGTCGGGGCCTAGCAGGTGCGACTGGCCGACCACGTCGGCCAGCGAACGCGGGCGCAGGCGTTCAGCCAGCGGCACATAGGGCCGATGCGCAGGATCGGCCGCGAAGAGATCGTTGCTCATTGGCAGCAGATGGGGGAAGACGGCAAGGAAATCAAGCCAGTATTACACCATGCCGGACCGGCCGCCTGCCGCGGGTCGGGGGCCGGCCCTGCTGCCGATTTCAGCGTGGCTCTCCCCCTTGCGCCACCACGCGGCCCGGCTTGCGGGCCGCGTCAGCCGTCAGGCCAGTTGCGGCGCCGCGAAACGGCGGTTGGCCAGCACCGGCAGCACCTTGCGGGCATGCGCCAGGCGTTCCGGGTCGATGTCCGCGAACACCAGGGCCGGCGCCTCGCCGGCCTGGGCCGTGACCACGCCCAAGGGGTCCACCACCATGCTGCAGCCGATATTGCGCTCGCCGCATTCGCCGGTGGCCGCGATGTAGCAGGTGTTTTCCAGCGCGCGGGCCGTGACCAGCACTTCCCAGTGTTTTTCCTTGAGCGGGCCGCGGACCCAGGCTGCCGGCAGCACCAGCAGGTCGGCGCCGTCAAGCGCCAGGCGCCGCGCCAGCTCGGGAAAGCGCACGTCGTAGCAGGTCATCAGGCCGATCTTCAGGCCGCCGAGTTCGAGCAGCGGCGGGATGTCATTGCCCGGGGTGACGTTGGTGGATTCCTTCATGGTGAAGGCGTCGTACAGGTGCAGCTTGCGGTACTGCGACACGATGCGGCCGTCCTGGATCGTGACCAGCGTGTTCCAGACGCGGCCTTCGCCGGTCGGCACGTGCACGCACATCATGGTCGCCAGGTCAGAACCCCGGCTGGCCTCGAGCAAGCGCGCCATGAAGGGGCCGTCCAGCGGCTGCGCGGCCTTCAGAACGATCTGGGGATCGGTGATATCGCGCGCCAGGATGCCTTCGGGCAGCACCAGCAGGCCGGCGCCGCCCTCGCGGGCGCGCCGCATGAGATCGACACAGACCTGAGCGTTTTCTTCCCAGACGCGGCTGACGGCGAACTGGCCCAAAGCGACTTTCAGCATGACTCTTCCTTGTGTGGGGCAACGGGCGGCAGGCCCGCGAATTCCTCGGCGAATCGCCTATTGTCGCGCCAACCGGTCCGACCCGCCGCCTACGGGTAACTCCCAACTGCCGCTTGTAAATTCTTTTCACGATAATGAAAAAAAACGGATTTGCCGTAAATATTTTCCATAAGCAGGCGCCCACCATGACCCATTCCTCCTCCCCCGCAGCCCCTCTGGACGTCAACGGCAAAGGCCTGGGCGCCTTCCCCGAGGCCTGTACGACCGCCGACGTGGCGACGCTGAACTGGAACCTGCTGGCCGAAGACGTCAGCCTGCCCGTGGCGGTGCTGTACGAGGCCCGGGTGCGGCACAACCTGCAATGGATGCAGCGCTTCATGGAAGCGTATCGCGTCAAGCTGGCGCCGCACGGCAAGACCACCATGAGCCCGGCGCTGTTCAAGCGCCAGATCGACAACGGCGCCTGGGGCATCACGCTGGCGACCGCCCCGCAAGTCGCCGCCGCCTATCAGCACGGCATCCGCCGGGTGCTGATGGCCAATCAACTGGTCGGCCGCGCCAACATGGCCTTGATCGCCAAGCTGCTGCGCGACCCCGCCTTCACCTTTTTCTGCATCGTCGACTCTGCCGCCAATGCCGCCCAGCTGGGCCGCTATTTCGGCGAGCAAGGGCTGGTGCTGCCCGTCCTGATCGAGCTGGGCCCCACGGGCGGGCGCACCGGCGTGCGCGACGACGCGCAACTGCAGGCCGTGGTCGAGGAAATCGGACGCTGGCCCGGCCTGGCCCTGGCCGGCATCGAAGTCTACGAAGGCGTGTTGCAGGAAGAGGCCGCCATCCGCGCCTTCCTGCGCCGCGCCACCGACGCGCTGCGCGGCCTGGCCACCGCCGGCCGCCTGCGCAAGCACGGCCCGGCGCTGATCTCCGGCGCCGGGTCGGCGTGGTTCGACGTGGTGGCCGAGGAATTCTCGCAGCTGGACATCGGCGCGCCGCTGGAAATCGTGCTGCGTCCGGGTTGCTACCTGTCCCACGACGTGGGCGTCTACCGCTCGGCGGCCGAACGCATCAACACCCACAACCCCGTGGCCCACAAAATGGAGCCGGGCCTGCAGCCCGCGCTGCAAGTCTGGGCCTACGTGCAATCGCTGCCCGAGCCGGGCCGCGCCATCGTGGCCATGGGCAAGCGCGACGCGGCCTTCGACGCCGGCCTGCCGACGCCGTCACTGCACTACCGCCCCGGCCAGGCCGCCCCGCAGGGCGCGCCCGCGCAATGGAAGCTGACCGCCATGATGGACCAGCACGCCTTCATGCAGATCGGCGAGGCCGACGACATCCAGGTCGGCGACATGATCGCCTTCGACATTTCCCACCCCTGCCTGACGTTCGACAAGTGGCGCCAGGTGCTGCTGGTGGACGAGCAGTACCGCGTCACCGACGTGGCCGAGACCTTCTTCTGAACGCCCCCTGCCTGACGCATCAGCGCCAGGCCCCAAGGGGGCACATTGGGGAACCCGGCGCCTTTTCCGAATTACGCGACAACCTGTTTTTGACCCTCTGGAGAGAGAATCATGAACTTCCGTACCTCCCGGCGAGGCGGTGGGCTGAAGAGCCTGCTCGCGGCCGGCGCAATTGGCTTGACCGCATTGTCGACCCCCGCCCTCTGTGCCACGCCGGTCAAGGGAGGCACGATTTCGGTGGCCACCATCGGGGAGCCGCCGACGCTGGATCCGATGAGCAGCACCGCCGACCTGGTGGGCATCCTGACCCAGCATTTCTTCGAAACGCTGTACACCTTCGACGCCAAGTGGAACCTGACCCCGCTGCTGGCCGACAAGATGCCCGAGGTGACGCCGGACGGCCTGGTCTACACCATCGCCCTGCGCCAGGGCATCTCGTTCCATGACGGCTCCAAGATGGATTCGTCGGACGTGCTGGCCTCGCTCAAGCGCTGGACCGAGACCGCCACCCGCGGCAAGATGGCCGCCAAGGTCATCGCCAACATCGAAGCGCCCGACGCCAACACGATCCGCATCACGCTCAAGCAGCCCTACGCGCCGCTGACCGCGCTGCTGGCCATGAACAACGCCGCCGCCGTGATCATGCCCAAAGGCAAGATCGCCCCGGTGCTGACCGAGATCGTCGGCACCGGCCCCTACCAGCTCAAGGCGCGCGTGCCGGACCAGTACATCCAGCTGACGCGCTTCGAAGGCTACAAGCAGCGCGAAGGCGAGCCCGACGGCTACGGCGGCGCGCGTAAGCAATACCTGGACGAAATCCGCTTCGTGCCGGTGGGCAACGCCAACACCCGTTCCGAAGCCGCCGCCGCGGGCCAGTTCGACTACGTCGATTCGCTGCCGGTCGAAGCGCTGGACAAGCTCAAGGGCGGCCGTTCCGACCCGGTGATGCTCAAGCCGTTCGGCTGGCCCCGCCTGGTGCTCAACACCAAGCAAGGCATCATGTCCAACCTGGCGGTGCGCCAGGCCGTGCAGTTGGCGCTGAACGAAGAAGACATGCTGTACGCCGCCTTCGGCAACAAAGAGTTCTACAAGCTCAACGGCGACCTGTATCCGGAAGGCTACCCCTGGGCCACGTCGCTGGGCGGCAAGGTCTACAACAAGGCCGACACCGCCGCCGCCAAGAAGCTGCTGGACGGCGCCAACCTGCAAGACAAGAAGATCCGCATCCTGACCAGCCAGCAGTACGAGTTTCACTACAAGATGGCGCTGGTGGCCGCGGAATACCTGAAGGCCGCCGGCTTCACGGTGGACATGCAGGTGGTGGACTGGGCCACGCTGACACAGCGCCGCCAGGACCCCGCCGTGTGGGACATCTTCATTACCCATAGCGTATTCCTGCCCGAACCGGCGTTGATCGACTTCCCGTCCAAGGACGCCCCGGGCTGGTGGGACACGCCGCGCCGCGCACAGGTGATGGACGCCTTCAACCAGGCCCGCACCCAGGAAGAACGCGTCAAACGCTGGGCCGACGTGCAGCAGGCCGTGTACGACGAAATCCCCTTCGTGAAGGTGGGTGATTTCAACGCCCAGGCCGCGCGCTCGCCGTCGTTGCAAGGCGTCAAGCCCGCCCCGTGGCCGTACTTCTGGAACGCCTGGAAGTCGGCGAAGTAACAGCCGCCCCCGCAAGCCAGGCCCCGGGATGGGCCGACACCGGCCCATCCCGCCCGGCGCCTGCCATCCGCGCACTGATCTTTAGGATTCCACTGTGTTGCGTTATCTCTTGAACCGGCTGATCGGGCTGGTGGCCGTGATGTTCATCGTCGCGACCATCGTGTTCGTGATCATCCGCGTCACGCCCGGCAACCCCGCGGCCGTGATGCTCGGGCCCCAGGCCAGCCAGGCGGACATCGCCGCGCTGGAACATCAACTGGGGCTGGACCGCCCCCTGCCCGTGCAGTACGTCTCGTGGCTGGGCAAGCTGGTGCAGGGCGACCTGGGCCAGTCCATCTTCATGAACAAACCGGTGCTGTCGGCGCTGGCCGATCGCGCCGAACCGACCCTGCTGCTGACGCTGATGTCGCTGCTGATCGCCACCGCGATCGCATTGCCGGTGGGCATCCTGTCGGCGGTCAAGCGCGGCACCACGCTGGACCAGTCGGTGCTGTCGTTCTCGATGTTCACGTCCAGCGTGCCCAGTTTCTGGCTGGGCCTGTTGCTGATGCAGCTGTTCTCGGTGAAGCTGGGCTGGCTGCCGGTGTCCGGCTATGGCGGCCCCGATGCGTCGCTGGCGACCCGCGTGTCGCACCTGATCCTGCCCGCCGTGGTGCTGGGCCTGGTCAATTCGGCGCTGATCACCCGTTTCATCCGCGCCAGCATGCTGGACGTGCTGCGTGACGACTACGTACGCACCGCCCGGGCCAAGGGCCTGCCGGAAAGCAAGGTCATCCTGAAGCACGCCGTGCGCAACGCGTTGATCCCGATCCTGACGGTGCTGGGCTTGACAACCGCCCTGCTGATCAGCGGCGCCGTGGTGACCGAAACCGTGTTCGGCCTGCCTGGCGTGGGCAGCCTGGTGGTGTCGGCCGTGCTGCGCCGCGACTACCCCGTCATCCAGGGCGCGCTGCTCATCATTGCCGCGATCTACGTCCTGATCAATCTGTTCATCGACCTGCTCTACCTGCTGGTCGACCCCCGAGTGCGTTACTGAAAGCATGAATCCCACCCCCGACGCGCCTATGGCGCCTCCCCCTCAAGGGGGAGCCCCCAGCGGCCCGGCAAAGCCGGCTCCGCGGCGGCCCCAAGCTGATGTGCCGCGAATGGAGCGGCTGAGATAATGAACAACACTCCTGCAACTTCCGGCGTCGACCGCTGGCAGGTCCTGCGCCTGCTGGTGGCGCGCAAGACGGTGCTGATCAGCCTGATCGTCATCGTCGTGCTGGTGGCCGCCGCGCTGCTGGCCCCCTGGGTCAGTCCGTTCGACCCCTACAAGCTGTCGATCATGAACCGGCTCAAGGCGCCCAGCGCCACCCACTGGTTCGGCACCGACGACTTTGGCCGCGACGTGTTCAGCCGCGTCATCCATGGCGGCCGGCTGTCGCTGATGGTGGGCTTCTCGGTGGTGATCCTGTCCAGCGTGCTGGGCATTGCCCTGGGCTTGATCGCGGGCTTTTTCCGGTCGGCCGACAAGTTCGTGTCGCGCCTGATCGACGCCATGATGGCCTTCCCGGACATCCTGCTGGCCATCTCGCTGGTGGCCGCGCTGGGGCCGTCGCTGGTGAACGTGGTGATCGCGCTGGGCATCGTCTACACGCCGCGCCTGGCCCGCATCGTGCGCGCCTCGACGCTGGTGATCCGCGAACTGCCGTTCGTGGAAGCCGCCCGCGCCCTGGGCGTCAGCACCTGGCGCATCGTCACGGTGCACGTGCTGCGCAACCTGCTGTCGCCCATCCTGGTGCAGGGCACCTTCATCTTCGCCTACGCGATCCTGGCCGAAGCCGGCCTGTCGTTCCTGGGCGTGGGCGTGTCGCCCGACATTCCCACCTGGGGCACCATGATCAACGCCGGCCAGCAGTACATGGGTTCGGCCGACTGGATCATGATTTTCCCCGGCATCGCCATCGTCCTGTCCGTGCTGTCGCTGCAATTGGTCGGCGACGGACTGCGAGACGTCCTCGACCCGCGCCTGCGCAAGGAGCTGTAATCATGACCGCAAGCACCCGAGACGTCGTGCTGTCGGTGGAAGGCCTGAAAACCTGGTTCCACAGCCGCGACGGCATCGCCAAATCGGTGGACGGCGTCACCTTCGACCTGGCCCGCGGCGAAACGCTGGCCATCGTCGGCGAATCCGGTTCCGGCAAGTCCGTGACCAGCCTGTCGATCATGGGCCTGTTGCCCAAGCCGGCCGGCCGCATCGAGGCGGGCAAGATCCGCTTTCGCGATCGCCGCGGCCAGGAACACGACCTGGCCCACGCGTCGGCCTCGACCTTGCGCCGCATCCGCGGCGCCGAGATCGCGATGATCTTCCAGGAACCCATGACCAGCCTGAATCCGCTGTACACGGTGGGCGACCAGATCGCCGAGGCCGTGCTGCAGCACGAAGGCGGTTCGCACGCGGCGGCCATGAAGCGCGCCCGCGAGATGCTGGACCGCGTCGAGATTCCGGCGGCCGACCGGCGCGTGAACGAGTATCCGCACCAGATGTCGGGCGGCATGCGCCAACGCGTCATGATCGCGCTGGCGCTGGCCTGCAACCCGGCGGTGCTGATCGCCGACGAGCCCACCACCGCGCTGGACGTGACGGTGCAGGCGCAGATCCTGGACCTGCTGCGCCGCCTGCAGGCCGAGATGAACATGAGCATCCTGTTCATCACGCACAACCTGGGCGTGGTGGCCGAGATCGCGCATCGCGTCGCTGTCATGTACGCCGGCCGCGTGGTCGAGGACGCCGGCGTCTACGACCTGTTCGAAAAACCTACCCACCCCTATACCCGCGGCCTCTTGTCCTGCCTGCCGACCGCGGCGCTGCTGGCTTCGGGCGAGCGCCTGCGCGCCATTCCGGGCAACGTGCCCAGCGTCCTGTCGCTACCTGCCGGCTGTACGTTCGCGCCGCGCTGCGAGCTGGCTGACGACAATTGCCTGCGCGCCGTGCCCGACCTGGTGACGGTGCAGGACCAGCACCGCGCCCGCTGCATCAAGGTGACCCCGCTATGACCGCAAGCCCCCAGCCCATCCGCGCTGCCGATCCGCTGGTGCGCATCGAGGACCTGAAGGTCCATTTCCCCACGTCGCAAGCTCGCAACGCCCCGGTGGTGCGGGCCGTGGACGGCGTCAGCTTCGACGTGCCGCGCAACACCATCGTCGGCCTGGTGGGAGAATCCGGCTCCGGCAAGACCACCACCGGCCGTGCCCTGCTGCGCCTGTTCGCACCCACCGCCGGCCGCCTGCTGTTCGATGGTCAGGACATCACGCACCTGTCCGAAAAGCAGATGCTGCCCTGGCGCCGCCGCATGCAGATCGTGTTCCAGGACCCCTACGCCAGCCTGAACCCGCGCATGACGGTCGCCGAGATCCTGGGCGAGGCGCTGGACACCCACCGCCTGGCCCAGACCCGCCGCGACGCGCGCATCGGCGAATTGCTCGAACGCGTCGGCCTGAACGCCGACCACAGCCGCCGCTACCCGCACGAGTTCTCGGGCGGGCAGCGCCAGCGCATCGGCATTGCCCGCGCACTGGCGGTAGAACCGGACTTCATCGTGGCCGACGAGCCCGTGTCGGCCCTGGACGTGTCGGTACAGGCGCAGGTGCTGAACCTGCTGCAGGACCTGCAGCGCGACCTGGGTCTGACCATGCTGTTCGTGGCGCACGACCTGGCCGTGGTCGACTACCTGTGCGACGAAGTGGTCGTGATGTACCTGGGCCGGGTGATGGAACGCGGCCCGACCAGCGAGGTCTATGCCCGGCCGCGCCATCCCTACACCCGCGCGCTGCTGTCGGCCGCGCCGGTGCCGGATCCGCGCGCACCGCGTTCGCGTATTCTGCTCAAGGGCGACATCCCCAGCCCGGTCAACCCGCCGTCGGGATGCGTATTCCGCACCCGCTGCCCGCACGCCATCGAGGCCTGCGCCACCACCGAAGCGCGCGACGTCAATGTCGGGCCAGGCCACTTCGCGGCCTGTTCGCGCCTTGGCGACCCTGAGCTGGCCGCGTAGGGGCACACGCCCGCCCGAATCGATCCAGGAATTGCACATGAACATCATCCGCGACATCGTCTTCCAGATCCGCAGCCGCCGGGACGACCTGAGCGTGACCGAGCGCAAGGTGGCCGACGCCATCCTGGACAACATCATCTGGAGCGCCAGCGCCACCGTCGACCAGCTGGCGGCCAAGGCCGGCGTCAGCATCGCCACGATCTCGCGCTTTGCCCGCACGGTCGGCTGCGACGACACCCGCGACCTGAAGATGAAGCTGGCCCAGGCCAGCACCGTGGGCAGCCGCTTCCTGGATCAGAACGCCCCGGCCGAGGAAAGCACGTTCTACGCACGCATCTACGCCGACATCGAAAGCACGCTGCGCGCCCATCTGCCGACCTTCACCGAGCCGCTGTTCGAGGCCGCTGCGTCCATCGTCGACGGCGCCCGCATGATCTACGTATTCGGCATGGGCGGCGCGTCGGCCGTGCTGGCGCAGGAAGTGCAGTCGCGCCTGGTGCGCCTGGGCTATCCCATTGCCGTCTACAGCGACGCCGTGCTGTTGCGCATGGTCGCCGCCACGCTGGACGAGCGCGACGCCGTGCTGGTCCTGTCGGCCTCGGGCCTGACGCCGGAAATCGTCGGCGCCGCCCGCATCGTCAAGCAATACCGTGCGCGCCTGGTCGCCATCACCGACGCCACCTCCGAGCTGGCCAAGCTTGCCGACGTGGTGCTGCCGATCCGCACGGACGAAACCGACTTCATCTACAAACCCTCGGCGTCGCGCTACGCGATGATGCTGGCCATCGACCTGTTGTCCACCGAACTGGCCATGCTGAACCAAGAAGAAAACCGCGAACGCCTGCGCCGCATCAAGCTGGCGCTGGACGAGCACCGCGGCGGCCCCAACCGGCTGCCGCTGGGCGATTGAACCTGGAAACCATGATGTACGACACCCTCATAGGCAACGTCCGCGTCCTCGACGGCTCGGGCGGCGCCGACTACGTCGCCAGCGTCGCGCTGGCCGACGGCCGCATTGCCGCCATCGGCGAACTGCCCGGCGCCACGGCACGCCAGGTCATCGACGGCAGCGGCCTGGCGCTGGCCCCCGGCTTCATCGACGTCCACACCCACGACGACACCAACGTCATTCGCACCCCCGGCATGCTGCCCAAGCTGTCGCAGGGCGTGACCACCGTGGTCGTGGGCAACTGCGGCATCAGCGCCTCGCCCGTCTCGCTGCGCGGCGACCCGCCCGATCCGATGAATCTGCTGGGGCAGCGCGACGACTTTGCCTACCCCACCTTTGCCGCCTACACCCGCGCCATCGAAGCCGCGCAACCGGCGGTGAACGTCGCCGCGCTGGTGGGCCACACCGCCTTGCGCAACAACCACATGGACCGCCTGGACCGCGCCGCCACCCGCGACGAAGTCCTGGCCATGCGCGAACAACTGCGCGACGCCCTGGCGCACGGCGCCATCGGCCTGAGCACCGGCCTGGCCTACGGCTCGGCCATCGAAGCCGACACGGCCGAGGTCAAGCTGCTGGCCGAAGCCCTGGACGAATTCGGCGCGCTCTACACCACCCACCTGCGTTCGGAATTCGCCGCCATCCTGGAAGCCATGCAAGAGGCCTTCGACATCGCCCTGCACGCCCGCGTGCCGGTGGTGGTGTCGCACCTGAAATGCGCCGGCGCCGGCAACTGGGGCCGCACCAGGGAAGTGCTGTTCACGCTGGAAAACGCCGGCCGCCTGCAACACGTCGGCTGCGACTGCTACCCCTATTCCGCCAGCTCGTCCACGCTGGACCTGAAACAGGTCACCGACGAATTCGACATCGACATCACCTGGTCCGTGCCGCACCCCGAGCAGGCCCGCCGCAAACTCGCCGCCATCGCCGCCGACTGGGGCGTCAGCCTGCTCGAAGCCGCCCAGCGCCTGCAACCCGCCGGCGCGGTCTATCACAACATGCACGAAGACGACGTGCGCCGCGTGCTGTCGCACCGCCTGACCATGGTGGGCTCGGACGGCCTGCCCAACGACCCCATGCCGCACCCGCGCCTGTGGGGCGCCTTTCCCCGCGTGCTCGGTCACTACAGCCGCGACGTCGGCCTGTTCCCCCTGGCCGAAGCCGTGCACAAGATGACCGGCCTGTCCGCCGCCCGCTTCGGCCTGGCCGAACGCGGCCTGATCCGCCAAGGCTTTCACGCCGACCTGGTGCTCTTCAACCCTGACACCGTCATCGACCGCGCCACCTTCGCCGCCCCCGTCCAGACCGCCGCCGGCATCGAAGCCGTCTGGGTCAACGGCGCCCTGTCCTATCACCAAGGCCAGCCCACCGGCGACCGCGCCGGCCGCTGGTTGCCCCGCAACGGCGACCTGCGCGCCAGCTTCGCCGCGTCCACCCCCTCTTCCTCCCAGGAGCCCACATGAGCAACGCCCCCACCCCCGACAACAACGGCATCACCCGCTACGGCGTCGCCGGCGGCACCGGCCAAGGCGGCTCCCACATGCCCTTCGCCCGCGCCGTCGCCGCCGACGGCTGGCTCTACGTCTCGGGCCAGGTCCCCATGGAAAATGGCGAAGTCATCGAAGGCGGTACCGTCGCCCAGTGCCACAAGGCCATCCAACAAGTCCTGGCCATCCTGCAGGAAGCCGGCTACGGCCCCGAACACGTCATCCGCTGCGGCGTCTGGCTGGACGACGCCCGCGACTTCCCGTCGTTCAACAAGGTGTTCAAGGAATACTTCGGCAACAACCCGCCCGCACGCGCCTGCGTGCAGTCGCCGCTGATGGTGGACGCCAAGGTGGAAATAGACTGCGTGGCGTATAAGCGCCCCCACGCTGCGCTCACTGCGTGAGCTTGCTGCCCCCCAAGGGGGCTGCCCGGCCTTCGGACGGCCGTGCGACTGGGAGATGAGCCCCCACGCTGCGCACTTCGCGCTTGCTGCCCCCCAAGGGGGCTGCCCGGCCTTCGGGCGGCCGTGCGGCCGGGCGACTATCCTGGCGCGGCGCCTACGCTGCGCGACATAGAAATCTCAACACGGCGCAAGCGCGCAGCGCCAACGCCACGACGCAGCACACTGCCGAAGCCCCAAAAGGCCGCCCGCGCGGCCGGCCTGGGGCAAGCGACGCAAACCTCTCCCCCACCCCTCGGTCTGGCAGCACCCCATTTCTCGCAACCGGTAGCCCGGCGCGGGGTGCGCATACGCTGAGCGCGCCGTCGATGCGCCCGAGGGAATCTGAAGGCCGTCGCCGAAGGCGACAACGAAGATGACGAGGGGGAAGTCCGGAGCGAAGGCTCCGGACCGCAATCGTTGGCGCGCTCAGCGTATGCGCACCCCGTGCCGGGCGGCCTACGAAGCAAAAACTTCAAGCCAACAAAAGACAAGCAGAAGAATAAGACCGCGCCCGTCGCGCGCAGCGACTAGGCCTCAAGCCTACATCTTGACTACATCAACGCCCTTAGGCGCCACAAACTGAAATTCCTTATCCGCCAACTTGGGATTAGGCACAATCCCGGAAAGATCCACCCGAGTCGTCTGCCCAAAAGAATCCAGCAATTCGACCCGAACGGGCAGATTGTCCTTCATCCCGATATCCACCCGCGAAAACCCCGCATCCGCGGTCCGCGGCTTGGCCCGCAGCCAATCGACGCCATCCTTGGAAGGCAAGGCAGACACATCGAACGACTGCTCCAGCGACCCCGACCCGAACAGGATCGCGGCCGGCGACGTGCCGATGGCGGCATCCACCTTGCGCTCGGTCACCTGTGCCAGATCCGGATCGAACTGGAACACCTGACGGCCGTCCGAAATCACGAGTTGTTCATACGGCTTTTGCACCGCCCACTTGAACTTCCCCGGCCGCTGGAACGAAAACACCCCCGTCTGCGCCGGTTGCGTACGCCCTTGCGTATTCACCGTGTACTGCGAAAAAGACCCCGTTGCCGCCGTCACCGTGCTGACGAACGAGCGCAACTGCTCTTGCGCGCTGGCCGCCACGGCCGAAACCGGAACCAGCGCGGGAGCCACGCAAAAAGCCAGGGCGGCGGCCAGGCCGCGAAACGTCTTCATCATGCTTCCTCTCGAGCGGCGGCGGCAGGAACCAGGATTTCCCGGTTGCCATTGGACTGCATCGCCGACACCATACCCGATTGTTCCATCTGCTCGAGTAACCGCGCCGCACGGTTGTAACCAATGCGCAAATGGCGCTGCACCAGCGAGATCGAGGCGCGGCGATGCTTGAGCACCACCTCGCAGGCCTGGTCGTACATCGGGTCGGACTCGGCGTCGCCGCCGATGCCCGTGACGCTGCTGGCGCCTTCGCCGCCGTCGCCATCCAGCCCGCCTTCCAGCAGGCCTTCGATGTAGTTCGGTTCACCCTGCGCCTTCAGGCTTTCGACCACGCGGTGCACTTCATCGTCGCTGACGAAGGCGCCGTGCACACGCACCGGCAACCCCGTGCCCGGCGGCATGTAGAGCATGTCGCCCTGACCCAGCAGCGTTTCGGCGCCCATCTGGTCAAGAATGGTGCGCGAATCGATCTTGGACGACACCTGGAACGCGATGCGGGTCGGGATGTTGGCCTTGATCAGGCCGGTGATCACATCCACGCTGGGGCGCTGCGTCGCCAGGATCAAATGGATGCCGGCCGCACGCGCCTTCTGGGCCAGGCGGGCGATCAGTTCTTCGATCTTCTTGCCCACCACCATCATCAGGTCGGCCAGCTCGTCGATGACCACCACGATGGTGGGCAGCGGCGCCAGCGGCTCGGGCTGGTCAGGCGTCAGCGAGAACGGATTGGGAATCGGCTCTTCGCGCTTGATCGCGTCGCGGATCTTGGTGTTGTAGCCGGCCAGGTTGCGCACGCCCATCTTGCTCATCAGGCGGTAGCGTTTTTCCATTTCGCCCACGCACCAGTTCAGCGCATTGGCGGCCTGGCGCATGTCAGTGACCACCGGGGCCAACAGGTGCGGAATACCTTCGTAGACGCTCATTTCGAGCATCTTCGGGTCGATCAGGATCACGCGCGTGTGGGAGGCGTCGGCCTTGTAGAGCAGCGACAGGATCATGGCGTTGATCCCGACGGACTTGCCCGAACCGGTCGTGCCCGCCACCAGCAGGTGGGGCATCTTGGCCAGGTCGGCCACCACCGGGTTGCCGGCAATGTCCTTGCCCAGCGCCATGGTCACGACCGAATGGCTGGCGTGATAGGTCTGCGACCCCAGGATCTCGGACAGCCTGACCATCTGGCGGCGCGGGTTGGGCAGTTCCAGGCCCATCAGGTTCTTGCCCGGTATGGTTTCCACCACCCGGATGCTGACCAGGCTGAGCGCCCGGGCCAGGTCCTTGGCCAGATTGACGATCTGGCTGCCCTTCACGCCAGTGGCCGGCTCGATTTCGTAGCGCGTGATCACCGGACCGGCCTGCGCCGCCACCACGGTGACGGACACGCCGAAGTCGGCCAGTTTCTTCTCGATCAGGCGCGAGGTGAATTCGATAGTCTCGGCAGACACCGTTTCCTGGTTGGCCAGCGGCGGGTCGAGCAGGCTGATCGCCGGCAGATCGCCTTCGCCGCCCGATGGCGCGAAGAACAGCGACTGCTGCTTTTCCTTTTCGACGCGTTCGGACTTGGGCACCACGGTGATGGCCGGTTCGATCCGCACCGGCTGCTCGTGCACCAGCTTTTCCTGCTTGGCCACGACCTGCTCGGTACGCACGGCCTTGGCCACTTCGCCGACCTTGCGGTCTTCGCGGGCGGCGTAGGAATTGCGCACGCGGCGCACCATGCCTTCCATCCAGGAGCCCACGCGCTCCGCCACGGTCAGCCACGAGAACGAGAAGAACAGGCTCAGGCCGATCGCCAGCATGACCAGGAAGGCCAGGGTGCTGCCGGTAAAGCCGATGCTGCGGCTGGTCAGTTCGGCCAGGGTATGGCCGATGACGCCGCCGGCGCCGCTGGCGTTTTCCGAGGCGCCCGGCAGATGGGTGCCACGGCTGGCCAGGCGCAGGGCTTCCATGCCCAGCGAACCGAACAGCAAGAGGAAGAAGCCGATGCCCTCTTCCCAGTGGACGCGCGGCAACACTTCCGGTTGCTTACTATTGGTAACACGAAGATGGCTGGCCAGGCGGCGGTAGCCCGCCCGCACCCGGTGCAGCAGCAGGATGACCCACCACCAGGCGGAAAAACCGAAAAGATAGAGCAGGATGTCCGCCAGGTAGGCGCCCAGCGTTCCACCCTTGTTGTGAATGGCGCCGGCGGGGACGGAATGCGACCAGCCAGGATCGGCGGCGCTCCAGGTGGCCAGCACCAGCGTGAGCCAGGCCGCCAGGGCGGCGAAGAGAATCCAGCGGGCCTCGCGCAGCAGCGCGGAGATACGCGTCTGCAGGGGCGATGGCCCGTTACGGGTGTTGCGCGAAGCGCGCGGAGAAGCAGTCGAGATACGCGGCATGCGGCTCATTATAATTGGGCGTTAACCTAAAGATACCCGCCCATGTCCACGCCTACGCACGCTAAAGTTTTGATACTCGGTTCCGGCCCTGCCGGTTACACGGCGGCCGTCTATGCGGCACGCGCCAACCTGAGCCCTGTTCTTGTTACAGGTCTGGCCCAAGGCGGCCAGCTCATGACCACCACGGACGTCGACAACTGGCCGGCCGACGCCGATGGCGTGCAGGGCCCCGACCTGATGCAGCGCTTCCAGAAGCACGCCGAACGCTTCAACACCGAAATGCTGTTCGACCACATCGCCAAGGTCGACCTGTCCAAGCGCCCGTTCACCCTCACGGGCGACACCGGCAAGATCTACACCTGCGACGCCCTCATCATCGCCACGGGCGCCTCGGCCAAGTACCTGGGCCTGCCGTCCGAAGAGGCCTTCATGGGCCGCGGCGTGTCCGGCTGCGCCACCTGCGACGGCTTCTTCTACCGCAACCAGGACGTGGTCGTGGTCGGCGGCGGCAATACCGCCGTCGAAGAAGCCCTGTACCTGTCCAACATCTGCCGCAAGGTCACCCTGATCCACCGCCGCGACAAGTTCCGCGCCGAGCCGATCCTGGTCGACAAGCTGATGAGCAAGGTCGAAAACGGCAACATGGAACTGAAAGTGTTCCATACGCTGGAAGAAGTGCTGGGCGACGACAGCGGCGTGACCGGCGTGCGAGTGCGACACGTCGATACCGGCGCCACCGAAGACCTGAAGGTCACGGGCGCGTTCATCGCCATCGGCCACCAGCCCAACACCGAGATCTTCCAGGGCCAGCTGGAAATGAAAGACGGCTACATCGTCACCAAGAGCGGCCTGTCCGGCATGGCCACCATGACCTCCGTTCCGGGCGTGTTTGCCGCCGGCGACGTGCAGGACCACGTCTACCGCCAGGCCATCACCAGCGCCGGCACGGGCTGCATGGCCGCCCTGGACGCACAACGGTGGTTGGAGAATGCGGGGCAGTAAGGTCGGCCAGGCCGACCTGAAACGCCTGAAGAAAGACCTTCAGGCCGAGCAAGAGCGCGCCGCCCTCGCCCAGCGGGTGGCGGCGCTGAAAAAGCCCGCGGCCGCCGCGTCGGCGGATGTCGATCCGGCCGACGGCCTGGCCGCGTTCCGCCGCAGCATGCAGTCGGTCAAGCCGATCAAGCATGCGCCTCGCGTCGAACACAAGCCCGCGCCTGAACCCGCTCCGGCCCTGCGCCGCGCCAACGCCCTGGGCGAAACGCCGCACCGCGCGGATGCCGGCGTGTCCGACGGCGGCGAGATCACGCACCTCTTGTCCGAAGGCGGCACGGCATTCGTGCGCAGCGACGCCGCCCCCGACACCGCACGCAACCTGCGCCGCGGCCAGTGGCGTGCCGGCGCCGAACTCGATCTGCACGGCCTGCGGGTCGAACAGGCGCGCCATGCCCTGCTGTCGTTCCTGGACGAATGCCAGGAACACGGCATCCGCTGCGTGCGCGTCGTGCACGGCAAGGGCTATGGCTCGGAAGGGCTCGAACCCGTGCTGAAAGACAAGGCGCGCACCTGGCTGGTGCAAAAGAACGAGGTGCTGGCGTTTTCCGAAGCCCCCGAACGCGAAGGCGGCGCCGGCGCCCTGCTGGTGCTGCTGCGCCAATCCGAAGGACCGCGCAAATGAAGTGGCTCTACCTGGGCATCGCCATCATCGCCGAGATCTTCGCCACCAGCGCACTGAAAAGCTCCGACGGCTTTTCGCGCCTGGCCCCGTCGATCATCACGGTGTTCGGCTACATGATCTCGTTCTATTTCCTGTCGCTGACGCTGCGCGAAGTGCCCGTGGGCATCGCCTACGCCATCTG
Source organism: Achromobacter sp. FW305-C-28 (assembly GCF_058783235.1). NCBI lineage: Bacteria > Pseudomonadati > Pseudomonadota > Betaproteobacteria > Burkholderiales > Alcaligenaceae > Achromobacter > Achromobacter sp. FW305-C-28. The sequence continues at coordinate 207,214 of NZ_JBYSYL010000001.1, read as the reverse complement.
GTCGGGCGTGGGCATCGTGCTGATCTCCATTGTCGGCGCGCTGTTCTTCAAGCAGCACCTGGACACCCCCGCGCTGATCGGCATCGGCCTGATCATCGCCGGCGTGGTGGTCATGAACGTCTTCTCGAAGTCCGTCTCGCACTGACTTCGGCCGACCAGGCCCGCCCGCCTGGCGCGGTCGCTCAGGCCTGGCCCTCTTCGAGCGGCGGTTTGGTGGCGCCCGGATTGCGCAGGTAATCCACCAGCGCCAGCGTGGCCCGATCCGGCGGCGGCGTCAGCAACGACACCACGATGATGGTCAGGAACGCCACCGGCGCGCCGAACACGCCCGCCGCGATCGGCTGGATTCCCCACCACAGATCCACCGGCTGCGTACGCGAAATGCCCAGCACCCACTCGCGCAGCCACGGATGCGTGTGCGTCATGTAGGCGAACGTCACCGCCAGCCCCGCCGCCATGCCCAGCGTGGCGCCCCATTTGTTGGCGCGGCGCCAGAACACGCCCATCACCAGCGCCGGAAAGAACGATGAGGCCGCGAACGAGAACGCCGCCGACACCATGAACAGGATGTCGGCCGGCTTGCGCGCCGCCACCCAGGCAGCGCCAAAGGCCACCACCAGCAAGAGAATCTTGGACACCATCACCCGCCGCGCGGCCGACATGCGCGGGGACACCATCCGATACCACATGTCGTGCGACAGGGAATTGGACAGCGTCAGCAACAGGCCGTCAGCGGTGGACAGCGCAGCAGCCAGGCCGCCTGCCGCCACCAGCGCCGAAATCACATAAGGCAGCCCGCCGATCTCGGGCATGGCCAGCACCACCACGTCCGCGCCGATGCTGATTTCGCTGAGCTGCACCACGCCGTCGCGATTGATGTCGGTCACATCCAGCAGGTTGCTGTCGACCGCGCTCCAGGCATGGACCCAGTTGGGCAGGCTGAGGAAATTGGAGCCCACCACTTGCGTGTAGACCTCGTACTTGACCAGCAGCGCCAGGGCCGGCGCCATAAAGTACAGCAGCAGGATGAACAGCAGCGACCAGCACACCGATTTGCGCGCCTCGACCACCGAGGACGTGGTGTATGACCGCATCAGGATGTGCGGCATCCCTGCCGTGCCCAGCATCAGGCACAACACCAGCGCCAGGAAGTTGATGCGCATGTTGCGCCGCTCTTCGGGGTCCTTGGACGGGAACGGCTCGGCGTGCGGTGTCAATGGCGCGGCGCGCGCCTCGAAGGTCGCCTTGGCCTGGGACCAGGCAATCCGCGCTTCGTCGGCATTCGGCGGAAACGCGGCCAGTTCCCGTTCGACCGAGCGGATCTCGACCATGGGCGCATCGCCCGCGTTCAGTTGCGCCAGGCGGCTGCGCAGCTTGTCTTTTTCCAGTGTCCAGGACTCGGGCAGGTCGCGCACCCGCTGCGCCATCTCGTCGGCGCGCTCCTGCCACAGCCGCCGCACTTCGATCTCGGCCGGGTCGTTCTGCAGGTAGACCTCTTTTTCCGTCACCTGCTGCAGCACCACTCCGGCCGACAGCTGGGGAATCGGCATGTCGGTGTGCTTGATGGACAGCCACACCACGGGCACCAGGTAGGCGATGACCAGGATGATGTACTGCCCCACCTGCGTCCACGTGACGGCGCGCATGCCGCCCAGGAACGAACAGACCAGCATGCCGCCCAGCGCCACGAAGATGCCCAGTTCGAACGAAATGCCCGTCATGCGGGTGGTGATGATGCCCACGCCATAGATCTGCGCGACCAGGTAGGTGAACGAACAGAGAATGGCGCAGGCCACGCCCGCCAGCCGCGGCAGGTTGCCGCCATAGCGCGCGCCCATGAAATCGGGAATGGTGTATTGGCCGAAGCGCCGCAGGTAAGGCGCCAGCAGCATCGCCACCAGCACATAGCCGCCGGTCCAGCCCATGATGTAGGCAAGGCCGCCGTAGCCTGTCAGGTAGAGCGTGCCGGCCACGCCGATGAACGAGGCCACCGACATCCAGTCGGCCGCGGTCGCCATGCCGTTGTAGATGGCCGGCACCCGCCGCCCCGCCACGTAGTATTCAACCTGGTCCGAGGTGCGGCAGACGATGCCGATGCCCGCGTACAGGCTGACCGTGACCAGCAGAAACACATAGCCGATCCAGTTGCGCGGCAGGCCCAGGATCTCGGCCAGCGCCATCAGCAGGATCATCAGCGCAAAGCCCGCCGTGTACAGCACATAGATGCGGCGCAGCCGGATATTGAGTTCCTGTGGGGTGTCTCCGCCGAAAGGCATCAGCGGTTCCCCTTGGCCTCTTCGGCGCGGCGATCTTCGCGGTTCATGATCCGCGCGTACACCGCAATGATGACCAGGTAGGCCAGCGGCGCCCCATAGGCCGCCATCCAGAACGAGAACGGCCAGCCGATGAAGTCGAACGACAGGCTACGAGCGAAATAAGACGGAATGAAGGTCAGCGCGGCCCAGACGACCAGCAACAGCACGATCAGCCAGACGTTGCGGCGCCAATAGCGGGTGGGGACGGGCGTAGGGGAGGAAACGCGGGATTCGGGCATAGCTCTAGCGTAAGCAAGACCTGGCGAATAACGCGAAACGCGGCGCTAGAAAAACCCTGGGCGGATGAAATGCGGGATTTTTATGCGACAACGGCCGGCACTGCCTGGTGCCAGCCGTTGTGCGTTTTGCTTTTTTTGAGTACTGCTACTTTTTTATGTACCGGTGCCGCCGGTAATTGCCCATGCAGGGCTTTGTCTCCTCACCTGCATGGGAAGAGATTCTGCACCAGATGCGGGAATGCCACACTAGGGGAATGCCCTAATTCGGCGCATTCATTTACATATTACCTGCACCACATTAGTGCATTTTCGGCGTCGCGTTCCAAATGTTGGGATTTTTAGGCCGAAAACTCGGGTTTTCCGATCCCTGGGCGCCTCCCGGAAACGCCCGATCTTGAGCATGCCTCAAAAAAGAGGCTGTCCCGTGCCCACATCCGGGCCTCCCGCAGGGCGTCGTGGCCGTGTTTTCACCCCGCCATTGTGCCGCGCCGTCTTTACGTTCCGTTTACACCCCCCCGCCAAAGCTATACCCCGTTTTTACCCCCTGCTCCGTAACCTGCCGGTGTCCTGATTGGTCACACCGGCCGCGCGGTCCGCATCCCCTATGCCGCGCTGGTTCGTCGTTCGAAGGGAGCCTGGCTCCCGGGAGGAAAAACGTGGATGCCATCTATATCGCCGTCTTCGCCGTCATGGCCGGGCTGACCTACGCCCTGGTCGCGTTCTGCGACGTCTTGTCTTCGGGAGAGCAACCATGACCTGGCTCTATTGGCTGAGCGGCGTCACGGCCGCGCTGCTGTTCGTGTACCTGCTGGTTGCCCTGTTCAAACCGGAGAAGTTCTGATGACTGCCGAATTCGTCGGACTGCTGGTCGTGTACCTGGTAGTCCTGCTCGCGATCTCGCCCTTTTTGGGGCGCTATATCCGCATCGCCATGGAAAACGGGCAATCCCGGCTGACCGCCTGGGGCCGTCCGCTGGAACGCGGTATCTACCGGCTTGCGGGCATCGACCCGCAGGCCGAAATGGGCTGGAAGCGCTATGCGCTGGCGGTGCTGGCCTTCAACGTGCTGGGCGTGGTGGTCGTGTATGCCCTGCAACGCGTCCAGGGCATGCTGCCGCTGAACCCGGCCGGCCTGGGCGCCGTGTCGCCCGATTCGTCGCTGAACACCGCCATCAGCTTCGTGGCCAACACCAACTGGCAAGGCTACGGCGGCGAATCGACGATGAGCTACCTGACGCAGATGCTGGCGCTGACGGTGCAGAACTTCGTCTCGGCTGCCACCGGCATCGCCGTGCTGTTCGCATTGATCCGCGGGCTGGCGCGCCACTGCTCGGCCACGCTGGGCAACTTCTGGGCCGACATGGTCCGCTGCACGCTGTATGTGCTGCTGCCCCTGTCGCTGGTGCTGGCGCTGGCGCTGGTCAGCCAGGGCGTGATCCAGAACTTCAGCCCCTACCAGGACGTGCAGACGGTGGAAGCCCTGCATTACGACCAGCCGCGCGTGGACGCCCAGGGCCAACCGGTGCTGGACGCCAAGGGCCAGCCCGTCACCGACCCGGCCGTCACCCAGACGCAGACGCTGGCCATGGGCCCGGTGGCCTCGCAGGAAGCCATCAAGCTGCTGGGCACCAATGGCGGCGGCTTCTTCAACGCCAACTCGGCCCATCCGTTCGAGAACTCGACGGCGCTGTCGAATTTCCTGGAAATGCTGGCGATCCTGGCGATACCCGCGGCCCTGTGCTTCACCTTCGGTGAAATGGTCGGCAACCGCCGCCAGGGCATCGCCATCCTGGCGGCGATGACCGTGCTGTTCGCCGTGTTCGCGCTGACCACGGCCTATTTCGAACAGCAGGCCAATCCCATGGCCGCGCAGGCCGGGGCCGACAGCGCCATGACGGCGTTCTCGCCTGGCGGCAACATGGAAGGCAAGGAAACCCGCTTCGGCATTGCCGCCACGTCGCTGTTCGCCACCATCACCACGGCGGCCTCATGCGGCGCGGTCAATGGCATGCATGATTCCCTGACGGCCATGGGCGGCCTGTCGCCGATGCTGCTGATGCAACTGGGCGAAGTGATCTTCGGCGGAGTCGGTTCGGGGCTGTATGGCATGTTGGCCTTCGCCATCCTCGGCGTCTTCATCGCCGGGTTGATGATCGGCCGCACGCCGGAATACCTGGGCAAGAAGATCGAAGCCTACGACATGAAGATGGTGTCGATCGTGATTCTGGCCACGCCGTTGCTGGTGCTGGGCGGCACGGCGCTGGCGGTCTCGGTGACCGCGGGCCAGGCGGGGGTGCTCAATCCCGGCATCCACGGCTTCTCGGAAATCCTGTACGCCCTGTCATCGGCCGCCAACAACAACGGCAGCGCCTTTGCCGGCCTGTCCGCCAACACGCCCTTCTACAACGTGCTGCTCGGCATCGCGATGTGGTTCGGCCGCTTCGCCATCATCGTCGCGGTACTGGCGATGGCCGGCTCGCTGGGGGCCAAGCGCCGCCTGCCCGCCGGACCCGGCAGCATGCCCACCACCGGCCCGCTCTTCGTAGTGCTGCTGATCGGTGCGGTGCTGCTGGTGGGCGCCCTGACATATGTGCCCGCGCTGGCCCTGGGCCCGGTCGCGGAACACCTGCAACCCTGAATGCAACAGGCTAGGAAAGAAAATGGCCAAGATTGAAATGCCAACCCAAGGCGCCGGCGGCGGCGCCGCCCGCGCGCCTTCGGCCGCTGTGCAAGAACGCAAGTTCGGCATGTGGTCGGGCGCGCTGGTCGGCCCCGCCCTGCTGGACAGCCTGCGCAAGCTCTCGCCGGCTGCGCAATTGAAGAACCCCGTCATGTTCGTGGTGTACGTGGGCAGCATCCTGACCACGATCCTGTGGGTCATGGCGCTGCGCGGCCAGGCCGAGGCCCCCGCGGGATTCATTCTCGCGATCTCGGTGTGGCTGTGGTTCACCGTGCTGTTCGCCAACTTCGCCGAGGCGCTGGCCGAAGGCCGCGGCAAGCAGCAGGCCGCCACGCTGCGCGGCCTGCGCACCACCATCAACGCACGGCTGCTCAAGGGCTTTCGTGACGAAGACGCCAGCCGCGCCCTGCCGGACCTGTGGCGCAACCAGGCGGTCAGCCAGCCATCTGGCCTGCTGCGTCGCAATGACGTGGTGCTGGTCGAGGCCGGCGAAACCATCCCCGGCGATGGCCAGGTGATCGCGGGCGTGGCATCCGTGGACGAAAGCGCCATCACCGGCGAATCGGCCCCGGTCATCCGCGAGTCGGGTGGCGACTTCTCGTCGGTCACGGGTGGCACCCGCGTGCTGTCCGACTGGATCTTCGTGCGCATCGCCGCCGATCCGGGTGAAAGCTTCCTGGACCGCATGATCGCCATGGTCGAAGGCGCCAAGCGCCAGAAGACGCCCAACGAGCTGGCCCTGACCATCCTGCTGGTCGGCTTGACGGTGGTGTTCCTGCTGGTGGTCGCCACCCTGATGCCGTTCTCGATCTACTCGGTATCGGCTGCGGGCGGCGGCAGCGCCGTCACGGTGACGGTGCTGGTGGCCCTGCTCGTGTGCCTGATCCCGACCACCATCGGCGGCCTGCTGTCGGCCATCGGCGTGGCGGGCATGAGCCGCATGATGGGCGCCAACGTCATCGCCACCTCGGGCCGCGCGGTCGAAGCCGCGGGCGACGTCGACGTGCTGCTGCTGGACAAGACCGGCACCATCACCTTCGGCAACCGCCAGGCGTCCACCTTCCTGCCCGCGCCCGGCGTCTCGCCGCGTGAGCTGGCCGATGCCGCCCGACTGGCCTCGCTGGCCGACGAAACGCCCGAAGGCCGCAGCATCGTGTCGTTGGCGGACAAGTCCATCCATGCCCCTGCCAACCGTGCGGCGGACGCCGAGTACGTGCCATTCACCGCGCAATCGCGCATGAGCGGCGTGAACCTGAAAGACCGCATGATCCGCAAGGGCGCCGTCGACGCCGTGCAGGCCTGGCTGGCCGCGCAGGACGCCGTGGTGCCGGATCAGGTGCTGCGCCTGGCCGAAGACGTGGCGCGCCGCGGCAGCACGCCGCTGATGGTCAGCGACGGCAACCGCGCGCTGGGCGTGGTCGAGCTCAAGGACATCGTCAAGCCGGACATCCAGTCGCGCTTCGCCGAACTGCGCCGCATGGGCATCAAGACGGTGATGATCACCGGCGACAACAAGCTCACCGCCGCGTCCATCGCGGCCGAAGCGGGCGTCGACGACTTCCTGGCCGAAGCCACGCCGGAAGCCAAGCTCAAGCTGATCCGCGCCTACCAGAGCGAAGGCCGCCTGGTGGCGATGACCGGCGACGGCACCAACGACGCGCCGGCGCTGGCCCAGGCCGACGTGGCGGTGGCGATGAACTCGGGCACGCAGGCCGCCAAAGAGGCCGGCAACATGGTGGACCTGGACTCCAACCCCACCAAGCTGATCGAGATCGTTGAAATCGGCAAGCAGATGCTGATGACGCGCGGCGCACTGACCACCTTCAGCGTCGCCAACGACGTGGCGAAGTACTTCGCCATCATTCCGGCCGCCTTCGCCACCGTGTATCCGCAACTGAACGTGCTGAACATCATGGGCCTGTCCACGCCGGCCTCGGCCATCCTGTCGGCCGTGATCTTCAACGCGCTCATCATCATCGTGCTGATCCCGCTGGCCCTGAAAGGCGTGCGCTATCGCCCGCTGGGCGCATCCATTCTGTTGCGCCGCAACCTGCTGATCTACGGGCTGGGCGGCCTCCTGGTGCCCTTTGTCGGCATCAAGCTGGTCGACATGGTGCTGGCCGCCCTGGGCTGGGTCTGACCCGCGCCCGTCACTGGAAAGGAAACCATCATGAAACAAGCACTCTCCCTGCCGCGCCAAGGCGGCATCCTGCGCCCCGCGCTGGTCGTCTTCGCCGCCCTGTCCCTGGTGACCGGTCTGGCCTACCCCTTCCTCACCACCGGCATCGCCGCCGCCGTGTTCCCGCACGAAGCGTCCGGCTCGCTGATCCGCCAGGGCGACAAGGTAGTCGGATCGGAATGGATCGGCCAGTCGTTCAGCGCGCCCCAGTACTTCTGGGGTCGGCCGTCGGCCACCTCGCCCATGCCGTACAACGGCGCCAATTCGGGCGGCTCGAACCTGGGCCCGCGCAACCCTGCGCTGGCCGAGGCCATCCAGGCCCGCATCGCCGCGCTGAAGGCCGCGGACCCGGACAATCCCACGCCGGTGCCGGTGGACCTGATCACGGCTTCCGGCAGCGGCCTGGACCCGCACATCAGCCCGGCAGCCGCCGCCTATCAGGCCGCCCGCGTAGCCCGCGCCCGCAACCTGCCGCGCGACCAGGTCGACGCCCTGATCCAGGCCAACACCACCAAGCCCTGGCTGGGCGTGCTGGGCGACCCCGTGGTCAACGTGCTCATGCTGAACCTGGCGCTGGACAAGCTGGCGCCGGTCAAATGAAGCGCGGGCGTATAGTATTGCCAGCCGTTCCCACCCTTCACTTGCGCGTCCATGGCTGACAATGCTGGCGAGCGTCCCGATCCGGACGCGCTCCTGAAAACCCTAGACGACGCCGCGCGCCAGGCGGTGCGCGGCAAGTTGCGGGTCTACTTCGGGTCCTCGGCCGGCGTGGGCAAGACCTACGCCATGCTGGTCGCGGCACGCGCCCACGCCGCGCAAGGCGCCCGGGTGCTGGCCGGCATCGTCGAAACGCACGGCCGCCGCGAAACCGCCGCCCTGCTCGACGGCCTGGCGGTCCTGCCCCTCAAAGACGTTTCATACCGCGGCCACTCGCTCAAGGAATTCGACCTGGACGGCGCGCTGGACGCCCACCCCGACCTGGTGCTGGTCGACGAACTGGCGCACTCGAATGCGCCCGGCTCGCGCCACGCCAAGCGCTGGCAGGACATCCAGGAACTGCTGGCCGCCGGCATCGACGTCTGGACCACGCTGAACGTACAGCACCTGGACAGCCTGAACGAGGCCGTCGGCAGCATCACCGGCGTGCGGGTCTGGGAAACCGTGCCCGACGAAGTCTTCGACGCGGCCGACGAAGTCATCCTGGTGGACTTGTCGGCCGACGAACTGCTGCGCCGCCTGAAGGAAGGCAAGGTCTACCTGCCCGAACAGGCGCGCCACGCCACCCGCAATTTCTTCCGCAAGGGCAATCTGATCGCGCTGCGCGAACTGGCGCTGCGTCGTACGGCGGACCACGTTGACGATGACGTCCAGGCCTACCGCCGCGACCGCGCCATCGAACCGGTCTGGCGCACACGCGAAGCCGTGGTTGCCTGCATCGGTGCAGACAGCGATGCGGAATACGTCATCCGCAGCGCCCACCGCCTGAGCCAGCAGCTGGAATGCGACCTGCACGTCGTCACCATCGACGTGCCGCGCGCAGCCCCGCCGCCGCAAGCGGAACAGGAGCGACTGCAACGCAGCCTGGCCCTGGCCGACTCGCTGGGCGCACGCAGCGAAACCCTGGCCGGCGGCGACATGGTCGATGCCGTGGTGCGCTACGTGCGCCGCCACAATATCACCAAGGCCATCGTCGGGCGCACCCGCGCCAGCGGGTTGCAGCGTTTGAAGCTGTCGCTTTCGGCGCTGCTCAATGCGGCCCTCAGCCCCGGTTGGCTCTGGCGCCGCCACAGTTTTGCCGACATGCTGGCCGCCGGTTGCCCCGAAATCGACATCATCCGGCTCGGCGCACCGCCCCTGCCGGCCACCAGCGCGCCCGGACGTGATCCCTTGACGCTTGGCCGCCGCCAACGCCAGGCGGCGGACGAACGTGGCTCCCAAGCCCTGGCCGGCTATGCCTGGGCGCTGTGCTATTGTGCCGCCGCCACCGCGCTGTCGACGCTGGCGTTTCCGGCGCTGCACCAGACCAACATCGTGATGCTGTTCCTGCTGGCCGTGGTGGCCGTGGCGCTGCGCCACGGCCGCGGCCCGGCAGCGCTGGCATCCGTCGTCAGCGTGGGCCTGTTCGACTTCTTCTTCGTTCAGCCCCTGGCCTCCTTCGCCGTATCGGACGTGCAGTACCTGCTGACCTTCGGCGTGCTGCTGGCCGTGGGCCTCTTGATCGGCCAGCTCACGGCAGGCCTGCGCTTGCAGGCGCAGGCCTCGGTCAAGCGCGAGGCCGACGCCCGCAGTCTCTATGAATTCGCCCGCGAGCTGTCGTCCGCGCTGCTGCCCGAGCAGATCGTCGCGTCGGCGGGCGCCTTCGTCCACGCCACCTTCGGCTCGCGTTGCGCGCTTTACATCCTGGGGCTGGACGACCGCCTCAAACTGGCTTCGCCTGCGGCCGACGACATGCCGCCGCTGGAATCGGCGCTGGCGCAATGGGTCTACGACCACGGCCAGCCCGCCGGCGCCGGCACGGCCACCCTGTCCAACAGCGACCTGCTCTACCTGCCGCTGAAGGCGCCGATGCGCACCCGCGGCGTGCTGGCCCTGGCTGCGCCCCGTCGCAGCCTGTTCTCGCATCCGGATTCGCGCCGCCAGATCGAAGCCTACGCCACCCTGATCGCCATCGCGCTGGAACGCCTGCACTACGTCGAAGTGGCGCAGCAGGCCCTGGTCAGCATGGAATCCGAAAAGCTGCGTAACTCCCTGCTCGCCGCCGTATCGCATGACCTGCGCACGCCGCTGACCAGCCTGGTCGGCATGACCGACACGTTGATGCGTCGCCAAGGCGCGCTGCCGGACGACATCCAGGACACGGTCCGCGCCATGCGCGACCAGGCGCAGCGCATGCATGCCCTGGTGGCCAATCTGCTGGACATGGCCCGCCTGCAAAGCCGCGATACGCCGCTGCGGCCGGAATGGCAATCCATCGAAGAGCTGGTCGGCGCGTCACTGGCCGCCATGCGCGAGGCGCTGGCCGCGCACCGCGTCTCGGTCGACAGCCTGTCGGGCCTGCCGCTGGTCGAATGCGACGGCGTGCTGATCGAGCGCGTGCTGTGCAACCTGCTGGAAAACGCCGCCAAGTACACCCCGGCCGGCAGCACCATCCGCCTGCACGCCACGGCGCAGGACGGCGAGCTGCGCGTCGCCGTCTGCGACAACGGCCCCGGCGTCGCGCCCGGCGCCGAACGCCGCATCTTCGAAAAATTCACCCGCGGCGAACGCGAATCGGCCACCCCAGGCGTCGGCCTGGGCCTGGCGGTATGCGAAGCCATTGTCACCGCCCACCACGGCCGCATCTGGGTCGAGCACGCCCCCGGCCAGCCGTCCGGCGCGCAGTTCGTCTTTACGCTCCCCTTGGGCACCCCGCCCCCGATCCAACCCGAAATCGCCTGAGTCCACCGCATGTTCGACTTTCAGCCCACCGTTCTCATCATCGAAGACGACGCCAATATCCGCCGCTTCGTGCGCCAGGCCCTGGAAAGCGAGGGCTGCGCCGTGTATGAAGCCGACACGGTCAAGCGCGGCCTGATCGAGGCCGGCACGCGCCAGCCCGACGCCGTGGTGCTGGACCTGGGCCTGCCCGACGAAGACGGCATGACGCTGATCCGCGAACTGCGCGGCTGGACCGAAGTGCCCGTTCTGGTCCTGTCCGCCCGCACCGCCGAGGCCGACAAGGTGGCAGCGCTGGACGCAGGCGCCGACGACTACCTGACCAAGCCGTTCGGCGTCAGTGAACTGCTGGCGCGGCTGCGCGTGCTGCTGCGGCGCCATGCCCGTGGCGGGGCCGGCAGCGCCGCCGAGATCAGCTTCGGCGACGTACGCGTCGATTTCGCCAAGCGCGTGGTGGAACGCGGCGGCCAACACGTGCACCTGACTGCCATGGAATACCGCCTGCTTGCCGCCCTGCTGGCGCACCGCGGCAAGGTCATGACGCACCGCGAACTGCTGCGCGAGGTCTGGGGCCCGTCGCACGTGGAAAGCAATCACTATCTACGCATCTACATGGGGCACCTGCGCCAGAAGCTGGAAGCCGACCCCGCGCAACCGGTCTACCTGCTGACCGAGATCGGCGTGGGGTATCGCTTCGCGGGGTAGCCGCGCGCGTTGATACGCCTTTTACGCGGGCCAGGTCAGTCTTGTCTCGCCGTTTATGCCGCTTCTCCTATTGTGGCGATCCCGTCCAACACAGGAGAAGTCCATGTCCCGCAATACCCTCGCCGCGCTCACGCTGCTGGCGCTTGCCGCCCCCGCACACGCCGCCGACGCACCTGCCGCCAGCGAGCCCGCCCCGGAATATTCGCTGACCGCCAACGTCACCCTGGCCAGCCAATACCGCTACCGCGGCCTGATGCAGACCAACAACAAGCCCGCCATCCAGGGCGGCTTCGATTTCACCCATGCCAGCGGCCTGTACCTGGGCAACTGGAACTCCAGCATCAGCTGGCTGGGCGACAGCAACCATGACGTGTCCGCCCCCGTGGAAATGGATTTCTACGGCGGCTACAAGGGCAACCTGGCGCAAGACGTCCCGTTCGACCTGGGCGTGCTGCAGTACTACTACCCTGGCGACTACCCCTCGGGCTTCACCAGCCCCGACACCACCGAACTCTACGCCGGCCTGGGCTATGGCCCGGTCATGTTCAAGTATTCCGTCGCCGTGACCAACCTGTTCGGGTTTGCCGACAGCAAGTACAGCCAGTACTTCGACCTGACGGGCAACTTCGACACCGGCGTGTGGGGCCTGACCGTCAACGCCCACGTTGGCCGCCAGACGGTGCGCAACGTCAACGACGGCTCGTACACCGACTGGAAACTGGGGCTGACCAAGGATTTCGGCCAGGGCCTGGCGGTTTCCGTCGCCTATCTGGACACCAATGCCGACCGCGCCGTCTACACCAACAGCCACGGCCGCTACATGGGCCGCGCCACCGGCCTGCTGTCGCTGACCAAGACCTTCTGAACCAGCCCGGGCGTTGACGCGCTTTTTACGCGCCGCGCCCGTATTTATCGGCAGGTTTTATGGCCCGCTTTCTATAGTGGAATCGTCATCAACCAACCGGATACGCGGCACGCCGCCCCAGCGGCCCCGCCCCGCAATGCCATGATCCCCCGACAAGAACGCAGCAGGTCCGCTTCCTTTGACCGTCCGGCCCCGTCCCAGGCGCCGCACGCCCCCGAGATGGTCTCGCTGACCGTCAGGATCGACACGCTGGACGCCTTGAAGGTGCGGCTGGCCCTGCACCGCGAACTGGGCGAACGCATCGGCGTCTATGTGCTGTCGGTGGACCATGCGCATGGCCAGAGCGTGCTGCAGCTGCACTGCGCCCAGGACCAGGTCGATGCGTTGATGCACGCCGTGATGTGCGGCCTGCCCCAGGCGGAGTTCGGCCCGCTGCGCCGCGCCGCTGCCGTCACGGTGCAGTAAGCCATGGATACGCCCATGCAAACCGCCTCTTTCGAAGGTCTCTGGCTGCCGATGGTCACGCCCATGCGTGGCGGCTACGTGGATTGCGAGGCCGCCCAGGCGCTGGCGCGCTACTACCGCAACGCCGGCGTCGCGGGCCTGGTGCTGTTCGGCTCGACGGGCGAAGGCAATCTGTTGGCCATACCCGAAAAGATCGACATGATCGAGGCCATCCGCCAGGATCCGCATGCCCTGCCGCTGGTGTTCGGCGCCGGCGGCGTCGACACGCGCGGCGTGGCCGCCGCCATCCGCCGCCTGGACAAATACGCCCCCGCCGGCTACCTGGTGCCGCCGCCCTATTACCTGGGCCCCTCGCAACAAGGCATCCTGTGGCACTACCGGCAGATCGCCTGGGCCACCGAGCGCCCCATCATCCTGTACAACATTCCCAAGCGCGCGGGCGTCACCATGACGGTCGAAACCATGGAAGCGCTGGCCCTGCTGCCCAATTTCAGCGCCGTCAAGGAATGCAACCCGCCCGTGTTGATGGCCCTGAACGCCCGTGGCCACCTCAATGCCCTGTGCGGCGAAGACCAGGCCCTGCTGGATCACTTCCTGACGGGCGGCCGCGGGGCGATTCCCGCGGCGGCGCACCTGTTCCCCGAGCGCTTCGTCGAAGTCATGCAACTGGCCCGCGACGGCCACGCCGAGGCCGCGCGCGAACTGTTCGAGCCGTTGCGCGGCCTGATCCGGCTGCTGTTCGCCGAACCCAATCCCGCGCCCATCAAACGAGCGCTGGCGCTGCAAGGGCTTATCGCCGACGAACTGCGCCTGCCCATGACCAGCGCCAGCCGTGAACTCACGCCCCGCCTGCAACGCGCCATGAGCGTGGTGCAGGGCTCGCCTAGTAGGCTGCAGACAGCTTGAACACCGCCACTGCGCGTGCCAGGTCGTCGGCCTGATCGTGCAAGGTGGCGGCCGACGCCGCGAACTCCTCGACCAGCGCCGCGTTCTGCTGCGTCACGCTGTCCAAGTGCGTCACCGCCTGGTTGATCTGCTCGATGCCCACGCTCTGCTCGGCCGACGCGGTGGCGATCTCGCCCATCAACGGCGCGCTGGTGGCGGCCGATTCCAGCACGCTGCTCATCGTGGCGCTGGCCTGCTCGACCCGCAGGCTGCCGCGCGACACCGAATTGGAGGAGGCCTCGATCAGCGTCTTGATTTCCTTGGCCGCGGTGGCCGAACGCTGCGCCAGCGCCCTCACCTCGCCCGCCACCACGGCAAAACCGCGGCCTTGCTCGCCGGCCCGGGCCGCTTCCACGGCCGCGTTCAGCGCCAGGATATTGGTCTGGAACGCAATCTCGTCGATCAGGCGAATGATTTCGTCGATACGCTGGGAACTCTGCGAAATCTCGCGCATGGCATCGATGGCGTGCTGGGTTTCCTCGCTGCCCTGGCGCGCCAGTTGCGCCGATTCCCCCGCCAATGCGCTGACTTCACGCACGTGGTCGGCGCTTTGCTTGGACGTTGCCGTGATCTGTTCGACACTGGCCGCGGTCTGCTCCAGCGCGGCGGCTTGCTTCTCGGTGCGGTCGTGCAGGTCCATGCTGCCCGCCGCGATCTGCCGCGACGCCGCCGCGATCGAGCCGGTCGAATGGACGATGCTGCGCACGGCCACGTCCAGGCGCTCCTGCATCAACGCCATGGCGTCGAACAGCCGGCCGATTTCGCCACGATGGTGCCGTGAAATGATGCTGGACAGGTCGCCGTGCGCCACCCGCTCGCAGACCGCCACGGCGTCATCCAGCGGACGAATGATGTGCGACCGGAAGAACCGCAGGGCCGCTGCCAGCAGCAACGCCAACAGCACCAGCGTCACCGCGCCCTGGCGCCACAGGGTCTTGAAGAAAGCCGCGTCAACGTCATCCACGTACAGGCCGGTGAACATCAGCCAGCCCCATTCCTTGTCATAGGCCGCGTAGCTGACCTTGGGCAGCGCCTCGTCGGCGCCCGGCCGCGGAAAGCGATATTCCACGAAGCCGCCACCGTCCTTGCCTTGGGCGTAGAGGTTCTCGAATATCGGTGCGCCGTCGCTATCCTTGATCACGCGCACATTCGTGCCCGCGAGCTTCGCATCGGGGTGCACCAGCAGCGCATAGCCATCGTCGAACACGCCGACATACCCATCTGCGCCATAACGCAACTGGCCCAGCCGCTGTGCGACGTTGTGCTTGGCCTGCTCTGCAGTCAGCCCCTCGTCGACCGCGCGCTGCTTGCCGTTCTGCACGATGCTCTTGGCCAGGTCCAGCACGTGCCGCAATTCCGTCTTGCGTTCGGCCAGCATCTCGGCGCGCCGCTCCCAGGCGTCCCAGGCGCCCAACGCCAGCACGGCAGCGCCGATGGCGAACACGAACCACAGCAGCTCACGACGCAAGCTTGAATTATTCATAGCCCCTCTTCTCCATGCCCCAACCCGCCTAATAACCAAAGGCAGCGAAATGTGACGGTTTATATGTTGCGTACCGTCAGAATACGAGGGCGCGGCAGGGTTTTCACCTACCGCAGGGGGGCTGCTTGATCTACATCAAGCCGGACGGGTATTTGGATGCGCTCAGGATTTTGCCGCGGCCAGGCGCTGTTGCGCCAAACCCGTTCGAGCCGAGGTCAGGGCGTACAGCACCACCACGGTGACCGCGTAGATCGGCACGCTGCGCATGTTGCGGAACATCATTTCCGACAGGCTGAAGGCAAAATAGCCCAGGCAGAACAACAAGCCCACTTGCGACCCCACATGCACGACCGGATCGTTGCTGCGCGAGCGCCGCCAGAACACCACAGCGGGAATCAGGTACAGCGCCAGCATGCTCAGCAACCCCAACGCCCCGTAGCCCGCCAGGGCGCCGAGCATGTCGTTATGCGGCTCGCCGTAATCCGTCGAGACCAGCTTGGTGACGATGCCTTTTTCTTCCAACTTGGCGAGCTCGGACCGGAAACTGGCCCCGCCCACCCCAACGATCGGACTCTCTTTGAACATCAGCCAGGAGGCGTTCCAGAGCTGGATACGAATGCCGACCGATGTGTCGCGATCGTCTTTGGCATAGCTGGTCACGTCGGTCACGACGCCCCGCCAGCGACTTTCCGTCGAATTCCAGGAAACCACCGCCACCACGGCCAGCAGGGCGACCATCGCGGCGACGAAAGAGGCCTTGACCCGCAGCGACCATTGGCGTTTGGTCACCAGATACACGAAACCGAAAACCAGCAGAAGCACCCAGCTGCTGCGCGTCTGCGACAACCAGACCCCGTAGATCGTCAAGGGTACCGCCAGGATCTTCAAGGCGGCTTCCACCCTGGGCCAGGGTGACAGCTTCCAAGGCAACATCAGACAGGACGCCAGCCCGAAGAACATCGTCAGGTCAGCGAAGGCGACGGCGTTGTAGCGGCCACCGAAGTCGGACACCGCGCCCCGCCCCAATTCGGGCGTCAACATGATCACCAGCAACATGATGCCGCCCGCATAGGCCCCGAACAGCATGCTCCATTGAACCTGCTGCAGCCAATTGCGGGGCGCGCGCAAAAGCACCCAGCACACGGGTACGGCCAACGCGAAACGCAGCAATTTCTCGATCTCGGAAGAGCTCCAGATACCAAGATAGAGACTGCTGATCAGCATCGCGATCGCCGGCGCGGTCAACGCAATGGTCATCGCGCGCATCTCGTGAAACTCAAAGGGCTCACGTCGCCGCACGGCGTTGTAGCCCAACGCGAACAGCGCAATGAGTGCGGTCAGGTAGATGACGGCGGGTCCGCCGACGGCACTGGTCAGGGCCAGGGCGGGCACCAGCAATGCCAGGACGACGATAGTGCGTAGACAAAAGGAAGGCATAGGTAGCAAGGGTTCGCCCAGTCAGGACATCGGCCGGGATTTCTAATCAGGGGGGTTCAGGCCGCAGCACCATCATGCTGCGTGCAATGCGAATCTGCCTATAGGTCGTCGACTACGGCACGGCACGGTTCAGCAGGGATCAAAATCGGACCCGTTTCAACGGCGTGATCGATTTCTTGTAGTCTCGCGTCAAACCCTCGAAAGCTGCCATGACGCTGCCTGGCCGCAGCCACTCTCGCCACAGGCGGTCACGCCAGCGACCACCGGGAATATAGACGGGATACGCAATGCGCGACATCGACCAACCGGGTCGCCAGGCCTTCGTACGGGTGGGTCGCCCCGTCAAGGTCAACGTCGGCACGCCGACGCTCGAGGCAAGGTGCCCGATGCCCGATTCGTTGCCGATGAACCAGCCACATTCATGGATGAACGCCGCCACGTCCGCCAGCGATGGCGATTGCTGGATCGCCAGGCCCGCATCGGTCAGGCAGGTCCATTCGGCCCGTTCGTGGGGCGCCAGGATGAACACCGGGTCGTAGCCCTGGCGCTTCAATCTCAACCCCAGCTCGACGAAATGCCGAGGAGCCCAGCATCGCTGCGCCCCGGTGGACGAGGGATGCACCGCCACCCGGGTTTCATAGTGGCGGTGCCGGCCAGCCAGCGGCGGCCGCAGGCCGATATCCGTACCAGACAGCGGCAAGCGCAACACATCGCGGCAAAAATCGCTGATCTGGTTGAGTTTCACGAAGCCCTTGCCGGTAATGACTACGTGGGCGTCGTAATAGAAATAAGACTTCGCGTGCGCATGCAAGGCGTAAGGCCAGCCCACATGCATCTGGGCGGCACAGTCGTAGTCCGCCAATACCGCCGCGGCGTCCTGCTCCAGCAAGGACGGGCGAATATCCAAACCTGGGAACCAGCTGCGCAAGCCGTAGGCAAAATCGCCGAATATGGTGACCTCGCGCCCGTGTGCGACCAGGTTATGGGCCATGGTCATCATCAACAGCGTGTCACCCAGCCTGGGCGCCATCAATAGCGCAATCCGCTTGGCGTCGCGCAGGCCGCGGACACATGCCGGAGCATCGTAAGGCGGCATATCGGAAGCAGGTTGTGCCATATCTAGGAAAAATAAGCGGGACTGGAAAATGGCCGCAAGGGGGCGACGAATTATACTGCTCTGAAACTAACAACCTGATTCAATTTGACGTATATATACGCATCAACATATATACATCAGTCTGATTTTCCATAATGGCCAAGGCGCCGCCTGACGCGAAAAAACCCGCAGGCCTGCGCAGGCTTGCGGGTTTTTCATCAACGATGGTCGGACCGGCCCCGATCACATATTTTCGATCATGACCTGCCCGAACCCCGAGCAGGACACCTGGGTGGCCCCTTCCAGCAGGCGGGCAAAGTCGTAAGTGACCTTCTTGGACAGGATGGATTTTTCCATGCTGGAAATGATCAGGTCGGCCGCTTCGGTCCAGCCCATGTGGCGCAGCATCATTTCGGCCGACAGAATCTCGGAACCCGGGTTGACGTAGTCCTTGCCGGCATACTTGGGCGCCGTGCCGTGGGTGGCTTCGAACATGGCCACCGAGTCCGACAGATTGGCCCCCGGCGCGATGCCGATGCCGCCCACCTGTGCGGCCAGCGCGTCGGAGATGTAGTCGCCGTTCAGGTTCAGCGTGGCGATGACGTCGTATTCGGCCGGGCGCAGCAGGATCTGCTGCAGGAACGCGTCGGCAATGACGTCCTTGACGATGATCTCGCGGCCCGTCTTGGGATTCTTGAACTTGCACCACGGGCCGCCATCGATCAATTGCGCGCCGAACTCCTTCTGCAGCAGTTCATAGCCCCAATCGCGGAAGCCCCCTTCGGTGAACTTCATGATGTTGCCCTTGTGCACCAGGGTCAGCGACGTGCGATCGTTGTCGATGACGTACTGGGCGGCCTTGCGCACCAGGCGCTCGGTGCCTTCGCGCGAGACCGGCTTGATGCCGATGGACGAGGTGTTGGGGAAACGGATTTTCTTGACGCCGAGCTTAGTCTGCAGGAACTGGATCAGCTCCTTGGCCTGCTCGCTTTCGGCCATGTATTCGATACCCGCGTAAATGTCTTCCGAGTTCTCGCGGAAGATGACCATGTTGGTCTTTTCGGGTTCGCGCACCGGCGAGGGCACACCCTTGAAATAGGCCACGGGGCGCAGGCAGACGTACAGGTCCAGTTGTTGGCGCAGCGCCACGTTCAGCGAACGGATGCCGCCGCCCACCGGCGTGGTCAGGGGGCCCTTGATCGAGACCACGTAGTCTTTGACGACTTCCAGGGTTTCATCGGGCAGCCAGACGTCCGGCCCGTAGACCTTGGTGGCCTTTTCGCCGGCATAGACTTCCATCCAGTGGATCTTGCGCTTGCCGCCGTAGGCCTTTTGCACTGCCGCATCGACAACCTTGATCATCACGGGGGTGATGTCCGCACCGGTGCCGTCGCCCTCGATATAGGGGACGATGGGCTGTTCAGGCACATTCAGCGAGAAATCAGCGTTGACCGTGATCTTCTGGCCCCCAGCGGGCACCTTGATATGTTGATAGGACATGAATGCTCCATTTGCTCCGGGTGGTTTTTCTGCACGCGCGCGCCGCATCGGCTGGCGTGCCGTCCGCGGGCCGCACGGCCTGGCGAAATGCGCACGGGATGGCGGATAGCAACCAATTCTATATCGCATTGGCGGCTTCGGGCGGCCGCCACGGCGGCGGGCGGTAAAATAAAGCCCTCTCTAGCCCGTATGGCGTCCCCCCAGATGTTCAACCCCTCCCGCGACCAAGTCCGCGAATTCTTCATCGAAACCTGGCGCAAGCATCGTGCCAACGAGGTCCTGACCCCGCTGGAAGCGATGGCCCTGGACTGGATCATCGAGCACCCCGAGTACCACGGCGACCTCGAAAGCCCCGAAGCCATGACGGCGGAATACGCCGTCGAAAAGGGGCGTACCAATCCGTTCCTGCACCTGTCGATGCACCTGGCCATCGCCGAGCAGTTGTCGATCGACCACCCGCCGGGCATCCGCGCCGCCTACCAGCGTCTGGTGGCCCGCAGCGATGCACACCAGGCCGCGCACGAAATCATGGAATGCCTGGGCCGTGTGGTCTGGGAAGCCCAACGCCTGGGCACGCCGCTGGACAGCGACACCTACATCGACCTGATCCGCCAACGCGCCGAGCGCTGATGCCCGGCCCCGCGTACGCGGGCTGCCCGCCCAAGAAAAAACCCTCGGCTGACCGAGGGTTTTTCGTTGGCGCGGCCCTGGCACGCGCTATTTGCGCACACCCAGGTCGCTGGGCAGGGACGCCAGCCAGGCCGACACGTTGGTGATGTCCTGGTCGGACAGTTGTCCGGCCAAGGCACCCATGGTGGGATTCTTGCGCACATTGGCCGTTGCCGCGCTGCCCGAGGCGCCGCGGCGATAGGCCTTGAGCGCATGGACCAGGTAATCGGCATGCTGCCCCGCCAGTATCGGGTAGGCCGGGTCAGTCACCGTCTTGCCGTCGGCGCCGTGGCAGGAAATGCAGGCGGCCTTCTCGAAAACAGCCTTGCCGGCCGCCAGGTCCTGAGCCTGGACGGTGGCGCCCGAAATGGTCAGCGTTGCGCCCGCGAGGGCAAGCATGATGCGGTTCATGTGGTTGCCCCCTTATTTCAGATTCGAGTAGTACGCGGCGAGATCGGCGATGTCCTGATCGGACAGGCTGCCGGCAATGGCGTCCATCGTGGGATGGCTGCGCGCGCCTTTCTTGTACTCGTTGAGGGCGGCCTCGATGTATTTGGCGTTCTGGCCGGCGATCTTCGGAACGTGGTACAGCTCGGGGAACGTCGCTTTGTAGCCTTCGATGCCGTGGCAACCGATGCACATCGAGACCTTGTCGCGGGCGTTCTGGACATTACCGACCGGCGCTGCGTCTGCAGCAATTGCCTGGCCGGCGATCGCACAGGATGCCACTGCGGCCAACACGGAAACCGTGCACTTCAGAGAGAATCGCAACTTCATTGGGATGGCTCTTCTTGGTATGGCTTATGGACTAGGGCCTGCTCACACGAAAAGGCCCCCGGCAAACACGTTGCGGGTCGAACCCAACTGCAAAACCGCCTGATTGTACGATAATTGCTCAGGATTAATACCTTAAGATGGTCTTGATCCCCGTCAACCCCGAGAAGCCCGCCGATCCATGTCCGCAGCCCAGACCGCCCCTTCCGCATCGCCCGTCCGCTTCGATGGCACCGACAGCTACGTCGCCACCGATGACCTGAAACTGGCCGTGAACGCCGCGCTCACGCTGCAGCGCCCGCTGCTGATCAAGGGCGAACCCGGCACCGGCAAGACCATGCTGGCCGAAGAAGTCGCGCGTGCGCTGGGCCGTCCACTGCTGCAGTGGCACATCAAGTCCACCACCAAGGCGCACCAGGGCCTGTACGAATACGATGCCGTGTCGCGTCTGCGCGACTCGCAGCTTGGCGACGAAAAAGTCCGAGATATTCGCAACTACATCGTGCAGGGCACGCTGTGGCAGGCCTTCGATGCCGAGGAACCGGTGGTGCTCTTGATCGACGAAATCGACAAGGCCGACATCGAATTCCCCAACGACCTGCTGCGCGAACTGGACCGCATGGAATTCCATGTGTACGAAACGCGCCAGACCATTTCCGCGCGCCACCGGCCGCTGGTGATCATCACGTCCAACAACGAAAAAGACCTGCCGGACGCCTTCCTGCGCCGCTGCTTTTTCCACTACATCCGCTTTCCCGATCGCGAAACCATGCGCGAGATCGTGGGCGTGCACTTCCCCGAGCTCAAGCAGGACGTGCTGCGCGCGGCGCTGGACACTTTCTTCAGCCTACGCGATGCGCCCGGCCTGAAGAAAAAGCCGTCCACCTCCGAATTGCTGGACTGGCTGCGCCTGCTGCTCGCCGAAGACGTCAGCGCGGCGCAGATCGATGCGCACACCGCCACCGCGGTACCGCTCATGGCCGGCGCCTTGCTCAAGAACGAACAAGACGTGCACCTGCTGGAACGCCTGGCCGCCATGACCCGCGGCGCACCGCGCCGCTGACCACGCCGTCTGCCCTGGCCGCGCCCATGCTGATCGATTTCTTCTACCACCTGCGGGCCCACAAGCTGCCCGTCTCGGTGCAGGAATACCTGACGCTCGTGGATGCGCTGCGCCAGGACCTGATGACGCCCACGCTGGACGATTTCTATTTCCTTGCCCGCGCCACGCTGGTCAAGGATGAATCACTCTACGACCGCTACGACAAGGCCTTCGGCGCCTACTACAAGGGCATCGAGGCCGCGCTGCCGGCCGGAAAAGACATCCCGCTGGATTGGCTCATCAAGCAGTTCGAGAAAAGCCTGTCGCCCGAAGAAAAGGCCGCCATCGAAAAGCACGGCTGGGACAAGCTCATGGAGCTCTTCAAAGCGCGCATGGAAGAGCAGAAAGAACGCCACGCAGGCGGCAGCAAATGGATCGGCACGGGCGGCACCTCGCCGTTCGGCAATGGCGGCTACCACCCCGAGGGCATCCGCGTGGGCGGCCAGTCGGCCGGCAACCGCAGCGCGGTCAAGGTCTGGGACATGCGCCAGTTCAAGGACTACGACGACCAGGTCGAACTGGGCACGCGCAATTTCAAGGTCGCGCTGCGGCGGCTGCGACGCTTCGCGCGGCAAGGCGCCGAACTCGAACTCGACCTGGACGACACCATCGCCAGCACCGCGCGCAATGCCGGCCACCTGGACCTGCGCATGGTGCCCGAGCGCCACAACACCGTGAAGGTGCTGATGCTGCTGGACGTCGGCGGCAGCATGGATGACCACATCGGCCGCGTCGAGGAACTGTTCTCGGCGGCGCGCAGCGAGTTCCGCAATCTCGAGGTCTACTACTTCCACAACTGCCCCTACGAAAGCCTGTGGCAGAGCAACCGGCGACGCCAGAACGAGCGCTTCGACACCTGGGACGTGCTGCGCAAGTACAACCCGGACTGGCGCCTCATCATCGTCGGCGACGCCACCATGAGCCCCTACGAGATCCTGCAGCCCGGTGGTTCGGTCGAACACTACAACAAAGAACCCGGCGCGCAATGGATGCGCCGCCTGCTCGATGCCTGGCCCAAGTCCGTCTGGCTCAACCCCGAGCCCACGGCGTCCTGGCAGTACCGCCAGTCCATCGCGCTGATGCGCGACATCATGCAGGACCGCATGTACCCCGTCACGGTAGCCGGCCTGGAACAGGCGATGCGGGTGCTCTCGAAATAGCTCGGCCGCAGCCGTTCAGCCGGCCTCGCTCAGCCATCGACGGGCTGTGTCGGCGTGTCCAGCGTCAGCTGGTAGAACGCCAGGTCCAGCCAGCGGCCGAACTTGAAGCCGGCCTCGCGGATGGTGCCCGAATGCGTGAAACCCAGTTTCTCGTGCAGCCGGATGCTGCCCTGGTTGGCGGCATCGATGCCGCCGATCATCAGGTGCACCTGGTTGGCGCGGGCCCGTTCGATCAGCACGCGCATCATCGCCTCGCCCAGGCCCTGCCCGCGAAAACGGCCATCGACGTAGACGGAATGCTCGACCGAATACTTGTAGGCCGGCCAGGCGCGGAAAGTGCCGTAGCTGGCAAAGGCCATCAGGTCACCCGCTGCGTTCTCGAACCCCACCACCGGAAAACCGCCGTTGGCCTTGGCCTGGAACCAGCCCAGCATCGCCTCGCGCGGCCGCGGCTTGTAGTCGTACAGCGCGGTCGACGTGGCGATGGCGTCGTTGAAGATGGCAAGGATCTGGTCCGCATGCCGCTCGTGCGTGCAATCGACCAGGGTGGCGCCTTCCGGGGCGCCGAAGTCTGCGTACGTAGTCATGGCGCAAATTGTAGCGAGCCGTACGCATGGCACCATAAAAAAAACCGGCGATATCGCCGGTTCAGTGAGGGTACTGCCGCTTCTGGCCACTCTCAGGCGGCGCGGCTCTCCACAGATCGGTTGGCGGCATCGGCCATGCCGCGTACGCCCGGACACTGGCGCCACGACAGTTCATCCGCGTCCATGTCCAGGTCGAACAGGTCGTTGGCGGCGGGCCAGGGATGCTGGCGCGCCGCGGCGCCCTCCATCTCGAGCACATGCCCCGCAAAGCCCCTGGGCGAACCGCCGCACTCGGCGAAATAGCGCTGGGTGCTCAGGTCCACCACGTAAGTGGTCATGTCATGGGTCAGTATGGCCACGAATTGGCCGTCATCACTGGCATAGGCGTACTGAAACTGTCCTTTGATGCGGTCGCCGCTCATGGGGCTGCCGGTCAATTGGGACAAGGCACGCGTGACGATCTCGGTCAGCATGGGTCGTTCCTCCGAAAGATGCGCCGGCAGGATGCCGGCGGCGAAGGCGCGAACGACAAGCACCGTCGTCGCCTGCGGAGCAAGAGGGCCAGGACCGGCGAACAACCGATCCCGCTGCCCGCCGAGGCGGCGGCTGGCGTTGGACGGGAAGCCTGTAGACGGCTGTCGCGCATCCCGTCGGCAACAGCAACTACGTTCTGGAAAGCTTACACCCGCGACCGCTCCCACCTCAAATTTGCCCCGCCACGCCAGGACATTGCAGCGCAACATTGCATATTGGCGCGGCTTTGCGCCGTCTATGCCGCGGCAACCGGCGTGCCGCCTGCATTCGCGTCACCATTTTTCTGTGCCTGCCAGGCGTCTCGTTCCAGTCGGTACAGGACGTGGGTCTTCAGGGGATGGCCGTCGGGCACGGCCGGATGCTCGAAGCGTTGCGGCATTTCCCGCATCCCCAGGCGGCGCATCACTGCGCGCGAGCGTTCGTTTTCCAGCACTGTGAACGAGACAATCTCGGGCAGGCCGACCTGCTCGAATCCCACGCGCAGCGCGGCTTGCGCGGCTTCACTGGCGTAGCCCCTGCGCCAATAGGGGCGCGCCAGGCGCCAGCCGATTTCCACGCCGGGCGCGAACGGCAGCGACGGGGGTAATGCCTTGATACCGACAAACCCGATGAAGGGCGCCACCCCGGGGGCCTCGACCGCCCAGAAGCCCCAACCATATTCATCGATGCCCGCGGCCAGCCGATCGGCCAGGGCATCGCTTTCCTGCGCCGTCATGGGCAGCAGGTAGCGGGTGACCTGTGCATCCGTATTCATGTCGGCGAATGGCTTGCGGTCGGCGGCCCGCCATTGGCGCAGCACCAGGCGGGGCGTTTCTATTTCCAGTGATAAGGACATGCGCGATTTCCAGGTCAGGGCCGTGGAACGGCCCGATGCCACGGCGGGCGACGCGGCCGGGCGCGCCCTGAACCATTCCCACCGTATACACTCCAACGGATTCTGCCATGCCAAAGGAATAGTCCGCCATGCGCCTGTCCATATCGAAGCTGCCGCGCCCATTGGGTGCGCTGCTGTTTTCATCCTTCCTGGCCTTCCAGGCCGGAGCCGCCAGCCTGCCGGCCGGCGTCACGGAGGCCGCCTCGATTGAAGGCATCACCGAATATCGCCTGAGCAACGGCTTGCGCGTATTGCTGGTTCCCGACGAATCCAAGCCCTCGACCACGGTCAACATGACCTACCTGGTCGGCTCACGCAACGAAAACTACGGCCAGACGGGCATGGCCCACCTGCTCGAACACATGCTGTTCAAGGGCACGTCCACCACCCGCAACGCCATGGGCGAGTTCTCGCGCCGCGGCCTGCAGGCCAACGGCTCGACCTCCAGCGACCGCACCAATTACTTCGCCAGCTTCGCTTCCAACCCCGACACCCTCAAGTGGTACCTGGGCTGGCAAGCAGACGCCATGGTCAATTCCCTGATCGCCAAGGAAGACCTGGATTCCGAAATGACCGTCGTGCGCAACGAGATGGAAAGTGGCGAAAACAGCCCGTTCCGCATTCTCATGCAAAAGATGCAGTCCGCCGCCTACCAGTGGCATAGCTATGGCAAGAACACCATCGGCGCGCGTTCCGACGTCGAGAACGTCGACATCGGCCAATTGCGCGCTTTCTACCACGAGTACTACCAGCCCGATAACGCGGTGCTGATCGTGGCCGGCAAGTTCGATCCGCAGGCCACGCTGGCCGACATCGAGGAAACGCTGGGCAAGCTGCCCAAGCCCGACCGCAAGCTGCCACCCGAGTACACCGTCGAGCCCACCCAGGACGGCGAGCGCGCCGTGACCCTGCGCCGCACGGGCGGCACGCCGCTGGTCGCCGCGATGTACCACATCCCCGCCGCCGGCAGCGCCGATTTCGTACCGCTGGACCTGGCCGCCACCATCCTGGCCGACACGCCGTCGGGCCGTCTGTACCACGCGCTGGTGCCCACCAAGCTCGCGTCCGGCGTGTTCGGCTTCACCATGGAAAACCTGGATCCTGGCCTGGCGATGTTCGCCGCGCAGTTGACCCCGGGCAAGAGCCTGGATGCCGCCATGAAGGCCCTGACGGGCACGCTGGAAACGCTGGGCAAGAAACCCTTCACCCAGCAGGAACTGGACCGCGCGCGCAGCAAGTGGCTGACCTCGTGGGAGCAGACCTACAGCGATCCCGAGCAAGTCGGCGTGGCGCTGTCCGAAGCCATCGCCGCCGGCGACTGGCGCCTGTTCTTCCTGCAGCGCGACCGCGCCCGCAAAGCTACGCTGGCCGAGGTGCAGCAGGCCGCCACGACCTACCTGGTGCAGAGCAACCGCATTGAAGGCCGCTACATCCCCACCGAGAAACCTGAACGTGCGCCGCAGACGCAACGCGTCGACTTGACCGCGGTCTTCAAGGACTACAAGGGCGACCCGGACTTCAAGGCCGCATCGGCCTTTGATCCCACGCCGCAAAACATCGATCGCCTGACCCAGCGCAAGAAACTGGACCTGCCCAACGGCCCCGTCCAGCTGGCGCTCCTGCCCAAGGCCACCCGCGGCAATCGCGTGCAGGCCCAGATGCTGATCCAGTTCGGCAACGAAAAAGACCTGCTCGGCGAACGCGTCAATTCCGGCGCCGTCGCCGATCTGCTGACCCGCGGCACCGCCAAGCTGTCGCGCCAGGAGATCCAGGACCGCCTGGACAAGCTGCAGGCCGAACTGGGCTTCAGCGGCGCGGGCACCACGCTCAAGATCGCCATGTCGACCAAGCGCGAAAACCTGCCCGAACTGACCCGCCTGGCGCTGGACATCGTGCGCAACGCCAACTTCCCGAAGGATCAGCTCGAGGAATACCAGCGCCAGCTCGAAACGTCGATCCAGAACGCCATGACCGAGCCCCAGGCGCTGGCCGGACGCGCCCTGGCTCGCCAGGACAATCCGTGGCCCATCAACGACCTGCGCTACGTGCCGACGTTTGAAGAATCGCTGGCCGGCGTGCGTGCGCTGAACCGCGATGCGCTCGTCAAGTTCCACGCCAAGTTCTATGGCGCGGGCAAGATCGAATATTCGGCCGTGGGCGATTTCGAACCCGAAGCCGTCGAAAAAGCCATCAAGGACGGCCTGGCCGGCTGGAAGCGCGCCCCCGCCTACACCCGCGTGGGCAACCCGTACCGCGACATCCCCGCCAAGCAATTCGACATCGATACGCCCGACAAGGCCAATGCGTTCTACGTGTCGCGCATGCCCCTGAAGCTGCAGGATACCGATGCCGACTACCCGGCGCTGTACCTGGCCAACTATCTGTTCGGCGCCTCTGAAACCTCGCGCCTGTGGAACCGGGTGCGCGAAACCGAAGGCCTGTCCTACAACGTGCGCAGCTCGCTGTCGGTCTCGTCCTTCGAACCCAGCGCCAGCTGGACCATGTACGCCATCTACGCCCCGCAGAACCGAGAACGCCTGGAAAAGGCCATCGGCGAAGAACTCTCCCGTGTCCTGAAGGACGGTTTCACGGACAAGGAAATCTCGGACGGCATCACTGCCTTGCTGAACTACCGCAACCTGGCCCGCGCCCAGGACGACGTGCTGGCCGGCACCTGGCTGGACTACCTGCAACGCGGCCGCACGTTCGAATGGTCCGCCGAGATGGACAAGAAGATCACCGCGCTCACGCCCGACGCGGTCAACGCCGCCCTGCGCAAGTACCTGCGCCCGGATGGCTTCAGCACCGCAGTGGCTGGCGACTTCAAGAAAAAGGCGCCCTGACGCCCTCTGCCTACCCCGGTAGCCTCCAAGCCCCTGCCTCGGCAGGGGCTTTTTCATGGGCCAATGGGTCGTCGCCTACCTCTTCTTAACGGGTTCTATGGCAGAGACCATGCCATTCACGGGGAGATATTTTCATAATTCGGTGATTACACGGTTATTTGGAAAGATGTTTTCAAGATATACGGGTTTATCCCAGGTGGGATGGCGCGCACAATTCAGTCATCGGGAACAAACAACGAACCACGACGGAGGGCCGCCGGATTCGGCCCCGTTTACGACGAATTGGAGGTCATTATGAAAACCCTGACAACTACCCTGCTGATTTCCCTAGCCCTGGTGGGCGCTGGCGCCCAAGCGGCCGGCGTCGAGCAAGCCAAGTCGAGCGCCCAGGTCGCCACCGAGCTGCAACAAGCCAAGATCAGCGGCCAGTACACCTTCGGTGAACTGGACTACCCGCCCGCCCTGCCCCAGGCCACCAGCCTGAGCTCGCAGGAAGTGCAAGCCCAGCTGCAACAAGCCAAGACCAGCGGCGAATACACCTTCGGTGAGCTGCAATACCCGCCCGTCAAGGCAACCCCGGCCGCCGCCAAGTCGCGTGCCGACGTCCAGCAGGAACTCGCCCAGGCCAAGGCCAGCGGCCAATACACGTTCGGCGAACTCGAATACCCGCCGATCACCCGGTGAGCTGCTTGCTGTAGCCCGGCCGGCCTCAGGCGGCATCATGGCCTGGGGTCGGTTTTTTCCGGCAACAGCGGCGGATCTTCAGCAGTAGAAGTAGCAGTACCTGTAGTCGCAGTATGAAGTCGTAGTTGCGGTACGTAGTCGCTGTAGCAGTAATTGATAGCCGTACGAAGTAGCAGTACGAAGTAGCAGTTGATGGAAGCAGTAGCAGTACCGGCAGTACGAACCGCGGCGCAAGCCGCGGTTTTTTTTCGTCTGCCCGGCAGCGCCATTTCACGGAGCATCCCGGCAATTCAATATAATAATTCTCATTAGCAAATAAATGAGCCTGCCTTGAGTTGCCTTCCCATCGCCTCGTCGGACCTCGCCAGCGACCTCTACCGCGACCACCACGGCTGGCTGCTGACATTCCTGCGGCGCAAACTGAATGGCGACCGCGACAATGCCGCGGACCTGGCCCACGACACCTTCGAGCGGGTGCTGCGGCAAGACATCCGCCCGATCCTGCTGGCGCCGCGCGCTCACCTGACCACCATCGCCAAAAGCCTGGCCATCGACCAGTTTCGTCGGTCGGCACTGGAACGCGCCTACCTGGACGCCCTGGCGCGGCAACCCGACGCACTGGCGCCCTCGCCCGAGCAACTGGCCCTGGTGCTGGAAGCGCTGGACACCCTCTCCGTCATGATCGACGGCCTGCCGCGACGCGCACGCGCGGCCTTCCTCATGGCGCAGCTGGATGGCATGCCCTATGAACAGATCGCCCGCCGGTTGAACGTGTCGGTCAATGTCGTGCAAAAAGACATGATCAAGACCTGGCAGCGCTGCTACCACGTGATGTACGCCTGATGATCAGGAACCTCAGGCCATGACCGCGCCTCCCCTGCTTTCCCCCTTGCGGATCGACAGCTGCACAGCAGTGCCGGCAGACATGGTCGCCCAGGCCGCTGAATGGCTGGTGCGCCTGCACGCGGGTAGCGATGAACACACCCGCCGGGCCTGCGAACAGTGGCGCCAGTCGGATCCCCGCCACGAGCTGGCCTGGCAGCGTCTGCAGGCCATGAGCCAGGGCCTGGGACGTGTCGGCAGCCATGCGCCGGCTGGCGCCGCATCCACCACGGTATTGGCCGCGTCCGTCGAACAGGCCCGCCGCCGCGCTCTCAAATGGATGCTCACGGGCGCAGGCGCGAGCGGTGTGGCCTGGCTCTGCCGCGACCCCCAAGCGCTCTGGACCCGGGGCGATCGCTATCAGACCGCCGTGGGTGAGCAACGTCGTTTTACGTTGCCGGACGGCACCGCCCTGGTGCTGAACACCCGCACTGACCTCTACGTGCAATTCCACGCCCGGGAACGCCGCATCCTGTTGCGTGACGGCGAGATCCAGGTCACGACTGGGCACGAGCCGGAGGACCGCCCCTTCAAGGTCGTCACATCCAATGGCGACCTGGTCCCCCTCGGCACCCGCTTCATCGTCCGCGAACGCATGGACGAAGGCCGCCATAGCCTGGTGGCCGTGCAGGAAGGCGCCGTCGCCATCCATGCGGGCGGTCCCGAGCAAGTGATCCAGGCTGGCGAACAGGCGCTGTTCGGCCCCGCGGGCGCGCAAGCCGCAACCCCGCTGGATCGTGTCACCGCCGCCTGGACGGACGGCATGCTGGTGGCCAACCGCATGCGGCTGGATCGGTTCCTGGTTGAACTGGGACGCTACCGGCCTGGCATGCTCGGGTGCGACGCCGCGCTGGCCGGCAGGCTGGTCACCGGCGCCTTCCGTGTGGACGACACCGATCAGGCGCTAGCGCTGCTGGCCCGCGTGTTGGGAGTGCAAGTCCGCTACCGGACGCGATATTGGGTCACCATCGTCCCGGCCTGATCCTTGCTCCATGCATCGCCGTTCAAGAAATTTGTAACTCTCCGGCAGGTTTTCCGATCTCGTTCGAAAGACAGGCAGACGAACGCGAGGCGCCCGCGTTCCATCGCCCCCAATACGAGACAGGAACATCGACCATCATGGCCAGATCGCAATACCCGCGCACGTTCAGGCGCGGCCCCTTCCCTGAACCGCGCGGCGCCCGCCCCCAGCCATTGCTCGGGACGGCGTTGACCATGGCCCTGCGCACGCTTCCGCTCGTGGCCGGCGCCACCGCATTGACGGCGCCCGAAGCCGTCCAGGCCCAACACGCCGCCACCGATATCTCGTTCGCCATTGACGCCGGCCCGCTGGACCCAGCCCTGGGCGACTTCGGCAGAGCCGCGCAGATCAATATCGCTGCCGCCCCCGAGCTGACCGAGGGCCGTTCGACGGCCGGCCTGCAAGGCCGCTACCCCATCGAACAGGGGCTGCACCGGCTCCTGGCCGGCAGCGGCCTGATGGCCGTGCCGACGCAAGCCGGCGGATTCCTGTTGCGCCGCACGCCCGCGGCCCAAGCCGACGCCGCCCTGTTGGAGCCCGTGACGGTATTGGGCAGCCACGAGGCCACCACAGAAGGCACGGGTTCCTATACCAGCAGCGCAGCCACCATCGGCAAGGGCGCGCAGTCGCTCAAGGACATTCCGCAATCCATCAGCATCGTGACGCGCCAGCGGCTGGACGAGCAATCGCTGACGTCCATCTACGATGCCTTGGCCAACACCACCGGCATCACCCTGCAGCAAAGCCCTCAGGCCGGCAAATATGTGTACTCACGGGGCTTTCGCAATACCTCATACCAATACGACGGCATCCCGCTGGACCGAAGCATGTACGGCCGCGCCAGCAACTTCAGCGGCGGCACCGCGATCTACGACCGCATTGAAGTCCTGCGCGGCGCCGCGGGCCTGCTGCAAGGCGGCGGCGAGCCCGGCGGCGCAGTCAACCTGGTGCGCAAGCGCGCGCAGGCCGAGCCGGGGTTCAGCGTCACCACCAAAGCGGGGCAGTGGGATCACTACGGCCTGCAAGTCGACGGCGGCGGCCCACTGAACGAGTCCGGCACCTTGCGCGGGCGCGCCGTGGCCGATTATGAAACGCGGCGCTCGTACGTCAACGACGTCGACAGCCGCGACCAGACGTTCTACGGCACGCTGGAATACGATCTGACGCCCGACACCCTGGCCAGCCTGGGCTTTAGTTCCGAAGCGACCCGCGGGCGCCCCAACATGCGGGGCTTTCCCGCCTATGCCGACGGCAAGCCGCTGGACGTCTCCCGCGCCTACTTCATGGGCGCCGACTGGAATCATCGCAAGTCCACCACCGAGACGTTCTACTTCGATCTGTCTCACCGGTTCAACGATCACTGGCAGGGCAAGCTGACCGCCATCCGGCTGCGTGAGCGTCACGACATGAAGTATGCGGGGGCCATGCGGGAAGTCGATCCCGAGACCCACGTCGGCGCCGTCTCCGCCGACATCACCGAAGCCGACATCGGCATCACCGGCCTGGATGCCAACCTGCTGGGCAAGGTGCAGGCGTTCGGACGGACGCACGAATGGGTGCTGGGCGCCAACTACGCCCGCAACGATGTGGACACGACGTACGGCGGCATCAACGATTACTGGGTCGGCGATGTCTACGCCTACCGCCCCGGCCAGTTGCGCGACCCCAGCCGCCAGGAGTTGTACTCGTCCTCGCGCGAGCACCGCAACGGCAAGGGCCTGCAATACGGAATCTACAGCGCCGCACGCCTGCAGCTGGCCGACCCGCTCAAGCTGGTGCTCGGCGGCCGCGTCAGCTGGTACGACACGGTCTGGGACACCCGTACCACCGGCCAGGAATACAACGAAGTATCGACCTACGGCACGCGTGAAAATGGCAAGTTCACCCCCTATGCCGGCCTGATCTATGACCTGACGCCGCAATGGGCGGCCTATGTCAGCTACACGGACATCTTCAAGCCGCAAAGCGAAAAAACTCAAAGCGGCCAGCCCCTGAAACCGCTGCTGGGCACGAACTACGAGATCGGCCTGAAGGGCGAATTGCTCGACGGCAGGATCAACACATCGTTTGCCTTGTTCCGCATCGACCAGAAAAATCGTGCCCAGACCGACTACAGCAGCAGTCCCACTTGCGATTCCGGCTGGTATTGCTCGATCGCGTCCGGCAAAGTCCGCAGCCAGGGCCTGGATGCCGAGATCAGCGGCGAGATCCTGCGCGACTGGAACCTGTTTGCGGGCTATACCTTCAACACCACCCGCTACCTGCAGGACGAATCCAACGAGGGCAAGCCGCTCAGCTCGGTGACGCCCAAGCACATGCTGCGCATCTGGACCACTTACAAGCTGCCCGGTGCCTGGAACCGGCTGACGCTTGGCGGCGGCGTCAATGCCGAAAGCAACAGCTACGATGCCGGCTCGATCCGCGTGAACAGCCCCGGCCGCGCCGTCTGGAGCGCCTATGCGCGCTACCAGCTGGACAAGCATTGGGCCGCGTCGCTCAACGTCTACAACCTGTTCGATAAGACGTACTACACCAGCATCGGCAGCAACAACGGCAACTTCTATGGAGAACCCCGCAACGTCATGCTGACGCTGCGCGGGACTTTCTAGGCGAAGCCCCAGCGCCCCGCACGCGAATGGATGCCGCAATAAAAACAGCCCAAGCCCGGCGTCATCCGGTCTTGGGCTGTGGCACACCGCCAGGCGGCGCGATCAGGTCACGCCATTCAGCTAAAGAATTCCTTCACGCGGTCGGTCCAGGACTTGCTTTGCGGCGAGTGGCGATCGCCCCCGTCGTTCAGCGAAGCCTCGAACTGGCGCAGGATGTTCTTCTGGTCGTCGCTCAAGCGCACCGGCGTCTCGACCACCACGTGGCAGTACAGGTCGCCCGGATAGCTGCCGCGCACGCCGCGAATGCCCTTGCCGCGCAGGCGGAAGGTCTTGCCGGACTGCGTGCCTTCGGGAATCGAGATCTCGGCCTTGCCGCCCAGCGTCGGCACCTGTAATTCGCCGCCCAGGGCCGCCGTGGTGAACGGAATGGTCAGCTCGCAGTGCAGATCGTCGCCATCGCGCTGGAAAATCTTGTGCTGCTTGATGTGGATTTCCACATACAGGTCGCCCGGCGGGCCGCCGTTGATGCCCGGTTCGCCATTGCCGCTGGAGCGGATGCGCATGCCGTCATCGATGCCGGCAGGAATCTTGACCTGCAGCGTCTTGTTGCGGCGGATGCGGCCCACGCCGTCGCAGGCGGGACACGGATCGGTGATTTCCTTGCCGTTGCCGTGGCAGGTCGGGCAGGTCTGCTGCACGCTGAAAAAGCCCTGCTGCATGCGCACCGCGCCAGAACCGCCGCAGGTGCGGCAGGTCTTGGGCGACGTGCCGGCCTTGGCGCCGGAGCCGTGGCAGGTATCGCAGTTTTCCCAGCTGGGCACGCGGATCTCGGTGTCGAAACCGGCCGCGGCCTGTTCCAGCGTGATTTCCAGCGCGTATTTCAGGTCGGCGCCGCGGTACACCTGCGGGCCGCCGCCACGACGGCCACCGCCGCCACCACCGAAGATCTCGCCGAAGATGTCGCCGAAGGCATCGGCGAAACCGCCGCCCATGCCCCCGCCCATGCCGGCGGCGTTGGGGTCCACGCCGGCATGGCCGTAGCGGTCGTAAGCGGCGCGCTTCTGTTCATCACCCAGGACCTCGTAGGCTTCCTTGGCTTCCTTGAACTTCTCTTCGGCTTCTTTGCTGTCCGGATTGCGGTCCGGATGGTATTTCATGGCCAGCTTTCGATAGGCCTTCTTGAGTTCGTCGTCCGAGGCGTTTTTCGCCACGCCCAGGACTTCGTAATAGTCGCGTTTTGCCATGATCCGTGGGCTCAAAAAAGAGCCTTCTTTTCAGTGCTACAGAATGAGTTCGCCCGGTAGGCGGATTTCTCCGGCTACCGGGCGGCAGAGGCTGGTCAGCGCCCGGCCATTATTGGTCGCGCTTGACTTCCTTGAAGTCGGCATCGACGACGTTGTCGTCCACCGGCTTCGCGTTGTCGGCCGCTTGCTGCTGGCCGGCGGCTTGTTGCGCCTGCATGTCGGCGTACATCTTTTCGCCCAGCTTCTGCGAGGCGGTCGACAGGGCTTCCACCTTGGCGTCGATCGCGGCCTTGTCGCCGTCCTTCAGCGTGTCTTCCAGGGCCTTGATGGCGGCTTCGATGCTTTCCTTTTCGGACGCCTCGAGCTTGTCGCCGTATTCGGTCAGCGACTTGCGGGTGGCGTGCACCAGCGCATCGGCCTGGTTGCGGGACTGGGCCAGCTCGGCCACACGGTGATCTTCCTCGGCGTTGGCCTCGGCATCCTTGACCATACGCTGGATCTCGTCTTCCGACAGACCCGAGTTGGCCTTGATGGTGATCTTGTTTTCCTTGCCGGTGCCCTTGTCCTTGGCCGACACGTGCAGGATGCCGTTGGCGTCGATGTCGAACGTGACTTCGATCTGCGGCATGCCACGCGGCGACGGCGGGATCCCTTCGAGGTTGAACTCGCCCAGGGCCTTGTTGCCCGCAGCAATTTCGCGCTCGCCCTGGAACACCTTGATCGTCACGGCCGGCTGGTTGTCGTCAGCGGTCGAGAAGGTCTGCGAGAACCGGGTCGGGATGGTCGTGTTCTTCTGGATCATCTTGGTCATCACGCCGCCCAGGGTTTCAATACCCAGGGACAGGGGGGTGACGTCCAGCAGCAGCACGTCCTTGCGGTCGCCCGACAGCACGGAACCCTGGATGGCGGCGCCAGCGGCGACGGCTTCGTCGGGGTTCACGTCCTTGCGCGGATCCTGGCCGAAGAATTCCTTCACCTTTTCCTGGACCTTGGGCATGCGGGTCATGCCGCCGACCAGGATCACGTCGTCGATGTCGGAAACCTTCACGCCGGCGTCCTTGATGGCCACGCGGCAGGGTTCGATCGTGCGTTCGATCAGTTCTTCGACCAGCGCTTCCAGCTTGGCGCGCGTGATCTTCAGGTTCAGGTGCTTCGGACCCGAGGCATCGGCCGTGATGTACGGCAGGTTGATTTCGGTCTGCTGGGCCGAGGACAGCTCGATCTTGGCCTTTTCGGCGGCTTCCTTCAGGCGCTGCAGGGCCAGCACGTCCTTGGACAGGTCAACGCCTTGTTCCTTCTTGAACTCGGCAATGATGTAGTCGATGATGCGCTGGTCGAAGTCTTCGCCGCCCAGGAAGGTGTCGCCGTTGGTCGACAGCACTTCGAACTGCTTTTCGCCATCCACGTCGGCGATTTCGATGATGGACACGTCGAACGTGCCGCCGCCCAGGTCATACACGGCGATCTTGCGGTCGCCCTTTTCGGTCTTGTCCAGGCCGAACGCCAACGCGGCCGCGGTGGGCTCGTTGATGATGCGCTTGACTTCCAGGCCGGCGATGCGGCCGGCGTCCTTGGTGGCCTGGCGCTGGCTGTCGTTGAAGTAGGCCGGCACCGTGATGACAGCTTCGGTCACTTCTTCGCCCAGGTAGTCCTCGGCGGTCTTTTTCATCTTGCGCAGCACGTCGGCCGACACTTGGGGAGGCGCCATCTTCTTGCCGCGCACTTCCACCCAGGCGTCGCCGTTGTCGGCGCGGGCGATGGTGTAGGGCATCAGGTTGATGTCCTTCTGCACCGCTTTTTCTTCGAACTTGCGGCCGATCAGGCGCTTCACCGCGTACAGGGTGTTGCGCGGGTTGGTGACTGCCTGGCGCTTGGCGGGCGCGCCCACCAGCGTTTCGCCGTCGTCCATGTAGGCGACGATCGAGGGGGTGGTGCGGGCGCCTTCGGCGTTTTCGATGATCTTGACCTGGCCGCCGTCCATGACAGCCACGCAGCTGTTGGTCGTGCCCAGGTCGATGCCAATAATTTTGCTCATGGTCGGGTTACCTTGAATAAATCTATGAAAATAGAGAGAAAATTCCTGTCCCCACATAACTGGGGCTACCTGCAGGGTTTTTCAAGACGCCTGGCCCGATTTTTCAGCCGGCGCTTCCTGCAGGCGGTGGATCGCCGCCGTGAACTGGGGCAATCCGGGCCAGCCGGTAATGCGTCCTAGCCGTTTTCCGGCCCGATACAGCACAAAAGTGGGGACGCCATGCAGCGAAAAGCGGCGGCCCAGGGGTTCGTCGGCGTAGACGTCGGCCTCGAACCAGCTCAAACCCAGGCCCAGCAAGGTGTCCTGGTGCAGCAGGGCGGCCTGTTTGAAGAGATTGCAGTTATAGCAATCCTGGCCCCACAGGAATACGCAGCGCAGGTCCGATCCCGGCGCCTGGACCACGGCCGCGTCGAATCCCGCGGTATCGACATGACGCATGCCGAATACCGCGAAAACCTGAGCCGGATCGAAACGGGGATCGTTCATGGCGCGCTTGCCGCTCAGCCTTGGCCAGCGGACACCACCACCAAGGCCGGACGCAGCGTGCGGTCGGCGATGGCATAGCCCTTTTGCAGCACTTGCACCACCGTGTTGGCGGGCTGCGGGGCGGGAATCGACGAAATGGCCTGATGCAGGTGCGGATCGAACTTGTCGCCCTGGGCCGGCGCGATTTCCTTGAGCAGGTTGCGCTCGAAGGCCGCGGCCAGTTGCTTGAGGGTGACTTCGACGCCTTCGCGCAGCGTTTCCACGGTCTGGTCGGCCTGGGCCAGGGCGGCCTCGAGGCTGTCCTTGACCGGCACCAGACTTTCGGCGAACGACTCGATGCCGAACTTGCGGGCCTTGGACACTTCTTCCTGGGCGCGGCGGCGGACGTTCTCGGCCTCGGCGTGCACGCGCAGCAGTTGGTCATGCTGCTCATTGACGGTAGCCTGGGCCGCGTCCAGCTGGGCGCGCAACTCGTTCAGCTCGGCCTGCGTGGCGTCCTGGGCGGCGGGGGCCGCATCGGCGTTTTCGCCGAATCCGGGCGTCTGATCTACAGGCTCGTTGGGTGCCGACATGGGGAATCCTCCAAAAAGAATGGCTTTCGCAGACATGAATGGGGGCCAATACCCCTATTTCAAGCCCGGGAAAGCAAATATTCCCCCGCCCGCCGATCAGGTCATTTCTTGTGCGGCTGCGCCGGTGCAACTGCGTCGCTGGCGGGAAAGCTTTCCTTCAGGGCGCGGTCGACCCGGGGATCGTCGTCGGGTTCGGGGTTGATGGCGATCGGGTCGCTGGCCGGAAAAGTCTCGGCCAGCGCTTCGTCCAGCTCGTGTTCGACCTGATCTTCATCGACTGGGGTGCTGACGCGCCCCTTTTTCACAATCTTGCCCGTCTTGGGATCATGGTGCATGCGCCCTCTCCTTCAAGTCCGTGGATGCGTGGGCCACCCCTGCAAGTGCCGTTCCACCAGGCTGGCCAACCCTGCGATCCAGGCCGGATCGTCGTTGATCGCCGGAATGTAACGGAACTGCTTGCCGCCGGCCCCGATAAAGGCGTCGCGGCATTCCAGGCTGATCTCTTCCAGGGTTTCCAGACAGTCTGCCACAAATCCCGGACACACCACATCCACCTCGGTCACGCCCGACGCGGCCAGCGCCTTGAGCGTGGGTTCGGTATAGGGTTCGAGCCAGCGGGCGGTGCCGAAGCGGCTCTGGAAGGTCACTTCAATCTGCTCGCGCGGCAGCGACAGGCGCTGCGACAGCAGCCGGGCGGTTTCCATGCAGTCGCGGTAATAGGGGTCGCCCAGCTCGATGGAATAGCGCGGCAGGCCATGAAAGCTCATGACCAGCTTCTGCGGCCGGCCATGTTCGGCCCAATAGGCCTCGATGCGGGCGGCCAGGGAATCCAGGTAGGCAGGTTCTTCGTGGAAGCGCTTGATGAATCGCAGTTCCGGCTGGTCGCGCAGGCGCCCGGCATGGCGCGTAACGGCATCGACCACGGTGGCCGTGGTGCTGGCGGCGTATTGAGGGTAGAGCGGCACGGTCAGGATGCGTTCGCAGCCTTTTGCCCGCAGGCGCGATATCGCGTCGGGAATCGACGGATTGCCATAGCGCATGCCCAGTTCCACCACCGCGTCGACGCCAGCCGCCGTCAGGGCCGCCTGCACGCCTTCGGCCTGGCGACGGCTGTAGACCATCAGGGGCGAACCTTCCTTGAGCCAGACGCCGGCGTAGCGCGGCTCGAGCTTCTTGGGCCGCATGGTCAGCACCAGCCCGTGCAGGATCGGCTTCCAGAGGTAGCGCGGGATCTCGATCACACGCGGGTCCGACAGGAACTCGCCCAGGTACTTGCGGATGTCTTTCTTGCTGGGGGTGTCCGGCGTGCCCAGGTTCACCAGCAGCACGCCGACCTTGCCCGGGCCCCGCGGCGGCGGGTCCTCGTTGAAAGGATCGTCCTGCTCGGTTTCGGGCAGGTAGCGTTCAGGCCAGAGATACTTGAACAGGCGAAGAAACACAAAAACTCCCCTTCCTCCGCAAGGAGGATGTCGGTTCGAATGGAACTACTGGTTGTGGCTGAGGGCGTTGGACAAGAGACGCGCCGTGATGTCCACGATGGGAATGACGCGTTCGTAGGCCATGCGGGTGGGGCCGATCACGCCGAGCGTGCCGACCACCT
Source organism: Achromobacter sp. FW305-C-28 (assembly GCF_058783235.1). Classification (NCBI taxonomy): domain Bacteria; kingdom Pseudomonadati; phylum Pseudomonadota; class Betaproteobacteria; order Burkholderiales; family Alcaligenaceae; genus Achromobacter; species Achromobacter sp. FW305-C-28. The sequence continues at coordinate 168,195 of NZ_JBYSYL010000001.1, read as the reverse complement.
TGCCGTCCACGCCGTAGGGCGCGGTGATGACCGAGACTTCTTCCATCGGCACCAGTTGGGAATCGCCGCCGATGTAGATCTGCACACCCTGCGCCCGGCTGGACACGTCCAGCAGTTGCAGCAGGTCGGTTTTCTTTTCGAACAGCGAGAACATCTTGCGCAGGCGGTCCATGTCGGACGCGATGTCGGTCACGTCCAGGAGCTTGCGTTCGCCGGAAATGACCACGGCGTCGCCGTCTTCGGCGGCCTCGGCGCTGGCCTCGACCGCAGCCTGCATCAGGCGCGAGATGTCTTCGCGCAGTTGCGCCAGTTCGGTGGACAGGGTGCGGCGCACCGCGTCGAACGACTTGCCGGCGAAATGGATGTTGAAGAAATTGCCGGCTTCCAGCAATTCGGCTTCGACGTAGTCGCGCTGCACGAACAGGATGCGGTTCTGGACGTCGCCATCGGGGGTGACGATGATCAGCAAGACGCGCTTGTCGGACAGGCGGATGAATTCGATCTGGCGAAACACCTGGGCCCGCTTGGGCGTGAGCACAACGCCAGCGAACTGCGTCAGGTTCGACAGCAACGCCGCCGCGGCATTGACTGCGCGGGTGGGTTCGGCCGCCGACAGCATCTCGCCCATGTTGTGGGGCTGAATCTGATAGGACTGCACCGCCAGCAGGGAATCGACGAACATGCGGTATCCGCGCGGCGTGGGGACGCGCCCCGCCGACGTATGCGGACTGTGGATCAGTCCCAGCTCTTCCAGATCCGCCATGACATTGCGGATGGTGGCGGGCGACAGATCGAAAACTTTCGAAAGCGTCCGCGAACCGACTGGTTGCCCATCGGCGATGTAGCGTTCGATCAACGCCTTCAGTAATGCGCGTGCGCGGTCATCCATAGCGTGTATTTTAGGGAATCTTTTCCAATTAAGGCGATTTTTGTCCCGCCAACCGATATGCGGCCCCATATAATCGGCTAAGCGGCCGCTTATCGGGCCGATTTCGCCTTCGCTGTTTGGCTTTTCAGATTCGCCTTGCCACCATGCACTTTCCTACCGTCGCGCTGATCGGCAGATACCAGGACACCGGCCTGGACGCCCCGCTAAGAGCGCTTGCGCACGCGCTGACGCAAGCGGGCAGGCAGGTGCTGGTCGATGCCGACACCGCCCGCAACACCGGCCTGACCGAATACCCGGTCGCCACGCTCGAACAGATCGGCCAGAGCGCATCGCTCGCGGTCGTGATGGGCGGCGACGGCACCGTGCTGGGCGCCGCGCGCCACCTGGCGCCCTACGGCGTGCCGCTGGTGGGCATCAACCATGGCCGCCTGGGCTTCATCACCGACATCCCGCTGCAAGATGCACACGGCGCGCTGGCGCGCGTGCTGGAAGGCAGCTACCAGATCGAAGCCCGCATGCTGCTCGAAGGCAGCGTCTGGCGGGGCAACCAGAAAATGTATTCCGCCACGGCCCTGAACGACGTGGTGCTGAACCGCGCCGGGCGCGGCGGCATGATCGAAGTTCGCGTCGAACTCGACGGCGCCTTCATGTACACGCAGCGCGCCGACGGCCTGATCATCGCCACGCCCACCGGCTCGACCGCCTACGCGCTGTCGGCCAACGGCCCCATTCTGCACCCCGGCATGAACGCCATGGTGCTGGTGCCGGTGGCGCCCCAGACCTTGTCCAACCGCCCCATCGTCATCCCCGACAGCGGCGTGCTGAACATGACGCTGACGGCCATGGGCCGCGTCGAAGTCGGTGCCAGCGTGCATTTCGACATGCAGACCTGGTCCGACCTGCAACCCGGCGACCGCATCGTCGTGCAGCGCGCGCCCTATACCATCCGCTTCGTGCATCCGGAAGGCTACAGCTTCTTTTCCACCCTGCGCCGCAAGCTGCACTGGAACCTGATGCCGCAAGCCACCGACAACGTAGAGTAAATAGCGCCCAGACATGCTGCGCACCCTGCACATCCGCGACTTTGTCATCGTCGAACAGACCGAGATCCATTTCGGTCCTGGCTTTACCGTCTTTTCCGGGGAAACCGGGGCAGGCAAATCCATTCTTATCGATGCCCTGGCGCTGGCGCTAGGCGAACGCGGCGACGTCAGCGTGCTGCGTGAAGGCGCCACGCGCGCCGACATCACCGCCGTATTCGACACCCCGCGCGTGCTGCACGCGTGGCTGGCCGAACGCGAGATCGACGCCGACGAAGAACTGGCGCTGCGCCGCGTGATCGACGCGCAAGGCCGCAGCCGTGCCTACATCAACGGCACCCCGGCCACCGTGGCGCAGTTGCGCGAACTGGGCGACAGCCTGGTCGACATCCATGGCCAGCACGCGCACCAGAGCCTCATGCGCCCCGACGCCCAACGCGACCTGCTCGATGCGCACGGCGGCCATGGCGACCTGCGCCAGGCCGTGGGCCAGGCCTGGAAGCAATGGCGCGCCCTGGCGCGCCAACTTGAAGCTGCCGAAAAAGACGCCGCCAGCCTCGCCACCGAACGCGAACGGCTGCAATGGCAGGTCGACGAGCTCGACCGCCTGGGCCTGGCGCCCGACGAATGGGATGCGCTCCAATCCGAACACACCCGTCTGGCGCATTCGCAATCGCTGCTCGATGGCGCCACACAGATCCTCGAAGCCCTGGACGGTGAAGGCGATTCCGCGCATCACCGCCTGACGTCGGCCAACCATCGCATCCAGCAGATGCTGCGCCATGACACCGGCCTGCAAGGCATCTACGACGAACTGGAATCGGCCCGCATCGCCATCAGCGAAGCCGTATCCGACCTGAACAACTACGTCAGCCGCGTCGACCTCGATCCTCAGCGCCTGGCCGACGTCGAAGCGCGGCTGGGCGCCGTCTTCGAAACCGCCCGCAAGTTCCGCACCGAGCCCGACGCCCTGTGCGAACTGCGCGACAGCCTGCACGCCGAACTGGCCGCGCTGCAGGCCGCCACAGACATCGACGCCCTGCGCGCACAAGCCCAGACGGCGCAGGCGCAGTACGACGCCGCCGCCGCCAAGCTGTCCACGGCCCGCCGCAAGGTCGCCAAGGACCTGGGCAAGCAAGTCACGCAGGCCATGCAGACGCTGGCCATGCAGGGCGGCAAGTTCGAGCCGTCGCTGTCGGCCGCTGCCCCCTCGGCCCACGGCAACGAACAGGTCGAATTCCTGGTGGCCGGCCATGCCGGCACCACGCCGCGCCCCTTGGCCAAGGTGGCCTCGGGCGGCGAACTGTCGCGCATCTCGCTGGCGCTGTCCGTCATTGCCAGCCGCGCGGCCCGCGTGCCCACCCTGATCTTCGACGAAGTCGACAGCGGGGTGGGCGGCGCGGTGGCCGAGGCCGTCGGCAAGCTGCTGCGCGAGCTGGGTGAACGCCATCAAGTGTTGTGCGTGACGCACCTGCCCCAGGTGGCCGCCTGCGGCAACAGCCAGTTCCTGGTCAGCAAGACCGAATCGCGCGGCACCACCCGGTCCCGCATCGAAGAACTGGACGACGGCGCCCGGGTCGAGGAAATCGCCCGCATGCTGGGCGGCATCAAGCTCACCGCCACCACCCGCGAACACGCCCGCGAAATGCTGGCCGGTTTCGGGCGTACGCCAGCCTGACCCTCACGCCCGGCTCGCTGGCCGGGCAGCCATCCGCTTTTCATCCCGCCCGCAGGAATAAAAAAAGCCCCTTCCTGGAGAAGGGGCTTTTGCCTTCACTGCACCACGGCGAGCGCGGCCGTGGCCAGTGGGTCCCGCGAGGAAAAGCTCAGCGACCTTTCAGGCAGCTGCCGCAGATGCCGTACAGCACCATCGCGTGGCTTTCCAGCGCGAAGCCGTTGTCCTTGGCGATCTTTTGCTGGCGCTTTTCGATGTCCGGGTCCGAGAACTCGACCACCTTGCCGCAGTTCGTGCAGATGAGGTGATCGTGGTGATCGCCGTCGTTGAGCTCGAACACGGCCTTGCCGCTGTCGAACTGGCTGCGGGCAAGGATGCCGGCCTGTTCGAACTGGGTCAGCACGCGGTAGACGGTAGCCAGGCCGATTTCGACGTTTTCGCCGATGAGGGCCCGGTAGACGTCTTCAGCGCTGAGGTGGCGCTGGTCGGACTTACGGAAGATATCAAGAATTTTCAGGCGGGGAAACGTCGCCTTCAAACCCATGTTTTTCAGTTCGCTTTGGTCGCTCATGGTGTAATCGCTCTCCGTCCGCGTTGGCATGGGCAAGGATACCGGGTAACCGCGAGCCGGCCCCACCAGAATTCCTGCCGCCCCGCAGAACTATCCTTATGAAACCTTTATGATAACGGTTTTGTCTGCTTCCAAATAATAGGGGCGCGTAGTGTCCATGATTGCACGAATTCCTTCCCGCTCGCTCAAGACCGGATTGGCCATCGCCGCCCTGGCCGTCGCCCTCGCGGGTTGCTCGGGAAACAAATGGGGCTTCCCCTATAAGGCAGGCGTCCAGCAAGGCAACTGGATCACCCAGGAGCAGGTTGCCCTGCTGCAGCCCGGCATGACGCGCGAGCAAGTGCGCTTCGCCCTGGGCAGCCCCACGCTGACCAGCGTGCTGCACGCCAACCGCTGGGACTACCCCTACTACTTCAAGCCCGGCTATGGCGAGGCCCAAGAGCGCAAGTTCACGGTCTGGTTCGAAAACGACCGCCTGACGCGCTGGGAAGGCGACAAGCAGCCTGACCTGCAACCGTACCAGCTGAACACGCCCAACGCCGTCGCCGACGAAAAAGCCGACAAGCGCCTGAGCGAAGACGAAGCCCGGATCAAGCAGGAACAAGAGCAGAAGAAGCGTGACGCTGCTGCCCCCGTCAGCCCCATGAACCAATACCCCGGCCAGCCCGGCAACTCGCCCGAGCCGCTGCGCTAACCCCCAAGGATTCACCACATGCGTATTGCAATCGCCGGCGCCAGCGGCCGTATGGGCCAGATGCTGATCGACGCCGTCCTGAAGGCCGACGGCCTGCAACTGGCCGTCGCGCTGGACCGCAAGGGCTCGAACGCCCTGGGCCAGGACGCAGGCGCCCCGCTGGGCCAAACCACCGGCGTCGCCATCACCGACGACCTGAACGCCCTGGCCAACGCCGACTGCCTGATCGACTTCACGCGCCCCGAAGGCACGCTGGAACACCTGCAAGCCTGCGCCAGGCTGGGCGTGAAGGCCGTCATCGGCACCACCGGCTTTGACGACAACGGCCGCGCCGCTATCGAAGTGGCCGCGCAGAAAACCGCCATCGTGTTCGCCCCCAACATGAGCGTCGGCGTCAACGCCACGCTCAAGCTGCTGGACATGGCCGCGCGCATCCTGAATTCCGGCTACGACGTCGAAGTCTTCGAAGCGCACCATCGCAACAAGGTCGACGCGCCTTCCGGCACCGCGCTCAAGATGGGCGAAACCATCGCGTCCGCCTGGGATGTCGCCCTGCCCGACGTCGCCACCTGGAGCCGCCACGGCGACACCGGCGTGCGCAAGCCCGGCACCATCGGCTTCTCGGTGCTGCGCGGCGGCGACATCGTCGGCGACCACACCGTGTCGTTCTGCGGCATCGGCGAACGCATCGAAATCACCCACAAGTCGGCCAGCCGCGCCACCTACGCCGAGGGCGCGCTGCGCGCCGCGCGCTTCCTGCAAGGCAAGCACAACGGCCTGTACGACATGCAGGCCGTGCTGGGGCTCTGAGCCGGGCAGCGCTTGGAGGGGGCCAGGCATTGCCGGCCCTATAAAAAAAGGACCCTCGGGTCCTTTTTTTCGTCGGTGGAGAGGCTACCGCTGCCGCGCAGCGTGCCGCCCCGCTTACACCACCACGGGCTCAGGCTCCAGCAACACGCCAAAACGCGCAACGACGTCTGCCTGGATAGCGCGCGCCAAGGCCATGATGTCGGCCGCCGTGGCCCCGCCCCGGTTCACCAGCACCAACGCCTGTCGATCGTGCACGCCGGCCGCGCCCAGGCTGCGGCCCTTCCAGCCGCACTGGTCGATCAACCAGCCGGCCGCCAGCTTGTAGCGCCCGTCCGGCTGCGGATACGACACCAATCCCGGGTGTTCGCCTGCCAGCGCGTCGCGCTGCGCGGCCGAGACGATCGGATTCTTGAAGAAGCTGCCGGCATTGCCGGTGACCGCGGGATCAGGCAGCTTGGCGCGCCGGATTTCGCAGACGGCCTCGAAGATATCGTGCGCCGTCGGCGAACCCTGGGCCAACCGCGGATGACGCTGCAGGTCCGGATACCCCAGCACCGGCTGCCACGGTCGCGGCAGGCGCAAGCGCACCGACACGATCACCCAGTTGCCCGGCGGTTGATGCTTGAACACGCTGTCGCGGTAGGCATAGCGGCAATCCGCCGCGCTCATCTCGACATAGCGGCCGGCACGCACATCCCAGGCGGTCAGACTGTCGAACCGGTCGGCCAGCTCGACGCCATAGGCGCCGATGTTCTGCACGGGCGCCGCGCCCACCGTGCCGGGGATCAAGGCCAGGTTCTCCAGGCCGTCCCACCCCTGCCGCACACACTCGGCCACGAAGCCATGCCAAGTCTCGCCGCCCGCGGCCTCCACCAGCCAGGCATCTGGCGTGGCCCGCAACAGGCGCACTCCGCGCAACGCCACCCGCGCCACCAGCCCCGGCACGGACTGCGGCAACACCAGGTTGCTGCCGCCGCCCAGCACCAGCAGCGGGCCGCTGCGGGCTGCCAATGCGGAAAGCGCCGGTAATTGGGCAGCGTCTTCCACGGACACGTAAGCCTCGGCCGTTGCGGCCAGGCCCAGCGTATTCAGGGCGGAAAGGTCCTGTTGCCGGGGTACCAGCACAGGCGCCGTAGCGGGAGAATTTGACATGGATACTACTGGCTATGCTATATTTTTGGTCTTCGCTCATATTACTTGATTGAGCTTGGCAGGACGGCTCAGCCGATATCGCCAAGGTCATTGCGATCCGCCAGCGCCAGTGGCAACCCCAACGGCCAGCACGATCCCAAAAATTCATGTAGAATGCGCGCCTTCTGATCGATAACCAAGTTGATCGGGCAACTACCCCGGAACGGTAACCGCAAGGGCACCCGCCAGGCAGTTGGCAATAAAAAATGGTTTGCACGCCGCAAGGCAACCCGCGTCAAGCTGGGCACTGCGAACCCATGCGGGAGTAGCTCAGTTGGTAGAGCGCAACCTTGCCAAGGTTGAGGTCGCGAGTTCGAGACTCGTCTCCCGCTCCAGATTTTGATGCGCAGCGCGCCAACCGCCGCTGCGTAAATTGACGAAAGGGCCTGCGGGCCCTTTTTTCATTGGTGCGCGCATCGCAACCCACGTCGTCGCCCACGCTTGCCCCCCCGCCGCTTTCAGAACTTTCCTAGTCTTTTTCACATCCCGCTCGTCTAGAGTCGCGGGATGAACGGAATATCCCTCAAAGTGTCTCGCTGCCCGGCAGGTGAAAGCCGCGCACGACGCACGCTCCCGACCAGCCCGCGCGCGCGCCCGCGCCGCAAGGCCCTCGAATGAAACGCGGCGTCTTCCTCTTCTGGGGTGGCATGGATGCGCTATATGCCATCCACTTCATCGCATCGAACATCCATCGCGGACGCGTCCCGATCTACGCGGACCTGGTCGAGTTCCATCAGCTGCATCACTCGCCAGCATTCCAGACGCTGGTATTTGGCCTGTCCGTCCTGCTCACGCTCTCCATCGCGGCTTCGGCCATCCTGTTCCTGCGCGGCAATCGCTACGCACCGCGCCTGGCATACGCCCAAGTGCCGCTACGGCTGCTGCTGGCAGTGCCTTCGCTGTCATTCATTCCCCTGTTGCTGCCGCTCTCGGCCACCCCCAGCCTGGCGCTGAACCTCACCTTGTTGCTGGGCTCGGAGGCGCTGAAGGTCTTGACGCTGTACTGGGCCAAAGCGGGCGACAGGGTTGCGGCCAATGCCGGATAGCGCATCCCGCTCAACGCCCCGTTCGGGGATATCATCTAGGCGCTCCACCCTTTCTTTTCTTTCTACGTTTGCATGCGCTTCGGGCAATGCGTCCTATGGCGTAAGCCCCGACCGCTGACCGAATGAACCCTGCTACGTCTGACTCCCTGGCGCAAGCCGTCTGCGCCGCGCACGGCTTGCCGGCCAATCCGCCCGAAGACCACGTGGCGGTGGCCATCTCGACCCTGGGGCAGATGCCCGTCTATGGCACGCGTATCGTCCTGCCGGAAAACGGCACGGTCAGCTGGTTCGTTCACTGCGGCGACTATTCCGATGCGGATGATTTCTATCAGCCTGTCCACACGGCACACCTGGCGGACATGCTGCCCCTGATCGTCCGCTACCTGCACCTGCCGCCCGGAGCGAAATTCATCGTAGATGACCAGGGTTACGAAGACGTGTGGATGGCGCCATGACCCCATGGACGCATTGGACTGACGCCTCGCGTTGAAGCGCGTCGTACATCCCTGGAGAGCGTCATGGCGATATATTTCAATCTAGCGATCGATTGCGGCCCGAACGAACGCGTGGCCTCGGCCGTCATGGCGCACTTCCATGATCTTGTGATCGAACTGCCCGGCAACCCGCCCGCCGTCTGCTCGGCAAGCCATAGTCACCAGCGGGGTCTGTGGTTTGTCGAGGTGTGGCCACTGGGAATGGGTTACGGCATCCCTTCGACGCTGCCGTCACGGCCCGAGCTATGCGATGCCCGTCCGTTGGACATGATCAGCCGCGCGCTCTATGCGCGCCTTCAGGCGCTTTCAGAATATCGTCGCGCGGTTTTTGGCGCCGAAGTCTACGACCTTCTGGCATCCGCTACTGCCGCAGAAGATAACGACCTGGATTATGTGGGGCTGGTCTTTTCTCAAGCCGCGTTCCCTGATGTGCCTGCCGGGTGCGCGATCGAGCCGTTCGCGCCCGGTTACGCCCGGATCACCGAGGTCCGCCGCTGACGGCGCCACGCATCAGCACGGCAACCGCCACCGAGGCCAGCAAGGCCAGCACCGCCGCCGCCAGGAATGCGCTCGAGAAGCCCCGGCCGTAACTGTGGTGGGCGAGGCTGACCAGCGTTTCGCCCAGTGCATGGGGGTACAGCGCCTTGGCGCGCTCCAGGTCACCCGCAACAACGTCATCGGCGAACCCTGCCTGGAGCGGAATTCCAGCACGCAGCATGCCCGCCTGGATCGCCGACCGGACTGCGCTGGCCAGCACGGCCCCCAGGCTGGCAAACCCCAAGAGGATGCCCGAAAACCTGGCGGTGGTGCTGATGCCCGACGCCATGCCTGCACGATGACGCGGCACGGTGCCCATGATGGCTTTGGTCGTTTCGCCGTTGAGCAGCCCGCCCCCGCTGCCAAGCAGCGCCATGGAGGCCACCAGCAACCATTCGCTGTGCTGCGTCGCGGCCACCATCATGGCCAGGTTTCCCGCGCCCACGATGGCCAGGCCGAGCACCAGGATCTGGGGCGATTTCAAATACCTCGACAGCCGACGGCCGATTTGCGGAAACGCCAGCATGGCGAGCGCGAAGGGCAGCATCCCCAGCCCGGCCATCAAGGCGGTCTGCCCTTTTGCATTCTGCAGGAACAGGGGCAGCAGCGACGCCATGACCTGCGCCGAGGCCGCATAGGCGAACATGGCAATCACAGCGCCCAGAAACGCCGGAGCAGCGAAGAGCGACAGATCGAGCATCGGATGCGGCTTGCGGCGCTCGACCCCGCAGAACGCCAGGAACAGTGCGGCACCCGCGACAAGACGAACGACGAACGCCTGGCTGGTCCAGCCGTGCCCGGGGCCGACGATAAGCGCCCAGGTGAGCGCAAACATGCCGCACGCAAATAGCAGAATGCCGGCGAAGTCCAGCGGGCGAGGCGTGGGGTCCTTCGATTCATCCACGATCCTGGCGACCGCCAGCGCCAGGGCCGCACAGATCGGCACGTTGATATGGAATGCCCAGCGCCATCCCAGGGCCGCGCTGACCGCGCCGCCCAGCAAGGGCGACAGGACCATGGTCAGGCCCATGATGCCGCCCCACACCGCCCAGGCGCGCGCCCGCTCGTGCTCTTCGTGGAAAGCATGGCCGATGATCGCCAGCGCGGGCGCCAGCAGAAACGCCGCGCCGACCCCCTGCGCGCCGCGCGCCACGTACAACGCCGTGGCGGTGGGCGCCAGGCCGCAGGCCAGCGATGCCAATGCGAACAGGCAGAGGCCGATCTGGAAGACACGTTTCCTGCCATAGCGATCTGCGACGGACCCGGCAGGCAGGAGCAGCGCGGCAAAACAGAGCACGTAGGTACTGATGACCCACTCGATCTGCGCGAAAGACGCGTTCAGGTCGCGTGCGATGGCAGGCAGGACGATGCCGACGACATTGGTGTCGAGCACGGTCATGGCACACCCCAGGGACCCGACCAGCAGCACGGCGGTTCCACGGTTGATCGAGGCAGAGGCGGCGGTGATTGAACTCATGGTCGGCACTTTTTTCGTTTTGTGCGCCAGGGACTGTTGCGGCAGCCCCAGCCGTATGGACGCCCCGGAGAGCACGTTGAAGGATCTGCGGCCATTGGAGCACCGGCCAAGCATTCCATTCAATAGAACAAAAATTCATCTTTATTAGCTTTAAACTAATTCAAGCCGAGCGAAGGGTGGTCCACCCCAAGGCCTTCATGGCCACGTTGCCCGGCGGCATTGAAAGGAAACAGGAAATGGAGCTGAGACATCTGCGCTACTTCATTGCGGTTGCAGAGCAGCTGCATTTCGCCCGCGCCGCGGAACTGCTGGATATCTCGCCGCCCACGCTGACCGTGCAGATCAAGGAACTGGAGACCAGCCTGCAAGCCCGCCTGTTCAATCGCACCAAGCGGTCCGTGACCCTGACGTCAGCCGGAGAAACCTTTCTGCAGGAAAGCCGCGCGGTCATCGAACGGATGGAGCTGGCAGTGAACGCAGGCCGACGGGCCGGCCGCGGCGAGATCGGCCGAGTCGACATCGGCTATGTCGGCTCGGCGGCGTTTGCCGGTGTCTTGCAAGCACAGGTGCGCGGCTATCGCGCCGCGTGGCCGGACGTGCAGGTCCAGGTCAGCGAATTGCCCATGGACGAGATGCCGGCGCTGCTGGAAGCGGGCAAGGTGGATGTGGCGTTCGTACGCCTGCCGGTGGCCCTGCCGACAGCGCTGTCCAGCCACGTCGTCAGCCGCGACCACTTTTGCGTGGCGTTGCCGGCCGAACACCCCCTGGCCCATGGGCAAGAACCCCTGCCGCCCAGAAAGCTCGCGGCAGAGACCTTCATCGTGCCTGAGCAGGATCTGGGCCTGCGAGAAGTCGCGCATCGGGGCAAGTTCACGCCCCTCATCGGCGCGGTACCGGGCAGCCTGCTGTCCGTGCTGACCCACGTATCCCTGGGCACGGGCGTCGCCATCGTGCCCAACCTGCTTGAAGACGTGATTGCGCTGCCCAACGTGGTCTATCGGCCTATCTCGGGGCCACCGATTGCGTCCGAGGTCGCTGCCGTGTTTCGAAAATACGAACGGGCCCCGGCGGTCGTGCAGATGATCAAGCAATTGCGGCAAGCCTCGCCATCGGATCGCCAGCCCGACCGCCGCGCATGAAAAACGTCGCCCGGCGAATGGCGGCGTGCCCCTCTTTGCAGGGCGGCATTACCGCGCCGCGAAATGCCCCGCGATCTGCTCCTGGGCGCGCTGTCTTGCCGCCTCCAGCGCCTGGCCGCCCATGGCGGTGCCTTCCACCGAAAAGAAGGTCAGGCGCTTCAGGCCGATCGTAGCCAGGGCCACTTTCAGGTAAGGCGTCAGGAAGTCGGGCTGTCGCGCATCCGGCCCAGAGAACAATCCGCCCGACGAGGCCGCGACATACACCGGCCGGTCGGCCAGCACGCCGACCTTGCCCTCGCGCGTGACGCTGAAGGTGCTGCGCACTCGCACCACATGGTCGATCCATACTTTCAGCGCCGACGGCACGGTGTAGTTGTGCATGGGCGTGGCGATGACGACGTAGTCGGCTTCGGACAGCGACTGGATCAACTGGTCGGACTGGCGCAACGAACCGCGGCCGCAGACCTCGGCATCCGGATCGGCGGGCGAACCCAAGGCGCAGGCGTAGTCCACGTCCACGTGGGGCAGCAGGTTGGCATCGATTTCGACGATGTCACGCCCTCGCACGGGATCGTGCCGCGCCAGTTGATCGACGACGATCCGGGACAGGCGATGGCTCTCTGATTCCACGCCACGCGGGCTGCAAGTCAAACGCAGGATACTCATGCTGCCTGGCCTCCCAGCACTTTCGAAAAACGCATGGCGCCGGTCAACAGGCCCTGGCGGAAATAGAAGCGCTGCGCCAGGGCGTTGGCCAGGCCGGTGTCCAGCACCAGCTTGGCGCACCCGGCCTCGCGGGCGATGCCTTCCAGCGCCTGCAGCAGGCGCGCGCCGTGGTGGCCACCGCGGCTGCGCTCGGTGGTCACCAGGTCGTCCACATACAGGAAACGGCCGTAGATCAGGTTTTCCTGGTAGCGGTAGCCTGCCAGCGCCACCGGCTCGCCGCCTTCCCAGACGGCCAGCAGCGCATAGTTTTCGGCACGCATGCGGGCAACGCGGGCGGCAAAATCAGACTCGTCGGCCAGGTGCGGACGCAGTTCCTGCATGACGGGAAAAGCAGCGCGCAGCTCGTCGGCGGTTTCTATGTGGCGGATGTTGGGGTCGCTCATGTGTTGGTAGTCCTAACCTGGCAGTCTTGCCGTGAATCGGGCCTGCGGCCGGAACCGACCGAAGCAGACACCATGCTAGTCAGCCCATGCCATAATTTGAAGAACCATAAATTGAACTTTGGACTAGGCCATGACGCGGTCTCCCATTGATAGCCTTCCGCCCGCCGCCGCCAGTGACGAACCGCTGTACCGCCAGATCTACGACCGGTTCCGCGGGGCCATTGCGCAGGGCATGCTCAAGCCCGGCGACCGGATTCCGTCGGCTCGGGCGCTGGCCAAGGACCTGGGCGTGGCCCGCGGCACGATCGAGATGGCCTACTCGCTGCTGCACGCCGAAGGCTATGTGCAGCCTCGCGGGCAGGCCGGGACCGTGGTGACACCGGGATTGCAGGCACACACCGTGACCAAGCCGGCGCCCGCCCCGGTCAAGCCGGACCCTGACACCTGGCGCCACCCGCCGTCGGTACTGCCCTTCCAGATGGGACTGCCTGCGCTGGATGCATTTCCACGTAAGATCTGGGCGCGACTGGGCGCCCGCCACCTGCGCGCCACGCAGGCGGCCGATCTGTCATATCCGCCGGCCGACGGGCTGCCCGCGCTGCGTACGGCAATCGCCGCCCACCTGCAGGTGGCGCGCGGCATCCATTGCACGCCCTCGCAAGTGTTCATCACCTCCGGCTATCGCGAAAGCCTAAACCTGGTGATCCAGGCATTGCTTCAACCGGGCCAGCAAGTGTGGGTCGAAGATCCGGGCTACCCGCCCACGCGCGAACTGCTGATCCACGCCGGCCTGGAACTGGCCCCGATCGAGGTGGATGCCGAGGGCATCATGGTCGCGCGCGGCATCGAACAAGCGCCACGGGCCAGTGCCGCGGTCGTGACGCCCGCCCACCAAAGCCCGCTGAGCGTGACCTTGTCGCTGACCCGCCGCCAGGCGCTGCTGGAGTGGGCCGAACGCAACCAGCGCTGGATCGTGGAAGACGACTACGACGGCGAATACCGCTACATCAGCCGGCCGCTGCCGGCGCTGAAAAGCCTGGATCGCCATGGCCGTGTGCTGTACGCGGGCACTTTCAGCAAGGTCATGTTTCCCGGCATCCGCTTGGCCTACCTGGTTGTTCCCGAAGCCCAGATCAGGCGTTTCGAGGACGTCAATCGCGTGCTTGGCAATGGCATCCCCGGCCTGACCCAGGCGCTGGTCTGTGCGTTCATGAACGAGGGTCATTTCGCACGGCATATCCAACGCATGCGGCGGCTGTATTCCGAGCGCCGCGAGGCCACGGCAGCGGGATTGTCCAAGGTGTTCGGCCCGGACATGCCCATCAATCCGCAACCGGGCGGCATGCATCTGCTGGTCAGGATGCAGGGACACCACACCGACCGACCGCTGGCCCGCCGCATGGTCGAGAACGGCATCTATGCGCACGCGCTGTCGCGCTGGTCGACGGCCGCGCCCTGCGGCTCGGGACTGTTGATGAGCTTTACCAACATCGAATCGCAGGAACGGGCCGAGCAGCTTGGCCGCAGGATTCTTGCGCTGATGTGAACAAGGCCTGCCCCGACGGGCAGGCCTTGGCAGACCACGATACGGACCAACGCCCGCCGCGCCTCAGTTCAACCCGGCCTTGTCCAGGCCGAACGCGGCATCCGCCGAGCCGGGCTCGGTGCGAAAGGCAACGTTCAAGCGATTCCAGCCGTTGATGCCCACGACCAGGAAGGTCAGGTCCGAGATTTCCGCTTCGGACAACTGGCTGCGGACCTGTTCATAGACCGCGTCGGACACGCCGTGCGGATGCAGCACGGTCAGGGCTTCGGTCCATTCCAGCGCGGCGCGTTCGCGTGCGCTGAACAGGGGGGATTCGCGCCAGATGGCGATATGGTGCAGGCGCAGTTCGCGCTCGCCGCCGATCTTGGCCTGCTTGACGTGCATGTCCAGGCAGAAGCCGCAGCCATTGATCTGCGAGGCGCGGATGGTCACCAGGTCATTGAATTCCTCGATGACGGCCTTCTTTTTCAGGGAGGCGCTGAAGTCCAGGTAGTGCTTGGACAGTTCGGCGGACACCTCGAAGTAATTCAAACGCTGGCTCATTTCACTCGTACCTTTCTTCAATGGGTTGCGGACGACACCGCGTACCGACATAGTGCAACGCGGCCGCCTGGCGAAAAAGCGCCAAGAAGCGCAATTTGGCCTGGGCCATGATGCGCGCGCCCTTCATTGACCCTTGGCGGATTTGATGTATACTCTCGCCTCTTCAAAGCAGTACCGCAGTGCCCAGCGCGGGAGTAGCTCAGTTGGTAGAGCGCAACCTTGCCAAGGTTGAGGTCGCGAGTTCGAGACTCGTCTCCCGCTCCAACACTTACGCAGCAGGCCGGTTTCATTTCGGCGGCGACGTTGTTGGAAGATCCGGTTTCCGGCTCACGCATCGGCACATTTCGGAAAACTGTGTATAATCGCTGTCTTTGGTGGACACGGCCTTTTTTTAGAAAGCCCCGCCAAGACAAGTGAAGTAAGGCTTGAAAACAAGCCCAGCGGTACCCAAGCGGGAGTAGCTCAGTTGGTAGAGCGCAACCTTGCCAAGGTTGAGGTCGCGAGTTCGAGACTCGTCTCCCGCTCCAAATACAAAAAGGAAGCACCGGCCAACACCGAGCTTCCTTTTTTCTTGCAGTACTGGCGCAATGGCAGAGTGGTTATGCAGCGGATTGCAAATCCGTGTACGTCGGTTCGATTCCGGCTTGCGCCTCCAGTAACTCCCCTCCTGCAATACCCCCCCTGCATCTCGTTACCCATCCCTACGCCCGGTCAATCGATTGGTTGCTAAGGTGACGCCGTTTTCATTGAACGACGAAGCCATGCCCCACAATCAGAAAAACCATACCCTGCGGCGCGCGCCCTCTACCCTGCTCGCCTTGTCCGCGGCGACGTTGATGACGCTGGCGCCGCTGGCGGCCGAGGCGGACTCCGACCGCCATCACCACCGCCATAAGCACGGCCATGGCCGCGGCGAGTATAAAGAGAAGTACTGGGACGGCGCCTGTGAGGTCGAGCGCAAATGGAAGCGCAATGGCGACTACCGCGAAAAGCGCAAGTGCCGCGACGACTACCGTTACGGCTACGGCGCGCCGCAACCGGTCATGGTACCGATGCCGGCGCCCGCCATTGTCATCAACCCGCCGCCCATCATCATCCGCCCCTGACCATGGACCCTTCGGTGAAAGACGCCATCGCCCGCTGGCCCGACGTGCCGGCGGTGTTCGGCTGGCTGTCGCTGGACGCACGCGGACGCTGGCGCCTGCATCCGCAAGGCCAGGCCGCGCAAGGCGGCCCGGGCGAGTCCATCACCAACGCGCAGATCCTGGGCTTCATCAACCGCAATTACGAACACGACGAGGCCGGTCGCTGGTTCTTCCAGAACGGCCCGCAGCGCGTGTACTTGCGACTGGATGCAGCGCCCTACGTGCTCCGATTGAGCGATGACAGCCGCACACTGGTGACGCACACCGATGCCGCAGTGGATACCGTCAGCGGCTGGTGGCTGGACGACAGCGGCCAGCTCTATGCCATGACCCCGCTGGGGCCGGGCATCGTGCTGGACCGCGACCTGCCTGCCCTGCTGGACCGGCTGACGACCGAAAAAGACGCGCCGCTGCTGGACGCCCTGGACGGTTTGACTTCCGGGCAAGCCATCGGCGTCAAGCTCCCGAATGCCTATCCGGCTGCGCCGCTGCGCCTGATCGATCAGCGCGATCTGGCCGCCACGTTCGGCTTTCAAACGAACCCCGTCGACGAGGCCGCTCCAGGCCGCGGCGAGTAAGGCAGGTGCCGCCAACGGCTCTCGCGGCGAGCCGCCTCAGAACATGCCGTTGGTATTGGCCGATTGCTCGGGAATCGGCTGGACCGCATCCCAGTGCTCGACGATCTTGCCTTTTTCCAGACGGAAGATGTCGATAATGGCGTTGCCGCGCGAGCCGGGCTCACGCACCGCATGCACGTGCAGGATCACGTAGTCGCCGTCGGTGAAGACGCGCTTGATCTCGCTTTTCGACTGCGGGTATTTGTCGCGCAGGAAGGCGACGAATTTACGAAAGCCCTCGGGCCCGTCGGCCGCGTTGGGGTTGTGCTGCACATAGCGGTCACCGACGTATTTCAGGGCGGCGTCCGCATCCTTTTGGTTCAGGCCCTTTTCGTAGAAGGCCAGCACGGCCTCTTTGTTGGCGGCTTCCTGCTCGGGCGAGGCGTACGCCACGGACGACAAAGCGGCGGCAATCAGGGCAGCGCCAAGAGCGCGTTTCATGAACGTCATGGAATCTCCAGATAAAAAATACCGGGGCGGCCGGACCATTCTAGGAGCCGGCCGCCCCGGGGGCGACGTCCAATCCGGTAGACAGACTGATGCGCGAGGCGATCAGCCGCGACCGCTCTTGACCAATGCGAACTTGCCATCGCCCAGCAGCGCCAGCACGGCGGCCGCGACCGACAGGAAGATCGGGTATTCCCAACCGCCGTTCGGATTGCTGAAGCCCCAGCCGTTGCCGAAGTGGACGGTGGACGCCACGAACAGCTGCACGGTGGCGATGACGGCGATCCAGCGCGGCACCACGCCCAGGATCAACAGCACGCCGGCGCCGATTTCAAAGAAGGTCACCGGATAGGCCAGCCAGCCGGCAAAGCCGATCTTGGCAAAGAACTGCGCGGTGCCCGGCAGGGTGAACACCAGCAGCTTGGTCAGGCCATGGGCCAGGAACATCACGCCCAGCGCGATGCGGAGCAAAAGCGCGGCATAAGGCGCGGTACGGGTATCGATCATTGCACTCTCCGTGAGCGAATCGCCCAGGACGGGAAGATTCTTCATGGCCGCTATTCTTGCGATTCCAAAAACAAAGATAAACATGCAAAATCGCAACTTATTGTTCCCCGATTGGTAACAATACCGGACACGCCATGGACACTCACACCGCGATGCAGACCTACGCCCGGGTCGTCGAACTGGGCTCTTTCGCGGCCGCCGCGGACAAGATGGGCCAGGCCCGTTCCGTGGTCACGCGGCAGATTGCCTACCTGGAAGAAAAGTATGGCGTGCGGCTGCTGAATCGCACCACCCGCAAGCTCAGCATGACCGACGCGGGCCGCGCCTTCTATGAGCGCGTGCGGCCGATACTGGCGGAAGTGGCCGACCTGGAACTGTCGCTGCAGGCCGAAGGCCAGGCGCCCAGCGGCCGCCTGCGGGTCAGCGCGCCGGTGTCGTTCGGCATCCTGCACCTGGGGCCGGCCATCGCCGAATACCTGCTGCGCTACCCGAACGTCGTGATCGACCTGGACCTGAACGACCGCGTGGTGGACCTGGTCGAAGACGGCTACGACGTGGCGGTGCGCATCGGGCCGCTGCAGGATTCGTCGCTGGTGGCACGGCCATTGGCAGCGCAGCAGCTGCTGGTGTGCGCGGCGCCCGCCTACCTGGAACGCCACGGCGTCCCGCAGACGCCCGACGACCTGAAGCAGCACCGCTGCCTGCACTATGCCTATGCCAGCACGGGCAACGAATGGCATTTCGAGAAAGACGGCATCACCCACCTGGTACGGGTCAATGCAGCCTTGCGGGCCAATAACGGCGACGTGCTGCGCACCGCCGCGCTGGCCGGCCACGGCGTGATCCTGCAGCCGGAGTTCCTGGTGGGCGACGATGTGCGTGCGGGCCGGCTGGTGGCGCTGCTGCAGGATTACGGCCACACCCCGATCTCCATGTATGCCGTGTACCCCCACCGGCGCTTCCTGTCGCCCAAGGTGCGTTCGTTCGTCGAACACCTGGACGAACGCTTCGGCAGCCGGACCCCGGCGCCCCCGGCCCGGCGCGCCAGCCGGCGCCGCAGCCGGTAGAATCGACCCCATGACCGCCAAATCGCCCCTCGAATACTTCCCCGCGCCCCGCCGTGCGAATTTCTGCAGCCAATGCGGCTCGCCCGTGAACCGCCGGGTGCCCGAGGGCGACAACCGCGAACGCGACATCTGCGACCACTGCGGCGCCATCCATTACCAGAACCCCCGCCTGGTGGTGGGCACGGTGCCGGTGCTGGACAATCGCGTGCTGCTGTGCCGCCGCGCCATCGAGCCGCGCTACAACACCTGGACGCTGCCGGCCGGCTTCATGGAACTGGGCGAAAGCACGGCACAGGGCGCCGGCCGCGAAACACTGGAAGAATCCGGCGCGCGCATCCGGCTGGGCGAGATCTACACCATCATCGACGTGCCGCAGATCGAGCAGGTGCACGTCTTCTACCTGGCCGAGGTGCTGGGCCCCGAGCTGGATCCCGGCCCGGAAAGCCTGGAAGCCCGCTTCTACGACGAGGCCGACATTCCCTGGGACGACCTGGCGTTTCGCACCGTGGCCACCACGCTGCAGCGCTATTTCGAGGACCGCAAGCGCGGCACGTTCGGCCCTCACCACTACACCCTCGAATCGCACCGTTGAAGCTGCCCTGGCTTGCTGCAGACACGCCGTTTCCGCCGGCCGAATTCGCGCTGACGGATCCGGATGGCCTGTTGGCGGCCGGCGCCGACCTGACCACCGACCGGCTGATCCAGGCCTATTCCAACGGCATCTTCCCCTGGTATTCCGAAGGCGAACCCATTCTGTGGTGGAGCCCGAATCCGCGCATGGTGCTGGCATGCAAGGACTTCGCCCCTTCGCATTCGCTGCGCAAGCTGCTGCGCCAGGTCGCCAGCCAGGAAATCGCTCCGGCCCCGCGCATCGAAGTACGGGTCGACACGGCGTTTGCCGACGTGATGGCGGCATGCGCCGCGCCGCGTGACGGCCAGCCGGGCACCTGGATCACCGCCGCCATGCGCCAGGCCTATCGCGCCTGGCACGAAGCCGGCTATGTCCACAGCATCGAGACCTGGATCGACGGCGAATTGGCCGGCGGCCTGTATGGCATCAGCCTGGGCCGCATGTTCTTCGGCGAATCGATGTTCACGCGCGTGCCCAATGCGTCAAAGATCGCGCTGGCCTACCTGGTGCGCTATGTGACGGCCCAGGGCGTGCAGTGGATCGATTGCCAGCAGCAGACCCGCCACCTGGCCAGCCTGGGCGCCAAGCCCGTGCCGCGCTCCCGTTTCCTGGCGCATGTGCGCGCCGCGACCGCCGCCCCCGCCATCGCCTGGGCGCCCGGCCGCCTGGACAGCGCCGGCCGGCTGATTCCCCTGGCGGCGGGCGCCAGCCGCCAGGGCACCGCTGCGGACTATCCCCAAGCTGGCGCCTGACGCCACATCGGCGTCCGGGTTAGGCGTTAATATGTACCCATCCCGTCACGGACTTGGCGCCGCACGCCGGGACCCAAGATGAGCCAGCTTAAAGAATTACCCTTCTCCACGCTGCAGTTCTACGCGACCGCCCCCTACCCTTGCAGCTACCTGCCAGGACGCCAGGCACGGTCGCAGGTCGCCGCGCCCGGCCACCTGATCAACGCCGGCACGTATTCCCAACTGGTGGAACAAGGCTTTCGCCGCAGCGGCCTGTTCACCTACCGCCCGCATTGCGACAACTGCCACGCCTGTGTGCCGGTGCGGGTCGACACCGCCGGCTTCGCCCCCAACCGCAGCCAGCGGCGCGCGTGGCGCGACCACCGCAACCTGCAATCGTTCGTGGCGGAACTGGCCTGGTCGCCTGAACACTACCGGCTGTACACGCGCTACCAGCAGGGCCGCCACCCCGGCGGCGGCATGGACGAAGACAGCCGCACCCAATACGCGCAATTCCTGCTGACCAGCCGCGTCAATACCCGGCTGGTCGAATTCCGCGATCCCGGCGGCATCCTGATGATGGTGTCCATCATCGACGTGCTGGACGACGGCCTGTCATCGGTCTACACCTTCTACGACCCCGACGTGCCGGGCAGCCTGGGCACCTACAGCATCCTGTGGCAGATCGAACAATGCCGCACGCTGAACCTGCCATGGCTGTACCTGGGCTACTGGATCGAAGACAGCCGCAAGATGTCATACAAGGCCAGCTTCCACCCCGCCCAGTACCTGATCGACGGCAGTTGGCGTGAAGCCCCTGCGCCGACCACGCCCCCGCCTGCCGATCCGGCCTGACCCCAGCCGGTGGCGCCAGGGGCGGCCAAAGACGCTTTACAATCCCGCTCCATGTCGATCCTCTTCCACGCCTATCCCCTGGCCCGCCCGGCGCTATTCGCCATGGACGCGGAAACCGCTCACGAAGTCACCCTGTCGGGACTGCAACGGGCCTACGATTGCGGCGCCACGCGCAAGCTGCTGCACGCGCAGCCCAAGGCGCCCTGCACCCTGATGGGCATGCAACTGGCCAACCCGATCGGCCTGGCTGCGGGGCTGGACAAGAACGGCGCGTATATCGACGCGCTGGGCAACCTGGGATTCGGCTTCGTGGAAGTGGGTACGGTGACCCCGCGCGCGCAACCCGGCAACCCCAAGCCGCGCATGTTCCGGCTGCCGCGCGCCAATGCGCTGATCAACCGCCTGGGTTTCAACAACCAGGGCCTGGATGCCTTCCTGGCCAATGTGCAGCGCAGCCAGTGGCGCAAACAAGGCGGCATCCTGGGGCTGAACATCGGCAAGAACGCCGATACCCCGATCGAACACGCCGCGGACGACTACCTGATCGGCCTGGCGGGCGTGTACCCGCATGCCGACTACGTGACAGTGAACATTTCGTCGCCCAACACCAAGAACCTGCGCGCATTGCAAGGCGGCGACGAGCTGTCTGCCCTGCTGGCGCTGCTGGCGGACAAGCGCCGGGCGCTGGAAGACCAATACCAGCGCCGTGTGCCGATGGCCGTAAAGATCGCCCCCGACCTGACCACCGAACAGATCGACGCCATCGCCGATGCCCTGCCCCGGCACGGCATCGACGGGGTGATCGCCACCAACACGACGCTGTCGCGCGAGGCTGTCACGGGCATGGCGCATGCCGAAGAAGCCGGCGGCCTGTCGGGCGCACCGGTGCATGAATTGTCGCTGGCGGTGATCCGCCGCCTGAAGGAGCGCCTGGGCGACAGCCTGGCGATCATCGGCGTGGGCGGGGTGCTGTCGGGCCGCCAGGCCCAGGAGAAAATGCAGGCTGGCGCCGATGCGGTACAGCTGTATACGGGCCTGATCTACCGTGGCCCCGCCCTGGTGGGCGAATGCGTGCGCGCCGTCGCGCGCCCCTGAAGACAGGCAGAAACGCAGGCAAAAAAAGAGGCCACCCGAAGGGTGGCCCTAATTCCAGCTCTGCTCTGTCACTCAACAGTACTACATAACTGCGATTTGCGCAGCACTGCGCGCCAAATACTTAGGCGCTGCGGCGGCTGCGGCTGGCAACCTTGGTGGCGGCGTCGGCGGCATCCGTCGCAGCCTTGAAGGTCGCGTTCGCGGCGGCATTCAGGTTGGACTCGGCGACTTCGGCGGCCTGCTTGGCGGCCTTGGTCAGCGAATCGTAGGCGCTGTTGGCGGTGGCCAACGACGACTTGATCAGGGCAACGGCGCTTTCCGAACCCGTGGGGGCGTTCTTGGAGAACTGCTCGACGGCGTCGGTCAGTTGCTGTTGGCCTTCGGCGATTTGTTCTTCGGTCAACTTGACCAGATTACCTTGCACGCCGGCAACGATGTCATACACATGCTTGGTGTACGCCAGGGCCTTTTCGGCGCCCGGTTGCAGCAGGCCGGAGGCGAACGCCGCGGCTTCTTGCGGGTCCTTCACTTCGGTGGCTTGTTGCGACTTCTGGGCGACTTCGTCCAGGGTGGCGCGCACGACCTTCAGGTTCAGCTCGACCAGCTTTTCGAAACCGGCGAACACAGCCGACTGGGCGGCCACGAAGGTGTTGATGCTGGCTTTTTGACGGTCCAGGACTTGTTGCGGAATAGCGCTCATAGAATTGCTCCTTTTAGGGGTAGCCGGAGGCTTTCCGGCAGGTAAGGATGGTGTCTGCGACGAAATTAAAAACGTGCGCGGAAACTGGTACTACAAGCTACCGCCGGCCCGTTTGATGCACTGCACAATTCACATTCTACGGGCCAAAAAAAACCTGTCAAGCAATATTGGTGCAACGCAACAACTATTTGCACTTTAACAGTGCATGCCCCTGCGCGCGTTTGATCCCGCGCAAGGATTTCCCATGATTCGGGAAATACCGGACATGACGGCGTATCAATTCTTTTCTACACTGCTTGCACGCTGATGACAGACAAACATAAACGATAAGTCAGCGATCAAAAACACATCGCAGCAAGCAAAACCCTGCAATCGGAGACTTCATGACCTTCATCCCCCGCACGCTTTCGGCCCTGCTCGCGGCCAGCGCCATGCTCGCGGCCGGCGCCGCCCACGCGGAATTCCCGGAACGCCCCATCAACATGGTGGTGCCTTTCGCCGCCGGCGGTCCGACGGACAACGTTGCGCGTTCGCTGGCAGAAGCCATGCGTCACTCCCTGGGCCAGACCGTCGTGGTCGAAAACAAGGGCGGTGCGGGCGGCACCATCGGCACGACGCAAGTGGCGCGGGCTCAGCCGGACGGTTATTCCGTGCTGCTGATGCACGCCGGCTTCTCGACCGCACCGTCCCTGTACAAGAATCCGGGGTACGACCCCTACAAGAGTTTCGAGCCTATCGGCCTGGTGGTCGATGTGCCCATGACCATCATCGCGCGTTCGGACTTCCCGCCCAACACCATCCAGGAACTGGCCGAGTACGTCAAAAAGAACAAGGACAAGGTTTCGCTCGCCAACGCCGGCATCGGCGCGGCCAGCCACCTGTGCGGCACGATGCTGGTCGAAGCCCTGGGCGTGCAACTCTTGACCATTCCCTACAAGGGCACGGCGCCGGCCATGAACGACCTGCTGGGCAAGCAGGTGGACCTGCTCTGCGACCAGACCACCAACACCACGCAGCAGATCGACAGCGGCAAGGTCAAGGCCTACGCCGTCACCAGCCTGCAACGCGTGCCGACCCTGCCGAAGCTGCCGACCATGGACGAGTCCGGCTTCAAGGGGTTCGAAGTCGGTATCTGGCATGGCATGTGGGTGCCGAAGGGCACCCCCAAGCCGGTGGTGGACAAGCTCATCAAGAGCCTGCAGGCTGGCCTGGCGGATCCGAAGTTCCAGGAACGCATGAAGCAACTGGGCGCCACGGTGCTGACCGCCGAAGCCAATCCCCAGTCGCTGGACGCCAAGGTGAAGCAGCAGGTGCCGCAGTGGGCCGAGCTGTTCAAGAAGGCCGGCGTCGAGCAGCAATAACGCTGGCGCGCCTGTTGGACACGTCCGCCACGGCGGGCGTGTTTGCACGGCGCCCCTTCCGGCTCGCGCCAACATTGAAAAAGCCCCTTGCGGGGCTTTTTTTCGTTCGGGCGCAAGCGCCGGTCAGGAGCGCATGGCTTCGGCCGCCAGGCCCAGGCCGCTGAAGCCGCTGGAAACAGAAGGCTCGTAGCCCAGCGCTTCGGAAATGCTGGCGGCGGTATCCACCAGGGCCTTGATCCAGTCGTCCTGCAGCCGCTCGGCGGGAGCCGAGATCGACAGGCCCGCCACCAGCTTGCCCGTGTCGTCGAAAATACCGGCGGCGATGCAGCGCACGCCCAGTTCCAGCTCTTCGTTGTCACGCGCATAGCCGTGGCGCCGCACCAGCGCCAGTTCGCGTTCGAGGCGATCGAGATCGGTCAGGCTGTTGCGAGTATGACCGGCCAGGCCCGTGCGCAGGGCATAGGCGCGCACCTGGCGGGTGTCGCCGGTGGACAGAAACAGTTTGCCGGTGGACGTGAGATGCAGCGGTGCGCGTCCGCCAATGGCCCGCACCACCTGCATGCCGGAGCGCTCGCTCCAGGCGCGGTCGATGTAGACGATTTCGTCGCCCTGCTGAACCGACAGGTTGATGGTCTGGCCGGTCAGCTTGTGCAGCGAACGCATGGCCGAGATGGCGGCCTCGCGCACATTGAGCCGCCCCTTGACCAGCGAGCCCAGTTCCAGCAGCCGCATGCCCAGTTGATACAGGCCGTTGTCCACCCTTTCGACGTAGCGGCCGACAACCAGGTCGTTCAGGATGCGGTGCGCGGTCGAGGCGTGCAGCCCCGTGGTCGCGGACAGTTCCTTGAGCGTGACGGGTTCGGGCTGCGCGGCCAGCGCATCGAGCAGGCGCATGGCACGCTCGATGACCTGGATGGCGATGGGATGGGACGACGCGCCATCGGCCTCGGCGTCCAGGGCATTGCGGGTGGTGGGAAGACGGGACATAGGAAGGGAAAGGGGCTCGCGCGGCGCCACCGAAAGAGACCAGTCTTGCGGCAACGCAGCAAACAGTTCTTTCCCGTATTGTGAAATTTGCGGGAAGATTTGGCAACCGCTTTTTTATCCATCAAAACGGGGACGCCCCCCCGTTTTGATCGTATCCGGCTTCAGTTGGCAGGCGGTGCCAGCTTGCCGCCCAGGCGCAGCACTTCGCCCCGCAGGTACTCCAACGCCTCGGCGGCCGCCCCGGGTTCGCCCTTGACGCCCAGGTCGATATGCGGCGTTCCACCCGCTTCGCCAACGCTGGGCAGGCTGAAGGCGCGCACACCCGGCCAGCGACTTTCGACGGTTTGCATGGCGGGGGTGATGCGCGATTCGGGCATGCTGAACACCAGGAAGGAATGCTCGGCGTGGTGGCGCACATGCTGCAATGCACGATAGCGCGTGTCGAGCGTCCATTCGAGCATCGGCCAGGCCATGACCGGAAAGCCCGGCACGAAGGTATGGTCGCGAATGAAGAACCCGGGAATGCGGTTGTAGGGGTTGGGAACGATCTCGCAGCCCTGCGGAAAGACGCCCATCTGCAGGCGCTGCTGGTTTTCGGGCGCGCTCATGTCGGCCGTGCCCTGCCCCTTGGCCGCCATCTCGGCGGTGCGCAGGGCGATGGCCTGTTCGGCCTCGGGATGCAACGCCAGCGGCAGATCCAGCGCCGCGGCCGCCGCCTGGCGAGTGTGGTCGTCGGGCGTGCCGCCAATGCCGCCGCACGAGAACACCACGTCGCCCGTGGCAAAGCTGCGCCGGTAGGCGGCCACCAGCGTGTCGCGCTCGTCGGGCAGGAATTGCGCCCAGCTCAGTTGCATGCCGCGCGCGGCAAGCAGTTCGACGACCTTGGAGAAATGCTTGTCTTGCCGGCGGCCCGACAGGATTTCGTCGCCGACGATGATGAGGCCGATGCGGCGGGAGGCAGATTCTGCAGCCATGTCCGGTTCCAGATTGAGGCGGTTGAATGAGGGAAAGGCAGGGACGTCAGTCGACGTCGATCGTGCGTTCCTGGCGCAGGCGCTGCACGGCGTCCAACCCGTAGTGTGCATAGACCAGCGCCGAAAACACCGGCAGGATGACCCACGCGGGCGGCAGCAGGTTCAAGAGTGAGCAGATCAGACCGATGATCCAGAAGCCGCCGTTGTTGCGCTTGAGGATGATCTTGCGTTCGGCGGGGCTGGCGTGTTCGACGATGGCGTCCAGGCGCATCATGCGCGAGAACGCAAAGGCCCACCAGAACACCGACAGCACCACGGCCATGGGCGGCACCAGCCACAGGGGCAAGGTGAGCAGCCAGCCGGCGGCGAACGCCGCCGACACCCAGACCGCGTTCCAGACGCTGACGGCAGTGGAAAACTTGCCCTGCCGTCCCAGGCCGGCGTATTCGCGCTGGCCGACATGGCGCAACACCAGCGGCATGACGAATACGGCCGCGATGGCCAGGCCCAGGATGCCCGACACCGGCAGCAGGATGGCGGCCGCGATCACCGGAATCAGGTAGATCTTGAGCGAAAAAAGCCCCATCGCCACGAGCCATTCGTCGGTGCGGTTGACGAAGTCCCAGTGTGAAGCCTCGACGCGCAGCCAATCGGTCAGGGGCGTCCAGAACAGCCAGAGCAACAGGAAGGCGCCGACCAGCGCAATCAGGAAAGGCAGCAGCACCGCGAACAGCATCGACGGGTGGCATTGGGAAACCAGCGCGCGCTTGAAGGCCTGCGCGACGCTGCCCGCGGGTCCGGCAAAACGGCCGGCGCCGGGGGCTTGGGAATCAGTGCGCAAGGCGGTCATGGCATGGCAAATATAAGGTGGGCATCCCGGGTATGATAGTCAAACACGCTTGCCTTCGCTCGTATGACACTCCTGGTACCTGGTTCCGATCTGACCGCCCTGCGCGCCCAACTGGCGGCCTCGCCGCAGTCGTGGCTGATCGCCTGTTTCTGCGCCGCCTGGTGCGACACCTGCGGCGAATATCGGCCCAAGCTGCGCACGCTTTCCGGCACCCTGCGCCAGCACGTGTTCGCCTGGATCGACATCGAAGACCACGCCGAATTGCTGGGCGAAGTCGACGTCGAGAATTTCCCCACCCTGATGGTCCAGATCAAAGACCGAGTCGTCTTCTACGGCCCCATGCTGCCGCATATCGGCCACCTGGAACGCCTGCTCGACAGCCTGAACGAAGACAGCCCGGCAGTGACGTCGGACCTGCCCGACCTGCCCCGGCTGCTCGCGGCCTGATTCGTCAGCGAACGACCCGCAAACAAAAAGCGCCCGGCCAGGGCGCTTTCTCTTTGAGGCATTGGGCGCATACCGGATGCGCCCTGTTTACTTCACTTCCGGCTACCGCCCAGCAACACGGCGATCTGGCGCTTGGGCGCGGACGAATTGCCATTTTGGCGCGGGGCCTGCTCTTGCTCCGGGGCCGGCGCGGCCGAGGGTTCGTAGGGCTTGAGGAAGAAATCGTCCACGGGCTGGCGCGACGAATTGGAACCGTAGCCGCCGCCCGAACGGCGATCCGACGAACGGCCACGCTCGCGGCCGCCTTCGCGGCTGTCACGGCCTTCACGACCTTCACGCGACGAAGAGCCGCGTTCGCGGTCTTCACCGCGGCCGTGGCTGCGGGCCACCAGGTCGGCCGGCACATCAAGCGTGCCACGCGGCACTTCGCGCTTGATCAGCTTTTCGATGTCGAGCAGGAAACGCTCTTCGTCGGGCGTGAACAGGGCAATCGCTTCACCCGAGGCGCCAGCGCGGCCGGTACGGCCGATGCGGTGCACGTAGTCTTCGGCGTTGTACGGCAGGTCATAGTTGATGACGCAAGGCACGCCAGCCACGTCCAGGCCGCGAGCGGCCACGTCGGTGGCGACCAGGACTTCGAGTTCGCCGGCCTTGAAGGCTTCCAGCGCCTTCATGCGATCGGCCTGGGTCTTGTCGCCGTGAATGGATTCGGCCTTGACGCCGTCGCGTTCAAGTTCGCGGGCCAGGCGCGCCGTGCCGATCTTGGTGTTCGAAAACACGATGACCTGCTTCAGGCCGCGTGACTTCACCAGGTGCACCACGGCGGCGCGCTTCTTGTCGCCCGCCATCTTGTAGGCGATCTGCGTGATGGTGGTGGCCGTGGCGTTGCGCGCCGCGACTTCGATTTCAACGGGGTGGTTCAGGTACGAACGGCCCAGCTTGCGGATTTCGTTGCTGAACGTGGCCGAGAACAACAGGCCTTGGCGCTGCGCGGGCAGCAGGCGGATGATGCGTTCCAGGTCGGGCAGGAAGCCCATGTCCAGCATGCGGTCAGCTTCGTCCAGTACCAGGATGCCGACCTGGCTGAGGTTCACGTTTTTCTGTTCGACGTGGTCGAGCAGTCGGCCCGGCGTGGCGACCAGCACTTCGCAACCGCGACGCAGCGCTTCTTTTTGCGGACCGATGTCGACGCCGCCGAACACGACGGCCGAACGCAGGGGCGTCTGCTTGCTGTAGCGCTTGACGCTTTCGTAGACCTGATCCGCCAATTCGCGCGTGGGCGTGAGGATCAGTGCGCGCACCGGGTGCCGCGCGGGCGAGGCGCTGGTGTTGGCCAGCGGCATCAGGCGATGCAGGATGGGCAACGTGAACGCGGCGGTCTTGCCGGTGCCGGTCTGGGCGGCGCCCATGACGTCGCGCCCTTCGACCACGACGGGAATGGCTTGCGCCTGGATCGGGGTGGGCGTGGTGTAGCCGGTTTCGGCGATGGATTGCAACAGCAGGGGATGCAGCCCGAAGTCGGAGAACGTGGGCGTAGGCGCGGGCGCTGCGGCGGTGGGTGCTGCGGATTGAGTGGATTCAGTCATCAGGGTTTGGCAGATACCGGGACCAGTGAAAAAGAACAAAACGAGAGTGCTGCGAGCACTGCACATGCATACGCATCAGGACAACCGGAACGCGCGCCACGCTCGCGCGGCCACGTGCAAACCACCCTGACGCGCGGGCGCGTCGCGGGCAATCTGCACCCTGCCTTGCAGGCCAGGTGGCGCATTCTGGTTTCGATACTTATGAGGGGCAGTACCAGGCCCGGATTGCTGTGGATAAGTTGATTTTAGCGCAGCCGGCCTACCACACGCGCAAGCGCGTGTCAGGAAGGCCCCGCGAATGGCCCCCCAGCCCGCCCAGGCAGCCCTGGCGCGCGCCGAACACGTCCACCTGGTGGACACACACTGTACGATCGGCGGCCGTCAACCTGCCAGCCAGCGCAGGCCCCAGAGGACCACCATGCCGACGACGATCACCAGCACTGCACTGCGGGTGCGCAGGAACACCAGGATGGCCACGATGCCGGCCACCAGCTTGTAGTCGAAAATCGGACCCAGCCCGGCCTTCCAGGGCAGCAGGTCCGGCACCACGATGGCGGTCAGCGCGGCCGCCGGCGCATAGCGCAGGGCCCGGCGCACGCCATCGGGCAAGGGAATGTAATCGCCGAACAGCATGAAGCCGGCGCGGGTCAGCACGCTGCACAGCGCCAGCAGCAGAATGGCGGAATAGACGTAGATCTCGGACGGCCAGAGAGTCATGCGCGCGCCTTGAAGAAGCGTTCGGCCCACATGCCGGCCACGACGCCGGCAATCACCGCCGCCGCCAGGCCCAGGCGCAGCGGCAGCACCTGGCCGGTCCAGGCGACCACGCCGGCCGCCAGCATCGACACCAGCATCGGCTTGGAATTGGCCAGCGGCACCGTGATGGCCAACAGGGCCAGCACCGCCGCGAAATCCAGCGACCAGCCGGCCGGCACCATGGTACCCAGGTAGATGCCGACGATGGACGAGGACTGCCAGACGAGCCAGCCGGGGGCGATGGCGCCGATGAAATACCAGAGCTGCTCGCGGGTGCCGCGTTGGGCCGCATCCCCAAAACGGGGCATGAACAGCACGAAGCCCATGTCGGTGGTGAAGTAGCCCAGCCCCAGGCGCTTGGGCCAGGACAGGTGGCGGAAATAGGGTTGCAGCGCGGCGCCGAAGATCAGGAAGCGCAGGTTCACCACGCAGCCTGCGGCGAAGATCAGCCACAACGGCGCGCCGGTGGCGATCAGGGGCAGGGACGTGAGCTGGGCCGAGCCGGCATACAGCAGCAGGGTCATGGCCAGCGCCATGGATTCGGTCAGGCCGGACTTGACCATGGCCACGCCGGTCACCAGGCCCCAGGTCGCGGTGGCGATCAGGGCCGGCACGATGGCGTGCACCCCGGCCCGGAACGCGGCGACGCGCTCCTGGCGGACCACCCGCGGGTCTTCGGTTTCGGGAAACGCGGACTCAGAGGACAACGGCAGGCCCCTGGGTATTCGGACAGGACGACATGGGAACTCTATGGAAGGAAACTCACGACAACCTGCTCGCCCGCCGGGGCCGCGGCGGCCCGTAGGCACCACGCCGGTGCGCGAATAGGGGCCTATTGTAACCTCGCCGCTTGATACAATACGGCCCTCACATTGAGAGGGGAGCAGACCATGTCGATGGCTGACCGCGATGGCTTCATCTGGTATGACGGCAAACTCGTGCCCTGGCGCGACGCGACCACGCACGTCCTGACGCACTCCCTGCACTACGGCCTGTCGGTCTTCGAAGGCGTGCGCGCCTACCATGCCGAGATCGGCACGGCGATCTTCCGCCTCGAAGACCACACCAACCGTCTCTTCAATTCGGCGCACATCTACCAGATCCCGATGCCCTTCGATCGCGACACGATCAACGAAGCCCAGCGGATGGTGGTACGCGAGAACAAGCTCGAATCCGCCTACCTGCGCCCACTGGTGTTCTACGGCCCCGAGAAAATGGGCGTGTCGCCCAAGGGCGCCAAGGTGCACGTGGCCATCGCCGCCTGGCCGTGGGGCGCCTACCTGGGCGAAGAAGCCCTGTCGCAGGGCATCCGGGTCAAGGTGTCGTCGTTCGCCCGCCAGCACGTCAACGTGACGATGCCGCGCGCCAAGGTGGCCACCACTTACGCGAACTCGATCCTGGCCAACACCGAAGCCCTGCAGGACGGCTACGACGAGGCCCTGCTGCTGGACACTGAAGGCTTCGTGGCCGAGGGCTCCGGCGAGAACCTGTTCATCGTCAAGGACGGCGTGCTCTGCGAGCCCGAGATCGCCTCGGCCCTGACCGGCATCACCCGCTCGACCATCCACGCGCTGGCCGCCGACTTCGGCTTGCGCATTGTTACCAAACGCCTGACGCGCGACGACGTCTACATCGCCGACGAAGCTTTCTTCACCGGGACTGCCGCCGAAGTCACGCCGATCCGCGAGGTCGACAACCGCCAGATCGGCTCGGGCCGACGCGGTCCCATCACCGAGAAGCTCCAGAAAGCGTTTTTTGACATGGTGAATGGCCGCAACCCGAAGTACCATCACTGGCTGAGCAAAGTCTGATTCGCGCCGCCCTGCCCGCCAGGGCGGCATTACTGCCCCAACCTACCGATCACCGGTATTTTTATTCAGGAAATTCCATGACCGCTGCTGCCCCGGCCGCCGTCCCGCACCCCCACGAAGTCATCGAAGTCGGCGCCGAAGACCTGCCCGTCTTCTGTCCGGGTCCCAAGGCCCCGCTGTGGAGCATGCACCCACGCGTCTTCCTGGACGTCGCCCGTAGCGGCTCGGCGCGGTGTGCCTACTGTGGCGCGGAATACCGGCTCAAACCCGGCACCGTGCTGCACGGCCACCACTGAGCCTTCGCCGCAACCGCCAAACCATTCCCGCCATCATGTTCGCCACGCCCGAAGAAGCAGAACACGCGTTCTACGAAGCCCTTGAGCAGGGGGACACCGTCCGCCTGATGCAAGTGTGGGCGGACGACGAGGAAGTCGTCTGCATCCATCCGGGGGGCCTGCGCATCGTCGGCCACTCGGCGGTGCAGGAATCCTGGCAACACGTGCTGGCCAACGGCCCCCTGCACATCCGCCCGCTGCGTCCGCTGGTCATGCTGAGCATGATGTGCGCGGTGCACGTGCTGGTCGAGCAGGTGGCCGTGCGCACGCGGGAAGGCACGCAGTTCGCCAACTGCTACGCCACGAACATCTACCACAAGGGCCCCACCGGCTGGCGCATGGTCATGCACCATGCCTCGTCGGCGCCCACGGAAGCCGGGGTGCTCGATTTGCACGACGTACCCGACATGCTGCACTAAGGCGGGTGGATTTGTTGGCTGCTGCTCGTTTCGATTCAACGCCCTGCCCTGTTCCCTCCTGGCTGCCCGGAGGCGATGCCCAGACGGTCTACGCCGCGCTGTTCGCGCAGTACCACCGCATTGCCTTCGTACGCGACCGCGTTGAAACGCCCGACACCGATTTCGTCGATTTCGACTGGACCGGCCCCGGGCTGTTCCCGCACAAGGCTGCCGATGGCGCGCCGGTCAGCGGCCAGTTGCCCGTGGCCAACGGCAAGACCGCCGCTGCCCGCTGGATGACCGACGCCGACTGGAAATCCCTGCCGCAAACGGCCGACACTCCGGCCCTGCTGCTGTTCCACGGCCTGGAAGGCGGCAGCAACAGCCGCTACGCGCAATCCATCGCACACCACTTCCGCGCACGCGGCTGGATCGTCGTCATCGCGCACTTTCGCGGTTGCTCCGGCGTGCCCAACCGGCTGGCGCGGGCCTATTACTCCGGCGATTCCGCCGAAGTCGGCTTCTTGCTCAAGACGGTACGCGACCGCATTCCGCACGCACGCTGGCACGCCGTGGGCGTGTCGCTGGGCGGCAATGCGCTGCTGAAATACCTGGGCGAGCACCACGAAGACACCACCTGGCTGACCGCCTGCGCGGGCGTGTCCGTACCGCTGGATCTGGTGGCCTGCGGCAAGACGCTGTCCACCGGCTTCTTCAACCGCAAGGTGTACACGGGCCATTTCCTCAAGAC
Source organism: Achromobacter sp. FW305-C-28 (assembly GCF_058783235.1). Classification (NCBI taxonomy): domain Bacteria; kingdom Pseudomonadati; phylum Pseudomonadota; class Betaproteobacteria; order Burkholderiales; family Alcaligenaceae; genus Achromobacter; species Achromobacter sp. FW305-C-28. The sequence continues at coordinate 135,383 of NZ_JBYSYL010000001.1, read as the reverse complement.
GCTCAAGCACAAGGTGCTGGAAAAGGCCCACCGCTACCCGGGTGCCATCGACGTCATGCGCATTGCCCATGCGCGCGACCTGCGTGATTTCGATGATGCCTACACCGCGCCAATGCACGGGTTCCGCAATGCCCTGGATTACTGGACCCGCGCTTCCAGCAAGCCGTGGCTGCCGCAGATCTCGGTGCCCACGCTGGTACTCAACGCACTGAACGATCCGTTCATTCCGGCCAGCGCCCTGCCCAAGCCGGACGAATGCTCGTCCAGCATCCTGCTGCACCAGCCCACCGATGGCGGCCATGCCGGTTTTCCGACAGGGGCATTCCCTGCGCACCTGGGCTGGCTGCCGCAGCGCCTGGGCCGCTTCTTCGAGACCGGGCTGTAGGCCGGGCGCCGGCTTCATGCCGGCGCCATCCGGCCCGCCTCAGCCCGACTTGAAGCGTTCCAGCAACTGGCGTTCTTCGGCCAGCTTGTCTTTCACTTCCTTGATCTGGACATCGATCTGCGACTGCTCGTAGAAGTCGGTGGACATGCCGCGCGCCTGCTGCAGCTGTGACTCGGCCGCGGCAAACGCGCCGGTCATGACGTAGTAGCGGGCCAGGTCGCGGCGCGCCTGCACCGGCTTGCCCGTGCGCTCTTCGCTTTGCGCCAGCATCTGGTAGAGGCTGGGCTCGTCCGAGCCCCACTGCTTGATCTTGGCGCGCAGGTAATCCTGCGCCTCGGCATGGCGGCCATTGCTTTGCAGCGCCGTGGCATACGCCAGCCCCAGCGCCCGCTGCTCGGGCCAGCGCCGGGTGGCGGCCTGCGCCAGGTCCTGGGCGCGCCGGTAGTCCTTGCGGGCCAGTGCAATGTCGACGGCCAACTTGGCCATCTGGGGCGAATCGCGACCATCAGCCGACGCCTGCCCCAGGAAACGCTCGGCCTCGTCCAGGTTGTTGCGCTGGAAGGCCTGCAACGACAGTCCGTAGTAGGCCGCCGAGCGACGTACACCGGAGAGGGCCTGGGCTTCGTCCTGCAATTGCTGGGTTGCCGAGCGCAGGCTGACCGCGTCGCGTCCCTGCACCACGCGCATCTTGGCGCGCACGTACCAGAAGTCGTCGCTGTCGACGTGACGAGACGGTGGCAACGAGCGCACGCGGTTCTGCACGTCGGACATACGCTCGATCGACAGCGGGTGGGTGCTGGCCCACGACCCGCCACCCGCGCCTTCGTTCAAACGCGAGGCATTCATCAGGCGCGAGAACATCTGCGCCATGCCCTGGGCATCGAAGCCCGCCTTGGTCAGCATGGTGAAGCCGGCCCGGTCGGCCTCGCGTTCAGCATCCCGCGAAAAGCCCAATTGGCGATTGATGGCGGCGGCCTGGCCGAATGCCGCCACACCCATCGCCAGGTTGCCACCGCCGCCGGCCAACGCGGCCAGCAGTGCACCCGCCAGGCTGGCCAGCATGACCATGCTGTTCTGGCTCTGCTGGGTCATGCCACGGGCGATATGGCGTTGCACCACGTGGCCGATTTCGTGCGCCAGCACCGCCGCCAGTTCGGATTCGCTGCCCGAGGACACGATCAGTCCGGTGTTGACGCCGATGAAGCCGCCCGGCATGGCGAAGGCGTTGATCTCGGGATCGCGCACGCCGAACATCTCAACGTCCGGGACGGCCCCCGGAGAGAACGACGCCAGCTTGCGCCCCATGGTGGTGAGGTACTGGCTGAGCTCGGGATCGTCGACATAGGTCGGGTCGCGGCGGCCCTGCGACATGATGGCCTCGCCCAGGCTGCGCTCGAGCATGGGCGAAAGATCCGCAGCGGACGCGGCGCCCATGGTGGGCAGTCCCACGGGCTGGGCCCAGGCCGCCACCGGCAAGGTGGGCGCGACCAGGGCGAGGCAGATTCCGGCGATGGCGCTCCGTTGCGCAATCAAGCAAATGGATGGCATTTTCCTGCGGTTCATAAGCCTATGATAGCGATGCGCTTAAAATGTTTCATCGTTACCCCCTATGAGGTCTCAATGCGTCCCGTCCGTAAAGCCGTTTTCCCCGTCGCCGGCATGGGCACGCGCTTCCTGCCCGCCACCAAGGCGATGCCCAAGGAAATGCTGCCCGTGGTCGACAAACCGCTGATTCAATACGCCGTCGAAGAAGCCGTCGCTGCGGGCATTACAGACTTGATCTTCGTTACTGGTCGCAACAAGCGTGCCATCGAAGACCATTTCGACTCCGCCCCCGAGCTCGAATCCGACCTCGAAAGCAAGGGCAAACATGAGCTTCTGGCCATGTTGCGGGGCATTCTACCTGCCCACGTCAATTGCCTCTATATCCGCCAGTCGGCCCCGCTGGGCCTGGGGCACGCCGTGCTGTCGGCCGCCCCCGCCGTGGGCGACGAACCGTTTGCCGTGCTGCTCGCCGACGACCTGATCGACGCCGACACGCCCGCCATGAAGCAACTGGTGGACATCGCCATCGCCCAGAACGCCAGCGTGCTGGGCGTGCAGGACGTCCCCCGTGAAGACACCCGCAAATACGGTATCGTGGCCACCCGCGCGGGGGACACGCAGGCCGACGGCCGCACCGAACGCGTGACCCATATCGTGGAAAAACCCGATCCCGAATCCGCCCCCTCGACGTTGGCAGTGGTGGGTCGCTACGTGCTGGAAGCCGCCATCTTCGACCACCTGCGCTCGACCAAGATGGGCGCAGGCAATGAAATCCAGCTGACCGACGGCATCGCCTCGATGATGCGCGAACGTGCCGTGTATGCGCACCGCTACGAAGGCACGCGCTACGACTGCGGCAACAAGGCAGGCATGTTCCAGGCCACGGTGGCGCTGGGCCGCAAGTACCACGGCCTGCTGACGGATTGATCCGGCAGCCGCGGCGACCGCCGCGGCAGGCCTTCCCACAGAGACTTCAGGACAGCCTCGCGGCCACGCCCTAGGCGGATGCCGCGCGGGCGCGCGCCCGCGCCTTGGCCATCGCGTCCCGGTCAGCCTTGCGCAGCCGCCCCTTGGCCGACAGGCGCATCAGCGTGCCCAAAGCCACCATCAGCCCGATCACTTCCACCAGCGCGGCGGGAATCCACATCGTCAGGCCGCCGATGGTCTGGTCGGTTTGCGCGGACATCGCAATCGCGCGGCCGCACAGCTCGAACAAGGGATAGATGTCGCTTTCCGTGAAAGCGATGACCGCCCCCGCCACCATCTGGGGCAGCATGGTCAGGATCGGTGAAATGACGCGGCCGCCCGGCGTCATTGCGGCAGGCGGACTGGGGCGGCGGTCCAGGATCAGGTTCCAGTACATGAAGCCGCTGATCACCACGGACCAGTTCATCACGCGGTACAGGCGCCAGTCGAGCATGGAATAGAACTGCACCGACGGAATCAGCCAGACCAGCACCAGGAACACGAACAGGGTCGGCACGAAGATCTTGTGGGTCAGCACCGTGACGGTGGCGCGGCCCGCGCCCGTGCGCAGGAAATCACGCAGCCGCAGGCGCCAGGACATCGGCAGCCCTGCCCGCATGACCTGGCCGGGAAACGCCGCCATGACCAGCAACGGCCCCAGGTGGTGCAACACCAGGTGCTGGATGCGGTGGATGAAGAACATACGCTCGGCGTAATAGTCCAGGCGGGTGTGCATGGACAGGTACAGCAGCACCATGCCCGCCCAGAACAGCACACGCCGTGCGGCCGAGACGTGGTGCACGCGTTGACCGCGCACGAACAGCACGATGGCCACCAGGAAGGAGGCCACCAGCGTGGGAGAGAACTCCCAGGGTATGAGCCATTCGAGACTGTCCATGCGTGTCATCCGGAAATTGCCGGCGGGGGGAGCCGCCCGGGCCTAAAACGCGCAACCGGGGTCGATTGTAGTAGACCCGGGCGGCTCCCGTCCGGCTCAGAAGCGGTGCGAAATCCCCGTGCCAAAACGCGACGTGTGGGAATGGCCCGGATCGAACTGGTTATCCAGGGTGTAGTTGGACGTATAGCCGGCGAACGCGTAGAGCGTGGTGCGCGGCGACAGGTCGTAGGTGTACCCCAGCGTCACCAGTTGCGCGTTGCGCGCCTTGGCGCCGTCGTCCCATTTCCAGTCGGGGTTGGCCAGCGACCATTGCACCACCACGGCGCCATGCCCCACCGGCACGCTGGCGCCCAGCAGCCAGGCATTGACCGTGCCGCCGCGCGCGAACGCCGCCGGCCCCAGGTTCTGGCCCAGGTTGTCGGGATCGCCGCCGTCCAGGCCGACATAGCCGTTGCGCTGGCGCGACCAGGCCAGCGATACCTTGACGACCTCGAAGTCGTAGGACGCGCCCAACTGCACGGCCTGGGGCCGCCCGTTGTTGCCGGCCAGCGGTTCGGCCAGGCGCATCTGGTCCCAGGTGGCGACCGCCAGGAGGGGGCCGTCCTCATACTTCAGGCCCAGGCTGATCGCCCGGTTGTTGGCGGCGGTCTGGAAGCGGTCGCGGCCGTCGGCGTCGAACGAATAGCCGATACCCGCCTGGAAGCCCTGCCAGGTCGGCGTGTAGTAATTGACCAGGTTGCTGAACTGGTAGTTGTCGGACGCCTTGAAGGTGGCGCCCATGCCCATTTCCTTCCAGGAGGCGAGCTCCAGCGCGTTGCCGTAGGTCTTGCCGACGGTGTACTGGCGCCCCAGCCGCAGATCGCCGTAGGCCTCGTGCGCCAAGCCGACCCAGGCGCCGTAGTTGAACAAGCGGTCGTCGTCGGCGCGCTTGCCGGTGGACGGATCGAAACCGCTTTCCAGCTGGAAACGCGTGCTCCAGCCATCGCCCAGGTCTTCGCTGCCGCGCAGGCCCCACAGGGAATCGGTCAGCCCGCCGTTGAGCAGGCCGCTATGGCTGCCTTGTCCCGACGTGTGGGTGGTGGCGATGCCCGCATCGACGACGCCATAGAGTTGCACGCCGGGGCCATCGCCCGCCGCATGCGCCATCAAGGGAAACCCTGCCGCGCCCGCCATCAGCGTCTTGGCAACAGTCGTGATTTTCATAGCTATCTCCTGAGTGCGCGGCGGGCGCCCTGCCCGCCGCCAGGTGGTTCGGTTTGACTATTGCCAGCCGTAGCGGCGGACCCAGATGCCCTTGAGCAGTTGCGTCAGGACGCAGTAGCTCAACAGGATGCCTGCCAGCCACGGGAAGTAGGACCACGGCAGTGCCTGCAGCTGGAAGTACCCCGCCAGCGGCGAGAACGGCAGGAACAGCCCCAGCCCGACCACCATGACCGTCATCACCATCAAGGGCCAGGCGGCACGGCTTTGCAGGAACGGGATCTTGCGAGTGCGGATCATATGCACGATGAGCGTCTGCGACAACAACCCTTCGACGAACCAGCCCGACTGGAACAACGTCTGGTGCTCAGGCGCATTGGCCTGGAACACGTACCACATGAGCGCGTAGGTGGTGATGTCGAAGATGGAGCTGATGGGCCCGAAGAACACCATGAAACGGCCCAGGCCGGCCGGGTCCCATTGTTGCGGCTTTTTCAGGAGCTCTTCGTCGACATTGTCGAACGGAATGGCCGTCTGCGATATGTCGTACATCAAATTCTGCAGCAGCAGGTGGATCGGCAGCATCGGCAGGAACGGCAGGAAGGCGCTGGCCACCAGCACCGAGAAGACGTTGCCGAAATTGGAGCTGGCGGTCATCTTCAGGTACTTGAGCATGTTGCAGAAGGTCTTGCGGCCTTCGATCACACCGTCTTCCAGCACCATGAGGCTTTTTTCCAGCAGGATGATGTCGGCAGCTTCCTTCGAAATGTCGACCGCCGAGTCGACCGAGATACCCACGTCCGCCGCGCGCAGCGCCGGGGCGTCATTGATGCCGTCGCCCATGAAACCCACGGTATTGCCCTGAGCCCGCAGCGTATGAACGATGCGCTCCTTGTGCGCCGGAGTCAGCCGGGCGAAGACGTTGGCTTCGCGCACGGCCAGGGCCAGCTGGGTATCGTCCATGGCCTCGATCTGGTCGCCCAGGTAGACCTTGCGGACCTCGAACCCCACTTCGCGGCACACCTTCTGCGTCACCAGTTCGACGTCGCCGGTCAGCACCTTCACTTCGATGCCGGAATCGCGCAGGGCTGCCAGCGCCGGGCCGGTGGATTCCTTGGGGGGATCCAGGAAGGCGATATAGCCCACCAGCACCAGGTCGGATTCATCGGCCACACCATACGCCTGTTGCGTGGGCGGCAGTTCGCGCACCCCCACCGCGATGACGCGCAGCCCATCGCGGTTCAGATCGGCGGTGACCCGGCGAATGTCGGCGCGCCGCGCGTCGGTCAACAGATGCACATCGTTGCCCACCCGCAAGCGGGTGCAGACCGACAGCATTTCCTCCAGCGCGCCCTTGCAGATCAGCTCGTGGTGCTCGCGGCCGTCTTCGGTTTCGCTGACCACCACCGACATGCGGCGGCGCGAGAAATCGAACGGAATCTCGTCGATCTTGCGGTAGCGCGCGGCCAGGTCCAGCTTGCGCTCGACCTCGGCGTGACGCAGCACGGCCACGTCCAGCAGATTCTTCAGGCCGGTCTGGTAGTAGCTGTTCAGGTAGGCATAGGCCAGCACGTCGTCGCTGGTGGCGCCATACACATCGGTGTGGCGCTCGAGCACGATGCGATCCTGCGTCAGCGTGCCGGTCTTGTCGGTGCACAGTACGTTCATCGCGCCCAGGTTCTGGATGGCATCCAGCCGCTTGACCACCACCTTGCGCCGCGACATCCGCACCGCCCCCTTGGCCAGGGTGGCCGTGACGATCATGGGCAGCATTTCCGGGGTCAGGCCCACGGCAATCGCCAGCGCGAACAGCAGCGCTTCGAGCCAGTCGCCCTTGGTGAAGCCGTTGATCAGCAGCACGATCGGCGCCATCACCAGCATGAAGCGGATCAGCACCCAGCTCACGCGGTTGATGCCCTGCTGGAATTGCGTGGGCAGGCGCGAGGTCTGCGTGACGCGCCCGGCAAGCTGGCCAAAGTAAGTGCCTGACCCGGTCGCGATCACCAACGCGCTGCCGGACCCGCTGACCACGTTGGTGCCCATGAAGGCCATGTTCTCGAGTTCAAGCGCATTGGCCGTCTCGACGCGTTGCACGGCGTACTTTTCCACCGGCAGCGATTCACCCGTCAAGGCCGCCTGCGCAATGAACAGGTCCTTGGCGCCCAGGATGCGGCAGTCGGCCGGAATCATGTCGCCCGCAGACAGCAGCACCACGTCACCCGGCACCAGCTCGGCCAGCGGCACTTCGATCTGGCGCGAGCCGGACGCATGCAGGGTGGCGCCGAAGAAGCGCCGGGCGTCGCCCTCGGCCATGCCGGCGGCGTCACTGCGCAGCACGGTGGCGGTGTTCTGCACCATCGCCTTCAAGGCTTCGGCGGCACGATTCGAGCGCCGTTCCTGCACAAAGCGCAGCAACGTCGAGATCACCACCATCGAGCCGATGATGATGACACCCTTCCAGGACTGGTCATCGGGTTCAGCCATGTAGACGTCGGTCACCCAGGACAGGCTGGCCAGGCCCGTCAGGAGCAGGTTGAAGGGATTGCGGAAGGATTGCCACAGGTGGGCATACCAGGTCAGCGGCTTTTCGTGGTCGACCTCGTTGGCGCCGTAGCGCGCCCGGGCCTCGTCGGCCTGGACTTCCGACAGGCCGCCTCGGCCACTGCGAAACAGGGAAAAAAGGGCATCGAAGTCCATGCGGGACACGTCCAGCATGCGGCGGTTGGCACGACGCGACGCGTCGGAGGCGGTGGCGGCCACCGCCTGGCCGGTGCCTTCAAGCATGGGGGAACGCCGGAAGTGGCGCCCCGACCGCCGCAGCCCGGCGGCGGAAGAGAAAAAGGTCTTCAGGAATTTAAACATCGGAGTGCTCGGGTTCTTGGTGTTGTTCTGGGAGACACGGACGACAGGCAGCCGGGCCCGATCGCAGGCAGCACGGGGCCACGACCTGTGCAAGACAGGCCGAATCCGCCACGTACAGGCGTGCGCAGGCACCGGGGCGATGTTGCCGGTGTCCGGATCGCGTCGATGGGCGCGCCGGGAGTGCGTGAAGCGGAACGGGAAACTAGCGGAAGAACCGGGGCCGGCGGAACGGGCGCGCGCGGGGCGGGCCTGGCCGGGGGTTCAGGGCTGCGGATTCCGTACGGACCGGGAGACTATCCGGCCAGTCGGCTCGCAAGGAGAGGACAGGTCAGACAGGCAAGCGGGCGCCACGCACGTGGCGCAATCGAGGCTCGGGGTCTATGGCACTGGGCATGGTCTCTCCTGGGGGGATAGGGGCGGATTCAGGCCGCCAGCGGTTGGGCGCCGAAATGCACGTGGCGCACGGCGGGGTTGGCGCTCAGCCGACGGGCTTGCGACATGAGTTCGCCGCGCAGTTCGGGCGGGCAATTGACGGTAATGCAGGCCGACGCCATGGCGGGGTCGGTGCCCTGGTCGATCTGCACCTGCGAAACGTCGAGTCCGGCGGCGCTGAAGTCCAGGCAGATCTGCTTGCGCAGGGCGCCCAGCTCGTCGCGCGGACAGATGACCGTCAGGCGCGAGGTGCCGCGGCGGCGGCCCAGGGCGGTGGCACGGTCTACGCCTGCGCGGCGCAGGAACAAGTCGAAGAAACGCATAACGACCTCCATTGCAAAATGGGGAGCGGTATCGCGGATACGCGCGCACACACGCACGGCGCTGGGCGGGCGGGCACGAAAAGGACGTGCACGAACGCTGGCGCTGCGACTAGCGGCGGTTCTGGCGGATGATGTTGGGGGAGAATCCCGGCAAGCCGTGGGCTTGCGCTGCCGCCCCGGATGCTGCCTGGGGCTTGGGATACAACCGCAACCTGTTCAACAGGCTGCGGCAGACGGAGTTCTGCGTGGACCTGTTAAACAGCGACGTCGATGCAAGATCGACTACTTTCGCCGGAATCGGTATTCACGAAGACTGCTCCTGAGATGGATAACAGCGGAATTTTACGCGGGTTTCCACTGATGGACAAGGTTTGGGGACAGAAAAGGCCCGCTTTGTGTGTAAAAGGACGCAGACCGCTTGCGGCCTGCATCCCTGCCCTGCATCAAGGCCCTGCCTCAGACGTAGAAATGCCAGCCCAGGTAGGCCGCGAACAAGGCGTAGAAACCGCCCACCGCGGACAGCGCCGGCACGCTCATGACCGACCGGCGGAACCGCAGCCACAAGAGACTGATGGACAGCATGGTGAACAGGCCGGCCGCCAACAGCGGGCCATCGAGCAGCCAGGGCGTCATGAAGATTCCCAGCGCGCTGGGAATGGTGGCCTGGATCATCATGGCCCCGGAAATATTGGCCAGCGCCAGGCGTTCCTTGCCCTGGCGCACCCAGATCAACGCGTTCATGATTTCGGGCAGCTCGGTAGCCACCGGGGCCAGCAGCAATGCCGCCACGTGCGGCGACGCGCCCATGGCCACGCCCAGCAATTCGATCTGGTTGACGAACACGTGCGAGGCGCCGGCGATCACGACCAACGCCAGGATAGTCTGGGTGGCCGCCCAGAACATCGACGGATTCTCATCGCGCGGGCGCAGCTTGAGCGGCTCCAGGTCTTCGCTATCGATGCATTCCTCGTCGTTGCTCAGTTCGCGCTTGATGTACAGGCCGTAGGTGGCCAGGAACAGGATGCCCAGCCAGGGCTTCCAGGCAAAGGCCAACAGGCCCAACCCGACCTTGAAGACGAAGATGCCCATGAACCAGGCCTGGTCGCGGGCCAGCCGGCGCTGGTCCGCGTTGATACAGTTGGCTTGCGCAGGTTGGCCGCGGCGGGCGCGCCACAGGGCGAAGCCGACGACGGCGTAGGCCAGGGTCGCCAGCACCAGCGGGCCGCCCATGGCGGCGCCGACGCCGATGTCTTTCTGTTCGGGGGTCTCGCCGAAGACCACGGCCATGAAGGTCACGGCGCTTTCGGGCAAGGCGGTGCCAAAGGCTGCCAGCACGGTGCCGGTGGCGGTGGCGCCCAGATGGAAGCGATGTCCGACCCATTCGACGCCATTGACGAAGAATTCGCAGGCGAAATAGATCACTGCCGCGGACAGGAAAAACAGGAAAAGGGTGAGCAACATATAGACGCAGCCGGACGAGCGGAAACCAATTGGCGCGACGCAACGGCTCGCCCGGCTAGGGTGAACGCTACGCGGCCAAAGGTCTCGCCTGGCTGATTCGTGTGCGGGCGGGCCGCGACACGAAGACCGTTAGCGCCATGGAGTTCTGGCAACCGCTACGCGGTACCGAACCACCAAGTCTGTTGACGCTAACTCCTTTGGGGACAAAGGATGGCTACTCCCCAATGACAGAGCCGCGATTGTAGCAGCGCCCGCATGACAGTCCAGTGAATCCGCCCGCTGCTGGCGAGACTGCGGCCGCACTGTCGCATCGGCGGCACGGCGAGTAAAGTAAATGGCATTCCAGCTTCCCGCCGGCGCCCTGCGCGCCCCGTTACCCATGAGCCTGCCTCCCGACGACATCGCCCCCTTCGCCGCCCGGCGCCAACGCCTGATGGAGCGGATGCGCGCGGACGGGGGCGGCATCGCCATCCTGGCCACCGCGCCCGAAGCCATTCGCAACCGCGACGCCGAATACCCGTATCGCCACGACAGCGACTTTTTCTACCTGACCGGCTTCACCGAACCCGGCGCCTGGCTGGTGCTGGTGGCCGGCGCCACCGACCGCGCCGTGCTGTTCTGCCGGCCGCGCCACATCGAACATGAAATCTGGGAAGGCCACCGGTTCGGCCCCGAGGCGGCGGCCGAGCATTTCGGGTTCGACGACGCCCAGCCGCTGGACGCCCTGGACGAACTGATGCCCAAGCTGCTGCTGGACCAGCCGACGCTGTACGCGCCGCTGGCCGGCGACAAGCGCACCGACGGCCGCCTGCACCGCTGGCTGGCCGCCGCGCGCGAGGCCAGCCGCGGCGGCCACGTGCCACCGCAGCGGCAACAGGACATCCGCCCCATCCTGGCCGAGATGCGGCTGATCAAGGACCCCTCGGAAATCGCCGCGATGCGCCGCGCGGCCAAGATTTCGGCCGGCGCCCACGCCCGCGCCATGCGCGTGGCGCGAACAGGGATGCGCGAATACGAACTGGAAGCGGAACTGCTGTATGAATTCCGCCGCCATGGCGCGCAGGCGGTGGCCTACAACAGCATCGTGGCCGCGGGCGCCAATGCCTGCGTGCTGCACTACCCTGCTGGCGAAGCCGTCCTGCGCGATGGCGACCTGGTGCTGATCGACGCCGGCTGCGAGGTCGACAGCTACGCCAGCGACATTACCCGCACCTTTCCCGTGAATGGCCGCTACAGCGGGCCGCAGCGCGCGCTGTACGACCTGACGGTGGCGGCACAAGAAGCCGCGGCGCAGGCGACGGCGCCCGGACGCGGCTGGAACGACGGCCACGACGCCGCGGTACGCGTGCTGGCGCAGGGCATGCTGGACCTGAAACTGCTGAAGGGCTCGCTGGATGGCGTGATCGAGTCCGGCGACTACAGCCGCTTCTACATGCACCGCACCGGTCACTGGCTGGGCCTGGACGTGCACGACGTGGGCGACTACCGCCAGCCGGGCTCGGGCCATGGCGCCGACCGCCCGTGGCGCACGCTGCAGGCCGGCATGATGCTGACGATCGAGCCGGGCATCTATGTGCGCCCGGCCGACGACGTGCCCGAGGCCTACTGGAATATCGGCATCCGCACCGAGGACGATGCGCTGGTGACGGACGAAGGCTGCGAATTGATCACGCGCGGCGTGCCGGTGCAGGCCAGCGAGATCGAGGCGCTGATGCGCGAATAGCGCCGGCCGAGGTGGCGGCGAAAGAGCGTCAGAGCGTCAGGCCATCCAGCCAGCCCATGGCCACCCAGACGTACACCACCACCATGGCGATGGCGAACATGGACACCGTCGCCCCGACCAGGCAGGCCAGGATGGCCACCAGCACCGGGCCCCAGCCCGTCTTGCTGGACGGCGGCAGGCCCGGGTTGTAGAGACGGTCGAATTTCTCGTCGGGCATCAGCGAAAACACCGCGCTTTCGATGAAACCGTCGATCATGGGAATGAACAGCACGAAGAAGGCGGGGTTGTCCCACCAGACCGGGTAGTAGCGGAACGCACAGAACAGGCTGACCAGCGCCACGGCCGTCACCAGCCAGGCGTGGCGGCGGCCCAGGTACCACCAGTGCGCCCCCAGCCAGCCGAACAGGCAGGCCAAGAGGCCGACGGCGACCTTGCCGCGCGGACGGCGGGCGATGGCGGCGGAAAGCGAAGAAGAAGCCTCGAGCTGCGTCATGTCGTTCAACCGGTAGAAAGGTCCCTGGCGCCAAGCCGCGCCGGCTGCCCCGGATTGTAGTGGACGGGTAAAATCCGGGCATGACTATCTCCGCCTTCGATATTGCGATTCTTGGCGCCGGCCCCGTGGGCCGCGTGCTGGCGCTGATGCTGGCGCGCGTGGCGCCGGACCCGGCCCGCATCGCGCTGCTGGCCGGTGCGTCGCCGGCGCCCGTCACGCCTGCCGCCGCCATCCCGGTGGCCGATCCCCGCGTGCTGGCCATGAACCACGGCAGCCGGGTGCTGCTGGAATCCCTGGACGCCTGGCCCGCGAAGGCGGCGGACATCCTCAATATCCATGTGTCGCAGCGCGGCAGACTGGGCCGCAGCGTCATCCAGCACACCGATTTCGATGTGCCCCAGCTGGGCTGCGTGGTCGCGTATGCGGCGCTGCACGCCAAGCTGGAAGCGCGCGTGGCCGCCAGCGGCGTGACGCTGCTGGCCGGCCCCCCCGCCCAGATCGACGGCCAGGACGGCGACGGGGTACGCATCAGCCAGGGCGACACCGCACTCAGTTGCCGCATCGCCGTGCAATCCGACGGCGCCGGCGCCAGCGACCTGCGGCGCGACTACGGCCAGCACGCCCTGCTGACCACCGTCCACGCCGCCCTGCCGCGCCGCGGCTGGGCCTGGGAACGCTTTACCGCCGAAGGCCCGCTGGCGCTGCTGCCGCACCCGCAACTGCCCGACGCCTATTCCGTGGTCTGGTGCAGCGCGCCCGAGCGCGCCGCCGAACTGGCCGCGCTGGACAACGCCGCCTTTTCGCAGGCGCTGTCCACAGCCTTCGGCGACCGCCTGGGCCGGCTGTCGTGCCAAGCGCCGCGCCATGTCTTCCCGCTGGCGCTCAGCGCCCGCCGCGCGCTGGTGCAAGGCCGGGTGGCGGCCATCGGCAACGCGGCGCAGACGCTGCATCCGGTGGCCGGCCAGGGCCTGAACCTGGGCCTGCGCGATGCCGCCAGACTGGCCCAGGCCCTGGGCGGCTGGCTGGCCCAGCCCAACGCCAGCCCCACCGCCGCGCTGGCCGATTTCGGCCGCGCACGCCAATTCGACCGCATCGTGACCGCCGGCCTGACCGACCTGATGCCGCGCATCTTCGCCACCGGCCTGGCGCCGGTCGAGCACGCCTGTGGCCTGGCCTTGCTGGGCCTGGACCTGGCCGCGCCGCTGCGGGCGCCGCTGGCGCAGCACCTGCTGACGGGTTTCCGCGCCTGATCGCCCCTGTTTTTCGTCCACTTGTTACCAAACTGTTGCAGGACGGAAAAGAGGGTTCGATCGAGCCGGTTAAAATGTGACCATGCGCATAGGCCCGTGGACCCTTCCCAACAACGTTCTTGTCGCGCCCATGGCGGGCGTGACGGACCGTCCTTTCCGACAGCTCTGCAAGAAATTGGGGGCGGGTTATGCCGTGTCGGAAATGGCCGCCAGCAACCCCAAGCTGTGGGATAGCGTCAAGACCTCGCGCCGCCTGAACCACGACGGCGAAATCGCCCCGGTGTCGGTGCAGATCGCCGGCGCCGATCCGGCCATGATGGCCGAGGCGGCGGCGTTCAACGCCAACAAGGGCGCGCGCATCATCGACATCAACATGGGTTGCCCGGTGAAAAAGGTCTGCAACGTGGCGTCGGGCTCGGCCCTGCTGCGCCACGAAGACCTGATCGCCCGCATCCTGGACGCCGTGGTCGAGGCCTGCGCCCCGCTGGGCGTGCCGGTCACCCTGAAGACCCGCACCGGCTGGGATCGCGACAGCCGCAATGCCCTGCGCGTGGCCCGCATGGCCGAAAACGCCGGCATCGCCGCCCTGACACTGCACGGACGAACGCGCGCCGACCTCTATACGGGAGAGGCGGAATATGACACTATCCGCGCCGTCCGCGCCGAGCTGAAGATTCCGTTGATCGCCAACGGCGACATCGACTCGCCGGAAAAAGCCAGGCGCGTCCTGGATTACACTGGCGCCGACGCGGTCATGATCGGCCGGGCGGCCCAAGGCCGTCCCTGGATCTTCCGCGAAGTCGACCACTACCTGCGCACGGGCGAAACACTGGCCCCTCCCAGCTATGGGGAAATGCGCGAATTGCTGCTCGAACATCTCGACGACCACTACCGCTTCTATGGCGAACACACCGGCGTACGCACGGCGCGCAAGCACATAGGATGGTATCTGGACGGCCTGCCGGATGCGGACTCGTTCCGCGACCGCATGAACCTCATCGACAACACCCGCGACCAGTGGCGGGCGGTGTCGGACTGGTTCCTCACTATTTCTCGCGACGGCAACAACCCGGCGCCTGTCGCGAAAGCCCTGCTGGCGGCATAACCGCCTCAACACCAACATAAAAATATCTGTACTCAAATGAGCAAGAAAGATGTCCTGGAAGAATGCGTGCGCGCCAGCCTGGAGCGCTATTTCGAAGACTTGGGTGAATCCGAGCCCCACGATATGTGGGACATGGTGATGCGCTGCGTGGAGCGCCCGGTGCTTGAAGTGGCGTTGGAACGGTCGGGCGGCAACCAGTCGCGGGCATCCGAAATGCTGGGCATCACGCGCAACACCCTGCGCAAGAAGCTCTTGGCTCACAACATCCACGTTTAGCATCATGAAAATCGAAACCGCCCTGCTTTCGGTGTCCGACAAGACCGGCATCGTTGAATTTGCCCGCGCGCTGGCCGCGCGTGGCGTGCGCCTGCTGTCGACCGGCGGCACCGCCAAGCTGCTGGCCGAGTCCGGCCTGACCGTCACCGAAGTGGCCGCCCACACCGGCTCGCCCGAGATCCTGGACGGCCGCGTCAAGACGCTGCACCCGAAGATTCACGGCGGCCTCTTGGCTCGCCGCGACAGCGCCGAGCACATGGACACCATCAAGGCGGCGGGCATCGATCGCATCGACATGCTGGTGGTGAATCTGTATCCGTTCCGCGAAACGGTGGCCAAGCCGGACTGCACGTTTGCCGACGCGGTCGAGAACATCGACATCGGCGGCCCGGCAATGCTGCGCGCCGCCGCCAAGAACCACGGCACCGAAGCCGGTGGGGTGACGGTTGTGATCGACCCGGTGGACTATTCGCGCGTGCTGTCCGAAATGGACAACGGCGGCGCCACCTCGTACGGCCTGCGCCTGGCGCTGGCCGCCAAGGTCTACGCCCACACCGCGGCCTATGACGGCGCCATCGCCGCCTACCTGACCAGCCTGACCGAAGCCGAGCCCGCGCAGGACGCCGTGCCTGCCCGCCAGGAATGGCCGGGCACGCTGACCCTGCAGGTCAAGCAGGAACAGGCGCTGCGCTATGGCGAGAACCCCCACCAGACCGCCGCGTTCTACGTTGACGCGCAGCGTTCGGCCGGGCTCCTGGGCAACTACCGCCAGCTGCAAGGCAAGGAACTCTCGTACAACAACATCGCCGACGCCGATGCCGCCTGGGAATGCGCGCGCAGCTTCGAAGCGCCCGCCTGCGTCATCGTCAAGCACGCCAACCCCTGCGGCGTGGCCGTGGCGGCCAACACGCTGGGCGCGTACCAGCAGGCCTTCAAGACCGACCCGACGTCGGCCTTCGGCGGCATCATCGCCTTCAACCGTCCGGTGGACGCCGCCACGGCCGAAGCCGTCAGCGCGCAGTTCCTG
Organism: Achromobacter sp. FW305-C-28; assembly: GCF_058783235.1. NCBI lineage: Bacteria > Pseudomonadati > Pseudomonadota > Betaproteobacteria > Burkholderiales > Alcaligenaceae > Achromobacter > Achromobacter sp. FW305-C-28. Next base: position 119,437 of record NZ_JBYSYL010000001.1, on the reverse strand, counting down.
GAAGTGCTGCTGGCGCCGGCCTATGACGGCGCCGCGCTGGCCATCCTGGCCGCCAAGAAGAATGTGCGCGTGCTGGAAGTGCCGATGGGCACGGGCCAGAACGCCTTCGACGTCAAGCGCGTCGGCGGCGGCTGGCTGGTGCAAAGCCCGGACGCCTACAACGTGCCGCGCGAAGCGCTGAAGGTGGTGTCCAAGCGCCAGCCGACCGAACAGGAAATGAACGACCTGGCATTCGCCTGGAAGGTCGCCAAGTACGTCAAGTCCAACGCCATCGTGTTCGTGGGCGGCGGCATGACCCTGGGCGTGGGCGCCGGCCAGATGAGCCGCATCGACTCGGCCCGCATCGCCTCGATCAAGGCGGAAAACGCCGGCCTGACCCTGAAGGGCTCGGCCGTGGCGTCGGACGCGTTCTTCCCGTTCCGCGACGGCCTGGACGTGGTGGTGGCGGCAGGCGCGACCTGCGTGATCCAGCCCGGCGGCAGCATGCGCGACGATGAAGTCATCGCCGCGGCCGACGAGCACGGCATCGCCATGGTGCTGACCGGTACCCGCCACTTCCGCCACTGATGCGCGTCCTCGGCATCGATCCCGGCCTGCGCCGCACCGGCTTCGGTGTGATCGATGCCGACGGCTCGCGGCTGCGCTATGTGGCCAGCGGGACCATCGTGGTCCCGCCGGCGCTGACGCTGTCCGAACGCCTGAAGGTCATCCTGGACAACCTGCGCCAGGTGGCCCGCGACACGCAACCGGACGTGGCCGCGCTGGAAATCGTCTTCCTGAACACCAACCCCGCCTCGACCCTGCTGCTGGGCCAGGCCCGCGGCGCGGCGCTGTGCGCGCTGGCCGACAGCTCGCTGGCGGTGCACGAGTACACCGCGCTGCAGATCAAGAAGGCGGTGGTGGGCACCGGGCGCGCAGCCAAGGAACAGGTGCAGATGATGGTGCAGCACCTGCTGGCGCTGGACGGCACCCCCGCCGCCGACTCGGCCGATGCGCTGGCCTGCGCCATCTGCCACGCCCACGTGGGACCGCTGCAAGACAAGCTCGAACGCCTGGGGACCAGCCTGCGCATGAGCGGCAAGACCCGCATCCGCAACGGCCGCCTGATCGGCTGAGCCCGCCCCGGCGCCCACGCGCCGTACGGACCCGTATAGAATCCCGGCATTCGCCGCGGCTTTCGCGGCCCCTCTTCTGCCAGGCCATCGCCCCATGATCGGACGCATTACCGGAACCCTGATCGAAAAACTGCCGCCCACCGTCTGTGTGGACGTCAACGGTCTGGGCTATGACATCGACGTGCCCATGAGCACGCTGTACTCGCTGCCGGAAACCGGCGCGCGCGTCACGCTGTACACGCACCTGACGGTGCGCGAAGACGCCCACATCCTCTACGGCTTCGCCACGGCCGGCGAACGCAGCGCCTTCCGCGAGCTGATCAAGGTCAGCGGCATCGGCGCGCGCACCGCGCTGTCGGTGCTGTCGGGCCTGTCGGTGGCCGACTTGGCCCAGGCCATTACCTTGCAGGAATCGGGCCGCCTGACCCGCGTGCCGGGCATCGGCAAGAAAACCGCCGAACGCCTGCTGCTGGAAATGCGCGGCAAGCTGGGCGCGGACATCGGCGCCGCCTCGCACGCCACGCCGGACAATCAGTCCGACATTCTGAACGCGCTGTTGGCGCTGGGGTATTCCGAGAAAGAATCGCTGGCCGCCCTGAAGACGCTGCCCGAAGGCGTGGGCGTGTCGGACGGTATCAAGCAGGCCTTGAAGTCGCTGGTGCGCTGAACGGCGTCAAGCGGGCCGCGCGGCCCGCTAACGCACGGGCGCCAGGTAACCCGGCGCCACCGCTTCCAGGCCGGTCGGCACCACGTTCAGTTCAGGGGCGATCGGCCCCAGGCAGATATTGTCGCGGCGCAGGGAATCCAGGTTGTCGCGCGACATCAGCGGCCTGCCGGGCAGGCATTCGAACAGCATCGCCTGCAAACGCCCCACGCCCATCGGCACCCCGATCACCGGGCGCGGATGGCCGCCCCAGGCCGCGCACAGGCGAGCGATCTCGCCCATCGTATAGACCTGGGGGCCGCCCAGTTCATAGGCCTTGCCACAGGTGTGCGTGTCGCCCAGCGCGGTGACCATGGCCGACACCACGTCGCCCACGTACACCGGCTGCATGCGCGCCTGCGCACCGGCCAGCGGCAGCACCGGCAGCCAGCGCGCCAGCCGCGCGAACATATTGGTGAAATTGTCGTCGGGTCCGAACACCACGGACGGGCGGAATATCGTCCAGCCGCCCTCGCGCCAGTCGGCCAGTTCTTTCTGGATGGCGGCCTCGCCGTCGCCCTTGGAGCGCTGATACATGCTGGCGCCGGCGGAATCGGCGCCCAGGGCGCTGACATGCAACAGGCGGCGCACGCCCTGGCGGCGGCAGGCCCGCGCGATGCGTTGGGGCAGGTGCACGTGCGCCTGGGCGAAATCCGACCCGTACGGACGGCCGGATTTGCCGTGCAGGATGCCCACCAGGTTCACCACCGCGTCACAGCCGCGCGTCAGGTCGTCGAGCGCGGCATCGTCGTGCATGTCGCGGTCAAGCAAGGTGACGGTCGGTAGAAGCTGGAGGTCTCGCCCCTGGCCGTAGCGGCGGGTGGGCACCAGGATCTGGTGCTGCGCGCCGGACAGCCGGGCGATGAGGTGACGGCCGATGAAGCCGGTGCCGCCGATGACAAGGATACGCATGGAGCAGCCCCTGTTCTTCAGGATTCAAGCCCGATTCTGCCCTGCACGGGCGTTGGCCGCAAGCACGCAGGCGGCCATGCCGGGGCGATCAGGCGCCCCGGCGCCGCGGGCAGGCTCAGCCCGCCAGCAACTTGCCGTAGGCCGGAAGGTCGACGTTGCCGCCGCTGATGATGACGCCGACGCGCGCACCGCGCACCGGCACCACGTTCTGCAGCACCGCCGCGGCCGCCAGGCAGCCCGTGGGCTCGACCACCATCTTCATGCGCTCGGCGAAGAATTTCATGGTGGTCACCAACTGGTCGTCCGTGACGGTCACGATATCGCGCACGTACTTCTGGATGAGGGGGAAGGTCAGGTGGCCCAGGTGGGTGGTGGCGGCGCCGTCGGCCAGCGTCTTGGGCGCCGGGATGCGGACGATCTCACCTTTGCGCAGCGATTGCTGGCCATCGTTGCCGGCTTCGGGCTCGACGCCGTAGACCAGGCAGCGCGGGCTGAGCGCGAACGCCGACAAGGCCGAGCCGGACAGCAGGCCACCGCCGCCCAGGCAGACGAACAGGTAGTCCAATTCGCCGACTTCCTCGAACAGTTCCTTGGCGGCCGTGCCCTGGCCGGCGATGACGTCTTCGTGGTCGTAGGGCGGGATCAGCGTGGCGCCGGTCTCGGCCTGGATGCGGCGGGCGATGTCTTCGCGGTCTTCGGTGTAGCGGTCATAAGTGACGATATGGCCGCCGTAGCCTTCGGTGGCGGCGCGCTTGGCCGCGGGGGCGTCCAGCGGCATGATGATCGTGGCCTTGACGCCCTGCAGCTTGGAAGCCAGCGCAATCGCCTGCGCGTGGTTGCCCGACGAGAACGTGACCACGCCAGCGGCGCGCTGTTCGGGTGTCAGGCGCGCGATGGCGTTGAAGCCGCCCCGGAACTTGAACGCCCCCATGCGCTGAAAATTCTCGCACTTGAAGAACAGCGAGGCGCCGGCGATGGCGTCGGCCGTGGTCGAGGTGAGCACGGGGGTGCGGTGCGCATTGCCGGCCAGGCGTTCGCTGGCGCGGACGACATCGTCGAAAGAGGGCAGTTCGGGCAGCATGGAAACGGTCCTTTGATCGCGGAGAGAGTCGAAATCGAAACCCTCGGATCATAAACCCGCGGCGGCATTCGCGCCGCCGCCCCTGCCCGCCCGCTTACTTGCCGAACAGCTCGCCGCTGCCGCTGGCCGCGCCAGCCGGCGGGGTCAGGCCCAGGTGGCGCCAGGTGGTCAGCGTGGCGGTGCGGCCGCGCGGCGTGCGTTGCAGGTAACCATGCTGGATCAGGTAGGGCTCGATCACGTCTTCGATCGTGTCGCGCTCTTCGCCGATGGCGGCGGCCAGGCTGTCCACGCCGACGGGGCCGCCGTCGAATTTGTGGATGATGGCTTCGAGCAGCTTGCGGTCCATCAGGTCCAGGCCTTGCGGGTCGACTTCGAGCATGGCCAGCGCGCGGCCGGCGACGTCGGCGTCGATGGTGCCGCTGGCCTTGACCTCGGCGTAGTCGCGCACACGGCGCAACAACCGGTTGGCGATACGCGGCGTGCCACGGGCGCGGCGTGCGACTTCGGCGGCCCCGTCGGGCGTGATGCCCGCGTTGAGCAGGCCGGCACTGCGGGTCACGATGTGGCCCAGGTCGGTGGCGTTGTAGAACTCGAGCCGCGAGACGATGCCAAAGCGGTCACGCAGCGGATTGGTCAGCATGCCGGCGCGGGTGGTGGCGCCGACCAGCGTGAAGGGTTGCAGGTCCAGCTTGACGCTGCGCGCGGCCGGGCCTTCGCCGATCAAGATGTCGATCTGGAAATCTTCCAGCGCGGGGTAGAGGATTTCCTCGACCACGGGCGACAGGCGGTGGATTTCGTCGATGAACAGGACGTCGTTCTTTTCCAGGTTGGTCAGGAGCGCGGCCAGGTCGCCCGGGCGTTCGAGCACGGGGCCGGACGTCTGGCGCAGCTGCACGCCCATTTCATGCGCAATGATGTGAGCCAGCGTCGTCTTGCCCAGGCCGGGCGGGCCGAACAGCAGCACGTGGTCCAGGGCTTCGCCGCGCTTGCGGGCGGCGGCAATGAAGATTTCGAGCTGTTCGCGGGCGCGCTGCTGGCCGACGTACTCTTGCAGCGCCTTGGGCCGCAGGGCGCGCTCGATCGATTCCTCGTTGGGCGACACCGGTTGGGGCGCCACGATGCGGGGAGCGTCGGGTCGGGAAGAGAGCGAATCGGACTGGATGGCCATGGTGCGGAAAAACGGGATGCGAAGCAGGATGCTGCATCGTACCGTAATGGCCGCGCGCGGGACCGGCCTGTCTCGAAAACAGGGCCGTCCCCCGCGGCCGGCCCTAGACCCCTTCGGCCACCGGCAGCTTGACCCGTACGCACAGCCCGCCGGATTCGGCCTGCAGCAGCTCGAGCGAACCGCCGTGGGCGCGGGCGATAGCCTCGGCCAGGGCCAGGCCCAGGCCGACGCTGCCGGTGCGGGTACGGGCGTCGTCCAGCCGGCTGAAGGGCCGCAGCGCCTCCAGGCGGCGTTCGGGCACGATGCCGGGGCCGTGGTCGGTCACATCCAGCACCGCGAACGCGTCCTCGCGCCGCAGGCTGATGTCCACGGGCGGTGCGCCGTGGTTCAGGGCATTGCCGATCAGGTTGTCCAGCAGGCGGCCCAGCGCCACGGCATCGCCCTGTACCACCAGCGCGGCGTCGTCGCCCGTGGTCTTGAGGTGGATGTCGGTGCCGGCGCCCTGCCAGGCGTTGACGCGTTCGGTCAGCCAGTCGGGCAGCACCATCGAGGCGTAGCGGTAGGCCGCGGGGTCGGTGCCGCGCACGAAGCCGATGAACTGGTCGACCATGTGCTGCATGTCCTGCAGGTCGGTGCGCAGCCCTTCCTTCAGCGAAGAATCGTCGGCCAGTTCGATGCGCAGCCACATGCGCGACAGCGGCCCCTTCAGGTCGTGCGGCAAGCCTGATAGCAGCGTGCGCCGCACCGAGTCGGACTCAGCCAGCGCGTCGAGCATGGCGTTGAAACGCTCGCCCAGCACCCGGGTTTCGTGCGGGCCGGAGGGTTCCACCCGCTGCGGCTGGCCAGCGGCCAGGCGGTCGGCGGCATCGGCCAGGCGGGTGATGGGCCGGGTGATGTGCCACGAAAAGCCCACCGCCAGCAACAGCAACAGGCCCAGCCCGCCCAGCCAGGCGGCGATGAAGGGCGTGGCCACCGGCGGGTCCAGGCGGTCCAGCGGGATGACCAGCCATTCGCGCAGGCGCGGCGCGTCTTCGCTGGCCGGGTTGGGCGCCAGCGAAATGAAGATTTCCGGCGTGGGGCCACGCGACAGCGCCACCCGGGTGCCGTCGTTCAGGCGTTCGTTCAACTGCTGCACCAGCGCCCGCAGGTCACGGCGCACGTCGTCGGGCTCGGGCTTGTAGCGGCGCACGTGCTCTTCGCGTTCACGCTCGCGTTCGCGTTCGCGCTGTTCGTGGCCGTTTTCGACCTCGCGTTCGTCGACCCGCATGTCGGGCGGGGGCGGCGGCCCCTGGAACTGGGTGGACGACGATGGCGGCGGCGGCGGGGGACGTTGCGACGAATGGGGCGGCGGCCGGCGGCCGTTGAAGCGTTGCAGCTTGGCTTCGGCGGGCAATACCCGGGACCACAGGCGCCACTGGTTCTGCGAGGCGGCGCGCACGAAATCAGCGCGGTCTTCGGCGGGCACCTGCGACACGGCGGCGCGCAGGGTGCGGATGGTGGTGGTGATGTAGCCGATAGCCACATCTTCCATGAACTTGTGGCGGAAGTAGGACACCGTGACCAGCGTGGCCGCCTGCGTCAGCAGCACGGACCCGAGGATCAGCAGGATCAGCCGCGCGCGCAGCGACCGCGGCACCAGGAAACCGGGAGACAGGCGCATCAGGGCGAGAACCGGTAACCGATGCCCCAGACGGTCTGGATCCAGCGGGGTTGCTTGGGATCTTCTTCGATGACGCGGCGCAGGCGCAGGATCGCGATATCGATGGCGCGGTCGTTGCGTTCGCCCGCGTCGTCGTCGCGGGCCAGCGCCAGCAGGCGTTCACGCGACAGCGGCTTGCCGGCGTTGCGCACCAGGGCTTCGAGCAGGTTGATTTCGCCGCCGGTGAGCTTGACCACGGTGCCCTCGCGCGACAACTGGCGGGTGGAGGGATCGAACAGGAACGGGCCGAACGACACGGGCGCGTCCTTGGTCAGGGCCGACGGACCGCGCTTGCGCCGCAGCACGGCTTCGATGCGGGCCAGCAGCTCGCGCGGATCGAAAGGCTTGCCGACGTAGTCGTCGGCGCCGGCTTCCAGGCCGATGATGCGGTCGACGGCTTCATCGCGGGCGGTCAAGAGGATGACGGGGATGTCTTCGCCCTGTTCGCGCAGGCGGCGACAGGCGTCGGCACCATCGCCGCCGGGCAGCATGCGGTCCAGCACCAGCAGGTCAGGGGCATAGCGGGTGATACGCGACGGCAGGTCGCTGGCGTCGGGCGCCAAAAGGGTGTCGTAGCCGTGACGATTCAGGTAGTCGGCCAGCAACTGACGCAGGGCCGGATCGTCGTCGACGACCAGCAGCTTGGTGTGGTGAGTGTCCATGGTTGCCATAGTGGAGCCGTACGCGCCCCGGGGCAAGGGGCAAGAAATCATCTGAAATATACCTGTTGCACGATGTTTGCCGGCGTTGGCGCCCACTTGGCGCCGGCATGGCGGAGCGGCGGCAACTGGCCCTAAAATGATCGGCACTGTCCGCATTCCCTGGTCCGGTTTACTAAAGATCGTTTACAGCTGCGGCAGCGTCCCCTTTCTACACTGTCGTTATGGTCGCCCCTGCAATCTGGCGCAGACGGCTGTTGCACGCGGCGTTGACGGCAGGCCTGGCCTGCCCGCTCATGCCGGCGTTCGGCGGCTCGCCCGCAGCCTCCTCCCCCCCGGCTCCCGCCTACGTGGCGCGCGGCATCGGCGTGCTCTCGCCGGTGCAGCCGATGCCCGTGCGCCCCGCACCGTCGATCGAATCCCGGGCGGTGCCGCTGGACCCGACCCCTTGCGACCTGCAAGCGGCCGAACCCGCCATGGACACCAGCGTGGCAGGCGCCGCCGACACGGACTTGATACCGGGGACAGGCTCGCTGCTGTCGGGCGAAGACACGACCGCCGCGCTGGGCTGCCCCACGGCACAGGCCACCGCCGATCCTCCCGAATACACCTTCGACCTGCAAAGCGGGGACATACCCAGCGGCCCCGTCGTCGTGGTGTCCGGCGTTTCGCGCCCCAGCCGGCCCTGGTTCGCTTCGGTCAGCGGACAGGACGGCCTGCGCTACGGCGGCGACCGCAACTGGGTCTACAACAACACCAGCGGTCCGACGGTCGCCGTGGGCAATATCAGCGCCAATGCCCCGGCCTGGGGCAGCAGTGCGCCGGTAGGCGGGCTGCAGATTTCCAATTCGCTCGGCGCGGGCAACACCCTGCCCGCCGGCGGCTTCGGTTATTCGTCGTCGCTGGGCAAGCTGAACCGCATGGACCCCTCGGCCACGTCCGGCGCGGTGGATTACGGCGCCTCGGTCGGCAGCGGCACCGTGCGCTATGGCTTGACGCCCGTGCTGACGCTCGAGGGCCAGATGCAAAGCGCCCCGTCCCTGACCACTCGCGGCATGGGCACCACCTACGCGGCCGGCGACTACGGCACCTTCCAGGCGGGCGCCACCCAAAGCTCGTACGACGCGGCCAGCGCCTGGCGCTACCGCTTCGGCTACAACGTGGACGTGGCCGACGCGGTCAACCTGGGCTACACCAACGAGCAGATCGGCGCCGGCTATGGTGACCTGTCCAATTATTCCGGCGGCGTGGCCGCAGCGCCGCAGACCCGCAATACGCTGTCGGCCGGCGTGCCCATCACTGGCTGGGGCACGCTCAGCGGCACCTATTCGGGGCTGCACGAAGGCTCGGCGCTGGCCGAGCAGCGCGTCGGGCTGTCGCACAGCATGTTCGTAGCGCCCAAGGTGAAACTGGCGGTCGGCGCCGACCGCGACATCATTTCCGGCAACTACGAGTGGCGCGCCAACCTCAGCATGCCGGTCGACACCTTCATGCGCGGCACCTGGCTCAGCTGGTGACGCGGCCCGGCCGGCGGACGAAAATATCCCCCTCGGACCGGCCATCCGGATTTGCGGCTTAAAATCCCCGCCATGATGCTCACGGCCTATCCCCATGTCTGACGCGCGCGCCTTAGGTGTCCTGCAGCGCGTTTTCGGTTACGAATCCTTCCGCGGCGACCAAGAAGCCATTGTCCAGCAAGTCATCGACGGCGGTGACGCGCTGGTCCTGATGCCCACGGGCGGCGGCAAGTCGCTCTGTTATCAAATCCCGTCCCTGGTGCGCGAAGGCACCGGCATCATCGTGTCGCCGCTGATTGCCCTGATGCAGGACCAGGTCGACGCCCTGACCGAATTGGGCGTGCGCGCCGCGTTCCTGAATTCCACGCAGGAATGGCGGGTGGCGCGCGACGTCGAAGAAGCCTTCGTGGCCGGCGAACTCGACATGCTGTACGTCGCCCCCGAACGGCTCCTGACCGACCGCTGCCTGCAATTGCTCGACCGCGGCAACATCGCGCTGTTCGCCATCGACGAAGCCCACTGCGTATCGCAATGGGGCCACGATTTCCGGCCGGAATACCTGGGCCTGTCGATGCTGCACGAGCGCTGGCCCAACGTGCCGCGCATCGCCCTGACCGCGACCGCCACGGCCGAGACCCGTACCGAGATCGCCCACCGCCTGTCGCTGGACGACGCACATCACTTCGTTTCCAGCTTCGACCGCCCCAACATCCGCTACCGCATCGTTGAAAAGAACGAAGTGCGCAAGCAGCTGCTGGACATGATCCGCACCGAGCACGAAGGCGAATCCGGCGTGGTGTATGCCCTGTCGCGCGCCCGGGTCGAGGAAACCGCCGAATTCCTGTGCAACCAGGGCATCGACGCCATGCCCTACCACGCGGGGCTCAGCGCCCAGGTGCGGGCGGCCAACCAGTCGCGCTTCCTGCGCGAAGACGGCGTGGTGATGGTGGCCACGATCGCGTTCGGCATGGGCATCGACAAACCCGACGTGCGCTTCGTGGCCCACATCGACCTGCCCAAGTCGGTCGAGGGCTACTACCAGGAAACCGGCCGCGCCGGCCGCGACGGCCTGCCCGCCACGGCCTGGCTGGCCTATGGCCTGCAAGACGTGGTGCAGCAGCGCCGCATGATCGACGAGTCCCCCGGCGACGAATCCTACCGCCGCCGGCTGGGCCAGCAGCTCGATGCCATGCTGGGCCTGTGCGAAACGGTGGAATGCCGCCGGGTGCGGCTGCTGGCGTATTTCGGCCAGCAGATCACCGCCTGCGGCAATTGCGACGTCTGCCTCGATCCGCCCCAGGCCTGGGACGGCACCGTGGCCGCGCAAAAGGTGCTGTCGGCCGTATACCGCCTGTGGAAAGAACGCGGCCAGCGCTACGGCGCGGGCCACATTATCGACATCCTGCGCGGCAAGGTCACCGACCGCACGCGCCAGCATGGCCATGAAACGCTGAGCGTGTTCGGCGTAGGCGAAGACCTGAGCGACACCGCCTGGCGCGGCGTGCTGCGCCAGCTGCTGGCGCAAGGCCTGCTGACGGTGGACAGCGAAGGGTTCGGCACCTTGGCACTGACCGAAGGCAGCCGCGCGGTGCTCAAGGGCGAACGCCAGCTGATGCTGCGGCGCGAATCCGAAAAGAAGACCCGTTCCAGCAAGACCGGCGGCACCCGGGCCAAGGCCGCGGCGGTGGACCTGCCGGCCGAGCTGCAACCGGTGTTCGAGGCGCTGCGCGCCTGGCGCGGCGAAGTCGCCAAGAGCCACGGCGTGCCCGCCTATGTCATTTTCCATGACGCCACGCTGCGGGAAATCGCGCTGGCCCAGCCTGAATCGATGGATGCCCTGAGCCACATCAACGGCGTGGGCGCACGCAAGCTGGAAGCCTACGGCGAAGAAATCCTGCAACGGGTGGCGCGGCCGGTGCTGTAGCGCGTGCGGCGCCCGTCAGGGTGACGGCGGCGGCAACAGCGGCACGGGCGCGCGCTCTTTGCCGAACACCGAGCGGTAGGCCAGGATGTTGAACACCAGCACCACCGGAATGCCCACCACCGCTCCCGCCATCACCAGACGCATCGAGCCGAGCGCTCCGGCGCCGTCCCACAGCGTCATGTCGTCCAGGATCAGGTAGGGGAACAGACTGTACGCCAGGCCGCTGAGCATCAACAGGAACAGCGCCACGCACAGCACGAACGGCAGCCAGCTGAAGCGGTCGGCGCGACCCGGCAGGCGGGCCAGCAGCATTTCGGCCGCCACGAAGCCGGCCAGCATCAGCACCCACACCGTGGCCGCCAGGCTCAGATGGGCGATGTTGCTCCATTTATAGAAGATGCCGGCGTTGGCCAGGCCCAGCGTGACGGCGATGGCGACCATGCCGACCGCGGTCCAGCGGATCGCGTGGCGCGCCCAGTTGGCGGCACGGCGTTGCAGGTCGCCGTCGACCCGCATCACCAGCCACGAGGCGCCCAGCAGCACATAGGCCGCCACCGCGCACAGGCCGACGAACATTGCGAACCAGCCATAGCCGGCGTCGGACTGGTAGCCAGTGGCGATGCGCCCGAGCAGCATGCCCTGGCCGAAGGCGGTGATCAGCGACCCGGCCCAGAACGCGAAGATCCAGCGCGGCTTGGCCTCGGTGCGGGCGCGAATGCGGAATTCGAACGCCACGCTGCGCAGCACCACGCCCAGCACCATGAAGGTGAGTGGCCCGTAGAGCTTGCCCAGCACCGCGCCCCAGGCGAACGGAAACGCCGAGGCAAACAGGCCCATGCCCAGCAGCAGCCAGAATTCGTTGGCGTCGCGCCAGGGACTGAGCAGGCTCATCATGCGGCCGCGCTCTTGCTCGGGCGCCAGCTGCAGCAAAATGCCCACGCCCAGGTCGAAGCCGTCGAGCACCATGCCGGCGGCAATGACGACGAACAGCAGGCCCATGAACGCCAGCGGCATCCAGAAGGAAGGATCTTCGGGGCTGAGGCCTTGCGACGCGGCCAGCATGGCGATCATGGCGTGCCTCCGGCGAGTTTGCGCACCGGCACCACGCCGTAGCGCGCCGCGTGGAACAGCATGCCGGCAAAGGCGGCCAGCAGCAGCGCATACAGCAGGCCATAGCCCAGCAGGCCATACAGCACGGTGCTGGACGACACGGCGCCCAGCACTTCGGATTGCGTGACGGTGCCGTTCACGGCAAAGGGTTGCAGGCCGATGACGGACACCCACCAGCTGGCCACGACGGCGATGCCGCCCGAGAACATCATGCCGCACAGCACCCGCTGCCACCATTGCGGCAGCACGGCCACGTCCAGACCGCGACGCCAGGTCCAGAGGAAGGTGATCCAGGACACGGCCAGCATCAAGAGACCCAGCCCGGCCGCCACCCGCAGCGACCAGAAGGTCAGCGCCACCGGCGGCAGCATGCCGGAATACTTGTCCAGGCCCTGGTAGGTGCCGTCTTCATTGCGGTGCAGCCACATGCCGCCGGCGTTGCGCACGGTCCAATCGGCCACGTTGGTATGGGCGCGGGCGTCCGGCCAGCCGAACAGCACCAGCCGCGGCTCGGTGCCGCTTTCCCAGTAGCCGGCCGCGGCGGCCGCCTTGGCGGGCTGGTATTGGGCCACCATCTGCCCGGCGCCCGTGGCCACCGGCACCTGCAGCACGGCGGCCAGCGCGGCGATGGCCAGGCCGGTCTTGAAGGTGCAGCGTTCGCCGTCGTCCAGCGGGCGGCGCAGCGCTTGCAGCGCGGTCACGCCCATCATCAGGAAGGCCGCCGCCAGCGCCGATCCCACGACCACGACGCCCATGCGCCAGCTGACGGACGGGTTCAGCACCACGGCCACCCAGTCGTAGACCTGGTAGCGGCCGTCGACCAGGACGGCACCGTCAGGCGTCTGCATCCAGGATTGCAAGGCCAGCACCCAGAACAGCGCGACCAGCTGGCCCACCGCCACCATCAGCACCGCCAGGGTGTGGGCGCCGTCGGACACGCGGCGCTGGCCGAACAGCATGACGCCCAGGAAGCAGGACTTGAGGATGAAGACGGACAGGATGCCGTAGCCTAGCAAGGGACCGGCGATGTTGCCGATCTTGTCCATCAGGCCGGCCCACAGGCTGCCCAGCTGGATCAGCACCGGCACGCAGGCAGCCAGGGTCAGGACGAAAGACAGGGCGAAGATGCGGACCCAGAAGCGGTAGGCGGCCGTCCAGCCGCCCTGCCCGGACACGCGGGCGCGAATCTTGAAGAACAGCAGAACCCAGGCAAGCGCCAGGGCCACGGCCAGGAACAGCGCCAGGAAGCTCAGGCTGGCCACGAATTGCGCACGGGCCAAAGATAGGGTGGAAATATCCATGATGGCCCGTAGTGTAGAGCCAGTTACATGACGATGGGGGACAGTTTGAAACCGCTTGCGGCCCCCCTGGAAATGGCCCTTCTCAGGAACGTGGCAAAATTGACGCTTTGTCGCTGCTTTTTCCTATTCTTTCAAGAATGACCTCCGCCACGACGCCGACCCCCGCTGCATCCAATTTCCTGCTCAACATCGTCGAAGACGACCTGCAAGCCAACCGCTTCCAGGGCAAGCGTTGGGCGGGCAAGCCTGGCCCGGCGGCCGTGCAGCAACAGGGTGAGCCCGATCCGGCCCGCATCCGCACGCGCTTTCCGCCGGAGCCCAACGGCTACCTGCACATCGGCCACGCCAAGAGCATCTGCGTGAATTTCGGGCTGGCCCGCGATTTCGGCGGCGTCTGTCACCTGCGTTTCGACGACACGAACCCCGAGAAAGAAGACCAGGAATACGTCGACGCCATCATCGAGGCCGTGCACTGGCTGGGTTTCGACTGGAAGGCCGACGGCCGCGACAACCTGTATTTCGCCAGCGACTACTTCGGCTATATGTATGAGTTCGCCGAGGCGCTGGTCGAGGCCGGCCACGCCTACGTCGACGAGCAAAGCCCCGAAGAGATCCGCGCCAACCGCGGCACGCTGACCGAACCCGGCACCGACTCGCCCTGGCGCAACCGCCCCGCCGCCGAGTCGATCACGCTGCTGCGCGAGATGCGCGACGGCAAGCACCCGGACGGCAGCCTGGTGCTGCGCGCCAAGATCAACATGGCGTCGCCCAATATCAACCTGCGCGACCCGGTCATGTACCGCGTGCGCCATGCGACCCACCACCGCACGGGCAACCAGTGGTGCATCTACCCGATGTACAGCTGGGCGCACCCGGTGGAAGACGCGCTGGAAGGCATCACGCACAGCGTGTGCACGCTGGAGTTCGAAGACCAACGCCCGTTCTACGACTGGATCCTGACGCGCCTGGCCGAGCTGGGCAAGCTGGCCCAGCCGCTGCCGCACCAATATGAATTCGCCCGCCTGAACCTGAGCTACGTGGTCACCAGCAAGCGCAAGCTGCTGCAACTGGTGCGCGAAGGCCACGTGGACGGCTGGGACGACCCGCGCATGCCGACCATTTTCGGCTTGCGCCGCCGCGGCTACACGCCGGCCTCGATCCGCCTGTTCTGCGACCGCACGGCGGTGTCGAAGTCGGATTCGCGTATCGACTACAGCCTGCTGGAACAAGCGGTGCGCGACGACCTGGACCCGATCGCTGCGCGTTCGGTGGCGGTGCTGGACCCGATCAAGCTGGTGATCACGAATTACCCGGAAGGCCAGACCGAAGTCTGCACGGCGCCGCGCAACCCGCACGACCCGGAAGCGGGCGTGCGCGAATTCCCGCTGTCGCGCGAGCTGTGGATCGAGCGCGATGACTTCCGCGAGGAAGCGCCGAAGAAGTATTTCCGCCTGTTCCCGGGCAATACGGTGCGCCTGAAGTACGGCTACGTGGTGCGCTGCACGGGCTTCACGAAGAACGAGGCGGGCGAGGTGGTCGAGGTGCAGGCCGAGTACCTGCCGGAGACCAAGAGCGGGACGCCGGGCGCGGACAGCGTGAAGGTCAAGGGCAATATCACCTGGGTGAGCGCGGCGCATGCGGTGCCGGCGCAGATCCACCTGTACGACCGGTTGTTTGCGGATGCGCGGCCGGATGGCGGGGACAAGGATTTCCTGGCTTGCCTGAATCCGAATTCGAAGCAGACCGTCACTGCTTGGCTGGAGCCGGGGACCTTGGCGGTTCCTGGGGCGACCTGGCAGTTTGAGCGGTTGGGGTATTTCACTGCGGACTTGAAGGAGTCTTCTGTGGAGAAGCCGGTGTTGAATCGGGTGGTTACCTTGCGGGATTCCTGGGGGCAGGGTTGAGTTGCTGCCTGGGTCTCTGTCTGAGATCTTCTTTTTGAGAAAGGCGCCTCTTTATGAGGCGCTTTTTTTGGGTCGTCCGGGGGACGGGGATGTCGCGGCGTGCGACGGGGCGCGGCCTTTATTGGGGGGGTTGGTTTGCGGGGTTGTTTCTTCGTAGGTCGCCCCTCGCGCCGGGGATCTGTGGGGCTACGGGTTGCGAGCGTTGGGGCGCTGCTGGGCCGGAGTGGGAGGGGGAGTTTGCGGGGCCCGTCCCGGACGGCCGCGCGGGCGGCCTTGCCGGGACTTACGCGGTTTCGTGCGTCGTGGCGGTGTGCGCTGCGCGCTTGCGCTAGGTGCTAGCTCGCAGCGCCCTGTCCTGCTTAGTCCATCTTGATGTTGGCGGCCTTGACTACGTCGGCCCATTTGGCGGTTTCGGATTTCATGTAGGCCTCGAAGTCGGCGGGGGTGCCGCCCAGGGGTTGGCTGCCTTCGGCTTCCAGGCGTTTGATCAGGTCGGGTTCTTTCAGGACGGCCTGCACGCGGGCGTTGAGTTGGGCGACCCTGTCGGGGGGCATGTGGGCGGGGCCGACCAGGCCGGTCCAGGCGGAGGCTTCGAAGCCGGGGTAGCCGGACTCGGCGACGGTGGGGACGTCGGGCAACGCGGCCAGGCGGGTGTTGGAGGTGACGGCCAGGGCGCGCAGTTTGTTGGCGGCGAGCAGGGGGAAGGCGGTCTGGGGGGTGATGAAGTAGAGGTCGGTCTGGCCGCCTACCAGGTCGGTGACGGCGGGGCCGGCGCCTTTGTAGGGGACGTGCAGGAACTCGATGCCGGCGCGGCGGGCGAGCATGACGCCGGACATGTGGCCGATGGTGCCGTTGCCGGCCGAGGCCAGGCGCAGGGACGAGGCGGGCTTTTTCTTGGCGTCGTCGACCAGGTCGGCCAGGGTCTTGTAGGGCGAATCGGCACGCACGACCAGGACGACGGGCTGGGCCGCGATCAGGCCGACCAGGGTGAAGTCCTTCTTGGGGTCGAACGGCATCTTGGGATACAGCGCCGGATTGATCGCGAGGTTGGCGGCCTGGCCCATGCCGACGGTGTAGCCGTCGGGCTGGGCGCGGGCCACGTAGTCCATGCCGATGTTGCCGGTGGCGCCGGGCTTGTTCTGCACCACCAGGCTCCAGCCGGTGGCCACGCCCAGGCGTTCGGCCAGCAGGCGGCTGACGACGTCGGTGCCGCCGCCCGGGGGCATGGGCACGACCAGGTTGATGGGACGCTCGGGATAGGCGGCGGCGGTGGCGGGCGCGGCGCCGGCCAGGGTAGCGACGGCCAGGACGGCCGCGGCAAGGCAGCGCGGAAGAAGGCGCGGGAAGGGATTCATGCGGTTGTCTCCAGAAGGATTCTTGGTGGCGGCCGGGGCGGTCGCGGTCAGTTCACCGGCCCTACGACGCCGGCTTCGGTCAGGGCCGCGATCTGCGTCGCGCTCAGCCCCAGGGTTTCCAGCAACTGGGCGCCCTGCGCGCCCAGTGCCGGGGGATCGGTACGCACGCCGGGGCGGCGGCCGCCCAGCGTGATGGGCAGCAGCGGCACCTTGGCGTGTTTGCCCGCCGCGCCGTTGCCTGCCTCGCCGTTGCCCGCACCGCTGCCCGCACCGCTGCCCGCACCGTCTTGCGGCAAGGTGATGTCGGCCAGGCCGCCGGTGGCGGTCAGGTGCGGGTCGTCGAACAGGTCCTGCGGCCTGGCAATCGGCGCGTAAGGCAGGCCCTGGGCCTCGAAGCGGGCGGCGATGTCGGCGGCGGCCAGCGGCGCCATGCGTTCGCGCAGCATGGGCATGAGCCAAGAACGGGCTTCAACGCGGTCGTTGTTGCCGGCCAGGCGCGCATCCCGCGCCAGGTCGGCAAAACCGAAGGCCTCGCAGAACAGCTTCCATTGGGTGTCCGACACCACGGCCAGGAAGATCTGTTCGCCGTCCTTGACGGTGAAGACGTCATACACGGCCCAGGCCGAGATGCGGCTGGGCATGGGGGCGGCGGGCTTGCCGGTGACGGCGTACTGCATCATGTGATGGCCGACCAGGAACACGTTGTTCTCGAACAGCGCGCTTTGCACTTCCTGGCCACGGCCGGTGCGGGCGCGTTCCAGCAGCGCGGCCATGGCGCCCATGGCGCCGAACATGCCGCCCATGATGTCGTTGACCGCGGCGCCGGCGCGCAGGGGACGGCCTTCGGGGCCGGTCATGTAGGCCAGGCCGCCCATCATCTGCACCACTTCGTCCAGCGCGGTGCGGTGCTGGTAGGGGCCGGGCAGGAAGCCTTTGTGCGAGACGTAGATCAGGCGTTCGTTCAGCCTGGACAGCGTGGCGTAGTCCAGCCCCAGCCGGGCCATGGTGCCGGCCTTGAAGTTTTCGCTGACGATGTCGGCGCTGGCGATCAGCTTGAGCACCAGTTCGATGCCGCGCGGGTCCTGCAGGTTGACCGGCAGGCTTTTCTTGTTGCGGTTGAACATGGCGAAAAAGCCCGCGCCCGAGCCCTTCAGGCGGCGCGTGTTGTCGCCCTGCACCGGTTCGATCTTGATGACCTCGGCGCCCAGGTCGGCCAGCATCATGCCGCAGGTGGGGCCCATGACCATGTGGGTGAATTCGACCACCCGGATGCCGGCCAGCGGCAGCGGCGCCTCGCCGGCTTGTGCGGCGGCGTCGTGCGATTGCGGATTCATGCGGCCTCCCGGGCGTAGGTGAAGCCCTTGGGCAGGCCGGCATCCGGCACGTGGCCGTACAGCGGTTCGCCGGGCAGGCCGTCTCGCAGCGCGTCGCGCGCGGCCAGCAAGCCGTTCATGTCGATGCCGGTATCCAGGCCCATCGACTCGAGCAGGAACACCAGGTCTTCGGTGACGATGTTGCCGGTGGCGCCGGGCGCGTACGGACAACCGCCCAGTCCGCCCTGGCTGGCGTCGAACGTGTCGACGTCGGCCTCCAGCGCGGCCACCACATTGGCCAGCCCCTGGCCGCGCGTGTTGTGAAAGTGCGCGCCGCCCGCGCGTGCGCCGAGTTCGGCGCGCAAGGCCTTGAACAGGCGCGTGACCTGCGCGGGGTTGGCGTAGCCGGTGGTGTCGGACAGCCCCACTTCGTCCACGCCCAGTTGCGCCATCGCGACAGCCAGGCGCAGCGTGTCGGCTTGCGGCACCTGGCCGGCCAGCGTGCAGCCAAACGCGGTGGACAGGCCGGCTTCCAGTTTCACGTCGGGGAATTGCGCGTTGCGCAGGGCCACCACGGCCGCCACTTCGTCGCGCATCTGCGCGTGGGTCTTGCGCACGTTGGCCAGGGAATGGGCCTCGCTGACCGACACGGGCAGCGTGACCTTGACCGCGCCCGCCTCGAAGGCAGCGCGGGCACCGCGCAGGTTCGGGGCCAGCGCGGCCACGCCCAGGCCAGGCAGTTGCCGGGCGCCCGCCACCACGTCGGCCGCGTCGGCCATCTGCGGCAGCAACTTGGGCGGCACGAACGAGCAGACCTCGATTTCGCGCAGGCCGGCCGCGGCCAGTGCGGCGATCCAGCGCAGCTTGGCGGGTGTGGACATGACGGCGGCGATGCTCTGTAACCCATCCCGGGGGCCGACCTCGCTGACTAGAATCTGGGGCATTGACTTTCTCCTTAGCGTTCTATAAGATAGAACGACGTTCTATAAATTATTCCCCATCCGGATTCAGGGTGTCAACCCTGCCTGCCCGAAAGGCCGCTTTGCCATGCCCAGAAAAGCCAGCCAACCCTCCCTTGCCGACCAGCACGCGGCGCCCGGCGGCGCCGCCGCGGTGGACCGCGCCCTGTCGGTGCTGTCCGCTTTCCGCACGGGCGACCGGTCGCTGACGCTGGCCGAATTGGCCGAACGCACCCAGCTCTACAAAAGTACCGTGCTGCGTCTTCTGGCCTCGCTGGAACACGGCCGCCTGGTGCAGCGCACGGCCGACGGCCACTACGCCCTGGGGGCCGAGATCGCGCGGCTGCATGGGGTCTACGCGGCCTCGTTCTCGCTGGAAGCCATGGTCATGCCAGTGCTGCAGGAACTGGCGCGCACCACCCGCGAAAGCGCCGCATTCCACGTGCGCCAGGGCGAACACCGCCTGTGCCTGTACCGCGTCGATTCGCCGCAGCCGGTGCGCGACCACATCAAGGCCGGCGATCTGCTGCCCCTGGACCGGGGCGCGGGCGGCCGCGTGCTGACGGCGTTCGGGGGCGCGCCGGGCGAGCCCTACGAATCCATCCGCCAGAGCGGCGTGGTGGTACTGGAAGGCGACCGCATGCCCGAGCTGTCGGGCATCTCGGCGCCGGTCTTCAATGCCACGGGCGAATTGGCCGGCGCGGTCACGCTGACCATGCCCACGCCGCGCCTGCAGCGCGACCACGCGGCGCTGGTGGTTGCCGCCGCGGCGGATGCCACCCGCAAACTGGGCGGTTTTTACCCTTGGCCGAATGATTGAACGGCCCCGGGGCGGGTTATCATCCCCGACATTGCGCAGCCGGTCGCATGCACCCCTTTCGGGCGCACAGAACCGCCAGCCCCACTCAAGATGAACACTGAATCCCTAGCCCTGGACTTCAAGAGCGCCACCCTGTATGCCATCCGGGTGGTCCTGCACAGCGCCGACCCCGAACGCCTGAACGCCGCGCTGGCCAAGCGCATGGCCGATGCGGGCAGCTTCTTCGAGAACGAACCCGTCGTCATCGACGCCAGCCGCGTCGAGGAAACAATCGATTGGACCGCGCTGGTCGCGGCGCTGCGCGGGCATAACCTGCCTCCCATCGGCGTGGTCGCCGAAGGCGCCAACCTGGCCGCCGCGCGCGCCGCGGGCCTGACGCCCGTGGAACTGTCCACGCCCGCGGCCCGCCCGATGCCGGTGGTGGACACCGCGCCGCCCAACGACGTCGCCACGCCGGTGCCATCGGTGCCGGCCGCCGCAGTCGAGATCGCCTCCGCGCCCACGCCGGCCGACACGCCCGCGGACAAGCCCGCCGAGAAATCCGCCGATACCGCGGCCGCCAAGTCCGCCGAACCCCTGCCCGAGCGCGCCGCCAGCAGCACCACGTCGGCGCCCAGCCCGACGCCGGCCGCGCCGCAATCGTCGTCGGCGCTCGTCATCACCAAGCCCCTGCGTTCCGGCCAGCGCGTCTATGCGCGCCACACCGACCTGGTCGTCATCGGCATGGTCAGCCAGGGCGCCGAAGTCATCGCCGACGGCAACGTGCACGTGTACGGACCGCTGCGCGGCAAGGCCATGGCCGGCGCGCGCGGCGACACGTCAGCACGCATCTTCACCACGCACCTGGATGCGGAGCTGCTGGCCGTGGCCGGCGTGTACCGTGTGGTGGAAGACAAGCTCGATCGCTCGCTGCAGAACCAGCCCGCACTGGTGCGGCTGGATGGCGACACGCTGCGCATCGAAGCGCTCAAGGCCTGACGGCAACACATTCTGTAAGAAGCCTTACATGGGCTTTTTGCTTTACGATAACGCGATTTATTCGAACATAAGGGTTTGATCGTCATGACACGCATTGTTGTGGTGACTTCCGGCAAAGGCGGCGTGGGTAAAACCACGACGAGCGCCAGTTTTTCCGCGGGCCTCGCGATGCGGGGCCACAAGACCGCTGTCATCGACTTCGATGTCGGCCTGCGCAATCTCGACCTCATCATGGGCTGCGAGCGTCGCGTGGTGTACGACTTCGTCAATGTGATCCAAGGCGAAGCCACGCTCAACCAGGCGCTGATCAAGGACAAGCAGCTTGAAAACCTGTTCATCCTGCCCGCCTCGCAAACGCGCGACAAAGACGCGCTGACGCAGGAAGGCGTGGAAAAGGTCATCAACGACCTGAAGGAAATGGGCTTCGACTACATCGTCTGCGATTCGCCCGCCGGCATCGAAACGGGCGCCCTGATGGCCGCCTACTTCGCCGACGACGCGCTGGTGGTGACCAACCCCGAAGTCTCGTCCGTTCGCGACTCTGACCGCATCCTGGGCATCCTGGCGGCCAAGTCCAAGCGCGCGGTCGACGGCGGCGAGCCGGTCAAGGAATTCCTGCTGCTCACGCGCTACAACCCCAAGCGCGTGGTCGACGGCGAAATGCTGTCACTGGGCGACATCGAAGACATCCTGCGCATCAAGCTGATCGGCGTCATTCCCGAATCCGAAGCCGTGCTGCAGGCGTCCAACCAGGGCCTGCCCGCCATTCACCTGAAAGAGACCGACGTTTCCGAAGCCTACAAGGACGTCGTGGCCCGTTACCTTGGCGAAGACAAGGCCCTGCGCTTTACCGACTACGAGAAGCCGGGTTTCCTGAAACGCCTGTTCGGAGGCAAGTAAGCAATGTCCTTCCTGTCGTTTCTGCTTGGTCAAAAGAAATCGTCCGCTTCCGTCGCCAAGGAGCGGTTGCAGATCATCCTGGCCCACGAGCGGGGCCGCGGCGACTCGCCCGACTACCTGCCGCAGCTGCAGCAGGAACTCATCGCGGTCATTTCCAAGTACGTGAAGATCAACCCCGAAGACATCAAGGTGCACCTGGAACGCCAGGACACGCTCGAAGTGTTGGAAGTGAAGATCGAAATGCCGCAAAGCGAAGCCTGACGCATGCGCCGCGCAGATTCTCTGCGCGGCACGCGACAAGCTCGCGCGCAAACGAGAAAACCCTCGGTTTCCCGAGGGTTTTTTCATGGGCGAAGCATTCAACGCAGGCGGCGGCAGACACGGATACCTGCCCCGGCCACCGGCCCGCCCAGGACCGGTGTGCCTTGCCGCAGCGAACTTAGTGCTTGCCGACCTGGTCACCGATGACACCGCCGATGGCTGCGCCACCCACGGTCCCCAGGATGCCGCCGTTGGTGATGACGGCGCCCGCCACACCACCCAGCGCCGCACCGCCCACCGTGCTCTTCTGGCGATGGCTCATGCTGTCCCAGGACGAGCAACCTGCCATCGTGGCAGCCATGGCAACAGCGACACAGATTTTGGAAACAGAGGCGATTTTCATGATGAGGCTCCTATTCTTGTACCCGGGGCCGCACCTGAACACGACGCGAGCGCACGACACCCCTATGGGTTTGGAGCCTTCAGGATCGCAAAATATCCCGGGGGACGGTGTGAGGTTTACCCAGGAATTGTGTCAAAGGGCGAGGGAATCTTTGCGGTTCCCCGGGACCGTGTTGCAGGGCTTGCCGACTATTTGACCAGACGTAACACATCGCGGAAGCGCGGATGCTCGCAGGTGTCCATCCATTCGAAAATCGCCATTTCCGAGGTGACGATCTCGGCGCCATGGGCGCGTGCCCGGCGCAGCGCGGCGTGGTGGTCGGACGGCTTGCGCGAGCCTGCCGCGTCGGATACCAGCACCGCCTTGTAACCCGCATCGATCAAACCGATGACGGTCTGCAACACGCAGATGTGCGCCTCGCAGCCCGCCACCAGCACGGTCTTGCGCGCGACCGGCAGCCAGGCGTCAAAGCCGCGTTCGCGCGTGGAAGAAAAATGCATCTTCTGGAACGTGGACTGCACCAGCTCGTTCAGCGGCGCCACGGTCACGCCGAGCATCTTGCTGTGATGCTCGGTCGCCACCACCGGCACCTCGAGCAGGCGCGCGGCCTGCGCCAGCTTGTGCGCCGTAGCCAGCACCGCATCGCCGTCGTGGATCACGGGCATCAGGCGGCCCTGCATGTCGACGATGAGCAAGGTGGAATCGGAGGCTTGCAGCAACATGGTGGATCTCCAGAAATCAGTGGGACAACGCCAGCATAGCGCTCTGGTCGACAGGCAACGTATTGCGGGTTCAATGATATTGAGGGGGTTCGGCGAACAAGCTGAGTTCACTGGCAAGCGACCGCAGACGCTTGTCCTTGGTCCACAACGTTGCACCCGGAGTCAATCGAGTTGAGGCCAAAAGGTGCAAATCCACATAGCCGATTCCTTTGCCAAATAGTCTCTCGGCCTGCAGAAAATGCATCACCTCGTTGTGACTCGCTCTCACGACTTGGGGTAGCAACGTCAATGCATCCATTACCGTTTCGCGTCTTCCCAAGGAGCCAAGCGCGAGCTCCCCAACCACGAATGGATGCATCAGCACGCTTTCATCATTCAACAGGCGTTCCAGGCGGGGTTCACCCTCTGCCAAATGATCGATCCAGACAGAGGTATCAACCAAGATCATCGGCAGTCTCCGTTTGACGCCTGGGTATCGGCTTCAGCTTGGGAGAGCTTCCGCCCAGCTTGGCCAGCCGCTTCGCGGCTTCTTTCTGCACAAGCTGGGTCAGCGCTTGCTGGAGCAGCGCCGACGTTTCCTGAATACCCGTGTAGGTTCGGGCCAGTTCCAGCAGATCGTCGTCGAGTGTCACAGTGGTACGCATGCGGACCTCCCCGTTGTGAATTTGAATCAAAAATATCATCAAATGATGCTGTTTTTGATTCTAACTCCTCAAAAAAAATCCCGGCACAACGGCCGGGATTTCTCGGACTGCGTTACAGGCAGGATTACTTCAGGGCCTTGTAGCGCAGGCGCTTGGGCTTGGCGCCCTCTTCGCCCAGGCGGCGTTTCTTGTCGGCTTCGTACTCTTGGTAGTTGCCGTCGAAGAACACCACTTGCGAGTCGCCTTCGAATGCCATGATGTGCGTGGCGATGCGGTCCAGGAACCAGCGGTCGTGGCTGATCACCATGACGCTGCCGGGGAACTCGAGCAGCGCGTCTTCGAGGGCGCGCAGGGTTTCGACGTCGAGGTCGTTGGACGGTTCGTCCAGCAGCAGCACGTTACCGCCGGCGATCAGCGTCTTGGCCATGTGCAGGCGGCCGCGTTCGCCGCCGGACAGCTGGCCGACCACCTTGTTCTGGTCGCCGCCCTTGAAGTTGAAGCGGCCCAGGTAGGCGCGCGACGACATTTCGAACTTGCCCACGGTGAGGATGTCGGCGCCGTCGGCCACCGCGTCGAACACGGTCTTCTTGTCTTCCAGCGCATCGCGCGACTGGTCGACGAAGGCCAGCTTGACGGTCTGGCCGACCTTCACTTCGCCCGAATCCGGCTGCTCGCGGCCCGCGATCATGCGGAACAGCGTCGACTTACCGGCGCCGTTGGCGCCGATGATGCCGACGATGGCGCCCGGCGGCACCTTGAAGCTGAGGTTGTCGATCAGCAGGCGATCGCCATAGGCCTTGCTGACGTTGTTGAATTCGATGACCTCGTTGCCCAGGCGCTCGCCCACGGGAATGAAGATTTCCTGGGTTTCGTTGCGCTTCTGGTATTCGTAGGACGACAGTTCCTCGAAGCGGGCCAGACGCGCCTTGGCCTTGGCCTGGCGGCCCTTGGGGTTCTGGCGCACCCATTCGAGTTCTTTCTTGATGGTCTTCTGGCGGGCCGATTCAGAGGACTCTTCCTGCTTGAGGCGGTCTTCTTTCTGTTCCAGCCACGAGCTGTAGTTGCCCTTCCAGGGGATGCCGTAGCCGCGGTCCAGTTCGAGGATCCATTCGGCCGCGTTGTCCAGGAAGTAGCGATCGTGGGTCACGCCCACGACGGTGCCCGGGAACTTGTGCAGGAACTGTTCCAGCCATTCGACGCTTTCGGCATCCAGGTGGTTGGTCGGTTCGTCGAGCAGCAGCATGTCGGGCTTGGACAGCAGCAGGCGGCACAGCGCCACGCGGCGCTTTTCACCACCGGACAGGTTGCCGACGATGGCATCCCAGGGCGGCAGGCGCAGCGCGTCGGCGGCGATTTCCATCTGGTGCTCGATGTCGTCGGCGCCGCTGGAGGCGGCGGCCGCGATGATGGCTTCGAGTTCAGCCTGTTCGGCGGCCAGCGCGTCGAAATCGGCGTCCGGCTCGGCGTAGGCGGCGTAGACCTCGTCCAGGCGCTTCTTGGCGGTGACCACGGCGCCCAGGCCTTCTTCGACGGCCTGGCGGACCGTGTGCTCGGGGTTGAGCTGCGGTTCCTGCGGCAGGTAGCCGATGTTCAGGCCCGGCATGGGCGTGGCTTCGCCTTCGATCTCGCGGTCCACGCCTGCCATGATCTTCAGCAGCGTCGACTTGCCCGAGCCGTTCAGGCCCAGCACGCCGATCTTGGCGCCAGGAAAAAACGAAAGCGAGATGTCACGCAGGATCTGCCGCTTGGGCGGCACGATCTTGCCGACGCGGTTCATGGTGTAGACGTATTGGGCCATGGGCTCGTATAGGGTAAGAAAGCTGATGAACCGTTGATTGTAGGCCGGAACCCTGACAGGCGCGCGTCAGCCTTGCGCGGCGGGCTTGCCCCCGGCGAAAGGCGCGCGCATCTGCGCCAGCATCACCCCCGCCAGCGCCATGGCGCCGCCCACGATATGGAACAGGTGCGGCTTTTCGTCCAGGAACAGCGCCGCGATCGCCACCGTGGCCACCGGCATCACGTTCAGGAACATGCTGGCGCGGCTCGGCCCCAGGTGCCGCACCCCCTGCATCCACAGGAACGGCGCGAACAGCGACGGAAATACCGCGGCGTACAGCACCAGCGGCAGATTGTCGCCATTGAGCGACGCGGCCGGCGCCATCAGGAAGGCCGGCAGCTGGAACAGCACGCCGAACGCCACCTGCACATACAGCGACTGCCATGGCCCGACCGGCAGGCCCCAGCGGCGCAGCAGTACGCCGTACAGCGCATACGCCAGCGCCCCCAGGCCCATCAGCACGTCGCCGTGATTCGCGCCCACCGACAGCAGCCGCGCCGGATCGCCCTCGCCGATCAGCAGCGCCAGCCCCGCCAGCGACAGCAGGCCGCCCAACAGCGCCATCGCCGACGGCCGCTCGCGCAGCACCAGCGCCCCCACCGCGATCGTCATCAGCGGAATCATCGCCGTGATGATGCCCATATTGGTCGCCGTGGTGTTGCCCGCCGCCACATAGGCCAGCCCCTGGTACAGCGCCATGCCCAGCCCGCCCAGCACCGCGAACTTGGGCAGGTAGGGCAGCACCACGCGCCGGTTGCGCCACACCCCCGGCAGCGCGAACGGCGTCAGCACCACGCCCGCCAGCGCCCAGCGATAAAAGCCGATGACCGCCGGCGAAATCACGCCGGCCGCCATCTTCGTGACGATCATGTTGACCGACCAGATCAGCGCCGCCAGCAGCGGAAACAGGAAATAGCGGGCCGGAATCGGAGAAGAAGCCGGGGTCGTGCCCGGAGAAACTGCGCGCGTCATGGAAGCGGTATTGCCAAACAGGAATGGCTGGCCAGTGTAGGGCCATGTCCGACTCGATGTATATAATGAAAATCGGACAAACTCCTGCGAACTTCGGACATGGCGGCTACGCCCCCGGACCTCGGCCCTGGCCGCCCCTACCCCCTGGCCTGCCGCATCCTGCACTTCCTGCCCCATTCCCGCGTCAGGCGGCACACCTCGCCCTGGGGCGAACTGAACTTCGCCCTGTCCGGCATCATGGAAATCGGCATCGAAGGCGCCACCTACCTGTCCCCACCCCAGTACGCCATCTGGATACCGCCCCAGATAGAGCACTGCTGCCAGAACCAGGACGACGTCCACTACGCCTGCATCGACATCCCTGCCGCGGCCTGCGCCGACCTGCCCGCCGCCCCCTGCACCCTCGAAATCAGCCCCGTCATGCGCGCCGTCCTGGCCGACTTCGAACGGCGCGGCATCACCTACCCCGACACCCCCGAAGATCGCCGCCTGGCCCAGGTCGTCATCGACCAGGTCCGCGTCGCCCGCGCCTACGCCAGCTACCTGCCATCCGCCAGCGAACCCGTCCTGGCCCCCATCCTGGCCGCCCTGCAAAGCCAGCCCGGCGACAAGCGCAGCGCCGCCCACTGGGCCGCCACCGCCGGCATCACCGAACGCACCCTGCTGCGCCACTGCCAGCAGCACCTGGGCATGACCTTCAACGAATGGCGCCAGCGCCTGCGCGTCGTCAGCGCCCTCGGCATGCTCGAGGCCGGCCAGTCCGTCCAGGCCATCGCCCGCGACCTCGGCTACAGCACCCCGTCCGCCTTCATCGCCATGTTCCAGCGCCTGACCGGCCAATCCCCCGACAGCGCCCGCAAGCGCACCGTCCCGCCCCGCCCGTCGCACCATCCCGGTGCGCCCGCTCCGCCATAGCCGCACTCCCCCCCCGCGTAAATCGTCATCCACCCGTGCGATGCACGGCTTGCGCGATCGCGAGACAATAGCGGTTGTTTTTTCGTAACGCCGTACCCGCGGCATCATCGCGCCCAGGAACCCTCATGTCCGCCTCTGCCACGCCCCCGCCTTCCCTGACCCACTTCAGCGCGACCGAGCTCGACATGCTGGCCAAGACCGCCGACGCCCTCAGCGCCTACCTCGGCAAGCCCGTCCTGGCCGAGGTCGTCCTGGGCGACGAAGGCACCGAATGGGTCACCTACGGCGTGCCCATCGACGAAAACGCCAAGACCGACGAAGCCCAGACTCACGTCCAGCTGGGCGGCCCCGGCGCCCGCCTGCTCGGCAACCGCGGCGGCCTGCCCCAGACCGACGACGACACCTACGACTGCCTCTACCTCTGGGCCATCCAGATCTCGCTCAACGAAGGCGAACGCTTCATCAAACTCGACCACGACGGCGAAGAATCCGCCTGGTCCGACAACCTGGAAGACGTCCTGCCCTTCGCCCTGACCGAAGAACCCCTGCCCGACCCCGACGAAGAAGACGACGACGCCGAAGACGACGACGAAGAAGACGCCCCCCTGGGCCACGACCACCCGCACGACCCCAACGACCCCGGCCACCGCCACTGAGCAACACGGCGAAGCAACAGTCGAACACTCAAAGCTGGAAAGGGACCGCCCAGAACGGGCCGGTCCAGCAAAGCGGCCAGGCCGCAACGACGCCCCACAAGCCAAATGCGGCGACGGGCCGCCCGCGCGGCCCCGTTGCCGCGGCCCCGCAAGACGCTCCTCCCCCAAGAAACCCGAGGCAAGAACGCCAAGCAAACCCGTCGCCTCAGCAACGACGGCGAGCAATCAATGCGAGTCTGGCACGGCGTGGGGCGGGGTGCGCGGGGCGTGTAGATGCGCCCGACGGAATCGGAAGGGAAGGCCGAAGGCCTGGACGACGATGAGGAAGGGGGGGGCCGCCGAGGCGAGTCCGGAGCGAAGGCTCCGGACCGCAATCGTAGCCCCGCGCACCCCGCCCCACGCCGTGCCAGACGTCTAAAGAACCCAAAAAACGCCAAGAAAAAGAAGCCTAAATCCTCCCCTCCTGCACCGCATGACAAGCCACCACCGACACCCCCGCCAACACCGCCACAGGCGCCTCGGCCTTGCACCGCTCATTCGCATGTGGACAGCGGGGATGAAACGTACACCCTGAAGGCGGATTCAGCGGATTCGGCACTTCTCCTGCCACCGCCGTGCGCGGCTTGCCCGCCCCGTTGATATCCGGAATCGCCTCCAGCAACATCCGCGTATACGGATGCCGCGGCCGGGCAAACAGCTCGTCCCGGGGCGCCACTTCCACCATCCGCCCCAGATACATCACCCCCACCCGGTCCGCCACGTGGTGCACCACCGCCAGATTGTGCGAGATGAACAGATACGTCAGCCCCAGCTCGCGCTGCAGGTCCTTCATCAGATTCAGCACCTGCGCCTGCACCGACACATCCAGCGCCGACGTCGGTTCATCGCACACCAGGAATTCCGGATTCACCGCCAGCGCCCGCGCGATCGAAATGCGCTGGCGCTGCCCGCCTGAAAACTGGTGCGGATAGCGGCCCTGATCAGCCGGGTCCAGCCCTACCTGCCTGAGCAGATCCCCCACCCGCGCCGTGCGCTCGGCCGGCGTCATCGCCGTGTGCGTCAGCATCGGCTCCGCGATGATCCGCCCCACCCGCCAACGCGGATTCAGGCTCGCATACGGGTCCTGGAAAATCATCTGCAACCGCTTGCGCAGCGCCCGGCCGCCCGGCTCCGACATCTTCGACAGCGGCTGGCCATCGAAGCGGATATCGCCGCGCGTCAGGCCATACAGCCCCACCAGCATCCGCGCCACCGTCGACTTGCCGCAGCCCGACTCGCCCACCAGCGCCAGCGTCTCGCCACGCGCAATCTCGAACGACACGCCGTCCACCGCCCGCAGCATCACCCGCGGCTTGCCCGCCAGCTTGCGTTCCAGCCAGGGCGGCGACACATCGAACCAGCGCGCCGCGTCCTTCACTTCCACCAACGGCGCGCTCATGCTGCCACCTCCGATTGCTTGCCACTCGGGGCCGCGGCCCCCTCATGCAGCCAACAGGCCGCGCGCGACGTGCCGGCCGGCATCAGCTCGGGCCGGTCCTGGGCGCAACGCGGCAGTCGCCGCCCGCAGCGCGGGTTGAATGCACAGCCCGGCGGAATCGCATTCAGCCGCGGCATGCTGCCGTCGATCTGCACCAGCCGCTCAGTGTGCCCTTCCAGCGACGGGATCGACCCCATCAGCCCCGCCGTATACGGGTGGCGCGGCTGGTGGATCACATCGGCCACCGGGCCGATCTCGGCCACCCGGCCCGCATACATCACCGCCACCCGGTCCGCTGTTTCCGCGATCACGCCCATGTCGTGCGTGATCAGCATCACCGCCGTGCCGTGCTCGCGGCACAGCCGCTTGAGCAGCTCGATGATCTGCGCCTGGATCGAGACATCCAGCGCCGTCGTCGGCTCGTCCGCCACCACCAGCTTCGGTTCGGCCGCCAGGGCCAGCGCGATCACCACGCGCTGGCGCATGCCGCCCGAGAACTGGTGCGGGTAATGGTCGATGCGCTCGCGCGCGGCGGGGATGCCCGTCGACGCCAACAGTTCCACCGCCCGGTTGCGCGCCTGCGACCAGCTCAGGTCCAGGTGCGTCACGATGGTCTCGGCCAATTGCCGGCCCACCGTGTACAGCGGATTGAGCGAGGTCAGCGGGTCCTGGAACACCGCACCGATCTCGCGGCCGCGTACGCGGCGCATCTGCTCGTCCGGCAGATTGTCGATGCGGCGGCCGGCCAGCAATATCTCGCCGCCCGCGATGCGGCCCGGCGGTTCCAGCAGGCCGATGATGGACGCGCCCGTCAGGGACTTGCCCGCGCCCGATTCCCCCACCACGCCCAGGACTTCGCCCGCCTGGATCGAAAAGGACACGTCGTCCAGGGCGCGCAGGGTGCCGCGGCGCGTCGGAAATTCGACGCGCAGATTGCGGACTTCAAGAAGTGCGCTCATGTAAGACCTCAATTCAAGCGCGGATTGAGCGCGTCGCGCAGCCAGTCACCCAGCAAGTTGACCGACAGCACCAGCAGCACCAACGCGGCGCCCGGGAAGATGGTGATCCACCACTCTCCGGAAAACAGGAAATCGTTGCCGATGCGGATCAGCGTGCCCAGCGACGGCGCCGTCGGCGGCACCCCCACCCCCAGGAACGACAGCGTCGCCTCGGTGATGATCGCGGTGGCCAGGTGCACGGTCGCCAGCACCAGCACCGGCCCCAGCACATTGGGCAGCACATGGCGGAACATGATGACCGGCGAAGCCACCCCGATCACCCGCGCGGCCTGCACGTATTCGCGGTTCTTCTCCACCAGCGTCGAGCCCCGCACCGTGCGGGCGTACTGCGGCCAGCCGGCAAGCGCGATGGCGCCGATCAGCACCGGGAACGCGATGATCTCGTGCAGCTCGCGCGGCACCGCCGCACGCGCCACGCCGTCGATCAAGAGCGCGATCAGGATCGCCGGGAACGACAGCTGCACGTCCGCGATCCGCATGATGAACGCGTCGATGCGTCCGCCCGCGTAGCCCGAGATCAGCCCCAGCACGATGCCGATCAGCATCGACAGCAACACCGACGCCAGGCCGATCAGCAGCGACACGCGAGTGCCGTACAGAATCGCCGAATAAAGGTCGCGGCCCTGACTGTCGGTGCCCAGCAGATAGGTCTGCTGGCCGTTGGCCTCCCAGGCCGGCGGCAACAGCGCATCCAGCAATTCCACCTTGGTCAGGTCGAACGGATTGTGCGGCGCGACCCAGCCGGCGCCGAACGAGCCGATCAGCAGCAAGGCCAGCAAGACGGTGGCCACGATGGCCACGGGCGCCCGGCGCCAGGCCCAGGCAATGTCGCTGTCCCACCAGCGTTTCATGACGGCGCGCATCAGTGGCCACCTCCGCCGCGGGTCAATCCCGAGCGCAAGCGCGGGTCCACGACAAAATACAGAAGATCGACGATCAGGTTGATCACCACGAACACCAGCGCGATCAGGCACAGGTACGCGGCCATCACCGGCACGTCGGCGAATTGCACCGCCTGGATGAACAACAGACCCATGCCCGGCCACTGGAACACCGTCTCGGTCACGATGGCAAAAGCGATGATGCCGCCCAGCTGCAGGCCGGTGATGGTGATGACCGGCACCATGGTGTTCTTCAGCGCATGGCCGAAGTGGATGGCGCGGCGCTTCAGGCCGCGGGCGCGGGCGAACTTGATGTAGTCCGACCGCAGCACCTCCAGCATTTCCGACCGCACCAGCCGCAGCACCAGGGTCATCTGGAACAGCGACAGCGTGATGGACGGCAGGATCAGGTGCTTCCAGCCCGTGGCGGTGAACAGCCCCGACGTCCACCAGCCCACGCTGACGGTATCGCCGCGGCCATAGCTGGGCAGCCAGCCCAGCTGCACCGAGAACACCAGGATCAGCAGGATGCCGATCAGGAAGGTCGGCAGCGACACCCCCAGAAGCGAGCCGGCCAACAGCAGCTGCGACAGCAGGCTGTTGCGCTTGAGCGCGGTATACACGCCCAGCGGCACCCCCACCACCAGCGCCAGCAACGCCGCCACCATGGACAGTTCCAGCGTGGCCGGCAGGCGCGATTTGAGCAGGGTGGAAACGGGTTCGCTCTGGCGCAGGGAGATGCCGAAATTACCCTGGGCGGCGTTGGCCACGAAGTGGCCGAATTGAACGATGGCAGGCTCGTTCAGGCCCAGTCGTTCACGCAGTTCGATGCGTTCGGCATCGGTGGCGTCCTGCCCCAGCATGATGGTGACAGGGTCGCCGACGTATTGAAAAAGTACAAAGGCCAGTAGCGCGACGGTGAGCATCACCGCTACGGCCTGCAACAGGCGACGCAGTATGAAAGCAAACATAGGCGGGAAAAGCAAAGACGGCGAAGCCCCTCAGCAGGGGCTTCGCTGTCTGGTTAGCCGGGATCAGTCGACCTTGACCCAATCGGCAACAAGGCGATTGTCGGCGCGGTGGATGACCGAGACGTTCTTGCGCATGGCCCAGGGAATGACCTGGTCGTGCAGCGCGATGTGGCCGAATTCCTTGGCGTGAACTTCCAGCACCTTCTGGATGTCCGCGTCGCGTTTGGCTGCGTCGGTTTCCGTCTTGATGCGATCGATGATCGCGTCCAGTTCCTTGTTGCTGTAGTTGCCCAGGTTGTACATGCCGTCCGCGCCTTCGCCCTTGGTGCGGATCAGGTTCTGCAATGTGTACATGGCGTCGAACGTCGGCACGCCCCAGCCGAACAGGTAGGCGCTGGTGTCGGAGTTCTGCACCTTGGGGAAGTAGGTCGAACGCGGCATGGCGTTCATCGTGGCCTTCACGCCCACCTTGGCCCACATGCCCACCACGGCCTGGCAGATCGCCTCGTCGTTGATGTAGCGGTTGTTGGGGCAGTCCAGCGTGAAGTTCAGGGTGCCGTCGTAGCCGGCATCCTTGAGCAGCGCGCGGGACTTCTCGGGATCGTAGGGCACGCGCTTGTGCAACGATTCGGTCCAGCCATGCACCTGCGGCGCAATCATGGTGCCGGTAGGCGCCGACAGGCCGCGCATCACGGCGCGCTTGATGGCGTCCACGTCGATGGCGCGGTACAGCGCCTCGCGCACGCGGATGTCCTGGAACGGGTTCTTGCCCTTGATGTTCGAGTACTGCAGCTCGGGGCGCTTCTGGTCCAGGCCCAGGTAGATGGTGCGGTATTCGTTGCCCTCGACCACCTTGGCCGACTGGCGCAGGCGGTCCAGGTCCTGCGCGGCCGGGTCCAGCACGAAGTCGATCTCGCCCGACAGCAGCGCGGCGGTGCGGGTGGCGTTCTGCTTGATCGGCGTGAACACCACTTCGGTGACGTTGCCGACCTTGCCGGCCTTGTTCCACCAGTCCTTGTTTTCTTCGAACACCGTGCGCACGTCCACTTCGCGCGACTTCAGCTTGTAGGGGCCGGTGCCGTTGGTGTTGCGCGCGCCGAAGGTCTCTTCCTTGTTGACGAAGTCCTGCGGCTTGGCGATGTTGTTCTTTTCCGACCAGGCCTTGTTCATGATGAACACGTTGGGCAGCTGGCGCAGCAGCACGGGGTTGGGCGCCGAGGTCTCGATCTCGACCGTCAGGTCGTCGATCTTGCGCGCTTCCTTGATGCCGGTGGTGTAGGCCTTGTAGTTCGACGTGGGCGCCATGGCGCGATGCACCGAGAACACCACGTCGTCGGCGGTGAAGGCGGCGCCGTCATGGAACTTCACGCCGGGGCGCAGCTTGAAGCGATACAGCGTGGGCGAGACCTGCTCCCACTCGGTCGCCAGGCGCGGCACCACCTTGAAGTCCTTGTCGTAGTCCACCAGCGGTTCGTAGATGTAGCTGTTGGCGGCGATCGTCATGCCTTCGTTCTGCGAATGCGGATCAAAGGTGAGGATGTCGCCCTGGGCGGCCCAACGGAAGGATTTGGCCTGCCCGATCGAGGGCACGGCCACGGCGGCGGCGATCGCGATGGCAATCAAAGTGCGGCGCATAGGTGTCAACTCCTGACTGTAGTCTGAATACCGGCGCGATATTGCCTAGCCGCAAGACCCTCGTCAATTAAGGGTTTATGCGTACCGGAGCCGGTTTTCACAGGAGAAACACAATTAGGGACATATAAGGACATGACGAAAAAATCGCATATCCGCCCAAGTAAACAGTGTTCACCTGTCGGACAAGCCCTATTCGTCCGTGTCCAGCGGCAGGTCCAGCGGCACGTGTTCCGTCATCAGCACGCGCAGCATGTCGATCAGCAGCGCTGCCTTTTCTTCGCCGAAAGGCGCCAGCACCGCCTTCTGGTGCTGGGTGGCCTGCTCGCATAGCGCCGCAATCAGGTTGCGGCCCTTGGTGGTGATGCCGACCCGCGTCTGGCGGCGGTCGGCGCGCACGCCGGTGCGCGCCACCAGCCCCTCGGTTTCCATGCGCTGCACCACCTTGCTCAAGGTCGGCTGCTTGGTGATGGCCAGCACCGCCAGGTCGCCGATGGTTTCGCCCGCGCTGCCTTCCAGGCTGGCCAGCACCCGCCATTCGGTGACCGACAGGCCGGCCGACTTCACCTGCTGATGGAATTCGGCCGAGATGCGCTGGCTGGCCTGCGCCAGCAGGTAGGCCAGGTAATCGTCGACGAACCGCGTGCCGGTGGCCAGGGTCCCGCTCTGCTTGTCCGACCGCATGTTGCTTTGCTCCCACGCACCAATATGGATAGGCGGCGTCATGCCGCAGGGCGCATTGCACCACGGCGGCGCGAAGGCGCGCCATGACGCGATGCAATGCTGTTGCGCAGCACAGGGTATACCCCGAATCGCAACCCGTTTTTGCACCATCAAGAGGCTTTTCACGAGCATCGAATGCTGAGGACAACCAGTATATACACCCTTGTTTTAGCGTGATATTTTTTTGATTCCATGAAATTTCATCTTTTTTGTTGACAGCTAAAACGTTGACTCCTAAAGTATTTTTCAGAGTGAAATTTCGTGACGTGGCCTTGCTGCGAAGCAGCAACGCTTGAGGACCCGCAAGCCGGTCCGCGTGGAGGAGTTCGAGATGGCTGAAAGGTCTTTCAAGAAAGAAGTCCAGCAGTTGCGTATCGGGGCCGGAGAAGAGTTTCGCGGCGAGGGCATTCTTGCCGTCACCAAGGCGCTGCTGCAATCCGGCGTGGGCTACGTGGCCGGTTACCAGGGGTCGCCGATCTCGCACCTGATGGACGTGCTGGCCGACGCCAACGACATCCTGCAGGAGCTGGGCGTGCACTTCGAGGCCAGCGCATCCGAAGCCACCGCCGCCGCCACGCTGGCCGCGTCCGTCATGTACCCGATACGCGGCGCCGTCACCTGGAAGTCCACCGTGGGCACCAACGTCGCGTCCGACGCGCTGGCCAACCTGGCCTCGGGCGGCGTCACCGGCGGCGCGCTGGTGATCGTCGGCGAAGACTACGGCGAAGGTTCGTCCATCATGCAGGAACGGTCGCACGCATTCGCCATGAAGTCGCAGATCTGGCTGCTGGACCCTCGCCCCAACCTGGAAAGCATGGTCAAGGCGGTGGAAGACGGCTTCGCGCTGTCGGAAGCCAGCAAGACGCCGGTGATGCTGCAACTGCGCATCCGCGGCTGCCATGTGCACGGCCGCTTCATCGCCAAGGAAAACAAGCGCCCGGCGTTCTCGCTGGCCCAGGCGCTGGAAAGCCCGGCGCGCGACACGAGCCGCATCGTGCTGCCGCCCGCCTCCTTCCTGCACGAACAGGAAAAGATCAAGGAACGCTGGCCCGCCGCCATCCGCTATATCAAAGCGCACAAGCTCAACGAGCACTTCGACGGCGACCAGGACGACATCGGCCTGATCCTGCAGGGCGGGCTGTACAACGGCGTGATCCGCGCCTTGCAGCTGCTGGGCCTGGCCGACAACTTCGGCAACAGCCGCATTCCGCTGTATGTCATGAACGTGGCCTACCCCGTCATCGAAGACGAGGTCATCGACTTCTGCCGCGGCAAGCGTTCGGTGCTGTTGCTGGAAGAAGGCCAGCCCGACTACCTGGAACAGAACCTGCACGCCGTGCTGCGCAAGGCAGGCATCGACACCCGCCTGTCCGGCAAGGACGTGCTGCCGATGGCGGGCGAATACACCACCCAGGTCATGCGCGACGGCCTGCGCGAATTCCTCAAGCGTGAACGCCCGCAATCGTTGCAGACGCATGCGGCGGTGGCCGTGGACCGCGAGGCCAGCGCCGCGCCGCAGCTCGAGATCACCGAGATCGCAAGGCCCAAGCCGGCGCCGCGTCCGGCCGAACAGCCCATCACCTTCCACAAGCAGGTGGCCGACCTGGCCGCCGTGGTGCCGCCCCGCCCCGCCGGTTTCTGTACCGGCTGTCCGGAACGGCCGATCTTCTCGGCCCTGACCCTGGCGCAGGAAACGCTGGGGCAGCACCATATTTCTTGCGACATCGGTTGCCACCTGTTTTCGATCCTGCCGCCCTTCAACCTGGGCGCCACCACCATGGGCTACGGCCTGGGCGCGTCCAGCGCGGCCGCGTTCAACGTGCCGGCGGCCAAGCGGCCGATCTCGATCATGGGCGACGGCGGCTTCTGGCACAACGGCCTGGCCTCGGGCATCGGCAACGCGGTGTTCAACAAGTACGACGGCGTCATCGTCATCGTCGACAACTTCTACGCGTCGGCCACCGGCGGGCAGGACATCCTGTCGTCCCGCGCCGAGAACCCCGACCGGTCCACCAACAACCCCATCGACCAGGCCGTGCGCGGCGTGGGCGTGAAGTGGGTCCGCACGCTGGACCGCACCTATGACGTGGCCAAGGTGCGCGCCACGATCGAAGAGGCGCTGACCACCGACATCAAGGGCCCCAAAGTCATCATCGCCCAGTCGGAATGCATGCTGAACAAGCAGCGTCGCATCAAGCCGCTGTTCAACAAGGCGGTCAAGGAAGGCCGCCGCGTGGTCAAGGAACGCTTTGGCGTCGACCCCGACGTATGCACCGGCGACCACGCCTGTATCCGGCTGTCGGGCTGCCCGTCGCTGACGGTGAAGGACAGCGGCGACCCCTTGAAGGAAGACCCGGTGGCGCACGTGGAAAGCAGCTGCGTGGGCTGCGGCAATTGCGGCGAAGTCGCCCATGCCGCGGTGCTGTGCCCGTCTTTCTACCGTGCCGACATCGTGCACAACCCCAGCGGCCGCGACCGTTTCCTGGCGCGCGTGCGCCAGGGCGTGATCGGCTACCTGCAGCGCCGTCGCGCCGCGCGCCTGGCCAAATTCGCCCTGTGAGGACCCGCCCCATGAACCCGGTGGCATTGCAGCAAGGCACCCCCATCAAGATCGCTATCCTGGCCATGGGCGGCCAGGGCGGCGGCGTGCTGGCCGACTGGATCGTCGACATGGCCGAACACGCCGGCTGGTGGGCCCAGACCACCTCGGTGCCCGGCGTGGCCCAGCGCACCGGCGCCACCATCTATTACCTGGAACTGCTGCCCGAAGCCGATGTGGCCCGTGCCGGCCGTCCGCCCGCGCTGGCGCTGATGCCCACGCCCGGCGACGTCGACCTGGTGGTGGCAGCCGAACTCATGGAAGGCGGCCGCGCGATCCAGCGCGGCCTGGTCACGCCCGACCGCAGCGTGCTGATCGCCTCGTCGCACCGCAGCTACGCCGTCAGCGAGAAGTCGGCGCCCGGCAACGGCATTGCCGACCCCAACAAGGTGCTGGAAGCCGGCCGCGCCGCCGCCCGCCGCTTTTTGTGCTTTGACCTGCAGGACCTGGCCGATCGGGCCGGCAGCGTCATCAGCGCCAGCCTCTTCGGCGCGGTGGCCGGCAGCGGCGCCCTGCCGTTCTCGCGCGAAGACTATGAAGCCACCGTGCGCCGTGCCGGCGTCGGCGTGGACGCCAGCCTGCGCGCCTTCGCGCTGGGCTTTACGGCTGCCGACCAGGCGCCCGCGCAACCGGCCGCGATCGACCTGACCCGCCCCGTGCCGCTGCTGCCCGAACGCGCCGCCAGCCCGCGCACGCAGGCGCTGCTGGACACCATTGCCCGCGATTTCCCGCCCTGTGCCCAGCCCATGCTGGTGGCCGGCGTGCGCCGCCAGATCGAATTCCAGGACCTGGCCTACGCGCAGGATTACCTGGCGCGCATGCAAGCCATCCGTGAACTGGACGCGCGCCACGGTGGCGAGGCCAGGCAATGGGCGCTGACCTGCGCCGCCGCGCGCTACCTGGCCACCGCCATGGCCTACGACGACGTGATCCGCGTGGCCGACCTGAAGACCCGCGGCTCGCGCTTCGAGCGCGTGCGCAGCGAAGTGGGCGCCAAGCCGGACCAGCTGGTCTACACCACCGAATTCATGCATCCGCGGCTGGAAGAGATCTGCGGCACGCTGCCCGCGGGCCTGGGCCGCTGGCTGGAGCAGTCCAAGGGCTTTGGCGGCTTTGTCGAGCGGCGCCTGGGCAAGGGCCGCCGCATGCAAAGCGGCACGCTGGGCGGCTTCATGATGCTGTACCTGCTGGCCGGCATGCGGCGCTTTCGCCGTCGCACGCTGCGCCACCAGATCGAATCGGCCGCGCTGACGCAGTGGCTGGACCTGATATCCAGCCTGGCGCCGCGCGACTACGACCTGGCCGTGGAAACGGTCAATTGCCGCCGCCTGGTCAAGGGCTACAGCGACACCCACGTGCGCGGCGGCGGCAAGTACCGCCAGCTGATCGCGGCCGCGGCCCAACTGGCGGGCCGGCCCGATGCCGCGGCGTCGCTGCGGTCGCTGCGCGAAGCCGCGCTGGCCGACGAGAAATGCGGCCCCATGGAACGCCAGCTGGCCGACGTACTGGCCCAGAAAATGGCCGCCTGACCCCAGAACCTAGAGACGAACGCCGTGCAAACCCTGAAACTCATCGTCCGCGAGATCCGCCAGGAATCGCCTCTGATCCGTTCGCTGCGCCTGGCGCGCGAAGACGGCGGCGCCCTGCCCGCCTTCGGCCCCGGCGCCCACCTGAAAGTCTCGGTGCCCGGCCTGCGCGAGCCGCGCTGTTATTCGCTGGTGCAACTGGCGCCCGAGGCTGGCCGCTTTGCCGAGCCCGCCGAATACCGCCTGGGCGTGCGGCTGGAAGAAGCCAGCCAGGGCGGTTCGCGCCACATGCACGGGCTGGCGGTGGGCGACACGCTGACCGTCGAAGGCCCCAGGAACGACTTTCCGCTGCACGAATCCCCGGCCGGCGACGAACCGGTGGTGCTGATCGCAGGCGGCATCGGCATCACGCCGGTAGCGTCCATGGCGGCGGCCTTGAAATCCGCCGGCCGCGCCTTCCGCCTGCACTACAGCGGCCGCAGCCGCGACCAGCTGGCGTTCCTGCCGGAACTGCAGGCCCTGGCCGGCGACGCGCTGGCCCTGCACGCCGACGATGAGCCGTCGTGCCGCTTCGATCTGCAAGCCCTGCTGGACGCCGCCACCCCGCGCCAACACCTGTACGTGTGCGGCCCCAAGGGCCTGATCGACGCCGTCATCCAGGGCGCCCGCGCGCGCCACTGGCCCGACGCCCACATCCATTTCGAACTGTTCGCCAGCGCCGCGCCCCAGGCCGGCGACCAGCCGTTCGAGGTGGAACTGCGCCAGTCCGGCCGCGTGCTGACGATTCCCGCCGACAAGACCATCGTCGACGTCATGGAAGAAGAAGGCTGCGATCCCATGTTTGACTGCAAGCGCGGCGAATGCGGCGTTTGCCAGGCCACCGTGCTGGAAGGCGAGCCCGACCACCGCGACTACTACCTGTCGGACACCGAGAAAGCCAGCGGCAAGATCATCCAGATCTGCATTTCGCGCGCCAAGTCGGCGCGCCTGGTGCTGGACCTGTAGAGCCAGTCCGCAGAAAGGAGACGAGCATGGCCAAATACCGCGACAATCCCGACGCCATCCGCGCCCTGCTGCGCGAGACCGAGGTGCACAAGGACCTGTTCATCGACCAGGAACTGTTCGACCTGGAAATGGAACGCCTGTACGCCAACACCTGGGTCTACGTCGGCCACGACAGCCAGGTTCCCAACCCGGGCGATTACATCACCACCACCGTCGGCAACCAGCCGGTGGTGATGGTGCGCCACAGCGACCGCACGGTGCGCGTGTTGCACAACCGCTGCCCGCACAAGGGCACCATGGTGGCGGGCGAGGCCTGCGGCAATACGGGCAAGTTCTTCCGCTGCCCCTACCATGCCTGGACCTTCAAGACCGACGGCAGCTTGCTGTCGATCCCCCTGAAAAAGGGCTACGAGAACACCGGGCTGGAACAATGCGAAGCCAGCCAGGGCATGGCGGCCGTAAAAGACGTGCGCAACCATCGCGGCTTCGTGTTCTGCCGCCTGAATCCCGAGGGTCAGTCGTTCGAGGACTTCTTCGGCGACGCGCTGTCGACCCTGGACAACATGGTCGACCGCTCGCCCGAAGGCCGCCTCGAAGTGGCCGGTGGCGTGTTGCGCTACATGCACCGCTGCAACTGGAAGATGCTGGTGGACAACCAGACCGACACCTGCCACCCGATGGTGGCGCACGAGTCGTCGGCCGGCACTGCCGTCAAGGTCTGGGAAGCTGCCCCCGCCGGCACGCCCAAGCCCATGGCGGTGGAACTGTTCGCGCCCTTCATCTCGCCCTATGAGTTCTTCGAAAACATGGGCATCCGCGTCTGGGAAAACGGCCACGGCCACACGGGCGTGTCGGATTCGATCCATGCGGCGTATTCCGGCATTCCAGGCTACTGGGAATCCATGGTGGCAGCCTATGGCGAAGAACGCGCGCACCAGATCCTGGGCGACGTACGCCACAACACGGTGTATTTCCCCAACATCATGGTCAAGGGCCCGATCCAGACGTTGCGCGTGTTCAAGCCGATCGCCGCCGACCGCACACTGGTGGAGTCCTGGACCTTCCGCCTGGTCGGCGCGCCCGACCTGCTGCTGGAACGCACCCTCATGTACAACCGGTTGATCAACGCCCCCACATCCGTGGTCGGCCACGACGACCTGGAAATGTACGAGCGCGCGCAGGACGGGCTGCAATCGCGGGCCCGCGACTGGGTCAACGTCGGCCGGCTATATACGCCCGACGAGGCCGGACGCAAGAACGTGACCACCAACGGCACCAACGAATGGCAGATGCGCAACCAGTACCGCGCCTGGGGCCGCTACATGACGCAGACGGAGGCAGCATGAGTTTTTCCGAACGCGACCTGATCGATTTCGTCTACGCCGAGGCCCGCCTGCTCGATGAGCTGCGCTTCGAGGACTGGCTGGACCTGTATTCCGAAGACGGCTACTACTGGATGCCGCTGGCCCACGGCCAGACCGACGCCAGGCTGCACGCCTCGCTGATGTACGAAGACAAGCTGCTGCTGCGCGTGCGGGTCGAGCGCCTGGCCGGCCAGCGCACCTTTTCGCAGCAGCCCAAGAGCCGCTGCCACCACTTGCTGCAGGCGCCCACCGTCGAGCGCGACCATCCGGAATCCGCCCCCGACGAAGGCCGCCACGTGCTGCGCACCGCGTTCCACTATGTCGAGACGCGTCAGGACGCGCAGACGCTGTACGCCGGCTGGATCACCCACCACCTGGTGGAACAGGACGGCGCGCTGCGCATCCGGTTAAAGCGCGTTGACCTGGTCAATTGCGATGCCGCTTTCGGCAACATCCAACTGTTCATGTAGGAGCGGCTTGTGAGCACCACCGTCCATCAGGCTTTCCGCGATACCGCGGCCCGCCACGGCGCCAGGCCCTTCCTGTGCATCCTGCCGGAAACGGCCGAGGCCTACGGCATCGGCGCCGGCGAACTGGGCTATGCGCAGGCCGCCAGCGCCATCGAGACGCTGCGCGCCGCCTACGCCCAGGCCGGCTACGGCCATGGCCACCGCGCCGGCCTGCTGCTGGAGAACCGCCCGGCCTTCTTCCTGCACTGGTTCGCGCTGAACGCGCTGGGCGTGTCGGTGGTGCCCATCAACCCCGACCTGCGCGCGGCCGAACTCGAATACCTGACCGGCCATTCCGAGATCGCGCTGGCGGTGGCGCTGCCCGACCGCCATGCCGACCTGCTGGCCGCGGCCGAACGCGCGGGCCGCCCCTTGCGGGTGATGGCGCCGGACGACGCGCCGCCCGCCGCGCCGTTTGCCGCACCGCTGACCGGCGAACCCGGCGAACTGACCGAATGCGCGCTGCTGTACACGTCCGGCACCACCGGCCGGCCCAAGGGCTGCATCCTGCCCAATCGCTATTTCCTGCATGCGGGCGGCTGGTATGCGCGCATCGGCGGCCTGGCCGAGCTGCGGCCCGGCGAAGAACGCATGCTGACGCCGCTGCCGCTGGTGCATATGAACGCCATGGCCTATTCCGCCATGGCGATGGTGCTAACCGGCGGCTGCCTGATTCCGCTGGATCGCTTCCACCCCAGGACCTGGTGGGATAGCGTGCGCGATTCCCGCGCCACGGTGCTGCACTACCTGGGCGTGATGCCGGCCATCCTGATGAAGGCCGAGCCGTCCGCGCAAGACCGCCAGCCCGCCATCCGCTTCGGCTTCGGCGCAGGCGTGGACCGCAAGCTGCAGCAGCCGTTCGAAGCGCGCTTCGGCTTTCCGCTGCTGGAGGCCTGGGCCATGACGGAGACCGGCGCGGGCGCCGTCATCATCGCCAATAAGGAACCCCGCCATATCGGCGAAAGCTGCTTCGGCGCCGAAGAAGACGATGTCGAAGTTCGCATCGTGGCCGACCACGGCGGCGATGCGGCGGCCGGCGAACCGGGCGAGCTGCTGGTGCGCCACGCCGGCAGCGACCCGCGCTACGGCTTTTTCGCCGGTTACCTGAAAGACGCGGACGCCACCGACCAGGCCTGGGAAGGCGGCTGGTTCCATACCGGCGACATCGTGCGGCGCGAGGCCGACGGCGCGCTGCGCTTTGTCGATCGCAAGAAGAACGTGATCCGCCGCAGCGGCGAGAACATCTCGGCCGTGGAAGTGGAAAGCGTGCTGCTGCAGCACCCGCTGGTCAAGGCCGTGGCGGTGGCCGCCGTGCCCGACCCGGTGCGCGGCGACGAGGTGCTGGCCTGCGTGGTGGCGGAAACGGCGCCCGCCGACGCTGCCGCCCGGGCCGACGCCGCGCGCGGCATCGTGCAATGGAGCCTGCAGCAACTGGCCTACTACAAGGCGCCCGGCTATGTGGCGTTTGTCGACAGCCTGCCGCTCACCACCACCAACAAGATCCAGCGCGGCGAAATGAAGACGCTGGCGCCGACGCTGCCGGGCACCGCCTGCTGCGTCGACACCACCGCCATGAAAAGGCGCCAGGAGCCCGCCCGATGACCGCGCCGCGCGCCCGTTATGACGGCGTGGTGGCGGCCCTGCCCGTCAGCATTCCGTACGAGCGCTATTCCACGCTGGCCGCGCATGGCTGGCTGGGCCGGGCGCTGGCCGCGCTGATCCGCCAGGCCGGCATCGCCAAGACCGACGTCGACGGCCTGTGCGTGTCCAGCTTCACGCTCGCGCCGGACACCGCCGTGGGCCTGGTGCAGCACCTGGGCATGAGCCCGCGCTGGCTCGACCACATTCCGATGGGCGGCGCCAGCGGCGTGGCCGCGTTGCGCCGCGCCGCCCGCGCGGTGCAGACCGGCGACGCCAATATCATCGCCTGCATCGCGGGCGACACCAACCAGGTCGACTCGTTCCGCAATACCGTCAGCCAGTTCTCGCGCTTCGCCCAGGATGCTGTCTATCCGTATGGCGCGGGCGGCCCCAACGCCAGCTTCGCGCTGCTGACGGCGCACTACATGCGGGCCACCGGCGCTACCCGTGAAGACTTCGGCAAGGTCTGCGTGGCGCAGCGCGACAACGCCCTGCGCTACCCGCTCGCGCTGATGAAAAAGCCGCTGACGCTG
The DNA here is from genome assembly GCF_058783235.1 of Achromobacter sp. FW305-C-28. Classification (NCBI taxonomy): domain Bacteria; kingdom Pseudomonadati; phylum Pseudomonadota; class Betaproteobacteria; order Burkholderiales; family Alcaligenaceae; genus Achromobacter; species Achromobacter sp. FW305-C-28. Next base: position 75,729 of record NZ_JBYSYL010000001.1, on the reverse strand, counting down.
GCCCAATACCTGGACGCCCGCGTCATCGCCGACCCGATCCACCTGTTCGATTGCGTCATGCCCTGCGCCGGTGCCGACGGCTTCCTGGTCATGACCGAGGCCCGCGCCCAGGCGCTGGGCCTGCCCTACGCCCGCATCCTGTCCACCATCGAACGCCACAACGCCTGGATCGAAGACCCGATCCAGACCCGCGGCGGCTGGACCGTGGACATCGACGAACTCTATGGCATGGCCAACGCCGCGCCGGCCGACATGGATTTCCTGCAGGCCTATGACGACTACCCGGTCATCAACCTGATGCAGATGGAAGACCTGGGCTTTTGCGCCAAGGGCGCGGCACCCGAGTTCGTGCGCGCCAACACCTTCACGGTGGACGGCAGCCTGCCCTTCAACACCAACGGCGGCCAGTTGTCGGTGGGCCAGGCAGGCGCGGCCGGCGGCTACCTGGGCATGGTCGAAGCCCTGCGCCAACTGACCGGCACGGCGGGCGGCACCCAGGTGGCCGGCGCGCGCCTGGGGCTGGTCAGCGGCTTCGGCATGATCAATTACGACCGCGGGCTGTGCACCGCCGCGGCCATCCTGGCAAGGAGCGACGCATGACCGAGCCGCTAGCCAAGCCGCCGCGCAAGAACCCGGTGGCGCGCACCCGCCAGCCGACCCTGCCGCCCGGCGCTCGCAGCCGCGCCGCGCTGGGCCTGACGGCCGCGGCCGCCGAAGGCCGCTTCGACCTGCAGACCTGCGCCGACTGCGGCGCGGTGCAATATCCGCCGCGCGACGCCTGCAGCCATTGCCTGTCCGACCGCCTGCCGTGGCGGCCGGCGGATCCTCATGGCGTGCTGCTGGTCAGCACCACCCTGCATCACAGCAACGACCTGTACTTCCGCGAACGCCTGCCCTGGCGCGTGGGCACCGTGCGCATGGACGCCGGCCCCTCGGTCGTGGCCCACGTCCACCAGGACTGCGCCGACGGCGCCCGCGTGCGGCTGGCGCTGAAGCTGGACCGCGCCGGCCAGGCCGTGATGATCGCCCTGCCCGAAAGGAATACGCCGAACATGGAAGATGACAAGACCCTGCGCGAAACCTCGTGCGATCCGAAGTTCCGCCGCGCGCTGGTCACCGACGGCAAGTCGGCCGTGGGCCAGGCAGTGGCGCGCGCGCTGCTGGACGCCGGCAGCCCGGCCGTGTTTCTAGGCGATCCGCAGGCCTGGCGCCAGGACGCCGGCTTCAATGCACTGGCGGCCGACCCGCGGGTTCAGGTGCTGGCGCTGGACGTGACCGACTCCGATTCCGTCGAACGCGCCGCGGCGTCCATCGGCGGCAAGGTCGAGATTCTGGTCAACACGGCCGACCTGGAACGCGAAGGCGGCCTGCTGGACCGGCGCGACGTGAACACCGCCCGGGATGCCATGGACGTGAACGTGCTGGGCCTGATGCGGCTGGCGCAAGGCTTCGGCCCGGCGTTGTGTGGCCGCGCGGCCGATGGCGTCAACAACGCGGCGGCCTGGGTCAATGTGCTGTCGATCTACGCCCACATGAACCTGCCGTCGCGCGGCATGTGGTCGGCCTCGAAGGCCGCCGCGCTGTCGCTGGCGCAGTGCCTGCGCGCCGAGATGCGGCCGGCGGGCGTGCGGGTGGTGAACGTGTTTCCGGGCCCGGTCGACCATGAATGGGAGCAGCGCACGCCGCCCCCGCGCGTGGCGCCCAAGGCCATCGCGAGCGCCATCGTGCGCGCGCTGCAAGACGGCGTCGAAGACGTGTATGTCGGCGACGTGGCGCAGGAATTCCGCGCACGGCTGGCGGAAAACCCCAAGGGACTGGAGCGGGAACTGGGCGCCTGACGGCCGGCCCACGCCCGACGACACGAAAACCAAAAGGAGCAACAGATGAGCCAACCCATTCTTGCCCAATTCATGACCGAACTGGTTTCGGGCCGCATCCGCCTGGTGGACCTGACCGAGACGCTGACGCCGGAATTCCCGACCATCGTGCTGCCGCCGGAATTCGGCCAGGCCTGGCCGTTCCGCATCGAAGAGATTTCGCGCTACGACGAGCGCGGCCCGGCCTGGTATTGGAACAACTTCTCGTGTTCGGAACACACCGGCACGCACTTCGACGCGCCGGTGCACTGGGTCACGGGCAAGGACCAGCCGGACAACACGGTGGACACCATTCCGGTGGACGCCTTCATTGCCGGCGCCTGCGTCATCGACTGTTCCGAGCAAGCCCGCGACAACCCCGACTTCCTGCTGACCATCGACTTCGTCAAGGCCTGGGAAGAAAAGCACGGCCGCATCCCGGCCCGGTCGTGGGTGCTGATGCGCACCGACTGGTCAAAGCGCGCCAAGCCCGCCGAATACCTGAACATGAAAGAAGACGGCGCCCATTCGCCCGGCCCCGACGCCGAGGTGGTGCCCTGGCTGATCAAGGAACGCGACGTGCACGGCTTCGGCACCGAATCGGTGGGCACCGACGCCGGCCAGGCGCATCACCTGAATCCGCCTTACCCCTGCCACTACTACATGCACGGCAATAACCGCTACGGTCTGCAGTGCCTGACCAACCTGGACCAGCTGCCGCCGACCGGCGCCGTGATCTTCTCGGCGCCGCTGAAGATCCGCAGCGGCTCGGGCAGCCCGTTGCGGGTCCTGGCCCTGGCGCCCCGCGCCTGACCCGCACGCAAAGGAAATCCGCATGACTCAATCCAACGTCGCGATCGTCACCGGCGGCAGCGCCGGCATCGGCGCCGAAATCTGCCGCAGCATGCTCGATGCCGGCTACGAAGTGATCTCGCTGGCGCGCCGCGCGGCCGATTTCAGCCACCCGCGCCTGCACAACGTGCAGGTGGACCTGCTGGACGCAGACGCCACCGCGCAGGCCGGCGCCGAGATCGTGGCGCGTTTTCCCGTCAGCCACGTCATCCACAATGCCGGCGTGATCTGGCCCAAGCTGCTGCCGGACGTCACGCAGGAAGAACTGCATGGCCTGACGCAGATCCACCTGGGCGCCGCCATCAGCCTGGTGCAGGCAACCCTGCCCGGCATGCAGGAACGCAAGTTCGGCCGCATCGTCATGATGTCGTCACGCGGCGCGCTGGGCCTGCCCACCCGCACCGCCTATTCCGCCACCAAGGCCGGCATGGTCGGCATGGCCCGCACCTGGTCGCTGGAACTGGCGCCCTACGGTATTACCGTCAACGTGGTGGCGCCCGGCCCGATCCAGACCGACATGTTCTACGAGGTGATCGAGCCCGGCAGCGAGCGCGAAAAGCAGCTGGCCAATGGCATTCCCGTCAAGCGCCTGGGGCGTTCGGACGACGTGGCGCGCGCCGTCATGTTCTTTGCCGACCCGGCCAACAGTTTCGTCACCGGCCAGACGCTGTTCGTCTGCGGCGGCGCCAGCGTCAGTTCCATCACCATCTGAACGGCCTTTTTCACGCCCGCTTCGGGTTTTGACGGATAGGTAAGCACGGGGACCGGGTCTACAGTGCTGAGCCTTGCCTCTCAGAAAGTTTAAGCCGCAAGTAATTCCAGCCGTACCCGCGCAGTTCCCGTTTTCTCCGTTTTTCAGCCGCACTCCTTTTACGCTCCCTATCCGGAGGTTTTGCCATGCTGTCGAAGAAACTCCCCCTGGCCGCCGCCGTCCTGGCCGCGCTGTGTTCCCTGCCCGCCCTGGCTCAGGTCAAGGTCGGCGTGGTGTCCTCGTCCACCGGCCCCACGGCGCTGGTGGGCATTCCGCAGAAGAACACCGTGCCGCTGCTGCCTAAGAAGATCGGCGACCTGACGGTGGAATACATCTCGCTGGACGATGCCAGCGATTCCACCAACTCGGTCACCGCCTTCAAGAAGCTGATCACCGAGCAGAACGTGGACGCGCTGATCGGCCCGTCGGGCTCGCCCAACGCCATGGGCGTGATCCAGTTCGCCGCCGAAGCCGGCGTGCCGATGCTGGCGCCGGTGGGCACCGCGGCCGTGGTGCTGCCCATGAACGAGCAGAAGAAGTGGGTGTTCAAGACCACGCAGAACGACGACATCATCGCCCGCGCGCTGGTCGACCACATGGCCAAGACCGGCATCAAGACGGTCGGCTTCATCGGCCTGAACGATCCCTACGGCGAGAACTGGTACAAGGTCTTCTCGGGCCTGGCCGCCGAGAAGGGCATCAAGATTGCCGCCAACGAGCGCTATCTGCGCTTTGACAGCTCGGTCACCGGCCAGGCGCTGAAGATCCTGGCGGCCAAGCCGGACGCCGTGCTGATCGCCGCCCCCGGCGCGGCCAGCGTGCTGCCGCAGACGACGCTGTTCGACCAGGGCTACAAGGGCAAGTTCTACCAGACCCACGGCGCCGCGCTACCCGACTTCCTGAAGCTGGGCGGCAAGAAGGTCGAAGGCACGGTGCTGGCCGCCAGCCTGATGCTGGTGCTGCCGGAAATGCCCGACAGCAACCCGTCCAAGAAGGTCGCCAGCGACTACATCGCGGCCTACGAGAAGCTCAACGGTTCCAAGCCCGCCACCTTCGGCGCCAACGTCTACGACGCCGGCCTGCTGCTGGAAAAGGCCATTCCGCTGGCCGAGAAGGCCGGCAAGCCGGGCACCAAGGAATTCCGCAGCGCCCTGCGCGATGCACTGGAACAGACTCGCGAGCTGGTCGGCACCCAGGGCGTCTACAACATGAGCGCCGCCGACCACAGCGGCTTCGACGACCGCGGCCGTGAGTTGATCACGGTGAAGGATGGCAACTGGACGCTGGTGAAGTAAAGGTAAAGACCCCCCGAAGCGCTACGCGCCTCCCCCCAGGGGGCATGCCTATGGACCGGTGGTGGAGCCCCCCCCCGCAGCGCTACGCGCTTCCCCCCAGGGGGCATGCCTATGGACCGGCAAAGCCGGCTCCATGGCATCCCGCTGGGGAGCGCTTAGGTCACGATAAGGTCGCCGTCATGTTTGTCTGTTTTGTCCGGAAGTACTGATGAATGCTCAGATCGCCCTGATACTCGGGCAGGACGGCATCACCAACGGCGCCATCTACGCGCTGCTGGCCTTGTCCATCCTGCTGGTCTTTACCGTTACCCGCGTGCTGTTCATCCCCCAGGGCGAATTCGTCGCCTTCGGCGCGCTGACCATGGCCGCCCTGCAAGCCGGCAAGCCGGTGCTGCTGGTGTGGCTGCTGCTGGCCTTTGCGCTGGCCGAGGCCGTGGCCGACCTGCTGGCGCGCGCCAAGCGGCCGGGCCGCCAGCGCGGCGCCTGGCGCATCGGCGCCAAGGTGGCGTATCCGCTGATCCTGGCGGCGCTGTTCTACCGGCTGCCGCTGGCGCAGTTGCCGATGGCCGTGCAGGCGCTGTTGACGCTGCTGCTGGTGGTGCCGATGGGGCCGCAGTTGTACCGCCTGTTCTATCAGCCCATCGCGTCCGCCTCGACGCTGGTGCTGCTGATCGTGTCGATCGCGGTGCACCTGGCGCTGGTGGGCCTGGGCCTGTTGGCCTTCGGCGCCGAGGGCGCGCGCACCGCGCCGTTCAGCGATGCCAGCCTGACGCTGGGCCCCATCAACGTCAACAGCCAGGCGCTGTGGGTGGTGGCGGTGTCGGCGCTGCTGATCATCGTGCTGTACCAGTTCTTTGAACGCTCCATGTACGGCAAGGCCCTGCGCGCCGCTGCCTTCAACCGGCTGGGTGCGCGCCTGATGGGGATTTCGCCGGTGTTCGCCGGCAAGGCCACGTTCTTCCTGGCCGCGCTGATCGGCACCGTCTCGGGCATCCTGATCGCGCCCATCACCACCATGTATTTCGATTCCGGCTTCATGGTCAGCCTGAAAGGCTTCGTCGGCGCCATCATCGGCGGCCTGGTGAGCTACCCGCTGGCCGCCGCCGGCGCGGTGCTGGTCGGCCTGATCGAAGCGTTTTCCTCGTTCTGGGCCAGCGCCTACAAGGAAATCATCGTCTTCACCCTGATCATCCCCGTGCTGCTCTGGCGCTCGCTGAAAAGCCACCACGTCGAGGAAGAAGAAGAATGACCCCGCGCCATCTCGTCCTCGCGTTCCTGGCGCTGCTGGCGGCCGCGCCGCTGGTCCTGCCGCCGTTCTACGTGACCTTGCTGAACTACATTGGCCTGTACGCCATGGTGGCGTTGGGGCTGGTGCTGCTGACCGGCGTCGGCGGCCTGACCAGCTTCGGCCAGGCCGCGTTCGTCGGCGTGGGCGCCTACACCACCGCGCTGCTCACCACCCAGGCCGACGCCCTGCCCGCCTGGCTGGCCTGGCTGGGCGCCTCGCCCTGGCTGACGCTGCTGGCCGGGCTGCTACTGACGCTGGTGATCGCCTACCTGCTGGGCGCCATCACGCTCAAGCTGTCCGGCCACTTCCTGCCGCTGGGCACCATCGCCTGGGGCCTGTCGCTGTATTTCGCCTTCGGTTCGGTCGAAGGGCTGGGCGGCCACACCGGCATCCCCGACGTACCCGCCATCCATTTATTCGGCTGGGCGCTGACCCAGGGCGGCGAGATCTACTACCTGATCTGGGCCTTCCTGCTGGTGGCCATGTGGTCCACCAGCAACCTGCTGGATTCGCGCGAAGGCCGTGCGATCCGCGCCCTGAAGGGCGGCCGCGTGATGGCCGAATCCATGGGCGTGGACACCGCGCGCTCGCGCATGGTGATCTTCATCATCGCGGCGTTGCAGGCCTGCGCGTCGGGCTGGCTGTACGCGCACATGCAACGCTTCGTCAATCCGAACCCGTTCGGCCTGCAGATGGGCATCGAATACCTGTTCATGACCGTCATCGGCGGCGCCGGGCAGGTCTGGGGCGCGCTGGTCGGTGCAGGCGTGTTCACGGTGCTCAAGCAATGGTTGCAGGACTGGCTACCCAAGCTGCTGGGGCAAACCGGCAACTTTGAAGTCATCATCTTCGGCTTCGGCATGGTGCTGCTGCTGCATCGTGCCCGCGGCGGCCTGTGGCCGGTGCTGGCGCGGCGCTTTCCGGTCAGGAAAAGCGTGCGCAAGGTCGATGCGCAGGCCGAGCCGCTGCCGCGCAAGCCCATGCCGCCCCGCGGCGAAGTGGTGCTCAAGGCGGTGGATGTGACCCGCAAGTTCGGCGGCCTGGTGGCCAACAACGCCATGAACCTGGAGATCCGCGCGGGCGAGATCCTGGCGCTGATCGGCCCGAACGGCGCCGGCAAGAGCACCATGTTCAACCAGATCTCGGGCGTGGACACGCCGACCTCGGGCCAGGTCACGCTGCTGGGCCAGCCGGTGGCCGGCGCCGGGGCGCGCAAGATCGCGCGCCTGGGCCTGTCGCGCACCTTCCAGCACGTGCGCCTTCTGGGCCGCATGAGCGTGCTGGAAAACGTGGCCATCGGCGCCCACCTGCGCGGCCATCGCGGCGTGTTGCCGGCAGCCTGGCGGCTGGACCGCGCCGAAGAGGCCCGTCTGCTGGCCGAAGCTGCCCGCCAGGTCGAACGCGTGGGCCTGGGCAAGCACCTGCACGACGAAGCCGGCTCGCTGGCGCTGGGCCAGCAACGCATCCTGGAGATCGCGCGGGCGCTGGCATCGGACCCCTGCATCCTGCTGCTGGACGAACCGGCCGCGGGCCTGCGCTACCAGGAAAAATGCGAGCTGGCCGAGCTGCTGAAAAAGCTGCGCGCCGAAGGCATGGCCATCCTGCTGGTCGAGCACGACATGGACTTCGTGATGGGACTGGTGGACCGGGTGGTGGTGATGGACTTCGGCGAGAAGATCGCCGAGGGGCTGCCGGCCGAGATCCAGCACAACCCCGCGGTGCTGGAAGCGTATCTGGGCGGAGTGGAAGAATGAGCGCGAAACTGCTGGAAGTACGCGACCTGCGCGTGGCCTACGACAAGGTCGAGGCCGTCTCGGGCGTGAGCCTGTCGGTGGACGAAGGCAAGATCGTCACCGTCATCGGCCCCAACGGCGCCGGCAAGACCACGCTGCTGTCGGCCATCATGGGCGTGCTGCCCTCGCGCGGCGAGATCGTCTTCGGCGGCAAGCGCCAGGAACACGCCGAGATAGAGGAAATGGTGGCCGCCGGCATGAACCTGGTGCCCGAAAAGCGCGAACTGTTCGCCGAAATGACGGTGGAGGATAACCTGGCGCTGGGCGCCTTCGACCGCTTCCGCCGCGGCCTGCGCGACCAGGACAAGACACTGGCCGAGGTCTACGCGCTGTTCCCCCGGCTGCAGGAACGCCGCGCCCAGCTGGCCGGCACGCTATCGGGCGGCGAACGCCAGATGCTGGCGGTGGGCCGCGCCCTGATGGCCAAGCCGCGCCTGCTGATGCTGGACGAACCCAGCCTGGGTCTCGCCCCGCGCATCGTGCGCGAGGTCTTTCGCATCGTCGCGCACCTGCGCGAGATGGGCGTGTCCATCCTGCTGATCGAACAGAACGCCCGCGCCGCGCTGCAAGTGGCCGACTACGCCTACGTGCTGGAAACCGGCGCGGTCACGCTGGAAGGCCCCGCCGCCGAGGTGGCGGTGGACCCGCGCGTGGTCGAGGTCTACCTGGGACTGGGCCACGCGGCCGCCGCAACGTAAAGGGCCAGGCGGGGGCTGATGCCTCCGCGCATGCGGCAGCACGATTCGTGTACCGGCGCCCGCGCCTCAAGCCACGCCACGCCGCCGGTCGCGCCGATACAGCGCATAACCCAGCGGCCACATGATGCCGACCATCACGCGCGCCCACGGCTGCGTCAGGCGGTAGGCCTGCACGGCTGTCGGCACGCCGGAATGCTTCAGGTGCAGCCGGAACCGCGTATAGCGCGCGGCGGCCATGATGAATTCGCGCGGCCGGAAGCGGAAGAATTCCAGGTGGTGCTGCAGCATGTCCCAGGCCAGCAGGTACAGCCCCTGCGCGTTGTTGCGCACCGACACGGCCCCCTGGCTCAAGCCGCCCGGGGTGTCGTGATAGGTGCGCACGACCTGGTTGATGAAGCGGCTGAGATAGCCCGCTCGCGCAATCGCCCACCACACCAGGCTTTCGGGCACGAAGCCGGCGACGTCTTCGGGAAACGGGAATTTGCGCAGGATATCGGTGCGCATGCAGCCGAATTTCTCGCCCTTGATGCGATAGCGGAAATACACGTCGACGGCGGTGCTGTCGAAGACGTCCTGCGGATAGCGATCGCCGACGATGCTGCCGTCGGGCCGCGCACAGAGCCCGGTGATGGCCACGTAGGAATCGCGGCGCGCAGGCGGAATGGCGTCCCAGGCGGCCTTGAAGGTGGCCAGGGCGTCAGGCGGCATTTCGTCGTCGCTGTCGAGCCCGACGATCAACTGGCCATGCGCCTCGCGCACGCCCCGGTTGAAGGCGGTTTTCTTGTGCTGGTTGTTCTGCCAGACATAACGGATGGGAAAATCGGCCCGCTGCTGCCAATCGAGCACGGCTTCGTGGGTGTTGTCGGTGGAGCCGTCGTCCACGATGACCCATTCGAAATCCCGAAAAGTCTGGAGGGATAGCGATTCATACACCCGGTGCAGGGTGCCCGCCCGGTTGTAGGTCGGCGTCAGAACGGTAAAGAACGTCGGCGTGTCAGTCATGCCTGCTGTGCCCTTTTGCGATTTCCGGATAACCGCTGCGGTCTTGGTATGCGTGTTTTCGCCTGAAGTGTAGGGGATATGCCTGCGCCAACCCATGGCACGGCATGCAAATTTGCAATCAAATCTGACAATGTGCGGCTTCCAGGACGGACTCAACCTGCTTGGGAAGCCGTTGGGGCGGGCGCCGGAGTGGCGTAAACTCGGGCGGCCCCAACCGGAATGCCTATGGAAGCTTCGACCGTCCAGCTCAATGACATCGCCTTGTTCGTAGAGGTTGCCAAGCGCAAGAGCTTCAGCCTGGCCGCCCGCGCGCTGAATATGCCCACGTCCACGCTGTCACGCCGGATCAACGAGCTGGAACGGGCGATCGGGCTGCGCCTGATCAACCGCAATACGCGCCGCCTGGACCTAACGGAAGCGGGCGCGGCCTACATGAGCCGCTGCCAGGGCCTGATCGACGAAGCGCGCCTGGCGCACGAACAACTTCAGACGCTGTCGGGCGGCCCCTCGGGCAACCTGCGGGTATCGATGCCCTACAGCCTGGCCATCTGGCTGCTGCCGGAAACGATCAACGATTTCACGGACCGCTATCCGGAAGTGGAATGCGAGTTCGACCTGAGCATGATGACGGCATCGGACGCACAAGGCACGCCGTTCGATATCGTGCTGCGATTCGGCCGCAACAGCGATTACCCAACCGCCAGCCTCGACAACGGCAACGGCGCAGTGACGCCGCGCAGCGACGGCGCAGTGATCCAGGAACTGGTGTCGCTGGACAATTACCTGTACGCCTCGGACCGCTATCTGGAACGTTTCGGCGAGCCGAAGACGCCCAGCGACCTGACGCAACACCAATGCCTGCGCACGACGATCGACGACGCCCATTCCCACTGGACGCTGCACAACGGCAAGGTGAGCGAGCGGATTCCCGTGAGCGGCCACCTGGCCGCCAACAATATGAGCATCGCAGGAACGCTGGCCGGTCTGGACCTGGCCATTACCCGAATGCCCCATTGTCAGGCGTTGGATCCGATCATCAAGAGGAACTCTTTGCGGCGAGTGTTGCCGGGGTGGTCGGTGGATCCTATTTCTATCTATGTTGTTTATCCTTCGAGTATTCAGCCGGCTAAGACTCGGGCGTTTATGGATTTCATTCGGCCTAAGTTGGGGCCGGCTGAGTAGTTTTTTTGTTTACAGCGGTTTGAGTTCTTGAGCCGCGCGTGACGGGGTGGGTGTGGGGTGGGCGCCGTCTTGCGTACCCCGATGCCGCTATCGCGCTTGCGGAGCACGCGCGCGTTTTGGTCACCTGTTGAATTGACGCCCGACCAGCCCCGGTCTTCTAGCGGCGCGGATGCCGTGGCGTTCGACATGAATGCGCAGCGCCCGATGGGCGGCGCGCGAGACAGTCGTCACGCGCAAGCCAGCCCATGCCGCGCCGCCCATCACCGCCCCCCCCAAAAATAATTGCGTAACCTTAAGAACCCCTACCTCCACCAGCGCGAAGCGCCCCCGCCACACAGTCAGCAACACGAATGCCAAACGTGGCCGCCCGCGCGGCCGCGGCTTGGCGGCCCCGTAGGTTTCATGCCCTGACCACAGGTCCAGCAGCGCGACAAACCGAGACGCACGTAGCCCCTCGCGGGGGTGGCATGCGGGGTGGGCAACCTCGATGCGCCCGAGGGAATCGGAAGGCAGTCGCCGAAGGCGACAACGACGATGACGACGGGGAAGTTCGGAGCGAAGGCTCCGGACCGCAATCGTGGGCGCCCACCCCGCATGCCACCCCCGCGAGGGGCGACCTACGAAGCTCGACGCCCGCCCCAAGAAGCACAGCCCCCCAAAAACCCAAATTAGCGCTCCACCAAATTTCAAGCTAGAATACCGAGTTACCCAATTTCCCCGCCAGCCCAGTATCCGGTTGTGCGGTCGGTTGGAAGCACCGCAAGTTGGACCTTCCAACCGCAAATCCGATTTCCGCAAATTCAACAGGAGAATCAACATGGCTGAACGCAAACGCGTGCGTCGTAACACCCTGGAACGCCGTTGCCTGGGCAAGGCCTTCAAGCGCTTGTTCGTCAAGTCGCCCAAGGGTGTTTTCAAGATGCTGGAAAAGATCAAGCGCGTCTGAATGACCGCTGATTGCCCGGGCTTTGCCTGGGTAGCTTGATCGAAAAATCCCCGCCAGGCGCGAGCCTGACGGGGATTTTCCTTTTGGGGCCGGGATTTCCGAGGCCTAGCGCTTCAGCTTTGCCAGCACCTGCTCTGCCCTGGGCAGCGGATTCACCGCGCCATAACCCAGCGTCGACAGCGCCGCCGCCACGTTCGCATAGCGCACCGCGTCCACCCAGCCGTCGCCCTGACAGCGCCGCGCCAGCAGGCTGCCAGCGAAACAGTCGCCCGCGCCCGTTGCATCCACCGCGTCCACCCGCAGCGCCGCCACCGGCGTGCGGGTCTTGCCGTCGTCGATGATCGAGCCGTCCTTGCCCAGTTTCAGTACCACCACGCCGGTCGCGCCCGCGTCGCGGATCCAGTCCAGCGTGCGTTCCGGGTCGTCGTTGCCGGTCAGGTGCTGCATGTCGTCCATGCTCGGCAAAAACAGGTCCGCATGGCAGAGGGCTTCGCGCAGCGTCGCGCGGGCGCGATCCAGCGGCCATAGGCGCAGGCGCAGGTTCGAATCCAGACTGACCTCGACGCCGGCCGCGCGGGCGCGGGCCATCGCGGCGAAGACGGTATCGCAAGCGCTAGTGCTGATCGCCAGGCTGATGCCCGAGACGTGCAGGAAGCGGGCGCGCTCGATCAGGCCGCCGGCCAGGCTGGCGGGCGTCATCAGGCTGGCGGCCGAGCCGCGACGCAGGTAGCTGAAGGCGTGGCCGTCGGGGCCGTGCTGCACGAAATACAGGCCCGTGTGGGCCGAGGCGTCGACCTCGACGCCCGACGTGTCCACCCCTTCGGCCTGCCACAGCGCCAGGAACTGGGCGCCGAACGTGTCGTCGCCCACCCGCGTCAGGTAGGCGCAGCGCGCGCCCTGACGCGCCGCCGCGATCACCGCGTTGGACGTGTCGCCGCCGAACCCTTGCAGGTATTGCAGCTGGTCCTGGTGGGTCTGGTTCAGTTCGACCAGCGGTTCGCCCAGCGCGACGATATCGAAATCAGCCATGGGAGGCCTCGCGGGTGCGGGTAATCTGCGCCACCAGCGCCGCCGTGTCTCGGGCGGCGAAGGCGGCCTTGTCGTACAGGTTGCTGCCGATGCCGACCAGGCCGGCGCCGGCCGCGAAATAGGTGTTCATGTTTTCGGCCGTAATGCCGCCCGTGGGGCAGAACACCGTGTCCGGGTACACCGACTTCAACGCGGCCAGGTGCTTGGGGCCGCCCGTGTCGGCCGGGAACACCTTGACCACGTCCACGCCCGCGCGGCGTGCGGCCAGCACTTCGGTGGGCGTGAAGGCGCCGAGCAGGCACAGGGCGTCGGCGGCGTGAGCCATATCCACGATGTCCGTGGCCAGGGCGGGCGACACCAGGAAGTCGGCGCCGGCCACCAGGGCCTCGCGCGCCTGTTCTTCATTCAATACCGTGCCCACGCCCAGCAGCAGGCTGGCGCCGTGCTTGTCGCGCAGCGCACGCACCAGGTCGGTCACGCCGGGAATGGTCCAGGTCAGTTCCAACGTGGTGCAGCCGGCGGCCACGGCAACTTCGGCCGCATAGGCGGCGGTGGCGGCGTCGGTGTAGCGCAGCACGGGCACGACCCGGGCGGCCAGCAGGGCGGCGAGCTTTGAAGCAAGGGGAGCAGCGGTCATGGATTTCCTCGGGGACGGGGTCGTTCAGGCGCCGCCGGACGGCACGGGCAGCACGGCGAGTTTGGCTGAGGCGGCATCGCGCAACCGCAGCAGGGGTTCTATATAGGCGGCTTGCGGATCGTCGCGGCGCCGGAACAGCAAGGTGCTGACGCTGACGCAGGCCACCGGCTGGCCGGCGGCGTCGCGCAGCGCCACGCCGTAGCAGGCGATGCCGGGCTCGTTTTCCTCGTTGTCCAGGGCATAGCCGCGCGCGGCGGTGTCGGCCAGCGCCGCGCGCAGGGCCGGCAGCGTCGACAGCGTGCCGGGCATGCGGGATGCCAGCGGCAGGTCGCGTAGCAGGCGTTCGCGCGCCGGCTCGGGCAGCGCCGCCAGGTAGGCCTTGCCCACCGCGCTGGAATGCAGCGCCACGGCCGCGCCCACGCGCGAGGCCATGCGCACCGGGCCGGGGCTTTCGAGTTTGTCGATGTAGATCATTTCGGCGCCGGCCGGCACCGCCAGGTGCACGGTTTCGCCGGTTTCGTCGCGCAGGGCCTGCAAGTCGGCCGACAGCGCGGCGCGCAGGTCGAACTGCGACCAGGCGCGGCTGGCCAAGGCCAGCAGGCGCGGCCCCAGGCGGTAGGCGCCGTCGGTTTCGGCCACCATGCCCTGCTCGGCCAGCGCCGCCACGATGCGGTAGGCGGTGGGCCGGGGATAGCCGCAACTGCGCGCCAGCGCGGCCGCCGTGGGCGGATGCGGGGCGTCGGCCACCGCCTGCAGCACCGTCATGAACTTGGCGAACGCCGCAGCGCCCGCCACCTTGGTTTCCGACACGACCACCCCCATGTTGGGAAGATGCCCAGCGTTAACAATGCTTATGCAGAATGCGCAAGGCAAACCGCGCGAATATCAGACGAATCTGCGATACTGTTTATTTGTACAGCAGCTGAGCGCGTGATTGATCACAGTGAGTGACCACATTGTGGACTCATGCCTCACTATATAGGCAATTATTCCACATCGCCGCGCCCGGAACCAGCGACCGCTCGTCGCCCCGGCGGCCCCCTCCCTCAGGCTACGATACCGTCCATGAGCTCCCAAATCCGCATCGTTGGCGCCCGCCAGAACAATCTCAAGAACCTGGACCTGACCATCGCCACCGGCGAATTGGTTGTCGTGACCGGCGTATCGGGGTCCGGCAAAAGTTCGCTGGCCTTCGACACGCTGTACGCCGAGGGACAGCGCCGCTACGTGGAAACCTTCTCGCCCTATGCGCGCCAGTTCCTGGACCGCATGGACAAGCCGCAGGTGGACCGCATCGAAGGCATTTTGCCGGCCATCGCCATCGACCAGACCAATCCGGTGCGCAGCTCGCGCAGCACGGTCGGCACGATGACCGAGCTGAACGACCACGTGAAGCTGCTGTTCGCGCGCGGCGCCCGGCTGCACTGCCGCGGCTGCGGCAAGGTGGTGCGGCGCGACACGCCCGATTCCATCTACCACTCGCTGGCCGAACGCTCGGCCGTGGCCGGCGATCCGCGCCTGGTGGTGACCTTCCCCATCGCGGTGCCGGCCAACTTCACCGAAGACGAAGTGCGCGGCTTCCTGGAGCAGCAGGGCTACACCCGCGTGCACGCCGAGGAAACCGCCGTGCCGCGCGCCACCGCCGCGGCCAAGGGCGCCAAGAAGGGCAAAGGCAAGGCAAAGGCCGATACCGACGAGCGCCGCATCCTGCATGTCATACAGGACCGTTTCCGCTTTGCCGGCACCGAACGCGAACGCGTAATGGAAGCGCTGGACACCGCCCTGCGCATGGGCGCCGGCCACCTGGCGGTGTACGTGATGGACGCCGAGGGTGCCGATGCGCACATCTGGAAATACAGCGACCGCCTGCACTGCGCCGACTGCAACATCGAATACACCGACCCGCTGCCCAGCAGCTTCTCGTTCAATTCGCCGCTGGGCGCCTGCGAGGCCTGCCGCGGCTTTGGCCGCGTGATCGGCATCGACTTCGGCCTGGTCATCCCCGACGAAAACAAGACCCTGCTGGAAGGCGCCATCAAGCCCTGGACCACGCCGTCGTACAAGGAATGCCAGGACGAGCTGCAGAAGTACGCGCCGCGCGCCGGCATCCCGCTGGGGGTGCCCTGGAAGAGCATGAGCGAAGAGCACAAGCGCTGGGTGCTCTACGGCACGCCCGACTGGAAGGGTGGCAACGACGCCTGGAAGCACCAGTGGTACGGCGTGCAGCGCTTTTTCGATTGGCTCGAGACCAAGTCGTACAAGATGCACGTGCGCGTGCTGCTGTCGAAATACCGCAGCTACACGCCCTGCCCCACCTGCAATGGCGCGCGCCTGAAGCCCGACGCGCTGCTGTGGCGCCTGGGGACCAAGGAGGAAGCCGATGCCGTGCTGCCGCCCGACGACGGCCGCTACAAGCGTTTCATGCCGGTGGGCGCCAACTGGACGCGGCCGCAGCTGGACGCCATGGACGGCCTGTCGGTGCATGACGTCATGCTGCTGCCCATCGAGCGCGTGCGCACCTTCTTCGACAAGCTGTCGTTCTCCGGCGCGCTGGACGCGGCCACCGATCTGCTCATGACCGAAGTGCGCGCTCGCCTGAAGTTCCTGTGCGATGTCGGCCTGGGCTACCTGACGCTGGACCGCCAGAGCCGCACGCTGTCCGGCGGCGAGGTGCAGCGCATCAACCTGACCACCGCGCTGGGCACGTCGCTGGTGAACACGCTGTTCGTGCTGGACGAGCCATCCATCGGCCTGCACCCGCGCGACATGCACCGCGTGGTCGAAGTGATGCACCGGCTGCGCAACGCCGGCAACACGCTGGTGGTGGTGGAACACGATCCGCAGGTCATGGTGGCCGCCGACCGCATCATCGACATCGGCCCCGGCCCGGGCGAGCGCGGCGGCAACATCGTGTTCGACGGCACGCCCGCGCAATTGCGCGCGGCCAACACGCTGACGGGCAACTACCTGGGCGGCCGCCAGCGCGTCGAAGCGCCACGCCCCATGCCGGTCGCGGCCAACACGCCACGCCTGCTGCTCGAAGGCGTCAGCGCGCACAACCTGAAGAACGTCTCGGTCGAACTGCCGCTGGGCCGGCTGGTCTGCGTGACCGGCGTGTCCGGCTCGGGCAAGTCCACGCTGGTGCAGGACGTGCTGTACCCCGCCCTGCTCAAGCAGAAAGGCAAGCCGTCCGAAGCGCCGGGGGCGTTCGAGCGCCTGCTGGGCGCCGAGCAGATCGCCGACGTCGTGATGGTGGACCAGACCCCCATCGGCAAGACCGCGCGGTCCAACCCGGCCAGCTACGTGGGCGCGTTCGACGCGATCCGCAAGCTGTTCGCCCAGGCGCCGCTGGCGCGTGAACGCGCCTACACCGCGGGCACCTTCAGCTTCAACGGCGGCGACGGCCGCTGCCCCACTTGCGGCGGCACCGGCTTCGAACACGTCGAAATGCAGTTCCTGTCCGACGTCTACCTGCGCTGCCCCGACTGCGACGGCAAGCGCTTCCGCCCCGAAGTGCTGGAAGTGCGCGTCGAGCACCTGGGCAAGAGCGCCTCGATCGACGAGGTGCTGGAGATGACCGTCAGCGAGGCGCTGGAATTCTTCAAGGGCCTGCGCGACGTGCAGACAGGCCTGGCGCCGCTGGCCGACGTCGGCCTGGAATACGTGCGGCTGGGGCAACCCGTGCCGACGCTGTCGGGCGGCGAGGCCCAGCGGCTCAAGCTGGCCGGCCATCTGGCCGAGGCCGCGCGCAGCGGCATCTCGACGGCCAAGGTCGCCAAGAAGGGCAGCCTGTTCCTGTTCGACGAACCCACCACCGGCCTGCACTTCGACGACGTGGCGCGCCTGATGCGCGCCTTCCGCAAGCTGCTGGCCGCCGGCCACACGCTGCTGGTCATCGAGCACAACCTGGACGTCATCCGCGCGGCCGACTGGCTGATCGACCTGGGCCCCGAAGGCGGCGACGCCGGCGGCCTGGTGCTGGGCGTGGGCACGCCGCAGGACCTGATGGCCAACCCCGCCTCGCACACCGGCGCGGCGCTGCGCGACTACGAAGTGAGCATCCTGCCGGCCGATGTGGTGGTGACCAGCGACGCCGACGCGCAAGAAGTCGAGCAAGCCGGCCTGACCGCCCGCATCGCCGAACCGGCCGCCGCCTATGGCGCCGGCGAAGGCACGCCGCTGCAGTCGGTGATGCGCAAGCGCCGCCAGGACAACATGTCCATCGAGATCCGCAACGCGCGCGAGCACAACCTGAAGAACATCAGCGTCGAGATTCCGCGCGACAAGTTCACGGTGATCACCGGCGTGTCGGGTTCGGGCAAGTCGACCCTGGCCTTCGACATCCTGTTCAACGAAGGCCAGCGCCGCTACCTGGAATCGCTCAACGCCTACGCCCGCGCCATCGTGCAGCCGGCCGGCAAGCCGGACGTGGACGCCATCTTCGGCATTCCGCCCACGGTGGCGATCGAACAGCGCACCAGCCGCGGCGGCCGCAAGTCGACCGTGGCCACGATGACCGAGATCCATCACTTCCTGCGCCTGCTGTACGTGAAACTGGGCACGCAATACTGCCCCGACTGCAACGTGGCGGTGGAACCGCAGAATGCCGACCAGATCGTGGCGCGCCTGCTGCGCGACCACAAGGGCGAGCACATCGGCCTCCTGGCGCCGCTGGTCACCGCGCGCAAGGGCTACTACACCGACCTGGCCAAGTGGGCCGGGTCCAAAGGCCACACGCACCTGCGCGTCGACGGCGAATTCATTGCCGTCGCGCCGTGGCCGCGCCTGGACCGCTACAAGGAACACACCATCGAACTGCCGGTGGCCGACGTGGTGGTGGACCCCGCCAACGAGGCCGACCTGCGCGCCGCGGTCAAGAGCGCATTGGAAAACGGCCAGGGCGTGATGTCGGTGGTGTGGCCCGTGAACAAGCTGCACGAAGCGCTGAACAGCGAATTGCAGCAGCAGCACTTCTCGGTCAAGCGCGCCTGCCCGTCTTGCGGCACCAGCTTCCCCGAACCCGATCCGCGCCTGTTCTCGTACAACTCCAAGCACGGCTGGTGCACCGGCTGCTTCGGCACCGGCCTGCAACTGCAAGGCTTCGACGAAGAACAGACCGGCGAGGAAACCGCCTGGAACGCCTGGTACGAAGGCGAGGCCAAGGCCTGCACCCAGTGCGACGGCCAGCGCCTGAACCGGGTCGCCCGCGCGGTGCGCTGGCGCGACAAATCCATCGCCGAACTGGCCTCGCTGCCGGTGTCGGACGCGCATACCTTCTTTACGGGCCTCGTGGCGCGCGGCCGCGAAGGCGAGATCGCCCGCGACATCCTGACCGAAATTCGCGGCCGCCTGAATTTCATGCAGGAAGTGGGCCTGAACTACCTGGCGCTGGACCGCGCCGCGCCGACGCTGTCGGGCGGCGAAGCGCAGCGCATCCGCCTGGCGGCGCAGCTGGGGTCCAACCTGCAGGGCGTCTGCTACGTGCTTGACGAACCCACCATCGGCCTGCACCCGCGCGACAACCGCATCCTGCTGGACGCGCTGGCGCGCCTGGAAGGCAACGGCAACACGCTGGTGGTGGTCGAGCACGATGACGACACCATCCGCCGCGCCTCGCACATCATCGACATCGGCCCCGGCGCCGGCATCCGCGGCGGCCGCGTGGTCGCCCAGGGCACCGCACAGGACCTGATCGACGCCCCCGAATCCGTCACTGGCCGCTACCTGGCCAAGCCGCTGCAGCATCCGCTGCAGGGCCGCCGCCCGGTCGAGGCCGACACGCCCATGATCGAAATCAAGGGCGCGCGCCTGCACAACCTGCGCAGCGTCGACGCCAAGATCCCGGTGGGCCGCTTGAGCGTCGTCACCGGCGTGTCGGGCTCGGGCAAGTCGACCCTGGCGCGCGAAGTGCTGCTGGACAACCTGATGCAGGCCGTCTCGCAGGGCAAGGCGCCCGGCTGGGCCGGCTGCGAAAGCATCAAGGGCTGGGAAGCGATCGACCGCGTGCTGGAAGTGGACCAGACCCCCATCGGCAAGACGCCGCGCTCGTGCCCGGCCACCTACGTCGGGTTCTGGGACGACGTGCGCAAGCAATTCGCCGATACCCGCGAGGCCCGCATGCGCGGCTGGACGGCGGCGCGCTTCTCGTTCAATACCGGCGACGGCCGCTGCCCGATCTGCGAAGGCCAGGGCATGCGCACCATCGAAATGAACTTCCTGCCCGACGTGAAGGTGCCGTGCGATGCCTGCAACGGCGCGCGCTTCAACAACGACACGCTCAGCGTGCAGATGCGCGGCAAGAACGCAGGCGAATTGCTGGCCATGGAAGTGGACGACGCCATCGGCTATTTCGCGGCGCACCCGAAGATCCACCGCCCCCTGCAACTGATGCAGGACGTCGGCCTGGGCTACCTGACGCTGGGGCAGCCGTCGCCCACGCTGTCCGGCGGCGAGGCCCAGCGCATCAAGCTGGTGACCGAGCTGTCCAAGGCGCGCCTGACCGACGGCCTGATCAAGACCGGCCGCGCCTCGCGCATTCCTCACACGCTGTACGTGCTGGACGAACCGACGGTGGGCCTGTCGATGGCCGACGTGGAAAAGCTGATCCACGTGCTGCATCGCCTGGTCGAAGCCGGCAACACCGTGGTGGTCATCGAGCATAATCTCGACGTCATCGCCGAAGCCGACTGGCTGCTGGACCTGGGCCCCGAAGGCGGCACGGGCGGCGGCAAGCTGGTGGGCCAGGGATCGCCGGAACACGTCATGGCCCAAAGCGCCCAATCGCACACCGGACGGGTCCTGGCGGAGTTCCTCGCACAACAATAAAGAGCGTCATGCATTGTCGTTTTGAAGACCGGCTGGCCGGCCGCGCCCTGCGGCTGGACGGCCTGCTGGCCCGTATCGAGGCGCGCGCGGCGGCCGAGGTCGGCCCCGCGCTGGCCGCCATCGACGCGGCCCGCCGCCAGGGCCATTGGGTGGCCCTGCTGCTGGATTACGAACTGGGGGAATGGCTGCTGCCCGAGGCTACCCGGCCCGCGCCCGCCGGCCCCTGGACGCCGCCGCGCGACGACGGCGCGGCGCGCCTGACCGCGCTGGTGTTCGAACACAAGACCGACGAAACGCCGTGGGACGCCCCCGCGGCCGACAGCGCCCCCGCCGCCCTCAGCATTCCGGCGCCGCGCATGCTGGAAGCCGACTACGTGCGCCAGATCGACGCCATACGCGGCCTGATCGCCGACGGCGAGCTCTACCAGGTCAACTACACCCAGCCGCTGGACCTGCAATACCAGGGCGACGCGGCCACGCTGTACCGCCGCATCGCCGCGCGCAATCCCGTCGCGCACGCCGCCTTCATCCAGGACGGCGCACGCACGGTGCTGTCGTTTTCGCCCGAATTGTTCGTGGCCCGCCGCGGCCCGCAGCTGACCACCCGGCCCATGAAAGGCACGGCGCCGCGCCACGCCGACCCGGCCGAAGACGCCCGGCTGGGCCAGGCGCTGCTGGCCAGCGACAAGAACCGCGCCGAAAACCTGATGATCGTCGACCTGCTGCGCAACGACCTGGGCCGCCTGGCCGAGCCGGGTTCGGTCAAGGTCGATGCCCTGTTCTCGCTGGAACGCTATCCCACCGTCTGGACCATGACGTCGACCGTGTCGGCCCAGGCCCCCGGCGCCACGCTGGAAGACGTGCTGCGCGCGCTGTTCCCGTGCGGCTCGATCACCGGCGCGCCCAAGGTGGCCGCCATGCGCCGCATCCGCCAGATGGAAGCGGCGCCGCGCGGCCTGTACTGCGGCAGCATCGGCTGGCTGGCGCCGGACGGCGATTTTTCGCTGAACGTGGCGATCCGCACGCTGGTGCTGGATGCCGCGGGCCACGGGGTCTACAGCGTGGGCGGCGGCATCGTCCACGATTCGGACCCCGCCGAGGAATGGCAGGAATGCCACTGGAAGGCCCGCATCTTGCGCGCCTGAATGCGCAAGCGACGCGGGCAGAGTAGGATAGAGCGCGGCCCCGCCCGCCGCTGTCCGCCGCTATCCGCCGTTACCCAGGAGCCCCCATGCAACCCGAACTGATCGAGACCATCCTGGTCGATGCCGAGCGCCGCGTGCCGCTCTTGACGCGCCATCTGCAACGGCTGGAACAGTCCTGCAAGGCGCTGGGCTACACCTGGGGCGGGCGCAAGGTCGAAAGCGACATCATGATCGCGGCGCTCAGCCTGGTCACGCCGGGCGCGCACCGCCTGCGCCTGCTGGTCGCGCGCGACGGCAGCCGCCACATCCAGACGGCCGTGCTGCCGCCCCTGCCCGCCGTGCAGGAGATCATGCTGGCACCCGAGGCGCTGCGCTCGTCCGAACCGCTCTTGCGCTACAAGACCACCTACCGGCCCTGGTACACCAAGACCATCGAATGGCTGCCCGCGCATCCGCATATTTTCGACCTGGTCTACCTGAACGAGCGCGGCGAGCTGTGCGAGGGCAGCCGCAGCAACGTCTACCTGCGGCTGGACGGCGACTGGTACACCCCGCCGGTGGACAGCGGCTGCCTGCCCGGCGTGCAACGCGGCGAATTGTTGGATAACGGCAACGTGACCGAACGGGTGCTGACCCTGGCCGACCTGCACGCCGCCGACGAGATCCGCCTGTCCAACGCCCTGCGCGGTTGGTTCGACGTGACGCTGCGCGAAGCCTGACGCCGCGGGGCGCGTCAATTGGCCCTAATCCGCGAACTGCTCCACCACCACCTGCCGCAGCCATTGATTGGCTGGCTCGCGGTGGTTGCGCGCGTGCCAGAACACGTTGATGACGGACTCCGGGATCTTCACCGGACAGGGCGCGGTGGCCAGGCCGAACGGCCTGCAGGCGCAGTCTGCGAAGCGCTGCGGCACCACCGCGATCATGTCGGTGGTCTGCAGCACCGGCCCCACCGCCATGAAATGGGGCACCGTCAACCGCAGGCGGCGGCGGATGCCTGCCCGCTCGATGACCTGGTCCACCACGCCGTGCCCGGTGCCTTCGGACACGATGGCCACGTGCTCGGCCGCGCGGAACTGCCGCGCCGACACGCCGCCGTGCGCCAGCGGATGGTCCTGCCGGAAGATGCACACATAGGGCTGGCGGAACAAGCGCCGCTGAAAGAAGCCCTGCTTCAGCCCCGGCAAGAATCCCATCGCCAGGTCGATGCGGCCGCGTTCCATTTCGTCCTTCACGTCGATCGACGTCGTGCGCACGGTACGGATGGTGACGCCCGGCGCCGCCGCATCCAGCGCCCGCATCAGCCGCGGCAGAAAATAGGTTTCACCCACGTCGTTGACCCCTATGACGAAGGCCCTTTCGCTCTGCGCCGGATCAAACGAGGTCCGCGCATTCAGCGTGCCGTGCAAGGCGCCCAGCGCATCGGCGATGGGCTGCGCCAGCGCCTCGGCATACGGCGTGGGCACCATGCCGCGCGAGGTCCGCAGGAACAGCTCGTCGCCCAGCAGCTTGCGCAACCGGCCCAGCGCGTTGCTGACCCCAGGCTGCGAAATGCCCAGGTTGCGCGCCACCGTCGACACCCGGCCGTGCTTGCATAACTCGTTGAAGACGACCAGCAGGTTCAGGTCCATGTCTTGCAGGTTCATGCTTGTCTCCACCAATATTGATTTTGGTGATTGTTGTCATAATCCAGATTCTATTTATTTATTTCACGCCCGGGTCGAAGATGCAACAAACGCCGCGCCCATGTCGCGTGGCCCCTGCCCGGCCGCACGGCGGCCACGGATGAAGGAGACAAATCATGCAAGCCTGGCCGGCCGACGGCACCCACCGCATTCCCTTCGGCGTCTACACCGACGCCGCCGTGCATCAAAAGGAACTGGACCGCTTCTTCTACCAAGGCCACTGGAACTACGTCGGCCTGGAAGCCGAAATCCCCCATCCCGGCGACTTCAAGCGCAGCGTCGTGGGCGAGCGCTCCGTCATCCTGCTGCGCGACAACGACGGCCAGGTGCGGGTGGTGGAAAACGTCTGTGCGCACCGCGGCGTGCAGTTCTGCCGCGAACGCTCAGGCAACCGCAGCGAATTCGTCTGCCCCTACCATCAGTGGAATTACGACCTGCAGGGCAACCTGATCGGCGTGCCCTTTCGCCGCGGCGTCAAGCAGGACGGCCGCGTCAACGGCGGCATGCCGCCGGATTTCAAGCCCGAGGAACACGGCCTGACCAAACTGGCCGTAGCCTGTCGCAACGGCGTCGTCTTCGCCTCGTTCGACCACGCCGTCGAACCCCTGGAAGACTACCTGGGCCCCGACATCCTGCACTACTTCGACCGCGTCTTCGACGGCCGACAATTGGTGATCCATGGCTACAGCCGCCAGCGCATCCCCGGCAACTGGAAGCTGATGCAGGAGAACATCAAGGACCCCTACCACCCCGGCCTGCTCCACACCTGGTTCGTCACCTTCGGCCTGTGGCGGGCCGACAACCGCTCCGAACTGAAGATGGACCGCCACTTCCGCCACGCCGCCATGATCTCGACGCGCGGCCAGGGCGGCAAGGGCAGTGTCACCAGCGGCGTATCCAGCTTCAAGGAACAGATGTCGCTGAACGACGACCGCTTCCTGGACATCGTGCCCGAACCCTGGTGGAACGGCCCCACGGCGGTGCTGATGACGCTGTTTCCCAGCGTCATCATCCAGCAGCAGGTCAATTCACTGTCGACCCGCCACATCCAGCCCGTCGGCCACGACGCCTTCGATTTCGTCTGGACGCACTTCGGCTTCGCCGACGACACGCCCGAGATGACCCAGCGCCGCCTGCGCCAGGCCAACCTGTTCGGCCCCGCCGGTTTCGTATCGGCGGACGACGGCGAGGTGATCGAGTTTTCGCAGTCCGGCTTCCAGCAAAAGCCCTGGCACCGCAGCGTGGCCGAACTGGGCGGCAAGACCGCCGAGAACACCGACCACATGGTGACCGAAACGCTGATCCGCGGCATGTACGCCTACTGGCGCCGCGTGATGGAAACGGAGGCCTGAAAAATGCTGGACTTTCCCCTCTATTACGCGCTGACCCGCCTGTACACCGACTACGCCGCCGTGCTGGACGCCGAACAATGGGACCAGTGGCCGGACTTCTTCCTGGAAGACTGCACCTACAAAGTCCTGCCCCGCGAGAACCACGAGCGCGGCTACCCCCTGGCCACGATGTCCTTCGAAAGCCGCGGCATGCTGCGCGACCGCATCTACGGCGCCACCGACACGATCTTCCATGACCCCTACTACCAGCGCCATGTCGTCGGCGCGCCCCGGGTCCTGTCGGCCGTCGGCGACCGGATCGAATCCGAAGCCAACTACGCCATCTTCCGCACCAAGCCCAACCAGCTGACGACCGTCTTCAACGTAGGCCGCTACCTGGACGTCATCCGCCAGACCCCGGATGGCCTGAAATTCGAATCAAGACTGTGCATCTTCGACAGCGAGCTGATCCCGAATTCGTTGATCTATCCCATCTGACAGAACAGACACACCATGACAACCCAATGGATCAAGGCCATCCCGCTGGCCGACGTACCGGAAGAAGACATCATCGCCGTCCAAGCCGGCGACCACGAAATCGCGCTCTACGGCGTCGAAGGCACCGTCTACGCCACCGCCAACCTCTGTACCCACGGCAACGCCCGCCTGTGCGACGGCTTCCTGACCGGCCACGAAATCGAATGCCCGCTGCACCAGGGCCGCTTCGACATCAGAGACGGCCGTGCGCTGTGTTCGCCGCTACGCGACAACCTGGCAACCTACCCCGTCAGAATCGAAAATGGCATGGTGTTCGTGGCGCTGTAGCAGCTCAGCCCAACGCCAAGCGCAAGGCCTCATTGGCCGCCGCCATCCCCATGGCGGCCGTCACGGTCACGACAGACCCATACCCCGCACAAGACAACCCTTGCGGCGCAGCCGCTTGCGCGGCCACCCCCATGTCGTCTTCCATCTCGCCCGCCCGCGTCCATTCATCCGGCAAGATCGCCGGCTGATCGAACCACAACGCATGCACCCCCATCTTGGGCACCCGCTTCAAGGCCTTGCCGTTCTTGTCCGACGCCCGAGGAAACCCATGCTCACGCCGCAGCTTGTTGCGCAACTTGGACAACAAGGCATCATTGACCGCCGCCGACAGATCCCCTGCCCGCAGGGCCAGCGGATCCGTCTTGCCCCCCGCTCCACCACACAGCAACATGGGCACACCCAACGCCCGCGCATGCAAGATCATCGCAATCTTGGCCGCCGCCTGATCGGTACAGTCAATGATGACGGTATAGGGCCCAGGCAAGACCTCGCCCACATTCTCAGGCGACACAAAGTCATCCACCCGCGTCAACCGGCAAGCCGGATTGATCCCCAACACCCGCTCGGCCATGGCATCCACCTTGGACTGCCCCACGGTATCCGTCAGCGCATGAATCTGCCGATTGACGTTGGACTCCGCAATATGGTCCAGATCAATCAGGGTCAACGCCCCAATGCCGCAACGCGCAAGCGCTTCCACCGTCCACGAGCCAACGCCACCCAGGCCGGCAACGGCAATGTGCGCGTCTTGAAAACGTCTGGGAGCGTCGGGGCCGTACAGGCGTGACAGGCTGGAGAAGCGGCGGTCGAGATCGACGGAATCGAGGGTGTTCATGAAAGATATTTTATATGGCCGCCAAACCCGCCCCATGCCGGCCAAGCGGAGGGCCTTGCGAGGAATACCCACCATCCGCGCAATCCAATGCCATGCCCCCCACTCATGCCCTTCTATCGGCGCGGATGCCGTGGCGTTCAACATGAATGTGCAGCGCCCGATGGGCGGGCGCGCGAGACAGTCAGCATGCGCAAGCCAGTGCCTGCTCGCGCCGCCCATCACCGCCCCACCCCCACGACGTGCGAACCACTAGAAAACAACTCTCCACCAGCGCGAAGCGCCACCGCCACACAGTCAGCCACACGAATGCCAAACGTGGCCGCCCGCGCGGCCGCGGCTTGGCGACCCTGTGAGTTCCATTCCCCGACCACAGGTCTAGCAGCACAACAAACCCAGACACTCGTAGCCCCTTGCGGCGGCGGCATGCGCAGTGGGCAACCTCGATGCGCCCGAGGGAATTCGAAGGGAGCCGAAGGCGGACGAGAATGACGAAGGGGCAGTCCGGAGCGAAGGCTCCGGACCGCAATCGTGGGCGCCCACTGCGCATGCCGCCGCCGCAAGGGGCGACCTACAAAGAGCCACCCTCACGCCACCAACAATATCCCATCAAACCAAAAACCACAAAAGTAGAAAACCTACTCCACATTCGTAGCAACAACAGAATCATCCCCACCGAGCGCCTGATAAACCTTCACCTGATTCACCAACCGATTCAACACATTCTCATCCCGAGCAATCTCCGCCCCCCGCCGCTTCTCCTGCGCATCCAACCAGAACCGCAACGACACAGACCCTGCCCGATACCGGACTTCGTACAGCCGCTCAGCCTCCCGAGCCGCCTTCAAAGAAGCCTCAAGCTGCTCCCCCTGCACCCGCAACTGCGTCCGATTCGACAACGCATTTTCCACATCCGCCATCGCCTGATAAAGAGATTGCCTGAACGTCACCACCAACTCATCGAACTCCGTGCGCGATACTTTCAGATTCAGCCCCAGCCGGTTCCACTGCAAGAATGGCAGCGTCACCGCCGTCGTCAGCGCCCCCACCGGATTTTGCAGAATGTTCGACAGCGTCGGGCTGCTCGTTCCCAACGAGCCCGTCAGCGTCAGCGTCGGATAGAAACTTGCCCGCGCCGCGTCCACATTCGACAGCGCCTCGCGCAGCCGAAGTTCCGCCGCCCGCAGATCCGGCCGGCGTCCCAGCAGCTCCGCCGGCACGCCTGCCCGCGCCTCGGGCAACGGATATTGCGGAAGCCGCGGCGGATCTGCCATCGTGCGGTCCGGCGGGCCGTCGAACAGAATCGTCAACGCATTCACGTATTCCACACGTTGCTGCACCAGCAGCGCGTGCGCCGCCTGCTGGCTCGCCACCGTCTGCTCCGCTTCCGCCATCTCCAGCGCCGACGCCCCGCCCGCCGCATATTGCGCCCGCACCAGGTCCTGCGTCCGGCGTGCATACGCAATGCTTTCCAGGCTGCTCGCAATGCGTTGATTGATGAACGCCGTCTGCCAATACAGCGTCGCCGTCGTGCCCACCAGCGACAGCGCCGAACTCTGGCGGTCCTGCTCGCTGGCCAGCGCCTCCCAGTCGGCCGCATCGCGCTGGCGCGACAGCTTGCCCCACAGGTCCACCTCGTAGCCGATCGACAGCTCCGTGCCGTTAGTGCGAGTAATCGCGCGGTCGCCGTAGAAATTGCGTGAGCGGGTCACGCTGGCGTTGCCCGTCAGTTGCGGAATCAGCTGATCTTCCGCCAGGCCCGCCTGGTATTGCGCGCGGCGCACCCGGATCGCGGCCGCGGCCAGGTCGTTGTTGCGCGCCAGCGCGCCTTCGACCAGCCCGTTCAACACCGGGTCATTGAAATTGCGCCACCACGCCCCGCCCACCGCCAGCGCCGCGGCCGGCGCCATCGGGGCTGCCGCATCGGACGCATAGGTCCAGGCCGCCGGGGCGCGCGTCTCGGGCGCCTGGTACTCGGTCTTGAGCAGGCCGCCACAGCCCGACAGGGCCAGCGCCAAGGCCAGCGCGGCGGGTTTGTAGATCAGGGAAACTGCTTTCATCGTCCTCATTCCCGGGCCAAGGCCTCGACGGGATCCAGGCGCGCCGCATTGCGCGCCGGTAAATAGCCGAACAGCACGCCGATCAGCGTCGAGCACGTGAATGCCGCCACCATCGACGCCGTCGAATAGATCATGCGGAACGAGCCGCCCGTGGCTTTCGCCACCAGCACACCCAGGCCCAGCGACAGCGCGATACCCACCGCCCCGCCAATCAGGCACACCAGCACCGCCTCGATCAGGAACTGTTGCATGATGTCGCTGCGGCGCGCGCCCACCGCCATCCGCACCCCGATTTCCCGGGTGCGCTCGGTGACCGACACCAGCATGATGTTCATCACCCCGATGCCGCCCACCATCAGCGAAATCAGCGCAATCAGCGACACCAGCAGCGTCATCGTCGCCGTCGTGCGTTCGATCGTCTTGCGGATCGCGTCCGTGTTGAACACGAAGAAATCCTTCACCACGTGGCGGCGCATCAGCACCCGCGTGATCGCCTGCTCGGCCGCGGCCGGCGGCGACGCGTCGTTCACGCGCACCGTGATGCTCTTCAGGTGTTGCTGGCCCAGCACGCGCGACAGCGCCGTGGTGTAGGGAATCCAGACGTTCAGCGTTTCGTTGTTGCCGAAGACCGTGTCGTTCTTCTTGGTCACGCCGATCACGCGGGCGGGCATCGCGCCCAGGAACACGATCTGGCCGATGGCATCGGTGTGCGAGCCGAACAGCGCCTTGCGGGTGCTTTCGTCGATCACCACTTCCTGCGCGCGGCGGGCCACGCTGGTGGCGTCGAAGAACTTGCCCTGCGCGAGCTTGACGTTGCGGACCCGGAAATATTGCTCGCCCACGCCCTGAATCGAACCGTTCACCGCCACGTTGCGATAGCGCAGCGTGCTGCTGGTGGAGACTTCCGGCGTCACGCTGTCCACGTACGACTCCCGGGCCAGCGCGTCGGCGTCGGCTGGCACCAGCGTGCGGATGTTGACGGCCTTTTCGTCGCCGAAGTCCTTGCCCGGAAACACCTCGACCGTATTGGTGCCGATCTCGCTGATGTCTTCCAGGATCTTCTGGCGCGAGCCCTCGCCCAGCGCCACCACCGACACCACCGCGGCGATGCCGATGATGATGCCCAGCATGGTCAGCGAGGTGCGCAGGCGATGCGCGTTCATGGCCAACAACGCCATGCGCAGGGCCTCGCCGCAACGGTCCAGGTAGGCCTGCCAGTTCGGTCGCGGCGGCAGCGGCGCGGCGTCCTCGCGCTCGGCCAGCACGCGCGGTGCATCGGGGTTGCGCTTGTCCGACACGATTTCGCCGTCGCTGATCTCGATGATGCGCTGCGCGTGGCGCGCCACGTTCATGTCGTGCGTGACCAGGATGATGGTGTGGCCGGCCGCGTTCAGTTCTTCCAGGATGCGCAGCACTTCCTGGCCCGTGTGCGTGTCCAGCGCGCCGGTCGGTTCGTCCGCCAGGATGATGTCGCCGCCGTTCATCAGCGCGCGCGCAATACTTACCCGCTGCTGCTGGCCGCCCGACAGCTGCCCGGGGCGATGGCCGGTGCGGTCGCCCAGGCCCAGGCGCCGCAACAGTTCGGCGGCGCGTTCCAGCCGGGCCTCGCGGCGCTTGCCGGCATAGACGGCCGGCACCTCGACGTTGCCCTGCGCCGTCAGGTCGGACAACAGGTGATAGCGCTGGAAAATGAAACCGAAGTGTTCGCGGCGCAGCTCGGCCAGTTCGTCCGGGTCGAGCTCGCCCGTGCTGCGGCCGTCCACGCGGTAGTCGCCGCTGGTGGGGCGGTCCAGGCAGCCCAGGATGTTCATCAGGGTCGACTTGCCCGAGCCCGACGCGCCGACGATGGCCACCATTTCCCCGGCCTCGATGGTCAGGTTGATGTCCTTGAGCACGGCGATAGTCTGCTCGCCCGCGGGAAACTCGCGGCGGACCCCGGCCAGCGAAATAAGCGGTCCGGCCATCTCAGCGTCCTGCAGTGGCAACCGGCGCGGCGTCGGCCGACACCACGCGTTCGCCCGCTTCCAGGCCTTCCAGCACCTGCGCCTGCACGTTGTTGTTCATGCCGATCTTGACCTGGCGGGTCTCGGTCTGGTTGTTCTTGCCGACCACCCGCACGGCATAGCGGCCGTCTTCGCCGCGCTTGCCCAGGGCCGAGGCCGGCACCACCACCGCGTCGCGGGCCTCGCCCAGCACGATGGACACCTGCGCCGTCATGGAGATGCGCAACTTTTCTTCGGGGTTGGGCACATCGAACAGGCCGTTGTAGTACACCGCGGCGCTGGTGGAATTGGAGCCGGACGACGTCAGGGACGCGGTGGCGTCGTCTTTCTGGATCGATTCGGGCGCCGGTTCCACCGCCCGCAGGGTGGCCTGGTAGCGCTGGTCGGGTTCGCCCAGGATGGTGAAGTACACCGGCAGGCCGGGCTTGACCCGGGTCACGTCGGCTTCGGAGATCTGCGCCTTGATGGTCATGGTGGCCACCTGGGCAACCTTGATGATGGTGGGCGCGCTCTGGAACGAGTTCACCGTCTGGCCTTCCTTGGTGACCACGGCGACCACGATGCCGTCGATGGGCGACACGATGCGGGTGTAGCCCAGGTTGACCTTGGCGGTGTCCACCTGGATTTCGGCCTGCACGATCTGCGCGTCCAGCGACGAGATGTCGGCGCGGGTCACGCCCAGCGTGGCCTCGGCGGTTTCATAGGCCTCGCGCGAGCTGGCGTCGGCCGCCAGCATCTGGCGCTGCCGGCGGAAGGCCAGTTCGGCCTGCTTCAGGGTGGCGACCTTGGCGGCGCGCTCGGCCCGGCGGGTCTGCAAGGCGGCCTGGGCGTTGCGCAGTTCGTTCTGCTGGGTCAGGTCGTCGATCTCGGCGACCAACTGCCCCTTCTTGACGCGGTCGCCCAGCGCCACCTTCAGCGACTTGAGCTGGCCGGTGGCCTGCGCGCCGACGCTCACGCGTTCGATGGCGTCCATCGTGCCGCTGGCCAGCACACTGTCTTCGAGGTTGCCACGCGTGACTTCCGCCACGGCGAAGGTGGGCGGCGGCGGGGCCGAGAAAAAGGCGGCCCGGACGCCATAGGCAATGATCAGGAGAACAACGGCGATAAGGACGTAGCGCTGGACTTTGCTGCGAGGCTTTTTCATTGAACCAGTTCGGATGGGGCGGCGAGGGCATGGCCCGCCACTCGAATAACTAAAAACGGATAGGGCTGGCGGCGCTTGCCCAGACTGCCTGCACATCCTAAACGCTGGTTTGCGCCAAAAGGATGCCCAATCTGTGGCGAAAGGGTGAAAAACGGTAAAGCGGGCCAGCGTTGGGCCGCCGTATCGAATGATTGTTCCGTTGCGTGAACGATACATCTGTTGCAGCGCATTAATGCAACCCGTGTAACCGACCTTGCGGCGAACGTGCCGCCATCTTGCCCCAACCCTATCCGACTTGGGCCATAGATGGCGCCTATCTTGTCGCCACCGCCGAAACACGATTGCCGCAGCGCAAAAAAACCGCGCCTCGACATAGCGCGACGATAGGCACAGAATGAATGCAGTTAAGTCGTATCCGTGCCTACTTCGCCCCCTTCCCCCTCTTCAAATCACGCCGCCCCGGAATTCTCCGGGGCGGCGCTGTTGTGCGTGCTGGCCATGCTGAACCACGTGGCGCTCACTGGGGGACGGATCACCGTATCCCTGACGGCGCTGCAGATGGGCCTGTCCACTTTCAAGGTGGGCACGCTGATCGCCGTGTTTGCCGTGCTGCCGATGCTGTTTTCGGTGCGCGCCGGCCGCTGGGTCGACCGGGTCGGCATCGTGCGCCCGCTGGTCACCGGGACCACGCTGGTGGTGATCGGCACCGCGCTGCCCTTCGTGTCGCAAACCCAGTTCGCGCTGCTCATCGCGTCCTGTTCCATCGGCATCGGCTTCATGCTGGACCAGGTGGCCACCCAGGATCTGCTGGGTCACGCCGAACCCACGCAGCGCCTGCGCAATTTCTCGTACATGTCGCTGGCCCTGGCGGGATCGGGGTTTTCGGGGCCATTGATCGCCGGCCTGGCGATCGACCACCTGGGCACCCGGCTGGCCTTCGGCCTGCTGACGCTGGGTCCGCTGCTGTCGGCGGCCGGGCTGTACACCTTGCGTCACCAATTGAAGGCGGTCGATTCGCTGCTGGCCGGCGCCAAGGAAGCCCAGCGCCGCCGCGTGACGGAGCTATTGGCCGTGCCGGCGCTGCGCCGCATCCTGATGGTCAACACCATTCTGTCCGGCGCCTGGGACACCCACCTGTTCGTCGTGCCCATCTTCGGCATCGCGATCGGCCTGTCCGCCACCACCATCGGCGTCATTCTTGCGTCCTTCGCGGCGGCAACGTTCATCATCCGCCTGGTATTGCCGCTGATCCAGCGCCGTGTGCGGTCTTGGACGCTGGTGCGCGTGGCCATGGCCACCGCCGCAATCGACTTCATGCTTTACCCGCTGTTCACCGACGTTAGCGTCCTGATCGTGCTGTCGTTCATCCTGGGGCTTGCGCTGGGGTGCTGCCAACCGAGTATGCTTTCACTGCTGCACCAGCATTCGCCGCCGGGCCGCGCCGCCGAAGCCGTGGGCCTGCGGATGGCGCTGATCAACGGTTCGCAGGTGTCCCTGCCGCTGACCTTCGGCGCGCTGGGTGCGGTCATCGGCGTCGCTCCGCTGTTCTGGGCCTATTCCGTGGCCCTGATGGCCGGAGGCTGGGCCAATCGCAACCCCCCGCTCGAGTCTGACCGGAAACCGTAGTCGTGAACACGCAGTCCCCTCCCTCCGCCGCCGGCATTGCCGGCGCCAGCCTGCCCTTTCGCCTGTGGACGCCCGAAGAACGCCAGGCGTCGCTGACCACTGCGCTGCAACATTGGCAGGCCGGCGAGGACGTCTGGGTATATGGGTACGGGTCCCTGGTCTGGCGCCCCGATTTCGATTTCGAAGAGCGTCGCCTGGCCACCTTGCATGGCCATCACCGGGCCCTGTGCCTGTGGTCGCGCGTCAACCGTGGCACGCCCGAATGCCCCGGCCTGGTGTTCGGCCTGGACCGCGGCGGCTCGTGCCGCGGCGTGGTCTACCGCCTGGCGGGCGGCCAGGTGCCGACGTATTTTCCGGCCCTGTGGGACCGGGAGATGTCCACTGGCGCCTACCTGCCCCGCTGGCTCAACTGCACCACCGAGGCCGGCACCGTCAAAGCGCTGGTATTTGTCATGAACCGCGCCAATCCGGCGTACATCCGCGCCCTGCCCGAACCCGAGCTGCTGGCCATCGTGCGCCGCGCCGCCGGCCGTTACGGCCCCTGCACCGAATACGTGGTGCAAACGGCCCAGGCGCTGCGCGCGGCCGGCATCCATGACGCCCGCCTGGAGGCCATCGCCCGCCGCCTCGAACAGGACGGCCGGCCGTTGCCCGAAGGCGCCTAGGGCGGCCACCGCCCCGGATCGGCTTACTGCGGACCGGAAACTTGCCCGGACCCTGCGCGGGGTCAATAAGGGGGGCATCCCAGCGGCGGTATAAACTGCTTGTTATCAACGCTGAATCAAACGCCCCATGTCTGTCTCAGATCTGCGTCAAAGCTACGACAAGAACGTGCTGCTGGAAAGCCAGGCCGCCGCCTCGCCGTTCGAGCAATTCACCCGCTGGTTCGACGAGGCCCTGGCCGCCAAGGTCCCCGAGCCCAACGCCATGACCCTGGCCACGGTCGATGCCGACGGCCAGCCCAGCGCGCGCATCGTCCTCATCAAGGGGTTCGACGAGCACGGTTTCACGTTCTTCACCAATTACGAATCCCGCAAGGGCACCGACCTTGCCGCCGAGCCGCGCGCCTGCCTGCTGTTCTTCTGGCAGCCGCTGGAACGCCAGGTGCGGATCGAGGGCGTGGTGGAAAAAGTCGCGGCCGAGGAATCGGACGCCTACTACCACAGCCGCCCGGCCGGCTCGCGCATCGGCGCCTGGGCCTCGCGCCAGAGCCAGCCGATCACCCGCGCCGAGCTCGAAGCCCGCGAACTGGAATTCCGCGAGCGCTACGGCGACCAGCCGCCGCGCCCGCCGCACTGGGGCGGTTATCGCCTCAAGCCCACTTCCCTGGAATTCTGGCAAGGCCGGCCCTCGCGCCTGCACGACCGCCTGCGCTATGTCGCCGACGGCCAAGGCTGGAAGATCGAACGCCTGTCGCCTTGACGCCGCCGGGCGCCGTTCCCGGCGCCCGCTCCCTCCCCTATCTGCATGCCCGCCTCCTCCCCTGATTTCGACGCTGCTTTCTTTCGCACCGCGCTGGGCCGCTACGCCACCGGCGTCACGGTCGTGACCACTTCCGACCTCGATGGCGCGCCCATCGGGCTCACGGTCAGCTCGTTCAACTCGGTTTCGCTCAACCCGCCGCTGGTGCTCTGGAGCCTGTCGCGCAATTCCTCGTCGCTGGCCGCCTTCGAGCAGTGCCAGCGCTACGTGGTCAACGTGCTCGGGGCCGAACAGATCGCCCTGGCGCGGCGCTTTGCTACCGGCAAGACGCCCGACCGCTACAACGGCCTGACGGTGCACCATGCGCCGGGCGGCACGCCGATGCTGGACGGCCACTGCGCCGCCTGGTTCGAATGCCACAACCGCAGCCGCTACGTCGAAGGAGATCACGTCATCATGGTCGGAGAAGTCGAGCGTTGCGGCCACAGCGGCGAACCGCCCCTGGTGTTCCATGCGGGCGGTTTCGACCTGACGCCGGCCGGCGCCCGCGCCGGCAAGACCCCATGAGCGCCGATATCGATTGCGTGGTGATCGGCGCCGGCGTGGTCGGCCTGGCCATCGCGCGCGCGCTGGCCCAGTCCGGCCGCGAAGTGCTGGTGGCCGAAGCCACCGAGGCCATCGGCACCGGCACCAGCTCGCGCAATTCCGAAGTCATCCACGCGGGCATCTATTACCCGGCCGGCAGCCTGAAGGCCCGCCTGTGCGTGCGCGGCAAGCACCTGCTGTACGCCTATTGCGCCGAACGCGGCATTCCGCACCGGCGCCTGGGCAAGCTGATCGTCGCCACCACCGCCGAACAGGCCACCCAGCTCGAAGGCATTGCCCAGCGCGCCCGCGCCAACGGCGTGGACGACCTGCAATTCATTTCCGGCGAAGACGCCATGCGGCTGGAGCCGGCGCTGCAATGCACGGCCGCGCTGGTGTCGCCGTCCACCGGCATCGTCGACAGCCACGCGCTGATGCTGGCCTACCAGGGCGACGCCGAGAACGCGGGCGCCCAATGCGTGTTCCACACGCCGCTGGTGTCCGGCCGCGTCCGCCCCGAAGGCGGCTTCGAATTGCAGTTCGGCGGCGATGACGCCATCAACCTGACCTGCAACGTGCTGATCAATTCGGCCGGCCTGCAGGCGCCGGCGCTGGCCCGCCGCATCGACGGCGTGCCGCCCGCCAGCATTCCCACCGATTACCTGTGCAAGGGCAGCTACTTCACGCTGGCCGGACGCGCCCCGTTCTCGCGCCTGATCTACCCGGTGCCGCAGCACGCCGGCCTGGGCGTGCACCTGACGCTGGACATGGGCGGCCAGGCCAAGTTCGGCCCCGACACCGAATGGGTCGGCACCGAGGACTACACCCTCGATCCGGCCCGCGCCGACGTGTTCTACGCCGCCGTGCGCAGCTACTGGCCGGCGCTGCCCGACGATGCCCTGACGCCGGGCTATACCGGCATCCGTCCCAAGATTTCCGGCCCGCACGAACCGGCCGCCGATTTCGTCATCGCCGGCCCCGCCGTGCATGGCGTGCCCGGCCTGGTGAATCTGTTCGGCATAGAATCGCCAGGCCTCACGTCCAGCCTGGCCTTGGCCGAAGAGACCCTGGCCAGACTGTGAATCTCTGCGTCGCGCGCTGACTGCCCCGTGGGCAAGCGCCGAAGCTCCCTTCATTCCTTTCCTTTTTCCTCTTAGCCATGCAGCACAACGACTACATCCTGACCCTGTCCTGCCCTGACCGCACCGGCATCGTCTTTCGCGTCAGCGGCCTGTTGTTCGAATTGGGTTGCAACATCCTGGATTCGCAGCAGTTCGGCGACGAGGAAACCGGCCGCTTCTTCCTGCGGGTGCACTTCGACCTGCCCGTGGGCGTGGCCCCCGAGGCCCTGCGCGGCCGGCTGGACGAGGTGTCGGCCGAGTACGGCATGGACCTGCAGCTGCATGACGCCCGCCGCAAGGAACGCCTGCTGATCATGGTCAGCAAGCAGGGCCACTGCCTGAACGACCTGCTGTTCCGCGTGCACAGCGGCCAGCTGCATGCCGAAGTGGCGGCCATCGTGTCCAACCACAACGACTACGCCGGCCTGGCTGCCTCGTATGGCATTCCGTTCCACCACCTGCCCGTCACGCCCGAAACCAAGGCACGGCAAGAGCAGGACGTGCTGGCGCTGGTGGACCAGTACAGCATCGACCTGGTGGTGCTGGCCCGCTACATGCAGATCCTGTCGGCCGACATGTGCCGCGCGCTGAACGGCCGCGCCATCAACATCCACCACAGCTTCCTGCCCAGCTTCAAGGGCGCGCGCCCGTACCACCAGGCGCATGCGCGCGGCGTAAAGATCATCGGCGCCACCGCCCACTTCGTGACCTCGGACCTGGACGAAGGCCCGATCATCGACCAGGACATCGAGCGCGTGGACCACACAATGACCGCGCAGGACCTGACCCAGGTCGGCAGCGACATCGAATCGCTGGTGCTGTCGCGCGCCGTGCGCAGCCATGTCGAACACCGCATCCTGCTGAATCGCAACAAGACCGTGGTGTTCCGCTAGGAACCCTGCGGGAACTGGCGCTCGACCAGCGCCAGCGCCTTGTCCTGCAGCGGCGAGCGTGCCGCCGCCGGCCAGATCACCTGGCTGACCGAGCGCGCCTGGTGCTCGAACGCGATGAAGCGCGTGCCCGCCAGCCCGCTGCGCGACAGGCAGGCGGGCACGATCGACACGCCCAGCCCCTGCGACACCAGCGAGGCCACGCTGAGCCAGTGGCGCACCTCGTGGCGAATCACCGGCATGAAGCCTGCCCCCACGCACAGCGACAGCACGGTTTCGTAATAGCTGGGCGAGGCGGCCCGGGCGAAGAACACGAAATCGTCCGTGGCCAGCTCCGCCAGCCGCAGCGACCGCCGCCGGGCCAGCGGGTGGCTGTCGGGCAGACACACCACGAACGGCTCGGCCAGCAGGTCGCGCGCGGCCACCCCGGCCGGCACCGGGTTGGCATGGATGAAGCCCAGGTCCTGTTCGCCACGCCGCACGGCCTCGATCTGGTCGTGCGAATTCTGCTCGGTCAGCACGTGCTCGACGTCCGGCAGTTCGGCGCGCATGGCCGCCAGCAGCGCTGGCAGGCCGCGATACAGCATCGACCCCACGAAGCCGATGCGCAGCCGTCCGCGCAGGCCGGCGTCCACCCGCTGCACCAGCGTGCGCACGTCCTCGGCCTGGCGCAGAAGCGTCAGGGCCTCGCGGTACAGCACCTGGCCGGCCGCGGTCAGTTCCACCTGGCGGCTGGTGCGCGCCAACAGCCGCGCGCCGACGTTGTCTTCCAGCTGGCGGATGGCGTAGCTGAGCGGCGGCTGCGAAATGTGCAGGCGCGCCGCCGCCCGGCTGAAATGGCGTTCTTCGGCCACGGCGATGAAATAGCGCAACAGGCGCGGGTCCAGGTCCATCGGTCTCCTCCCTGAGCGCCGCGGGGCGGCGCCGTCCGAGATCCATATTTTTTTTGGATAGGTCTACACCAAAACGGTATTTGTATAGATTAATCCATCGTCGCACCATGCCAGGCAACCCATTCCCCCGCAGGAGGCCGCCATGGATACCCCCGCCCAGCCCGCCACCCCGGTTTCGGCCACGCCCGTACCGGATTCTCGCGGCCTGAACCTGTTTCGCGCCGACCCCTACGCCGCGCCGCTGGCCCGGCACTACCTGCCCGCCGCGCTGCATGCGCACCTGCTGCCGCACCTGGACCGCCTGGGCGAACTGGCCGGCGGCCGCATGGACGAGCTGGCGGCCACGGCCGACAAGCATCCGCCCACCCTGTCGGTGCGCAGCCGCGCCGGGGCCGACGAATCGCGGGTGGACAAGCACCCGGCCTACGTCGAACTGGAACGCCTGGCCTACAGCGAATTCGGCCTGGCGGCCCTGTCGCACCGGGGCGGCGTGCTGGGCTGGCCGGAACCCATGCCGGCGGCCGCCAAGTACGCGCTCAGCCACCTGTTCGTGCAGGCCGAGTTCGGCCTGTGCTGCCCGGTCAGCATGACCGATTCCCTGGCCCGCACGCTGCGCAAGTTCGGCGACCCGGCGCTGGTGGAACGGGTGCTGCCGCAGGTCACCAGCCAGGATTTCGACACCCTGCGCCAGGGCGCCATGTTCATGACCGAGCAAGGCGCCGGGTCCGACGTCAGCGCCACCGAAGTCACCGCCCAGCCCCAGGATGACGGCACCTGGCGCGTATCCGGCGACAAGTGGTTCTGCTCCAACCCCGACGCCGGCTTTGCCATGGTGCTGGCGCGCAGCGAAGCCGAGCCGGGCCTGAAGGGCGTATCGCTGTTCCTGTTGCCGCGCGACCTGGAAGACGGCACGCACAACCGCTACCGCATCCTGCGCCTGAAGGACAAGCTGGGCACGCGCTCGATGGCCAGCGGCGAGATCCGGCTGGAAGGCGCCACGGCCTGGCTGGTGGGCGAACGCGGCAAGGGCTTCAAGCACATGGCCGACATGATCAACAACTCGCGCCTGTCCAACGGCATGCGCGCGGCCGGCCTGATGCGCCGCGCGGTCACCGAGGCCGTCTACGTCTCGCAGCACCGCCGCGCCTTTGGCAAGCGCCTGATCGACATGCCGCTGATGCAGCGCCAGCTGGTCAAGATGACGGTGTGGGCGGAGCAGGCGCGCAGCGTCATGTTCCAGACGGCGCGCGCGCTGGCCGACGCCGACCAGGGCCGCGGCGACCCCGCGCTGGCCCGCATCCTGACGCCGCTGATCAAGTTCCGCGCCTGCCGCGACGCACGCAAAGTCACCGGTGACGCCATGGAAGTGCGCGGCGGCTGCGGCTATATCGAAGAATGGACCGAACCGCGGCTGGTGCGCGACGCCCACCTGGGTTCAATCTGGGAAGGCACCAGCAACATCGTGGCGCTGGACGTGCTGCGGGCCATCAAGAAAGAAGGCTCGCTGCCCGCGCTGCGCCGCCACATCGACCACTTGCTGGCCGACGGCCTGCCCTGCCCGCCCGCCCTGGCCGACACCCAGGCCCGCGCGCTGGAACAGACCTATGCGCTGGCCGAGCACGCCGCCCAGGGCGACCGCGCCGAACTGGCGCGCCAGGCCGCCGCGCTGCTGTACCACGCGGTTTCCATGGCGGCGCTGCGCTGGGAAGCGGCTGGCGAGGGCCTGGCCAGCCGTGCCTTGCTGGCTGACCAGGTGCTGCAGCATCGCCTGGCGCCGCGCGATCCCTACGCCATTGCCGCCGACGAAAGCGCCGCCTGCCGCGGCATCCTGCAGTACGCGCTGTAGGCTGGCGCCCTTTGCCGCACCCGTAGCAGGACGGGTGCGCACGCTTGACCTGGCGATGCGGCATGGCCCGCATGCCTGTTCGACCCACGACGCCGGCGGCACAGTCGGCGCGCCCCTACCACTGGAGACTTCCATGAAACGCTTGTTCACCCCCTTGCTGCTGGCCGCCGCCGCGCTCACGGCCGGCGCCGCGCCCGCGCTGGCCGCCGACGCCTACCCGTCCCGCCCCGTCACGCTGGTGGTGCCCTTCCCGCCCGGTGGTCCCACCGATGCCCTGGCCCGCCGCCTGGCCGAAAAACTGAAGACGCCGCTGGGGCAGACCGTGATCGTCGAGAACCGCGCCGGCGCGGGCGGCAACATCGGGTCCGAATACGTGGCCGCCGCCAAGCCGGACGGCTACACCATCCTGTTCGGCACCTCCGGGCCGCTGGCCATCAACGTCAGCCTGTACAAGAACCAGGGCTACAACCCCGAGACCAGCTTCGCGCCCATCATCCGCATCGGCCACCTGCCCAACATCCTGGTGGTGAATCCGTCGGTGCCCGCCAACAACGCACAGGAACTGATCGCCTACGCCAGGAAGAACCCGGACAGGCTCAGCTACGCCTCGTCCGGCAACGGCGCCTCGTCGCACCTGGCGGGCATCCTGTTCAACCAGATGGCCGGCACCCAGGTCATGCACATCCCCTACAAGGGCACGGGGCCGGCGCTGAACGACCTGCTGGGTGGACAGGTGTCGATGTCGTTCACCGACATCCTGACCGCGCTGCCGTACATCAAGGCCGGCAAGCTGCGCGCCATCGGCCTGGCCAGCGCGCAACGCTCCGACGCCCTGCCCGACCTGCCGACCCTGTCCGAGCAAGGCCTGAAGGGCTACGACGTCAGCGTGTTCTTCGGCATCGTCGCGCCCAAGGACACGCCCGCCGCGGTGACGGCCAGGCTGAACCAGGCGTTCCAGACCGCGCTGGCCGACCCCGCCATCGAACAGACCCTGCGCAGCCAGGGCATCGTGCGGGCCGAAGACCAGACCCCGCAAGGCCTGTCCGCCTTCATCGCCAACGAAGTGCCCAAGTGGCGCACGCTCATCCAGAGCGCCCACGTTTCCATCGACTGACCCCGAGGCTCCATGGCTCCACAGCTTCCCGATGCCGGCGCCCTGGCCGGCTGCAAAGTGATCGACCTGTCCCGCGTGCTGGGCGGCCCCTACTGCACCCAGATCCTGGCCGACCACGGCGCCGACGTGCTCAAGATCGAGCCGCCCGGCGGCGACGAGACCCGTGGCTGGGGCCCGCCTTTCCTGGGCGACACGGCCTCGTACTTCGTCGGCGTCAATCGCAACAAGCGCGGCATGACGCTGGACCTGTCGCAAGCCGCGGGCCAGGAACTGCTGCGCCACCTGCTGGCCGATGCCGACGTGCTGGTCGAGAACTTCAAGCCCGGCACGCTGGAAAAGTGGGGCCTGGGCTACGACACGCTGAGCCAGCAGTTTCCCCGGCTGGTGCACTGCCGCGTCAGCGGCTTCGGCGCCGACGGCCCGCTGGGCGGCCTGCCCGGCTACGACGCCTGCGCCCAGGCCATGTGTGGCCTGATGAGCGTGAACGGCGAGGCCGACGGCGAAGCCACTCGCGTGGGCCTGCCGGTGGTGGACATGGTGACGGGCCTGAACGCCGCGGTGGCGATCCTGCTGGCGCTGAACGAGCGCGTGCGCAGCAACCTGGGCCAGTTCCTGGACATCACGCTGTACGACTGCGCGCTGTCGTTGCTGCATCCGCACGCGCCCAACTACTTCTACAGCGGCAAGACGCCGGGCCGCAGCGGCAACGCGCATCCCAACATCGCGCCCTACGAAACCCTGCCCACCGCCAGCGGCCCGATCTTCCTGGCCGTGGGCAACAACCGGCAGTTCGCCCAGTTGGCCCAGGTGCTGGGCGCGCCCGCCCTGGCCGACGACCCGCGCTACGCCGCCAACGCCGACCGCCTGGCGAACCGCCCGGCGCTGCGCGACGACCTGGCGACGCTGCTGGCCCGCCACGAGGCCGCCGCGCTGGCCGACCGCCTGCTACGCGCCGGCGTGCCGGCCGCCGCCGTACAGACGGTAGACCAGGCACTGGCGCATCCGCACACCCGGCACCGCGGCATGGTGCTGGAACAAGGGGACTACCGCGGCGTGGGCTCGCCCATCAAGCTGTCGCGCACGCCGGCCACGCTGCGGCGGCTGCCGCCGGACCTGGCGTCACCGACCGACTGAGCTCGTCGCGGCCTGCTTGGGTACGGCCTGCTTGCTGTGGGCCGTCCTGCCCATCACGTTCGCTTCATCGCCCACCTTGCGTGGGCGTTTTCATGCCCTCGCAGTCTCTCTTGCATGTTTTTCATGCACAGACAATTCGTTGCATCACTGTTGCATTGCCTGGCGTCCGGCCGATTTAGACTTTTTCCCGTACTTCGGGCCTGCTGCAACGGCAGGCCCTGACGTTGCCCTGGCGCGACTCCCATCGAAAGAGAACAAGGAGAAAGACTATGGCTGCGAATGCCTCCAGCGGTGATGCGCCGCAAGAGAACGCCCCGCTCAAGCGGGTGATGGGACCCAAGCTGCTGTTGCTGTTCATCGTCGGCGATATTCTCGGCACCGGCGTGTATGCGCTGACCGGTCAGGTGGCCAAAGAAGTCGGCGGGGCCGCCTGGCTGCCGTTCCTGGTGGCGTTCGGCGTGGCGCTGCTGACCGCGCTGTCCTACCTGGAACTGGTGACCAAGTACCCGAAAGCGGCCGGCGCGGCGCTGTATGTGCACAAGGCGTTCGGCGTGCACTTCCTGACCTTCATCGTCTGCTTTACCGTGATGT
This sequence comes from Achromobacter sp. FW305-C-28, assembly GCF_058783235.1. Lineage (NCBI taxonomy): Bacteria > Pseudomonadati > Pseudomonadota > Betaproteobacteria > Burkholderiales > Alcaligenaceae > Achromobacter > Achromobacter sp. FW305-C-28. The sequence goes on along the minus strand of NZ_JBYSYL010000001.1, from coordinate 33,328 downwards.
GTTCAGGCCTGACATCGGCCGCGACCGCCTCGCAAGCCTTTGCCGCCAATATGTTTGCGGCCTTCGGCATGGAGGCTGACAAGACCTGGATCACGATCGGCGCGCTGGGCTTCATGGCGCTGGTGATGCTGGTGAACCTGCGCGGCGCCTCGGAAAGCGTGCGCGCCAACGTGGTGCTGACGTTGATCGAACTGTCGGGCCTGCTGATGGTGATCCTGCTGGGCTTTTACGCCATGTCCGAAGGCCAGGCCGATTTCTCGCGCGTCATCGCCTTCGACACGCCGGAAGACAAGAGCGTGTTCCTGGCCGTCACCTCGGCCACCGCGCTGGCGTTCTTTGCCATGGTCGGCTTCGAGGATTCGGTCAACATGGCCGAGGAAACCCACAACCCCAGCCGCATCTTTCCCAAGGTGATGCTGACGGGCCTGGGGCTGACCGCCGTGATCTACGTGCTGGTGTCGATCTGCGCCGTGGCGCTGGTGCCGGTGGGCGAACTGGCCAGCAGCAGCACGCCGCTGGTGCTGGTGGTCAAGCGCGCCGCGCCGGGCCTGCCGGTGGAATACATCATGCCGGTGATCTCGATGTTCGCGGTCGCCAATTCGGCGCTGATCAACATGATGATGGCCAGCCGCCTCCTGTACGGCATGTCGCGCCAGGGCGTGCTGCCGTCGTTCCTGGCCCACGTGCATCGCCGCAACCAGACGCCCTGGACGGCCATCCTGTTCACCACCGTGCTGGCCTTCGGCCTGATCATCCTGGTGGCGCTGGGCGATTCCGAAGCCATCCGCGCGCTGGGCGGCACCACGGCCTTGCTGCTGCTGGGCGTGTTCGCCTTCGTCAACGTGGCGGTGCTGGTGCTGCGCCGCCACCCGGTCAAGCACGAGCACTTCCGCATCAACCGCGTCGTGCCCTGGCTGGGGGCTGCGGCCTGCCTGTTCCTGGTCACACCGCTGACCGGCCGCGACGTGATCCAGTACCAGGTCGCCGGCTGGCTGCTGCTGCTGGGCGTGGTGATGTGGGGCGTGACCTACCTGGCGCGCCGCAAGGAAGACAAGATGCAGCTGGACCCCGCGGCGCTGGACTGAACCGGCGGGCGGCCGGCCCGGCCACGCGGTGGCAGGCCGGGCTGCCCTGCCCCCCCGGGCTGCCTTAGCCGCCCTTCGCCAGCCCTTCGCGCCGCGGGTCGACCCCGCCTTGCAGGCCGTCCGGCGTGATCACGATGCCATGGATGCCGCTGGGAAACTCGGTGATCTTCACCGGGTGCCCCATGCGTTCCAGGGCCGGCGCCAACGCTTCCAGCGCGGTGCCCTTTTCCAGTTCGGTTTCCTTGTTGCGGCTGCCCATGTTGGGCAGCGCCGCCGCGGCCTGGATGTCCAGGCCCCAATCCAGCACCGCCACCACCGTCTTGGCAACGTAATTGATGATGGCGCTACCGCCGGGCGAACCCACCAGCAGGTAAGGCTTGCCGTCGCGCAGCACGATCAGCGGCGACATCGCGCTGCGCGGGCGCTTGCCAGGTTCGACACGATTCGCCACCAGCCGGCCTTCGGGGTCCTTGAACGATGACGAGAAATCGGTCATCTCGTTGTTCAGCAGGAAGCCGCGCACGAAGATCTTGCTGCCGAATTCGTTTTCGATGGTGGTGGTCATGGACAGCGCATTGCCGTCCGCGTCCGCCGCCACCAGGTGGCTGGTCGATGGCTGTTCCAGCGCGTTGTCCCGGCCCCGCGACAGCAGCTTGCCCTCGGGATCGCCGGGCAGCGCGACCTTCATGCTTCGATCCGGCTGGATCAACGCGCCGCGGGCGCGCAGGTAGGCCGGGTCCAGCATGGCGCGCACCGGCACCTTGACGAAGTCGGGGTCGGCCACGTAGAAGTCGCGGTCGGCAAACGCCAGCCGGCCGGCTTCCGAAAAATAGTGCACCGCCTCGACGCTGCCGGGCGCATAGTGCGACAGCGGGTACTGCTCCAGTTCGCCCAGCATCTGCAGCACGGCGATCGGGCCGCTGCTTGGCGGCCCCATGCCGCACAGCTGGTAACCGCGATAGGCGCCGCAGACCGGCTCGCGCTCGCGCGCCTGGTAGCCCGCCAGATCGGCCAGCGCCAGGTCGCCCGGCTTGGCGTGGGCATGCACCGCCGCCACGATGTCGCGCGCGATATCGCCTTGATAAAAAGCGTCGGCGCCGCCCTGGGCCACGGCCCGCAGCGTGGCCGCCAAGGCCGGGTTCTTCAGCACATGGCCGACGGGCCACGCGGCGCCGTCGGGCGCATAGAAATAGGCGGCGGCCGCCGCCTGGCGCGGCAGTTCCTTGTTGCCCGCCAGCAGCTTGTGCAGGCGCGGCGACACCGCGAAGCCCTGTTCGGCCAGGCGGATGGCCGGCTGGAACAGATCGGCCCACGGCAGCTTGCCCTGGCGCCGGTGCGCCATTTCCAGCCCGCGCAGCAGGCCCGGCACGCCCACCGCCATGCCGTTGTTGACCGACTGCACGAACGGCAACGGCTTGCCCTCGGCATCCAGGAAGCGGTCGGGGCGCGCGGCGGCTGGCGCTGTCTCGCGGCTGTCGTACGTGACGATGCGGCCCTGCCTGGCCGAGTACACCACCATGAAGGCGCCCCCGCCGATGCCGGACGATTGCGGCTCGACCAGGTTCAGCACCAGTTGCGCCGCGATAGCGGCGTCGACCACGCTGCCGCCCCGGCGCAGCATCTCGTCGCCGGCCTCGGTGGCCAGCGGGTTGGCCGCCACCATCATGAAATGCGGCGCACGCACCAATTCGCGCGCGCGGGTGCCGGTGGCGGCTTCGGGGTTGAGGTCGTCGGTGGCGACGGGCGAACGGGCCCAGGCGGATGGCATCGCGGCCAGCGCGGCGGCGAGCAGGACGGCGGCGGCGCAGGGACGCATGCGCATGACAGACTCCACGGATGACGCCGGCGGGCCGGCATGAGCTTGCATGATAGACAAATCGGCGCGGTCCTTGATACCGCCACATGCCGTCTCGCCGCGCCGTAGAATGCCGCTTTGCGCCGACACTTTCCCTTTCCCATGCGCCTGCGCCACATCGAGATCTTCGAAGCGATCCGCCGCACCGGCTCCCTGACGCAGGCCGCGGCGGCGCTGCACATCACGCAACCGGCCGCCAGCAAGCTGCTGGCCAGCGCCGAGGCGCAGCTGGGCTTCAAGCTGTTCGAACGCGTGAAAGGCCGCCTGGTCGCCACTCGCGAGGCCGACATCCTGACGCCCGAGGTCGCCCGCCTGAACCAGGACCTGGACAGCGTGCGCCGCCTGGCCGCCAGCCTGCGCGACCGGCCCCATGCCCATCTGCGGCTGGGCTGCGCGCCGGCGTTGGGCCTGGGCCTGTTGCCGGGCGTGGTGCGCGACAGCCGCCAGGCCCAGCCCGGCCTGACTTTCGACATTCATACCCACCACAGCACCGAGCTGGTCAACGGCATGCTGACGCGCGAGCTGGACCTGGCGGTGACCTTCGACACCCGCGACACGCCGGGCCTGACACGCATCGAGCTGGGCCACACCGAACTGGTGCACCTGAGCGCGCAGCCCGGCCACGGCCCGCTGGCGTTGGCCGACATTGCGGGCGACGCACTGATCCTGCTGGACGCCAGCGATGCGTCCGGCGCGCTGTTGCAGATGGCGCTGGATGCGCACGGCCTGGCCCCGCGCGCCGCGGTGCGCGTGCAAACGCACTACGTGGCCTGCGCACTGGCCCAGGCGGGCGCGGGAGACGCCATCGTTGATGCGGTCACGGCGCAGGCGATGCTGCGCCCCGGCATGCACCTGCGGCGGCTGGCGCCGACCTTGCAGGTGCCGATCAGCGTACTGGCGCGCGAGCAGGACCCGTTGTCGGCGCTGCACCGCGACCTGATCGACCGGCTGCGCGGCGCGTGCGAAGCGAGCCAGGCCGCGCTGCACGCCTAGCCACGACGAGCGTACTGTCGCCCAATGAAAAAGAGCGCCCGAGGGCGCTCTTTGCTTGACGGTTCAGGCAGCGGGCCAGGCCCGCGCCATCACGCCATCAGTCCAGCTTGATGTTCTGCTTTTTCACGACGTCCTTGGCCCAGTCGTACTGCTCCTGGATTTCCTTCGTGAATTCTTCCGGCGTGTTGCCCGACGGGGCCGAGCCCTGATCGTCCAGCGCCTTGATGACCTTCGGGTCCTTCAGGGCCACGACAGCGGCGTCACGCAGCTTGTTCACGACTTCCATCGGGGTGCCCTTGGGCGCCAGCAGGCCGTACCAGACCGGCTGGTTCAGCACGGGGAAGCCGGCTTCCTTGAAGTTCGGCACGCCCTTGAGCGCGGCGATGTCTTCCGGCCACGCGATGGCCATGGCGCGCAGCTTGCCCGCCTGGATCTGCGGCATGGAGGACGGCAGGTTGTCGAACAGGATTTCGATCTGGCCGCCGACGGCGTCGGCCACGGCCGGGCCCGACCCCTTGTAGGGCACGTGCACGATGTCGGTGCCCGTGGCCATCTTGAACGATTCACCCATCAAGTGCAGCACGCCGCAGGTGCCCGAACTGCCGTACGAGTACTTGCCGGGGTTCTTCTTGAGCTCTTCGACGAAGCCCTTGAAGTCCTTGGCCGGGAACTTCGGGTTCACGGCCACGACGTTGGCGGTGTTGGCGAAGTTGGTGACGGCCTGGAAGTCCTTGATCGGATCGTACGGCAGGTCGTTGGGGCGGCACGCCGGGTTCACGGCCATGGTCGACACGGTGGCGATCGACAGCGTGTAGCCGTCCTTGTCGGCACGAGCGGCTTCGGCCGCGCCGATGGCGCCGCCGGCGCCGCCCTTGTTTTCAACGACCATCGGCTGACCCAGTTCCTGGCTCATGCGCTGCGTCACGAGACGGGCGATGATGTCGGTGGAACCGCCCGGCGCGAACGGAACGATGACGCGAATCGGCTTGCTGGGATACTTGTCGGCGGCGTGGGCGACGGAAGCGCCGAGCGTGCCTGCGGCACCGGTTGCCACTGCGATGGCCAGAGCCAGGGAGCGAACTTTATTCATGGGTGTGTTTCCTCCAAGTGTGCGAGCCCGTATGTGAACGGACCGTTTTGTGGTGCACCCGCCTGTGGGCGGGTCAGCAGTTAACGGTGGGGGCGCATTGCTTAGTGTGCAGGGCAGAAAGCCGTGCTGTTTATGAGTTGCTTGTGGCACACGCGCCCGCCGGAATGACGGAGAATAGCAGCAAATGCTTACAGTCGCATAGGGCGCCGGTCCCCGGCCCAGACCTCGAAAAAAACACATCACACCATGTCGGTCGCACTGCTGGTTTTCCCTGATTTCTTGCTGGTCGCGCTGGGTTGGGCGCTGCGCCACAAACTGAATTTCTCACGCGAGTTTTTCGCCGGCACCGAGCGCCTGGTGTACTTCGTGCTGTTCCCCGCGCTGCTCTTTCAATCGATCCTGCGCACGCCGATCAGCGCGGGCAATGCCGTAATACTGTTGCAGGCGACGGCCGCGGTGATCGTGTCGGGCGTGGCGCTGTCGTGGCTGGCGGGGCTGGTGCTCAAGCCGTCGTCGTTGGGGCTGGCGTCGTCGGCGCAATGCGGCTTCCGGTTCAACACGTACATCGGGCTGGCGCTGTCGGCGAGCCTGGGCGGCGCGCAGGGGCAGACGGTGATGGCGCTGATCATCGGCTTCGCGGTGCCGATGGCGAATGTGGCGGCGGTGTACGGATTGGCGCGGCACAACGGCGGCAATCTGCTGCGCGAGCTGGCGCGCAATCCGCTGGTGGTGTCGACGCTGGCGGGGCTGGCGTGCAATCTGGCGGGGCTGCATCTGCCGGGGCCGGTGGATACGGTGCTGGCGCGGCTGGGCGCGGCGGCGATCGCGTTGGGGATTCTATGCGTGGGGGCCAGTCTGGCTTGGGAAGGCGGCAAGGGGTACGGGGGGTTGATTGCCTGGATGCTGGTGGTGAAGCTGGTGGGGTTGCCGCTTGTGGCGTTGGGGGTGGCGAACTTGCTGGGGTTGCCTGCGCTTGAGGCGCGGATGCTGTTGTTGTTTGGGGCGTTGCCTACGGCTTCTGCGGCTTATGTGTTGGCGATGCGGATGGGGGGGGATGGGCGGATGGTTGCCGTCTTGATTTCCCTTGGAACGTTGCTTTCTGCTTTGACGATTCCTTTGTGGATGATGCTTGCTGGGGGCCGTTGATTTTTTGCTTGCGGTGATTGGTGCTTCGTAGGTCGCTCCTCGGGGTGGCGGCTTGCCGAGCGGGCGCCCACGATTGAGTGAGAGATTTGCGGGGCCCGCAAAAACCGGCTGCACAGGCAGCCGGTTTTTGCATACGCGGTGTCTTGCGTCGGGGCGGTGATCGCTGCGCGCTGATGAGGGATCGATTTCTTTTGGGGTAGGCGCTGCATGCCGTGTGGGGTGGGCGGTGGTCGCTGCGCGCTTGCGGGGGGCTTGGTGCAAGGGCGGGCCGCGCATGCGGGGGCTGGCGAAAAAAAACCGCCCCATGGGGCGGTTTATTTGTGGCGCTTTGGCTGGGTGGTGGCGGCGCCGGTCGTTTGGCTTATTTGCCGGCGTTCGTCATGCTGCTGGGGACGACCCAGTCGGCGAATTGGGCTTCGGTGACGTAGCCCAGGGCCAGGGCGGACTCTTTGAGGGAGAGGCCTTCCTTGTGGGCTTTCTTGGCGATCTGGGCGGCCTTGTCGTAGCCGATGTGCGGGTTCAGGGCGGTGACGAGCATCAGCGAGCGGTCGACGAGTTCGGCGATGCGTTCGCGGTTCGGTTCGATGCCGGCGGCGCAGTGTTGGTCGAAGCTGGCCATGCCGTCGGTCAACAGGCGCACCGATTGCAGGAAGTTGTGGATGACCAGGGGCTTGTAGACGTTCAGTTCGAAGTTGCCGCTGGCGCCGCCGATGTTGATGGCGACGTCGTTGCCCAGGACCTGGGCGGCCAGCATGGTGATGGCTTCGCACTGGGTCGGGTTGACCTTGCCGGGCATGATCGAGCTGCCGGGTTCGTTTTCGGGGATGCTGATTTCGCCCAGGCCGGAACGCGGGCCGCTGGAGAGCCAGCGCACGTCGTTGGCGATCTTCATCAGGCCGGCGGCCAGGGACTTCAGGGCGCCGTGAGCGAACAGCAGGGCTTCGTGGGAAGCCAATGCCTGGAACTTGTTGGGGGCCGAGACGAAGGCAGTTTCGGTGGCATGGGCCAGTTCGGCCGAGACCTTGGCGGAAAATTGCGGGTGGGCATTCAGGCCGGTGCCGACGGCGGTGCCGCCGATGGCCAGCTGGTGCAGGCCGGGCAGCGTGGCGCGGATCTGTTGTTCGGCCAGATCCAGTTGGGCGACGTAGCCGGACAGTTCCTGGCCCAGGGTCAGGGGCGTGGCGTCTTGCAGGTGGGTACGGCCGATCTTGACGATGTCGTAGAACTCGGCGCTCTTGGCGGCGAAGGTGGCGCGCAGGGTCTTCAGGGCCGGCAGCAGGTGGTGTTCGACCTGGACGGCGGCGGCCACGTGCATGGCGGTGGGGAAGGTGTCGTTGGACGACTGGCCGCGGTTGACGTGGTCGTTGGGGTGGACCTTGCGTTCTTCGCCGCGCACGCCGCCCAGGATTTCCGAGGCGCGGTTGGCCAGCACCTCGTTCATGTTCATGTTGCTTTGCGTGCCCGACCCGGTCTGCCAGACGGACAGCGGGAATTCGTTGGGCCACTTGCCGGCGATGACTTCATCGGCGGCGCGGATGATGCCGTCGGCGATCTTGGGATCGAGCTCACCCAGGTCGGCGTTGACCTTGGCGGCCGCGCGCTTCAAGCGCGCCATCGCGTTGACCAGGGGTTCGGGCATTTTCTCGGTGGAAATCGCGAAAAAATGCAGCGAGCGCTGGGTCTGTGCACCCCAGAGGTGGTCTTCGGGGACTTCGATGGGGCCGAAGGTGTCTTTTTCGATGCGGGTCTTCATGGCGCGTACAGCTCCGTAGCAGCGTCCGTCGCGGTCGGCGGAGGAGCCGCCAGGCACGACTTATTTGAGAATAGCAATCACTTATAGATTAGCAGAAACCCGAATTCCTATAATTGCGTTCAATCCGCGTTTCCATCCTGATCTTTTACCACTCGCCCACTGCCCCGCGCCATGTCCGCTCCCCTCAGCAGCCTGACCCTGCACCTGCCCGACGAAGCCGCTACCGACGCCCTCGCGCGGCAGCTGGCGCCGCTTGTTTCCGGCAAGCAAACCGGCCTGGCAGGCGCATGTATCCATCTTCGGGGGGACCTGGGGGCAGGAAAGACGGCCTTCACCAGGGCATTGTTGCGCGAATGCGGCATCACAGGCCGAATCAAGAGTCCAAGCTACGCGCTGCTTGAATCCTATAAAGTTTCTAACTTATACTTCTATCATCTTGATTTTTATAGATTTAGTGATTCGCGCGAATGGTTGGACGCAGGATTCCGGGATTTACTGCGTGAAGATGCGGTCGTTTTGATCGAATGGCCGGAGCGGGCCGAGGGTCTTTTGCCCCCGCCCGACCTGCAGATTTCCCTGGCCTACGCCGGCCCGGGACGCGACGCCACCCTGACCGCGTACACCGCTCGAGGACAAACATGGTTGAACGCGATTGTCCCCCCGCCCGTCACGGCGCCCTCCCCGCAGCAGGCGCCACCCGACGCCGCCTGATCAGCGTCGCCGCCACCCTGCTCGTGCTGCCGGTGGTGCCGCGGCTGGCCCAGGCCGCCACGATCCTGGCGGTACGTACCTGGCCGGCCGATGAATACACCCGGGTCACGCTCGAACTCGACAGCGAGCTCAAGGCCGAACAATTCACCCTGGAAAACCCCCACCGCCTGGTGGTCGATATCGAGGGTCTGACCCTGAGCGCCGCGCTGAATGACCTGGTGTCCAAGGTCCGGCCCGACGATCCCTACATCCAGAGCCTGCGCGTGGCGCAGAACCGCCCGAACGTGGTGCGGCTGGTGTTCGACCTGAAGCAGGCCGTGGCGCCGCAGGTGTTCACGCTGAAACCGGTGGCGGACTACCAGTACCGCCTGGTGCTGGACCTGTATCCCAAGGTCGCCCAGGATCCGCTGGTGGCCATCCTGAACAAGAGCGGCCCCGACGCGGACGATCCGCTGGCCCGCATCCTGGAAGACATCCAGCGCAACCCGGCCACCCGCGCCGACCCGCCCGAACCGCCGCGCGTGCGCGGCCAGCAGCCGGCCCCGCCCCTGGCGGTGCCCAAGGCGCCACCGGCCACCGCGGGCCGCGGCAAGCAGCGCATGCTGACCATTGCGCTGGATCCGGGCCATGGCGGCGAAGATCCCGGCGCCATCGGCAGCAGCGGCCTGCGCGAAAAAGACGTGGTGCTGCGCATTGCCCGGCGGCTCAAGCAGCTGATCGACAGCCAGCCCTATATGCGCGCCTACCTGACGCGCGACGACGATTTCTTCGTCCCGCTGCATGTGCGGGTGCAAAAGGCCCGCCGCGTCCATGCCGACCTGTTCGTGTCGATCCACGCCGATGCCTGGATCAAGCCTTCAGCCAATGGTTCGTCGGTGTTCGCGCTGTCCCAGCGCGGTGCTTCCAGCACCCAGGCACGCTGGATGGCCGACAAGGAAAACGCGGCCGACCTGATCGGCGGCGTCAACCTGGGCAGCCACGACCGCCAGGTGGCCAAGGTGCTGCTGGACCTGTCCACCACCGCGCAGATCAACGATTCGCTCAAGGTCGGCAACGCCTTCCTGGACGAGATCAAGAAGATCAACCGGCTGCACAAGAACAGCGTGGAACAGGCCGGCTTTGCCGTGCTGAAGGCGCCGGACATCCCCTCGGTGCTGGTCGAAACCGCCTTCATCAGCAACCCGCAGGAAGAAGCGCTGCTCAAGACCCAGGCGCACCAGGAAAAGCTGGCGCAGGCCATGATGACGGGCATCCAGCGCTACTTCACGGCCAACCCGCCGCTGGCGCGGCTGGGCGACGTCAGCTGACACAATACGGACTATCAAGCTAATAAACGCCGAGGCCCGCATCCCGTAGGGGATTGCGGGCCTTCTTCTTGCCGGGAAACACTTCCCGCAGGAAGTGGTCCACGTAGAATTTCTCGACGTTGAGTCCGAGCCTGGCCGGTAGGAGCACGGGAAAAAGCGCTTGGAGACCCGATCCAGGAGCTCGCCTCCGAAGTACCGGGACGACCGCCGCTCGGCGCAAAGCACCTCTCACCAGCGCGCTTTCAGCGCGGTAATTCATGGAAATTTGCTTCTATTTGATGAAGCAAATAATTATGTATTGCGTCACTATATTGACGCAAATTAATATTTCTTGCTTCTTATTAGTGAAGCAAAATATTGATGGAAACTTCACTACAGGCTATCATTTTCTGCATATTTGATAGCCTATAGGCCAGCAAAATGGATTCTAAATTAAGACAGCTCCGGCTTGAGCAGGTCCAGGCGTCGGCCGCCGCGTACACGGATTTGACCAACCGTCGCCCTCCGCCGCGTGGATGGCTGAAGGCCATCCGAGAGTCGCTAGGGCGCACCGAGCGACAGCAAGCCGAGAGGTTGAACATTACCGGTTCGACCCTGCACAAATCGGAGTTGGCAGAAGCTGAGGAGCGAATCACGCTCGGACAACTGCGCAAGTTGGCTGACGGGCTGGACTGCGAGCTGGTCTATGCCCTGGTGCCCAGAAAGCCACTGACTCAGGTGGTCGAAGACCGGGCGCGCTCAATTGCCCTGCAGGAAGTGAGCGCAGTTGCACACACCATGAATCTGGAAGACCAACGTCCGGCAACCGACCGACTCCGCAAACAGGTTGAGCAGAGAACGGCTGAGCTACTCCGGGGCCGCTGGTCCGACCTATGGCGATAGATTTTGACGAACAGGAAGGACAGACACCGCTCGACCCAGACGAGCTTGCAGGGCTCATACCGACACACCTGACCACCCAGGGCGAACTGAATGACTGGGAACAGCTGAACATCCTGCAAGCCGTGCAATGGGTTAGCCGCCAACGCAAGGTCGATGTCCTCAGCGAAGCGTTCTGTCGCAACCTTCACAAGAAAATGTTCGACCAGACCTGGTCATGGGCAGGCACGTTCCGCAAGTCCGACAAAAACATCGGATGTGACTGGACGCAGATCAGCGTCAAGCTGAGAAACCTGTTCGATAACACGCGATGGTGGGTCGACAACGGCATATTCCCGCCCGATGAAATGGCCGCGCGATTTCACCGCGAGCTGGTGTGGATCCATCCTTTTCCAAACGGCAATGGTCGACATTCACGAATGATGGCTGATGCGCTCTTGCGCAGCATGAAACAGGAGCCTTTTTCGTGGGGTGGCGGCGGGACATTGGTTAAAGCAGATAACGCCCGTTCTGATTACTTGACCGCCTTGCGTGCTGCGGACAAAGGTGATTACCGCTTGCTCTTCGTCTTCGTACGAAGTACTGCTTAGCCGTCACACGGCCAAGCAGGACGTCAAGCCCTCTGTGCCGGGCCGCCCTACTGCTGCCGGCGCGCGCGCAGCAGCTTGAACAGCGCCGCGCCCACCACCGGCACGATGGCCGCGGCCAGGCCCAGCAGCACGATGGTGTTCAGGTGTTCCTTGACCAGCGGGATGTTGCCGAAGAAGTAGCCCGCGGCCACCAGGCTGATGACCCACAGCAGCGCGCCCAGGATGTTGAACAGCTGGAAGCGCGACAGCGGCATGTCGGCCACGCCCGCCACGAACGGCGCGAACGTGCGCACCACCGGAATGAAGCGCGACATGACGATGGTCTTGCCGCCATGCTTTTCGTAGAAGGCGTGGGTGCGCATCAGCGCGCCACGGTCCAGGAAGCGCAGGTTCATCGAAAACACGCGCGGCCCGATGTAGCGGCCGATGGCGTAGTTCAGCGTATTGCCCGTTACAGCCGCCACGATCAGCAGCGCCGACAGCAGGACCGGATCCAGGCTGCCCGTGGCGCCGAAGGCGCCGGCAATGAACAGCAGCGAATCGCCCGGCAGGAAAGGCAGCACCACCAGCCCGGTCTCGGCGAACACGATCAGGAACAGCACCAGATAGACCCACACGCCGTATTGCTGGACCCAGACGCCCAGCGTCTGGTCGATGTGGAGCACCATTTGGAAAAATTCAAGCATCAATGCGGCCCTGGAAGCGGATGGGGGATCAGCCAGGGAATATAGCCCACCGAGTCAAGAGGCTAAAATCATCCTTATAGCTACACCGGGACACCCCATGACAGAACGCCGCTCCATTCTTGCGCTTCCCGACCTGCTGATCAGCCAGATCGCCGCGGGTGAAGTGATCGAGAGACCCGCATCGGTACTCAAGGAAATCCTTGAGAACGCCATCGACGCGGGCGGACGCGCGATCGAAGTCCGCCTGGAAGGCGGCGGCATCCGCCGTATCGCCGTCACCGACGACGGCGGCGGCATTCCGCCCGAAGAGCTGCCGCTGGCCCTGGCGCGCCACGCCACCAGCAAGATCCGCAACCTGAACGAGCTGGAATCCGTCGCGTCCATGGGGTTCCGCGGCGAAGCGCTGGCCTCGATCGCGTCGGTGGCCCAGGTGTCCATCATTTCGCGCACCCGCGACGGCGAGCACGCCTGGCAGATCGATGCCGGCAGCATGCAGGTCGGTCCCGCCTCGGGCCCGCCGGGCACCACCGTGGACGTGCGCCAGTTGTTCGACGCCGTGCCGGCGCGGCGCAAGTTCCTGCGCTCGGAGGCCACGGAATTCGGCCATTGCGTCGACGCCATGGAGCGTATCGCCATGGCGCATCCGCAGATCGCCTTCCGCCTGTTCCACCACGACCGCGCGCAGCGCCAGTGGCTGCCCGCCGAACCGCCGCAGCGCATCCGTGACGTGCTGGGCGCGGAATTCGCCGAACACGGCCTGCTGCTGTCGCACAGCGTGGGCACGGTCAGCCTGGCCGGCATGATCACCCGCCCCACAGCCGCCCGCGCCCGCGCCGACCGCCAATACCTGTACGTGAACGGCCGCTACGTGCGCGACCGCACGGTCAGCCACGCCCTGCGCGCCGCCTACGCGGACGTACTGCACGGCGACCGCCAGCCGGCCTACGTGCTGTTCCTGGACATCGACCCCGCCGCCGTGGACGTGAACGTGCACCCGGCCAAGCACGAAGTGCGCTTTCGCGACAGCGGCGCGGTGCACCGGTTCGTGACGCACGCGGTCAGCCAGACGCTGGCGCAGACGGGGGGCTCGTCGGCAGTGGCCCCGGCCGGCGCCGCGCGCGATGAGGAATTCGAGACCGTGGCGCCGTCGGGCACATCTGCGGAGGCAGCCGTGCCCGCAGACGGCGGGGCAAGCGCGCCGGGCGCCCGGCACGCGGCCGGCGAAGCCTCGCCCCGCCCCGGCTACACCGGCGCCGGCAGTGCCGCCCCGTACGGCCTGCGGCCCTCGCCCACCGCGCCGCGTCCACACACGCAGGTGCCGTTTCGCCTGCATGCGGAACCCGCCGGCATCCCCGTGGCCGACTGGCAAGCGCTGTATCGCCCGCTGAACGACGACACGGCCCCGCGCACCGAACCGCTGCGCGATGCGGCCACGCCGGTTGCCCCGCAAACCTCGGCCGTCGCCTCCCTGCCCGCCGATGAAGAGCATCCGCTGGGCATGGCGGTGGGCCAGTTGCACGGCATCTACATCCTGGCGCAGAACCGCCGCGGCATGGTGCTGGTGGACATGCACGCCGCGCACGAGCGGGTGGTCTACGAGCAGCTCAAGCAGGCGCTGGACGCTCGCAGCCTGCCGCGCCAGGACCTGCTGGTGCCGGTGGTGTTCCACGCCCAGGAAAAGGACGTGGCAGTGGTCGAGGAATTCGAGGAACAGCTCGAAGACCTGGGCTTCCAGATGCGGCCGTCGGGGCCCACGTCGATCGCCGTGCGATCGGTGCCCGCCATCCTGGCGCGCGGCGACATCGAGACGCTGGCCCGCGCCGTGCTGCGCGACCTGGCCGGCGTGGGCGTGTCGCGCCTGTTGACCGAACAGCGCAACGCGCTGCTGTCGACCATGGCCTGCCATGGTTCGGTGCGCGCCAACCGCAAGCTGACCCTGGAAGAAATGAACGGCCTGCTGCGCCAGATGGAAGCGACCGAGCGCGCCGACCAGTGCAACCACGGCCGCCCGACCTGGGTGCAGTGGTCCGTGTCGGACCTGGACAAGCTGTTCCTGCGCGGCCAATAGATCTTGCCCGTGCCGTCCCCCGCCCCCGTCGTCATCTGCCTGGCCGGCCCCACCGCGGCCGGCAAAAGCGCATCCACCCTGGCGCTGGCCGAACGCTGGCCGCTGGAAATCATCAACGTCGATTCCGCCACGATCTACCGCGGCATGGACATCGGCACCGCCAAGCCGTCGCCGGCCGAACAGGCGCGGGCGCCGCAGCACCTGCTGGACATCCGCGACCCGGCGCAGTCGTATTCCGCCGCCGAATTCCGCGCCGATGCGCGTCGCCTGATCGACGAGATCCGCGCGCGCGGCCGCATTCCGCTTCTGGCGGGCGGCACGATGATGTACTACAAGGCGCTGCGCGACGGCCTGGACGACCTGCCGCAGGCCGACCCCGTGCTGCGCGCCGAACTCGAAGCGCGCGCCGCCCGCCTGGGCTGGCCGGCGCTGCATGCCGAACTGGCCGTGCTGGACCCCGTCACGGCGGCGCGCCTGGCGCCCAACGACAGCCAGCGCATCCAGCGCGCGCTGGAAATCTGCCAGCTGTCGGGCCAACCCATGTCCGCCCTGCTCAGCCGCGGCCTGCGTCCGCCCGACGATGACGCCGACCGCTACCTGACCCTCAGCCTGGAACCCTCCGACCGCGCCGCGCTGCACGCGCGCATCGAACAGCGCTTTGACGCCATGCTGGACAACGGCCTCTTGGACGAGGTGCGCGGCCTGCATGCGCGCGCCGACCTGCACCCGGGCCTGCCGTCGGTGCGCTGCGTGGGCTACCGCCAGATGTGGGCCCACCTGGATGGCGCGATCAGCCTGGACGAGGCCCGCGAACAGGGCATCGCCGCGACCCGCCAACTGGCCAAGCGCCAGATCACCTGGCTGCGGGCCCAGCCTGAACGCATCATCGTCGACTGCCTGGCGGCCGACGCGGTGGCGCAGACCATCGACGCGGTGGCCGTGGCGCTGGCCGACGCGCCTTGATGCACGGGGATTCCGGCCTTCGGGCCTGACCATTCGCCGCAGCCGGCCATCCACGGCGGCGGCAAGACACAGGGGATCGGGTTCATGGATGTCAACGAAGCGAACAAATCCTTTGCGGCCGCGCTGCGCAAGCAGGACAAGGCCCTGATCGGCTCGATCCAACGGCTGCTTCAGGAACGGCCGTTCTCACTGGACCCGGGCGCTTCCAAGGACACCGTGGACGCCATCCACTTCGAGTACGACTGGGAGTCGTTCGCCCCCGTCGCCATTCCGTTGAATACGCGTTCCGGCTACTGCGGACGCGGCCTGCCGCTGGCCTTGCCGGCCCCGCTGATTCCGCCGGCCGTCGACGCCGCGCTGGACGAGGCCATGGACAACGAAGACGATGATTTTGGCGACGACGTGCGCGAGGCCATGACGGACACCTATGTCGCGTGGTTCCAGGCGGCCTGGCGGGAGGCACGAGCCGCCAACCCCTCCCTGCGCGGCTTTCTGTCCGTGCACGACACGATCTGGCGCACGGACCTGGATACGGGCGAGGAATTCCGCGAGGACGCGGGCCGGGTCAAATTCTTTTGATGATCCGGCGCAAATAAAAAAAACCGCCACCAGGGCGGTTTTTTTACGCGAGCCTGCCGGCTCAGACCACCACGGTCTGGGGCATGCCGTCGGTCTGCTCGACGATCTCGCCCAGCTTGCTGACCGTTTCGCCCTGCTCGCGCAGCGTCGCGGCAATGGCGTCGGCCTGGGCCGGGTCCACCACCAGCACCATGCCGATGCCGCAGTTGAAGACGCGGTACATCTCGGTATCTTCGACGCCGCCCTGGGCTTGCAGCCACTGGAACAGCTTGGGCATTTCCCAGCTGTCGCGCTGCAGCTTGGCCGCCAGGCCGGGCTGCAGGATGCGCGGCACGTTGTCCAGCAGGCCGCCGCCGGTGATGTGGGCCAGGCCCTTGATGGCGGTGCCGTGCTTGGCCAGCGCGGCCAGCACCTGCTTGACGTAGATGCGGGTCGGGGCCATGACCACGTCGACCAGCTTCTGGCCGTGGAAGTCGTCGTCGGGCTTGGCGCCGGCGCGTTCCAGGATCTTGCGCAAGAGCGAATAGCCGTTGGAATGCGCGCCGCTGGACGCCAGGCCCAGCACCACGTCGCCGGTCTTGATCGACTTGCCGTCGATGATGGCCGACTTTTCGACCGCCCCCACCGCGAACCCGGCCAGGTCGTATTCGCCGTCCGGGTACATGCCCGGCATTTCAGCGGTTTCGCCGCCGATCAGGGCGCAACCCGACAGCTCGCAGCCCTTGGCGATGCCGCCCACCACCGACGCCGCCGTGTCCACCGAAAGCTTGCCGCAACCGAAGTAGTCCAGGAAGAACAGAGGCTCGGCGCCCTGCACCAGGATGTCGTTGACGCTCATGGCCACCAGGTCGATGCCGACCGTGTCGTGGCGGTTCCAGTCGAACGCCAGGCGCAGCTTGGTGCCCACGCCGTCGGTGCCCGACACCAGCACCGGCTCTTTGTAGTGCTTGGGCACTTCGAACAGGCCGCCAAAGCCGCCGATACCGGCCAGCACCCCGGGGCGCATGGTGCGCGCCGCGAGCGGTTTGATACGGTCGACCAGGGCGTCGCCCGCGTCGATGTCGACACCGGCATCGCGGTAGGTCAAGGGAGCTTTGGGTTGATTCGTCATGAGAAATGCCGTGGGGTATGTAACAATTGCTGGGAATTTGGGTGGAACGCCCTGCATTTTACGATGTTGCGGCCCGGTCCAGGCTGACGGGCGCCGAAAGCCGCCCGGGGCGGGCGGGCCGGCGGGTCGGCATTTTCGCGCAAACCCAAGCCAGGCAAAGGCCTTGGACGCGACACCGCCCCCCCGGGTGGTTTAAAGTGTAGGGTTGGCCGATAGCGATTTTGCCAGTTTCTGGCGGGCAATGCCGCCTTCGGCCTTGGGCAAGAGCCAACGCCCCGCGTCACCCGCCTGATCGATAACCTCTCATGAACCGCCAGCTGCTGCTTGACGTTCTTCCCGCGCCAGCGCCATCGCTGAACAATTACATCGCCGGTCCCAACGGAGAGGCGCTGGCGGCCGTGCGCACGCTCGCCCCGGGCCGCGCGCTGTATATCTGGGGTTCCGCCGGCTGCGGCCGCAGCCATCTGCTGCGCGCCCTGACCGCGCGCGCGGACGCCGTCTACATCGAAGCCGCCAACAGCGCCAATATCCTGCGGGTGCTGGCCGAAGCCGATTCCAAGTCGCCCATGCCCAAGTTCGTGGCCGTGGACGACGTGCACCGCATGGACGAACACCGCCAGGCGGGCCTGTTTGCCCTGTACAACCGCTGGCGCGAATCCGCCGCCACCGGCCGCGCCTTTGCGCTGGCCGTGGCCGGCGACCGCGCACCGCTGTCGATGCCGCTGCGCGAAGACCTGCGCACCCGGCTGGGCTGGGACCTGGTGTTCCGCCTGGATCCCCTTTCCGACGCCGACAAGCTGGCCGCATTGGCCGCCCAGGCCGCCGAACGCGGCCTGCACTTGGCGCCCGAAATCATCAATTGGATGCTCACGCACCACGAGCGCGACATCCGCAAGCTGGCCGCCTTGCTGGACGCGCTGGACCGCTATTCCCTGGCCACTGGCCGTCCCATCACCCTGCCCCTGTTGCGCGCCATGCTCGCAGACCCTGATTCACAACGCCCATGACCTCCCGACGTCTTGCCCTGTTCGACCTGGATCACACCCTGTTGCCGCTGGACAGCGACTACCAATGGGCCGACTATCTGGCGCGCACCGGCCGCGCGGGCGACCCCGACCAGGCCCGTCGCCGCAACGACGACCTGATGGACCGCTACAACCGCGGCGAACTTACCGCCGAGCAGGCCGCCGAATTCATGCTGGGCCTCTTGGCCGCGCACGCGCCGTTCGAACTGGCCGCCTGGCACGAGGAATTCATGGCCGAGGTCATCCGGCCGTCGATCACGCCCGCCGCGCGCGAGCTGGTCGAATCGCACCTGGAAGCCGGCGACCTGTGCGCGGTGGTCACGGCCACCAACAGCTTTGTCACCGCCCCCATCGCCCGCGCCTTCGGCGTGCCCCACCTGGTCGCCACCGACGCCGAAGTCCAGCGCGGCCGCTACACCGGCCGCATCCTGGGCACGCCCAGTTTCAAGGAAGGCAAGGTGGTGCGCGTGAACGATTGGCTGGGCGCCATGGGATTAGGACTTGCAGATTTTTCCGAATCGTTTTTCTATAGCGATTCGGTCAATGATGTCCCGCTGCTCGAAAAGGTGACCCGTCCGATCGCCGCCAACCCCAGCCCGACCCTGCGCAAGATCGCCCAGGAACGCGGCTGGCAAGTGATCGACCTGTTCGACCACGTCATAGATGCCAAGTCCTAAATGATCACCGAAACCATAAAAAAATTCGTCGGCCGACTATTCGCGCCGGCAGCCCGGGGGCCTTTGCGCATCGGACGCGACAAGCACGGCATCGACCGGCGCAACGTGTCGCGCCACGCCATCAAGGTGTGCGAAGTATTGCGCCAGCATGGCTATGAGGCCTATATCGTCGGCGGCGCAGTGCGCGACCTGATCGTCGGCCTGGAACCCAAGGACTTCGACGTGGCCACCAACGCCACGCCCGAGCAGATCCGCCCGCTGTTTCGCCGCGCCCGCATCATCGGCCGCCGCTTCCAGCTGGTGCACGTGGTGTTCGGCCAGGAAATCATCGAAACCTCGACTTTCCGGGCCCCGGCCTCGGAAGACCAGGAAACCGACGAACACGGCCGCATCCTGCGCGACAACGTGTTCGGTTCGCACGAAGAAGACGCGGCCCGCCGCGACTTCACCATGAACGCGCTGTATTACGACCCGCACAACGAGGAAGTCATCGACTTCCACAACGGCGTAGCCGACCTGAAGAAGCGCCAGGTCCGCATCATCGGCGACCCCGCCAAGCGCTACCGCGAAGACCCCGTGCGCATGCTGCGCGCGGTGCGTTTCGCGGCCAAGCTCAACGGCACCATCGATCCGGCCACGCGCCAGCCCATCCGCACGATGGCCAACCTGATCGAAAACGTGCCGGCCTCGCGCCTGTTCGACGAAATGCTCAAGCTGCTGACCTGCGGCCATGCCATGGACTGCCTGCGCCAGTTGCGCGCCGACGGCCTGCACAACGGCCTGTTGCCGCTGCTGGACGTGGTGCTGGAACAGCCGGGCGGCGAGAACTTCGTCGAACTGGCCCTGGAACGCACCGATGCCCGCGTGCGCGCCGGCAAGACCATCAGCCCCAGCTTCCTGTTCGCCGCGTTGCTGTGGCAACAGGTGGACGTGCGCTGGAAGCAGCTGCGCGCCCAGGGCGAGCACACCATTCCCGCGCTGTCGCAGGCAGCCGACTCGGTGCTCGACGAACAGACCGAAAAGCTCGCCATCCAGCGCCGTTTCTCGTCGGACATGCGCGAAATCTGGTTCATGCAGCCGCGTTTCGAGCGCCGCATGGGCAAGACCATTTTCCGCATGATCGAACAGCCGCGCTTTCGCGCCGCCTGCGACTTTCTGCAGCTGCGCGCCGCGGCCGGCGAGTTCGACAGCGTGCTGGCGCAGTGGTGGATGGACCTGGCCAACGCCGATGACGCCACCCGTGCCGACATGATCGAAGACCTGGGCCGCCAGCCGCGCGATCCGGCCGAGGCGCCCGCGCCGTCGGCGCGCAAGCGCCGCCCGCGCCGCCGTCCCAGCTCGCGGGCCGCCAGCGGCGGCGCCGGGTCCGCCGAATAAGGCCATGGCCGCCCCCGTGCGCGCCTACATCGGGCTGGGCGCCAACCTGGGCGACAGCGCGGCCACCTTGCGCACCGTGCTGGCCGAACTGGCCGGCGCGGACGGCATCGACGCGGTAACCGCGTCGCCGTTCTACCGCAGCGCCCCGGTGGACGCCACCGGGCCGGATTTCGTCAACGCCGTCGCGGCGCTGGACACCACCCTGGCGCCGCTGGCCCTGCTGGACCTGCTGCAAACGCTGGAACAGCGCCACGGCCGCGAACGTCCCTACAAGAACGCCCCCCGCACGCTGGACCTGGATCTGCTGCTGCATGGCGACACGACCCTGGCACACGAACGCCTGGTGCTGCCCCACCCCCGCATGCAATGGCGCGCCTTCGTGCTGCGACCGCTGCGCGACCTGGCGCCCACGCTGACGCTGGCCGGCCGCAGCCTGGATGCCTGGCTGGACGACATCACCGACCAGCCGATCGATCGCATTGCCTGAGAACGTATGGCCTGAACGTGGCGCGCCCGGTTCCGGCCACGCTTTCCCCTGATCGCTGCCCCGCACCCTACCCGGCTTTCCGTTAACCGGACGCGGGCTGCCAGGCCTTGGGCGTGAACGCCAGCATGGCGCGTTCGACATCACTCACCGTGGGCAGGCCCGCCTCGTTGCCCAGGTGCTGGATCTTGTGCGCCGACGCGGCGCGCGCGAAGGTGAAGTGTTCTTTCCAGGGCAGTTCGGGCCGGTTCAAGTACGACCACACATAGGCGCCGTGGAACACGTCGCCCGCGCCCGAGGTATCGACGATGCGTGCGGCAGGCACGTCCAGAGACGGCAGCGTGTCGACGGTGCCGCTTTCGTCGTACCAGAGCATGCCGCGCTCGCCCATCGTCACCGCGCCGATGCGGCAGCCGCGCTGGCGCAGCAGGTCCAACAGGCCTTGCGGCGACAGGCCCAGTTGTTCGCACATGCGCTCGGCGCATACGGCCACGTCGATATGGCGCAGCAACTCATCCGTGTTCTCGCGCACCCCGCCGCCGTCCAGCGACGTCAGGATGCCGGCCTGGCGGCAGGCGCGCGCGTAGTGCAGCGCGGCGTCGGGCTGATGGCCGTCCAGGTGCAGCGCGCGGTAGCCGGACACGTCCAGGCGCGGAAAATCGTTCAGGTAGTCGGTATCGCGCGCCCGCACGATGGCGCGCTTGCCGTGGTTGGGCATGATGAACGACAGCGACGAGCGGCGCACCTGCCGGCCGTGCAGCGTCACGCCATGCGCGGCGGCCATGTCGGTGTACATGTGGCCCAGCCAGTCGGGCGCCAGCGAGCACACCAGGTCGGGCTGGGTACCCAGCTTGCCGCAGGCGAACGCCGCGGTGACGGCATTGCCGCCGAACGACACGGCGTAATCGCGCGCCACGCTCTTGTCGTCGCCGGTGGGCCACTCGTCGGCCAGCACGGTGACGTCGATGTAGGTATGCCCGATGAACAGCGCTTCGCTCATGGGTTCATCAACCACCGACGGCTTCCCCGGCCTGCGCCAGCACGCGGCGCGCGCGGGTAATGACAGGCGCATCCACCATCTTGCCGTCCAGCATGAAGGTGCCCGTGGACTTGTCGCGGTGGGCGTCGACGACGCGGCGGGCCCAGGCCAGTTCGGCCGGGTCGGGCGCGAACGCCGCGTGGATGACGGGGACCTGCGCGGGATGGATGCACAGCATGCCGCCAAAGCCCATCTGCTGCGCGCGCGCGGCGGCGCGCGACAGCCCGGCGTGATCTTCGACCCCCGCGAACACGCCGTCCAGCGCGGGCGCCAGCCCGGCCGCACGCGTCTGCAGCAGCACCTGCACCCGGGCCTGGTCCAGCACGACCTGCGCGCCGTCGGTATCGGGCGCCAGGCCCAGGTCCAGGCCGTAATCGAGGCTGCCAAAGGCCAGCCGGGCCACCCCGGGGGTGCCGGCCACCTCGGCGGCGTTGAGCACGCCGCGCGCGGTTTCAATGATGGGAATGACGGGCAGCCCGGTCTGCGCCACGTGGCGCACCTGGGCCAGGCTTTCGGCCTTGGGCAGCAGGATGCCCGCCACCGCCGGCCGGCCGCGGCAGGCTTTGAGGTCGTCGTCGTGCCACGAGGTGGACGCATCGTTGATGCGCACCCACACCCGTGCCTGCGGGTGGGTGCCCAGGAAGTCGCACAGGGCTTCGCGGGCCGAGGCCTTGGCCAGGTGCTCGACCGCGTCTTCCAGATCGACGATCACGGCGTCGGCGCCCGCGGCCAGGGCCTTGGGGATACGCTCGGGGCGCGAGGCCGGCACGAACAGCGCGGTACGAACGACGGGATGCATCACACGACCTCCGAGGCATGGAATTGCGCCACCTGATCCGGCGCGTATCCCAGAGATGCTAGCACCGCATCCGTGTTTTGGCCCACGGCGGGCACCGCCGCCATGCGTGGCGCGAAGGCG
The DNA here is from genome assembly GCF_058783235.1 of Achromobacter sp. FW305-C-28. Classification (NCBI taxonomy): domain Bacteria; kingdom Pseudomonadati; phylum Pseudomonadota; class Betaproteobacteria; order Burkholderiales; family Alcaligenaceae; genus Achromobacter; species Achromobacter sp. FW305-C-28. The sequence continues at coordinate 10,991 of NZ_JBYSYL010000001.1, read as the reverse complement.
TTGCTGCTGGCCGGCGGCAGCAGCGCCGGCAGCGCGCCGGCAGGGCTGTCGACCTGGCTCCAGCGGGCCCGCGCCTGCAACTGCGGGTGCGCCCACACGCCGGCCATGTCGTTGACGCGCGCATTGGCGATCTGGGCGTCTTCGAGGCGCTCGGTGACCTGCTGCACCGACAGGTCGGCAAAGGCCGCCACGATCAGCGCCCGCAAGGCATCGCGGTTGGCGGTGCGCAGCGAATTCGAGGCAAAGCGCGGGTCTTCGGCCAGTTCGGCCTGGCGCAGCACCTGGGCGCAGAACACACGCCATTCGCGTTCGTTCTGCAGGCCCAGCATGATGGTGTTGCCGTCGCCGGTGGGAAACGGGCCGTAGGGGTAGATGGACGCATGGGCCGCGCCGGCGCGCACGGGCGGCGCCGCGCCTTCGAACGCGTAGTACATCGGAAAGCCCATCCACTCGACCATGCTTTCGAGCATGGAGACGTCGAGCCGGCTGCCCAGCCCGGTTTTCTGGCGCAGCAGCAGCGCATTGAGAATGGCCGAATAGGCGTACATGCCCGCGGAAATGTCGGCGATGGAACAGCCGGCCTTGACCGGATCGTCGGCTGTGCCGGTGACCGACAGAAAGCCGCTTTCGCTCTGGATCAAGAGGTCGTAGGCCTTTTTGTCCTGGTAGGGGCCGCCTTCGCCGTAGCCCGAGATATCGCAGACGATCAGGCGCGGATACCTGGCGTGCAGCGCCTCGAACGACAGGCCCAGGCGGGCCGCGGCGCCGGGCGCCAGATTCTGTACCAGCACGTCGGCCTGTTGCAGCAGGCGGTCCATGATGTCGCCGGCTTCGCCGCGCTTGAGGTCGAGCGTCAGGCTTTCCTTGGACCGGTTGGTCCAGACGAAGTGCGACGACAGGCCGCGCACGCGCTCGTCGTATCCACGGGCGAAGTCGCCGGCGCCGGGGCGTTCGATCTTGATGACGCGCGCGCCCATGTCGGCCAATTGGCGGGTGCAGAACGGCGCGGCGATGGCGTGTTCGAGGCTGACGACGGTAATGCCGTCCAGCGGGCGGGGGGCCGGGTTGCTCATTCGGTGAACCTCAGTTCGGCTTGATGGGCCAGCGTGCCGTCCTGCTCGGCCCACAACTGGGCCACGCCGGCTTGCTCGATGCGGCCGGCCACGTGGAACGGCGCGGGCGAGATCAGCGGGCGCAGGCCACGGTAGGTCAAATGTGTGGGCCGGGCCTTGGGATGGGCGCGCTGGAACGCGGCGACCATCTCGGTGGCGATCAGCGGCCCGTGCACCACCAGGCCGGGGTAACCCTCGGTGCCCGTGACGTAGGGATGGTCGTAGTGGATGCGGTGGCCGTTGAACGTCACGGCGGAATAGCGGAACAGCAGCACCGCCGACGGCTCGACCGGGTCGCGCCATTGCGCCTGGGGCGCGGGCTCGGTGCCGGCCAGCTTGGGCGGCGTGGGCTGGCGGTAGACGATGTCCTGTTCTTCCAGGATGGCCAGTTCGCCTTCCTGGCGGTATTCATGGCGCACGGTGACGAACAGCAGCGCCCCGCTGCGGCCGGCCTTTTCCTTCACCTCCGCCACGGCCGAGATGCGCTCGGCCGGCACGCCGACGCGCAGGGGGTGCAGGAATTGCACCCGGCCGCCGGCCCACATGCGGTTGCGGTCGTGCGCCGGGGGCAGGAAGCCGCCGCGCGCGGGGTGGCCATCCGTCCCCAAGCCGTCCACGCCCACGGTGCTGATGAAGAACGCCCACTGCCACAGGGGCGGCAAGGGGTCGCCTTGCGCAGGCGCCGGGCCGCCCAGCGTGGCGGCGATGCGGGCGGCGTGGCCGGGGTCCAGCGCATCCGCCTGGCGTTCGCCGCTGCCGATCCAGGCGGCCGGGTCTGTCGATGTCATGCCGATATCCTTGTCATAGGGGTTACGGGTAGCATCCCGCAAGCCGCGCAGGCTGTGAATTCGTTTTTCCTCAAGGCGGGGTTTGCGGCGCATGAATCGTGCGCCCCGCGCCCGCCGCCGTAATATAGGCGCCATGCACTTCGACCTTGCCGACCTACGCCTGTTCATCCACATCGCCGAGTCTCCCAGCCTGACCCAGGCCGCCAAGCGGGCGCACCTGTCGCTGGCCGCGGTCAGCGTGCGCATCAAGGCGCTGGAAAATCAGCTCAATACCCGCCTGTTGTACCGCGACAGCCGCGGCGTGGAAATCACCCCGGCCGGCCAGCGGTTGCTGCAGCACGCCCGGGTCATCATGCGCCAGGTCGATCACCTGAAGCATGACTTCCAGGAACAGGCCGACGGCGACGCGGGCCATATCCGCATTTTCGCCAACACCACCGCCGTCACCGAGTTCATGCCCGACATCCTGGCGCACTTCCTGTCGGGCCACCCGGGCGTGACGGTGGACCTGCAGGAACGCCTGACGCGCGACATCGTGCGCGGCGTGCTGGACGGCACCACCGACCTGGGCATCGTGGCCGGCCCGGTCGACGCGCCCGAACTGCAGACGATTCATTTCAGCACCGACCGCCTGGTGCTGGTGGTGCCCAACGGCCACGCGCTGCAGGCGCAGGACAAGGTCAAGCTGGCCGACGCCGTGCGCTACCCGTTCATCACCATGCACGAAGGCTCGACCCTGGTGGCGTTTCTGCGCGATCAGTTGGAGCGCATCGGCCAGCGGCTGCCCCAGCGCATCCAGCTGTACAGCTTCGATTCCATCTGCCGCATGGTGCAGGCCGGCGTCGGCGTGGGCGTCATTCCCGATTCGGCCGCGCGCCGCTACGGCACGGAAATGAAGCTGCGCGTGGTAGAGCTGGACGAACCCTGGGTAGTGCGTGAACGCAAGCTGCTGGTGCGCGACATCGACGCCCTGCCCGGCTGTGCGCGCGAGCTGATCGAGCAGATCCGGCAGCCGGGCGAGGCCGCACCCGCGGCCTGATCCCGGGCTGGCTTTGAGCCCGCCCCGCTCACGTCGCCCCCTTCTGCGAGATCAACGCCCCTTGAACGCCGGTGCGCGTTTCTGCGCGAACGCCTGCATGCCTTCCAGGTAATCGTCGGTGTAGCCCAGCTCGCGCTGCAGCCTGCATTCCAGGTCGAACTGCTCGGCCAGCGTATTGCCGCTGGACGCATGCAGCGCCGCCTTGGTGGCGCCGTAGGCCCGCGTCGGCCCCGCCGCCAGCGTGGCGGTCACCTCGGCCAGCGTGTCGGCCAGGGTCTCGTCCGGCACTACCCGCCAGATCAGGCCCCATGCTTCGGCCTGTCGCGCGCTGACGGCTTCGCCGAACAAAGCTGCGCCCATGGCCCGCGCCGAGCCCACCAGGCGTGGCAGGAACCACGTGCCGCCGGCATCGGGCAACAGGCCGATCTTGCTGAACGCCTGGATGAAGCGGGCCGATTCCACCGCAAACACCACATCGCAGGCCAGCACCAGGCTGGCGCCCGCGCCGGCGGCCACGCCGTTCATCACGCACACCACCGGCACCGGCAACGCGCGCAAGCGCATGATCAGCGGGCGATACGACTTGGCCAGGATTGCACTGAGGTCGCGCCGGCTGCCGTCTTCGGGCGGCTTGCGCTCGCCCAGGTCCTGCCCGGCGCAAAAGCCGCGGCCGGCGCCGGTGATGACCACGCCGCGCAGGCCGGCGTGCGCCTCCAGCTCGTCCAGCGCTCGCGCCAGTTCGGCGTGCATCACGGCGGTGAAACTGTTCAGCCGTTCGGGACGGTCCAGCGTGATGACGCCCACGCCCTGGTCCAGCACGAAGCGGATCTGCGTGTAGCCGGCGCGGGCCGCGCTGGCATCGGAATTGGCGGTGCTCATGTCTGTGGCTTCCGATGATGTGGGCTTCATGCCAATTCCTCCAGCACGGCCAATTGCTCAGCGCTGTCGCCCAGCAGCAGGTCCACCACCGTCAGGCGCTTGAAGTAGTCGCCCACCTCCAGCTCGTCCGTCATGCCCATGCCACCATGCAGCTGCACCGCCATCTGCGCCACCTGCCGGCCAGCGCGCGCAGCTTCCAGCTTGGCCGAGGCCAGCATGCGGCGGCGCTGGGCAGCGTCCGGCTCGGTCAGCGCCGCCACCGCCACATAGGCCATGGACAGTGCCAGTTCCTTGGCCACCAGCATCTCGGCCAGACGATGTTGCAACGCCTGGAACGAGGCCAGCGGCTGGCCGAACTGCTGGCGCGTCTTGAGGTAGTCCACGGTGATTTCCAACAGACGCTCCATGGCGCCGGCCGCGTGCGCGCACAGCGCGGCCGTGCCCCATTGCAGCGCCTCGGCCAAGGCCGCGTCGGCCTGCGCGCCTTGCGCCAGCAGGGCGTCCGCCGGCAAGGCAACCCCCGCGAAATCCAGCCGCGCGCAGCGCGCGCCGTCCAGCGTCGGCGTATCGGTGACGCACACGCCCGCAGCGTCCGCCGGCACCGCCAGCAACACCGTCGCGCCGCTCTCGTCGCGTGCGCTGACCCACCAGGCCTGCGCGGCCGCACCGTGCCACACCAGGTGCTTGGCGCCATCCAGCCGCCAGCCCGCACCGCTGCGCACCGCACGGCAGACGTCGGGCGTGGCCTCATAACGCCGCCCCGGTTCCTGCCAGGCCACGCTGACCACGCATTCGCCCGAGGCAATGCCAGGCAGCCAACGCTGGCGCGCCTGCCCGCCGCAGGCCTCGATCAGGGCGGCGCCCATCACCGCGCTGGGAATGACCGGCTCGGCCACCAGGCCGCGGCCCAGCTCCACATGCACGGGCAGCAGGCTGGCGGGCACTTCGCCAAAGCCGCCCGCGTCCTGCGCGATGGTCAGGCCCAGCACACCCACGTCGGCCAGCGCGGCCCAGGCGCGGGCATCGAGCCGCCCCGCCGTTTCGCGGGCACGGCGTTGCGGCCGGGTCCATGCCTGGTCCACCAGGCGGCGCAGGCTGTCGGCCAGCATGCGCTGTTCTTCGGAATAGAGAAAGTCCATGCGTCGTGTTCCTAGTCTTGGAGCGATGGGGCCTACAGGCCCAGCACCAGGCGGGCGATGATGCCCTTCTGCACTTCGGTGGTGCCGCCGTAGATCGAGGTCTTGCGCATATCGGCGTAGCCGGCGCCCGAGGCGGCGGCCATCTCGGGGCCGGGCCCGTGCCAGTCGGCGTCAGCCAGCATCCAGGCCGGGTCATAGGGCCAGGCGTCCGGGCCGGCCACTTCCATCTGCAGCATCGCCAGGTCCTGCTGGATCTCGGAGCCGCGGATCTTCAGCACCGACGCCTCCGGCCCCGGCGTGCCGTCGTTGCTGGCCGCCACGCGCAGCAGCAGCATCTCCAGCGCCATGATGTCGACCTCGATGCGCGAAATGCGGTCGCGCATGCGGCTGTCGGCCAGCAGTGGCCGGCCTCGCGAGGTGGCTCGGGCGGCCATGCCCTTCAAGATGTCGAGTTCACGATGGCAATGGCCCAGGCCGGCGATGCCGGTGCGTTCGTGGCCCAGCAGATATTTGGCGTAGGTCCAGCCGTGGTTTTCTTCGCCCACCCGGTTTTCCACAGGCACCCGCACGTTTTCCAGCCACACCTCGTTGACGTCGTGGCCGCCGTCGAGCGTGCGGATCGGGCGCACCGTCACGCCGGGAGCGCGCATGTCCAGCAGCAACATCGAAATGCCGCGCTGGGCCCGCGCATCGGGATCGGTGCGCACCAGGCAGAACATCCAGTCGGCGTACTGCGCCAGCGTGGTCCAGGTCTTCTGGCCGTTGACGACGTAGTCGTCGCCGTCGCGCACCGCGCGGGTCTTGAGCGACGCCAGGTCCGACCCGGAGCCCGGTTCGGAATAGCCCTGGCACCACCAATCCTGCACCCGCGCCATGCGCGGCAGAAAGCGCGCCTGCTGCGCGGCGCTGCCGTACTTCATCAATACCGGGCCGATCATCGACAGGCCGAACGGCAGCAGCCGCGGTGCGCCTGCCTTGAAGCATTCCACTTCGAAGATCAGCCGCTGCAACGCGTTCCAGCCGGTGCCGCCGTGTTCCACGGGCCAATTGGGCGCCCCCCAGCCCTGGTCGGCCAGGAGGTTGTGCCAACGCACGTAATCGTCCCGCTCCAGCCGCTGATGGCGGCGCACCTTGGCGCGGATGTCCGCCGGCAATCGGTCGGCGGCAAACGCGCGCACCGTCTCACGAAACTGGCGCTCTTCGGGCGTCCAAGTCAGATTCATGGTCTGTCTCCTTTGACCGGTATCTAGCCATGGCCCGCCCCGCCGGGACAATCTGCGGTTGCCGAAGGGCGGCTTTTGCGGCGATGTAGGGACCCGGCCCAGCGTCGCCCCACCGCAGGCACTACGGGCCGGCAAAAGGCCTGCTTCAGCAATGAAGAATGGCACGCGCCGGCACCAGCCCCGACACTGGCGGCTCGTCAACCCGGAAACCCCACGCAATGACCGCTACCGCCCCGAACGACGCCACCACCGGCGTCGACGCGCAGTACCGCCAGGCGCTGGACCAGGGCCGCTTCCTGATCCAGCACTGCGCCGCCTGCGACCGCGCCGTGTTCTATCCCCGCATGCTCTGCCCGCATTGCGGCGCCGACCAGCTGTCCTGGAAAACGCCCGACGGGCGCGGCACCGTCTATTCGACCACCGTGGTGCGGCGCAAGCCCGAGGCGGGCGGCGACTACAACGTGGCGCTGATCGACCTGGCCGAAGGGGTGCGCCTGATGAGCCGGGTGGAGGGCATCGCGCCCGACGCCGTGCGCATCGGCATGGCGGTGCGGGCACAGGTGGCGGTCGCCGAGGGCCGCGGCCTGGTGGTCTTCGTTCCCAACAAGGAGGCGCCATGACGCTGAACGATCTGCGCGGCGCCGTCGCGGTGGCCGGCGTGGGCCATGCCGGCCTGGGCCAGGCCAACGGCTATACCGAAATGGAAATCCTGGTGCAGGCCGCGCAGCGCGCCGTGGCCGACGCCGGCCTGACGATGCAGGACATCGACGGCCTGTGCACGGCCAGCGTGGCCGCGCCCATGTGGGCGATGCCGGTGATCGAACACCTGGGCATCCGCCCGACCTTCATCGACAGCACCATGTTGGGCGGCTCCAGTTTCGTGGCCCACCTGTTGCCCGCGCTGCACGCGCTGGCCTCGGGCCAATGCAACGCGGTGCTGGTCTGCTACGGCAGCACCCAGCGCACGTCCGCCCTGAGCCGCGCCGAAATCGGCCGCGTGCGCAAGCAGTTCGATCCGCAACCCTACGAAACGCCGTACGACCCGCTCAGCCCGCTGTCGTCGTATGCATTGGCCGCCGCGCGCCACATGCACCAGTACGGCACCCGCCGCGAAGACCTGGCCCGGGTGGCGCTGGCCGCCAACCAGTGGGCCCAGCTCAACCCCGAGGCGCAGCTGCGCGAGCCGGCCACGCTGGAACAGATCCTGTCGGCGCGCATGGTGTCGGACCCCTTGAGCGTGCGTGACTGCTGCCTGGTGACGGACGGCGCCGGCGCCTATGTGCTGGTGCGCGCCGAACGCGCCCGCGACCTGCCGCGCCCGCCGGTGTACGTGCTGGGCAACGCCACCGCCGTCTGGAACCGGCAGATCTCGTCCATGGAAGACCTGACGGTAACGGCGGCGGCGGAGTCCGGCCGCCGCGCCTATGCCATGGCCGGCGTGACGCCGCGCGACATCGACGTGGTGGAGCTGTACGACGCCTTCACCATCAACACGCTGCTGTTCCTGGAAGACCTGGGCTTTTGCGCCAAGGGCGAGGCGCGCGACTTCATTGCCGACGGCGCGATCGCCCCGGGCGGACGGCTGCCGGTGAACACCAACGGCGGCGGCCTGTGCTGCGTGCATCCCGGCATGTACGGCGTCTTCATCATGATCGAGGCGGTCAGGCAGTTGCGCGGCGAAACCGGTGCACGCCAGGTGTCCGGCGCCGACCTGGCGCTGGTGCATGGCAACGGCGGCACGCTGTCCAGCCAGTCCACCGCCATTCTCGGCACCGCCGCCACGCTGTAGCTCGCACCACGATGTTCCCGGCAGCCCCCGATATCCGCAGCGACAAGATTTTTCCCCACCGTCTTTCCCAAACTCGCGGCGCCACTTATTCCCAGCCGCTGAAACAAAGGCCGGCGTAGGCGCGCACATGTCGTTCCGCTCCGCGACCGGCCTATCCCCAAGGAGACATGAGCGTGAACATCAAGCCCCTGCTGGCCGCGGCGACCTTCGCCGCGGCCCTGGCGACCGGCGCCCCCGCCAGCGCCGACAATGCCTACCCCGACCGGCCGATCCGCCTGCTGGTGGGCTACGCCCCGGGCGGCCCGGTGGACACCACCGCGCGCGTCTTCGCCAAGTACCTGGGCGACAAGCTGGGCCAGGCGGTGGTGGTGGAAAACCGCGCGGGCGCCAGCGGCATGATCGCCTCCGACGCCACGGCCAAGGCGCCGCCAGACGGCTACCTGCTGGGCTTTGCCGCCAGCCCCACGCTGACGATGTCGCCGCTGGTGCAGCGCAGTACGCTATTCGATCCGCGCAAGGACTTCTCGCTGATCGGCCTGATCGTGGACTACGCCAACGTGCTGCTGATCGGCCCGCAGGCGCCCGCCAAGAGCGTGGCCGAACTGGTGGACTACGCCCGCGCCCACCCCGACGCGGTGTCGTTCGGATCGGCAGGCATCGGCGCATCGAACCATCTGTCGGCCGAGCTGCTGAAAAAGCAGGCGGGCGTGCCGATGCTGCACGTGCCCTACCGCGGCAATTCACCGGCGATGATGGATGTGGTGAGCGGCAAGATCACGTTCATGTTCGACATCACCAGCACGGCGATCCCGTTCATCAAGAGCGGCAAGGCGCGCGCGCTGGCGGTCACGTCACGCACGCGCAACCCCGAGCTGCCGGACGTGCCGACGATGATCGAGGCGGGCATGAAAGACTACGAGGTGGTGGGCTGGTACGCGCTGGTCGCGCCGAAGAAGCTGCCGGACAACATCCGCGCCCGCCTGATCCGCGCACTGTCGGACGTATCGCAAGACCCGGCGTTTCGCCGCGCGATGACGGAAGGCGGCTACACGATCAACACGGGCGACGCCGCCGCGCTGCAAGACCGCATCGACCGCGAGTACGCGCTATGGGCGGACGTGATCCAGAGCGCGAACATCCAGGCGAACTGACCCCTTTCTGTTGAACCGCACCCGGAACCTGCCTATGAGCCGAACGCCCGCCTTGCGCACGCAAACCCGATTGCCGATCATCGGCGCCCCCATGTTCCTGGTCTCGGGCCCGGACCTGGTGGCCGCGCAATGCGGCGCCGGCATCATCGGCACGTTCCCATCGCTGAACGCCCGTCCGCAGGAACAGCTGCACGAGTGGATCACCCGCATCGAAACCCGCCTGGCCGCGACTCGCCGCGCGGCGCCAGGCACGCAGGTCGCCCCCTACGGGGTGAACCTGATCGTGCACCCCAGCAACGCCCGCTGGCAAGGCGACCTGGCAATCTGCGCGGAACGCCAGGTGCCGCTGCTGATCACATCGCTCTACCCACCGGAAGCCGTAGTGCGCGCCGCCCACGCCTACGGCGGCCAGGTCTACCAAGACGTCACAACGGTCCGCCATGCCAAGCGCGCGCTGGACGCGGGCGTGGACGGCCTGATCCTGGTGGCCGCCGGCGCGGGCGGCCACGCGGGCCAACTGAACCCGATCGCCCTGGTCAACGAAATCCGCGCGTTCTACGACGGCCCGCTGGCCCTGTCGGGCTGCATCAGCCACGGCAAGGACATCCTGGCCGCCGAGGCCCTGGGCTGCGATTTCGCCTACATGGGCACGCGTTTCATCGCGACCCACGAATCCCTGGCAAACGAAGCCTATCGGGAAATGGTGCTGACGGCACAGGCTACAGACGTGGTCTATACATCGTATTTCTCAGGCATTCCGGCAAATTATCTGAAGCCAAGTATTGAAGCGGCAGGGTTGGATTGGAGAAATCTGCAAGGCCAGAATGATGTTCAGCGCAAAGCCTGGAAGGACATCTGGAGCGCGGGCCAGGGCGTGGGTTCAAGCCAAGAGATCTTGGCGGTGGCAGATCTTGTGGCATTGCTGGAGGCAGAGTATCGAGAGGCAAGGAAAACATTGCTTCGTATTTCTTGATGTTGTTTTATTACTTCTTATGTAGTTTTATTTTTTACTTATGTGATTTGGTTTGGGTTGTGCGGTCGATTGATCTTCGTCGGTCGCCCCTGGCGGGGGTGGCTTGTGGAGTGAGCGCCCACGATTGCGGTCCGGAGCCTTCGCTCCGGACTTCCCCCTCGTCATCGTCGTACGCCTTCGGCTCCCTTCCGATTCCCTCGGGCGCATCGAGGTTGCCCACTCCACAAGCCACCCCCACCAGGGGCTACGTGCATCTGGGTTTGATGCGCGGTTAGACCTGTGGTCAGGGAATGGAATCTGCAGGGTCGCCAAGCCGCGGCCGCGCGGGCGGCCACGTTTGGCATTGCGCTGCTGGAATGTGTTGCGGCGGCGCTTCGCGCTGGTGGAGAGTGGGGTTCTTTTGACTCCCCGCGTCGGGGGGAGGGGCGGTGATGGGCGGCGCGATCAGGCACTGGCTTGCGCATGCTGACCGTCTCGCGCGCCGCCCATCGGGCGCTGCACACTGACGTCGAACGCCACGGCATCCGCGCCGATAGATACTGCCGCATGTCCATCAGCACTAGGCGCTCACAAAACAGGCCGCTCTAACACCACCAGCATCGCCACCCACACGCGATAGCGCCATCGGCGCCCGCAAGACAACGCGTAAGTCTCGCCGCCCGCGCGGCCGGCACGAGACGGGCACCGTCCCACCCCACTCTGACCGTGATTACCATGCCAAGCACACCGCTCTACCCAGCTATCGTGGCTAAACGGCATCCTGAGCGCTTGGCGGTGTCGGTGTGCGGTGGGCGGGGCGTTAGATGCGCCCGAGGGAATCTGAAGCCCAATAGTCGTCATGCACGACACCCGTGACGAAGAAACTGTCTTCGTGGCCCCGCCTGTGGCAAGGTGGAAT